>CAZLYU010000099.1:0-1888 GCA_964563855.1 uncultured Planctomycetales bacterium | reverse complement strand
ATCGATCGTGAGATTCAGCGCGGGTGGCAGGGCGTGGTGTCCGCGGGCGAGCATCTGTCGACGCGGCGTACGGTGGCGATCAAAGTGTTGCGGACGGGGCCGTTGGCGGGACCAGCCGATCACGTCCGCTTCGAGCGCGAAGTCTACATTCTCGCGCAGCTGCGGCATCCCAACATCGTCACCATCCACGACAGTGGTCGCTCGGACGACGCGTCGTATTTTGTGATGGACTACATCTCCGGGTTGCATCTCGACACCTATGTCGAACGGCAGCGACCAAGCGTCGTTGAGCGTCTGCGCCTGTTCGCGACCATCTGCGAGGCCGTGAGCCGGGCGCATGTGCTTGGCGTGGTGCATCGCGATCTGAAGCCGAGCAACATTCGCGTGGACCCGGCGGGCGAGCCGCACATCCTCGACTTCGGTCTCGCGAAACTGACCGGCCACGACCGACCGCGCGAGGCGGAGGACTCGGATCTCACGATGACCGGTCAGTTCGTCGGCACCTATCCGTGGGCGAGCCCGGAGCAGATGTCGGGCGCTGCCGACGCGATCGATCTGCGAACGGACGTGTACGCGCTCGGCGTGATGCTCTATCAATTGCTCACCGGTGTGTTTCCGTACGACGTGAGCGGTTCGCCGCGCGAGATTGCCGACAACATTCTTCAGGTGGATCCGAAGCCGCCGCGCTTGTTGAATCGCGGGCTCGATCGCGATGTGTCGGCGATTGTGCTCAAAGCGTTGCGCAAGGCGCCCGATCAACGCTACCAGAGCGCCGGCGAGCTGGGGGCCGACATCGAACGCTACCTGAACGGTCAGCCGATCGACGCGAAGCGCGACTCGGCCGCGTATCTGCTGCGCAAGTACGTCGCGCGGCACGCCGTGTGGGCGAGCATCGCTGCGGGTTATGTCGTGCTGACCACGATCGGCTTCTTCGTCGCGTTGGGCTTCTGGCTCGATGCGGTGCGCGCGCACGACGCGGAGGCGGAGCAGCGGAATCTTGCCGAGCGCGCCCGCATCGAAGCCGTCACCAACGCGCAGCGCGCCCGCGACAACGAGGCCCGCGCCGTCGCCAACGCCGACCGCGCCCACGCCGTCACCCGTTTCCTGCAGACGATGCTCGTGGCGGCCGATCCAACGATGGACCAGGGGCCGAAGACGCCGATTGGCGAAGTGCTGGACTTCGCGGCGAAACAGCTCGATGAAGGCGAGTTCGCTGATGCACCACTGGCTGAGGCGGGCGCGCGGTCGGCGCTCGGTCGCACGTATGTGCGGCTCGGGTTGTACGACGCGGCGGCGAAACACTTGGACCGCGCGCTCCAACTTGATCTCGAGCATCGCAACGCCGGCGACGTTGTGGTCGCTGAAGACTACAACCACCTGGGATTGCTCGCGAAAGAGCAGGGGCGCTTCGACGAGGCGATCACGTATTACCAGACGGCGCTCGATAGGCTGGCGGCGGGCGACGGCGATTCCGCCGCGCTCGAGCGCAGCGTGCTGCACAATCTCGCTGTTTTGCTGCGCGAGCGCGGCTCGCTGGACGAAGCGGCGGGCGCGCTGCAGCGCGTGGTGGAGCTCGAACGTGCCTTGCAGCCGGACGACCCGGTGCGTGCGTGGACGCTGAACACGGTCGGGCTGCTGCAACGCGATCTCGGCCGGATGGAGGAAGCCGAGGCCGCGTTCAAAGAAACGCTGCAGGTGCTGGAGAGCGCCTACGGCCGCGATCACATCTATGTCGCCGCTGTGCTTGATAGCCTGGGCGCGACCTACGCTTTGCGAGGGGGCTATGACGCGGCCGAGCCGCTCTACCTCGAAGCCTTAGCGATCCGTCAGCGTGTGCTCGACCCCAATCACCCGCACATCTCGACGTCGCTGAACAACATCGGGTTCC
>CAZLYU010000098.1:0-2758 GCA_964563855.1 uncultured Planctomycetales bacterium | reverse complement strand
GGGGGGGGGCGGGGGGGGCGTTGGGCGGTGCGGGGGTGTGGGGCGCCTCGAATGTGCGGAGCGGTGCGGAGGGTGCGTCGGCCGCGGACGGCGCTACGGGCGAAGCGGGGCCGTACACCGCGACCCGGCAGTTGGAGACGGTGAAGGTCGTGAGCGACATGCCGTATCGCCGCTTCGGGCGTACGGACGAGTTGGTCAGCCTGCTAGGCATTGGCGGATGGCACGTTGGGGCGGCGCGTGACGATGAGGAAGCGACCCGCATCATTCGCACGGCGATCGACGGCGGCGTGAACTTTCTTGACAACGCGTGGTGCTATCACAACGGTCGCAGCGAAGAGCGCATGGGGCGGGCGCTGCGGGATGGCTATCGCGCCCAGGCCTTTCTGATGACGAAGCACCACGGCCGCGAGCGCAAGGCAGCGATGGAGCATCTGGAAGCCAGCCTGCGGCGGCTGAAGACCGACCACCTCGACCTGTGGCAGTTTCACGAGATCGGCTGGCGTCGCGACGCCGACATGATTTTCGGCGACGACGGCAGCATTGATGTAGCGACGAAAGCGAAGGAGCAGGGGAAGGTGCGGTACGTGGGTTTCACGGGCCATCGCAATCCGCAGCTTTTGTTGCAGATGCTGGCGTTCGACTATCCGTGGGACGCGATCATGATGCCGCTGAATCCGTTCGATCCGTCTTACGAGAGCTTTGAGGAGTGGGTATTGCCGACGTGCGTGCAGCGCGGGGTGGCGGTGATCGCGATGAAGACGCGTGGCGGCGGGACGCTGGTGCGCGAGGGTGGGGTGTCGGCGGAGCTGCTGTGGCGCTACGCGGCGGCGCTGCCGGTGTCGACGATCACGAGCGGCATCGACACGGCGGCGTCCATGCAAGCGGCGCTGCGGTTTGCGAAGCTCGACCCGCTGTCGCTTGATGAGATGAAGTCGCTGCGGGAGCAGGTGCATCCGCTGGCGAGCGACGGCAAGCTGGAGGTGTACAAGACGACGCGGCGGTGGGATGCGCCGTCGGGGAAAGCGATTCACGGGTTTGAGGGGTGATCGGGCGGCGTCGTGACGGAGGAGCGGTGCGTATTCGCCGCGTGATTTGCGTCGCTTAGCGCGGCTTCGGCTCTGCGACGCCGAATTGACTTGCGACACGGAAGTGTGGTTGAAATTCGCGCGGGGCGGGTGATAAGACTTGGCAGCGGGCGCCGGGGCGGGTGCTTCGGCGCTAGGCGGTGTACACATTTCGGGGATGCGATCATGACGAGATTTCTCCTGCTGACGGTCGCGGCGCTGGGCGCTGCCTCAATTGCCGGCGCGACGACGCTGCGCATCACACTGGGCGACGCCGTGGTGAGCCCGGCGCCGGATGTGGACTATGCGGATGGGATGTACCCGCTGCGCATTGATGCGAGCGAACCGAACCCGACGGTTTACGGCGTGTGGGCGGAGATTGACTTTGACTCCGGCGCCGGCGTGCTTGACCAGTGGGACGCGGTTGGGATCGACTTGGCGTGGCCGAGTGGTGTGGCGATCGAGACCAGCATGTTGAATCGCGACTACGACCCGGCGCCGTTTGGCACGGCGCTGCGGTGGGAGGATGGCGCGGATTTTGGCGGCGTCTCGGGTGCGACCGGGGCGGGCAGTCCGGACTTTGCGTTGATCAACGTGACGCGGGCGGGTCTTGGCGGGCTTCCGCCGGCGGGGTTGCCTGGCGGCGCGGGTGTGGTGGATGACGACGCGTACTACGACGCCGCTCAGCGGCGGGTGTTTTATCTGCTGGGGACGCTGACGGTTGATCCGTCGAGCGAGGCGCGGGGCGACGTTTTCCTGCGTCACAACGGAGCTGCATTTGACCCGTCGGGCGATCCGGATCGGCGAATCGTCATCGGTCCGAACGGGCCGTTTCCGATCGAGCCGATTGTCCCGCCGTCGGAGGCGCCGCTGATCACGATCGTGCCCGAGCCGGCGGCGGTGGTCGGGTTGTTGTTGGCGGGTTTGCTTGTGCGGCGGCGTTTGGGCTGATTGCGTTTGGCGAGGCCGGGCCGCTGAGCGGCGTGCGGCATTGCAGACTTCAGTCTAACAACGACTTGTCGGCTTGTTCGCCTTGGAGGTCTGGCGTCGCGGCATCACTGCTGCGGCGCTATCGAATCGGGGCCCTGAAGATACGCACCCAGTTGCCGGTGTAGTGGCTGGAGGTGACGTACACCTCGTCGCCGTTGCCGATCACGCAGCGCTAGGCGTCGCGGCCGGCGGCTGGCGGGGGTCCGCAATCGAACTTCGTGTAGTAGCCGGGCGCACGCTCTGGGAGCGCGCCATCTTCGTTGTGGTAGGCGCTGCCCCCCACCCAGCCTTCAGGCGGCCAGCCGGTGCGCTGGATCGCGGCGAACAACTCGGGCAGGCGAGCAAATCCGGGGTCGCTCAGCGGATTGACGTTGGACCAATAGACCGTGCCGATGACCGCCATGAGATGCTCCTCATTGTCAGGAACCTGGGCGTCGGGATTTTTGGGCCCGGTCAGCCGCAGACGCGTTGTCTCTTACGCTAGGCCTTAGCGACGCGGAGCACTTCTTCGACAGTTGTTCTTCCCTGGCGGACCATGAGCCAGCCGTCGTCGCGCAGGAGACGCATGCCGTTCTTGCGGGCGACGGGCAGCATCTGGGACGCGGCCTTGCGGTGCACGATCATCTCGCGGAGCTCGTCGTTCATGAGCAAGAGCTCGAAGAGCGCGCGGCGGCCGGCGTAGCCCGTCTGGCGGCATTCACGGC
>CAZLYU010000097.1:0-3047 GCA_964563855.1 uncultured Planctomycetales bacterium | reverse complement strand
GTGTATCTGCTGTTTTATATCGGCGGGGGGGTGGCGGCGGGGGCGGTGTATGCAGGGATGAACGACGGCGCGCTATTGGGGGCGTCAGGGGCGATCGCGGCCGTCACCACGGCGTTTCTGGTGCTTTTTCCGCGTGTGCAGATCGTGCTGCTGGCGTGGCTGTTTTACTTCATTACGACCCTGCAAGTGCCGGCGATGATCATCATCACGTTCAAGATCATCTTGTGGGACAACATCGTTGCGCCGGCGCTCTCGAGCGGCCCGGTGTCGAACGTGGCGTACTCGGCGCACCTGGGCGGCTACGCGTTCGGTTTTCTGATCGCGATGGTGATGCTGCTCGTGCGGGCGCTGCCGCGCAATCAGTTTGACTTGCTGGCGCTGTGGAGCCGTAAGCAGCGACGGTCGGGATGGCAGTTCGATGTGGGGCGTACGCCGCACACGCGGGCGCGGCCGGTGCGCGCGGCTGAGCTGAACTCGGAACCGTCGGGTGCGTTGGAGCTGACGCCACTGGAACGGTTGCGCGAGCAGATTCTGGATCAACTTGAAGAGGGCCGCGTCGCCCGCGCGGCTGAGCTGCACGAGCAGTTGCTGAAACTCGACGCGGGGCAGGTCTTGCCGCGACGCCAGCAGCTCGAGCTCGCCAACTACCTGAATCAAACGCAGCGGCGCAGTGCGGCGGCGCGGGCGTATGAGGGTTTCCTTTCGGCGTATCCGGGGGCGCCCGAGCGGCCGCAGGTGCACTTGCTGCTCGGTCTGATGTACAGCCGGTATCTCGATCAGGCGCGGTCGGCGGTGGATCACCTCGAAAACGCGCTTGCGGGGCTCACACAGCGCGATCATCGGCGGCTGGCTGAGGATGAGTTGAATCTCGCCCGTGCGCGGGCGGTGCAGCGGTAGGCTGTTGTTGCGGGTCTGGGACTGGTCGACGTGGGGTGTTGTCGGGCGCGGCTGCCGCCGAACGCGATGCGATCGACGCCGTCGCGCTGCGTCGCTCGCACCGACCTCAATCGCGCCCTACCATGGAGGGTTGTGACGGTCCTACGCCGTCGCGTTCGGCGCAACCCGGTGCTTTCGGAGGATCGCGGGCATGAAGATCCTGGTGGCTGACAAGTTCGAGACGGAAGGTCTAAAGCAACTCGAAGCACTGGGCGGGAAGGTTGAGAGCGAACCATCGCTGGCGGGTGAAGCACTCAAGGAGAAGCTCGCCGCGTCGCAGCCGGACATTCTGGTGGTGCGTTCGACGAAGGTGCCGGCGGATGTGCAGGACGCCGCCGAGAGCCTGAAGCTGATCATTCGCGCGGGTTCGGGGGTCGACAACATTGATCTTGACGCGGCGTCTGACCGGGGTCTGTACGTCGCGAATTGCCCGGGCATGAACGCGGTCGCAGTGGCGGAACTCACGATGGGGCTGCTGCTGTCGGTGGACCGTCGCATCCCGGACAACGTGGTGGACCTTCGGGCGGGGAAATGGGCGAAGAAGGAGTACAGCAAGGCGCGGGGTCTGAAGGGTCAGACGATCGGCATTGTCGGCGCGGGGCGGATCGGGACGGAGGTTGCGCTGCGTGCGATCGCGTTCGATATGAAAGTGCTCTTTACGCATCTTGGGCGGAATCGCGCGCTGGTGGATCACCCGTTTTGCGAGCGGACTGACTTTCAGGATCTGGTGCGGCGCAGCGACGTGGTGACGCTGCACGTGCCCGGTACGTCGCTGACCGAGGCGATGATCAACACCGAAGTGTTGAAGGCGATGAAGCCCGAAGCGGTGCTGATCAACACCAGCCGAGCGAACATCGTCGATGAAGCCGCGCTGATCGTCGCGCTGAAGGAAGGGTGGATTCGCGCGGCGGCGGTCGACGTCTATCACAACGAGCCGGGCGCGAGCGATACTTCGATCACGTCGCCGCTGGCGGAGCTGCCGAATGTTTACGGCACGCACCACATCGGGGCGTCGACCGAGCAGGCTCAGCAGGCGGTGGCTGAAGAAGTGGTGCGGATCGTGGCGGAGTACAAGAAGTCGGGCGACGTGCTGAACTGCGTGAATGTGACGCAAGGCGAGGCGGCGTGTTTGCTGGTGGTGCGGCTGGTGAACAAGCCGGGATCGCTGGCGAGCGTGTTCGAGTTCTTGCGTGACGAGCAGATCAATGTGGAGGAGATGGACCACGTGATTCACCACGGCGGGAAGGCGGCGAGCGCGCACATCCGGTTGAGCCAGCAGCCGTCGCAAGCGGTGATCGAGCGGATGCGGGCCGACAAGGTTCACCTGATCGGCGTGGACGTGCTGCCGGTGGAGTAGTCCTAGAAAAGCGGGGTTTACGGGCGTTGCAAAGCGGTCGAAACCTGTCGTCGTCTTGGCGGAAGCGCCGAGGCGCCTTACAATTTTCAGCTAACGAGAGCTTCATCGCTCGTTAACCCATCTGTCGCGTGAAGGAGTCTTCCATGCCGCGCCAGCCGATTGAAATTCCCCATCGCGTTGAGAACCTAACGATCCTCAGTCCTGAGGGCGAGTTGGATAGCGCGTTGGAGCCGAGGGTCGATCCCAAGGATTTGCGTCGGTTGTTTCAGGCGATGCTGACGAGCCGTCGGTTTGACGAGCGCTGTTTCAAGATGCAGCGTCAGGGGCGAATGGGGACGTACGCACCGACGCGCGGGCAGGAGGCGGGCTCGCTGGGATTTGCGTATGCGCTCGAGAAACGGGACTGGATGATTCCGGCGTTTCGCGAGACGTGCGGCATGCACTGGCGCGGGTGGCCGCTGGTGAAGTTCATGCTGTTTTGGGCGGGACATGAGGAAGGCGCGGTTCCGCCGCCGGGTGTGAACGACACGCCGATTTGCGTTCCGGTCGCGACGCAGTGCCAGTTGGGCGCCGGGATCGCGTGGGGGCTGAGGTTGCGCCAGGAGGGTGGGGTGTGTCTGACATTCATCGGCGATGGCGGCACGTCGGAAGGCGATTTCCACGAGGCGATGAACTTTGCGGGCGTGTATCAACTACCGCTGGTGATGGTCGTGCAAAACAACGGCTGGGCGATCTCGCTGCCGCGCGACAGGCA
>CAZLYU010000096.1:0-3194 GCA_964563855.1 uncultured Planctomycetales bacterium | reverse complement strand
CCTTCTCCACCAAGCACACCGGCTTGCTGCTGCGCTCCGACCTTGGCAGTTTCTAGTCGGAGTGTATCGCGCCGATCTCAACCACTTATCGCGGCGTCGAGGGCTTCGAGCTGCCGCCGATGGGCCAGGGGCTGGCGGCGCTGCAGATGCTGAATATCCTCGAAAACTTCGATCTGCGCGCCATGGGCCGCCAGTCGCCGGAGTTCTGGCATACGCTGATCGAGGCCAAGAAACTCGCCTTCGCCGATCGCGCCCGCTTCTACGCCGACCCACGCTTCGCCGACATCCCGGTCGATCGATTGCTCAGTAAAGACTACGCCCAACAGCGGGCCCAACGCATCGATCCCAACCGGGCCGCGCTGGTCGACCAACCCGGCGCGGCGATCCTCGCCCACGGCGACACGACCTATCTCTGCACCGCCGACCGCGAAGGCAACATGGTTTCGCTCATTCAGAGCATCTATTACGGCTTCGGATCGGGATACGTGGTCGGCGGATTCGCCTTGCAAAACCGCGGCGCCCTCTTCAGTCTCGATCCCAATCACCCCAACGCGCTCGAACCCGGCAAGCGGCCCTTCCACACGATCATCCCTGGCTTCGCCATGCGCGATGGACAGCCATGGCTCGCCTTCGGCGTGATGGGCGGCTCGATGCAGCCGCAGGGACACGTCCAGGTGCTCGTCAACCTGATCGACTTCGAGATGGATCTGCAGCAGGCCGGCGACGCCGCACGATTTCGCCATCTCGGCTCATCCCAGCCAACCGGCGCGACCATGACCGACGGCGGCGACGTGCGGCTCGAGCCTTGGGTGAGCGACGCGGTTCGCGAAGGCCTCGCCCAACGCGGTCATCAGGTGAGCGCGGGTGGATCCTTCGGCGGATATCAGGCCATTGCACGGGATCCTGCAACCGGCGTGTACAGCGGCGCAACCGAGTCACGCAAAGACGGATGCGTCATGGGCTACTAAGACCAGCCGCAACATCTCTACGGGTGAGTCGGCTTCTCCGCGTTAAACCAATCGTTGTTCGCCTCCCCCACGCTTCGCGTCGATAGCACCCGATGCGGGAAGCGGCCAAAGACGCGCTTCCCTTTGCCGCGGAGATTGCGCGATGCCCCGATGCGCTGGTTGTGCCTCCATCCTACGTCGAAAACGAACGCTGCCGGCGCTGGCCGCGAGCGCGTTGGTCGGCCTCCTCATGCTGGGCTGTTCCGCCCCGGCGCCAACCAACGAGCCGCGAGCCGCCCGCTGGCCGAGTGCGCGCGTCTGGGACACACCCGACGCGACGCCCGTCGAAACGCAAGACCCGCAACTCGACCCGCTCACGCCCGCGGATCTCGATCCGCGTCTGGCCGCGAGTCCGTTCCAAAACCGGCTGGTCGCCAATCTTCAGCAGCACACCTTCACGACCGACGGGGTCGACTTTGATCCGGACGTCGCCCGGGACGGCGAGCAGCTCGTGTTCGCGTCCACCCGCAACGCGCATCGGCCCGACCTCTACTTGAAGCGCGTCATCGGCTCAGCCCTGACGCAGCTCACCGATGATGGCGCAGACGACATTCAGCCACGCTTCAGCCCTGACGGACAGACCGTCGCGTTCGTGTCCAATCGAGCCGGCTCGTGGGACGTGTGGCTGATCGGCGTGAACGGCGACGGCCTGCGCCAGCTCACCAACGATCCTGGCGACGAAATCGCTCCCACCTGGTCACCCGACGGCAAAACCGTGGCCTACAGCCGCCGCGGTCATCCGAACGCCGACTGGGAGGTCTGGACCGCGGGGGTGGCCGAATCGGGTCAGCGCCGTTTCCTCACCTACGGCATGTTTCCCGCCTGGTCGCCGGATGGCGCCCAGCTCGCGTTCCAGCGGGCGCGCGAGCGCGGCGGACGCTGGTTCAGCCTCTGGACCGTGCAGCTCCGTGACGGCGAAGCGAGTCTCGCAACCGAAGTCGCGGCACGCGCCGACGCGGCCTGCGCCGCCCCGAGTTGGTCGCCGGACGGCAATCGGCTCGCCTACTGCGCGATCTCTGAGCGTGACGACGGCGAGTGGATCGATTCCGGGCTATGGGTGCTCGAACTCGAACAAGACGCCCACCACCTGCTCGATCTCGGCGGCCGCAACGCCTTCAATCCGACGTGGGGCGACGACCGCATCTTTTTCGTCTCGACGTTCGACGGTCGCGAGAACGTCTGGTCGACCGCCAGCCCGCCCGGTTCAACCGCCGATCGCGTCGCCGCCGGCGCAACGCCGTAGTCTGAACTGCTCGTCGCTTAAGTGTCGACCGCGGGCTCCCGATAGCGTTATGGGACGACGGTAAGCCAACCGCCCGAGATGAGGGCGGCGCCTCCCCGGGACCGTTTCCGAGGCCGCGGCAGTGCGACACGAGACATCCGCCTATAATTTCAACGTCCGACGCCGGGCACGGTTTCGGAAACCGCAACTGCGGATGGCATGGTGTGCCATGACGCCGGCATTGCTCATGCTGCCGACTGGTTGTCAGTCGCAGCCGGCCACGGATACTCCGGTTCGCGTCAACCCGTTGGTTGTGGTGGTCACCCCCGTGATCAACCTCAGCAACGACGCGAGACTCGACGTCCTCAGACTGACCGACTGGGTCGCGTCTGAGATCGTCGGCGAGCCGACCGTCAACGTGATGCCGCTCAACATGACGCTGGCCGAACTTGCGCTTCGCGGGATGGATGCGGTGGCGTCGCCGGAAGAGGCCCGCGACATCGCGCGGCGTCTGGGCGCCGACGCCACGCTCGTGACCGCTGTCACCGAATATGACCCGTTCGATCCGATGCGGATCGGACTGATCATGCAGTGGTATAGCGTTCGCGAGCCCCAACAGAACGCGTGGAGTCCGGTGGCTGCGTCGCGGCAAGCGGCCGATAACGCGGCCCCGCCGATCGACGGCCCCGGCTTGCAGGTGCAACGCACGTTTTCGACAGCGGACGAGGACGTGCTCGACGAGGTGAAAGACTACGCCAACGAACGCGAGGGCTTGCGTTCGGCGTTTGGTTGGCGTCGGTGGACGAAGTCTCAGGAACTGTTCTTTCGTTACTGTGCCTGGTCCACCTTTCGGACGATGTTAACCCTGCCGCCCGAGGAGCACTGAGTGTCGCGGACGGCAAGGACGGCTCTCAACGGAAGAGCGCGTCGCGCTGTGGAGCCCTTGGAAGGGCTGCCGGCCGCCC
>CAZLYU010000095.1:0-3303 GCA_964563855.1 uncultured Planctomycetales bacterium | reverse complement strand
CTTTTTCTAAGAACCATTGTCCAATGAATAACTGCTAGTGTCCACTTAACCTTTCTCCTTGGACCCTGGACCCCTGAACCTCGTCTCGTGACCCTTGAACCTTGAACCCTGGACCCATGAACCACGGCGCCCCGAACCCTAAACCGTGGCCTGACACCTGACACCTGACACCTGCCACCGGCCACCTGAACCTTGAACCCTGGACCCGTGAACCACGGCGCGTGAACCCTGAACCCTGCCCCCTGGCCCCTGAACCCAACCCGGACCCCCGCATGCCCAATCCCCAGCCGCCTGAAATCTGCGACTTCGACTGCCCCTACGCCGACTTCCCACCCGCCGACACCGCCGGCATCTGCCGCACTATGTCAGCCGTCTGGTGCGGAAAACTAGAAGAACTCGTAAACAAAAACGTCCCCTGCACGTGGCGTCGGCGAACCCAACAGACCCCCGCAAAGACGAGCACCAAAACCAAGACAAAGAACACGCCCACGCGCGCTGCAAAGCGCACGTCAAAGAGCACCGCCGCAAAGAAACCAAACCCACGCGCTCGCAAACGCAGCGCCTAAAAGCCTCCAATCCCCAGCGTGCCACCGCTATCGGATTCGCACTGTCGTCAGCGAGCCGCACCAGTTCCCTCAACAGCCCAAAACCTGAGGCGCCTCCGCCCGACGCACCCGGAGCAGTACGTCAAGCAGAGGCGCCCATGACTCCCGCGAGTGACCGCGAAACTAACGTCGCACGATCCGCAGCACCCGCCCGTGCAGCTTCCGCTCACGCTCGTGCGGACGGAAATACGGCTTCTTCTTGACGTCCGGATCTTTGAAGAACAACCGCTTCGGCTCCCGTTCGACGATCCGGATCCGCGGATGATGTTCGCGACGTCGGTCGCGAATGCGGTCGTCGCGCGCCTCGGTCTTCACCGTCACCGTCCCACCGCCGCGCGTGTGCCCGTTGGCGAAGGCCGACAGACCGCGATCCGTGCCTGTCTCGCCGCCAGCCCGCACCGAGCGATCATGTCCGCCCCGAGCGACGCTCACGCCGTTGCTGGTCGACACACCGTCGCGACCCACAGTCATGTTGAACGTCGCCCCGACCGCCGGACCATGTCGGGTCGCGATCGCGTTGCTGACCGAAAGCGACACACCATTCTCATCAACGCCGACCGCCAGGCCGCGACCGATGTTGACGCGCCCCGATCGCGTATCCGTGCGAGCGAAACCAGTGTCGCCGGTGAAATTCGCCGTCGCCGACGCCCCGTCGCGACTGTCAGCATCGGCGGAAGTGGCGGCGCTGCTGGCCATCGCGCCGGTCGTGAAAAGTCCCAAAACGACGCCCGTGCTCAGCAAACAGGCGGGTTTGAAGCGGCGTGCGACGTTCATGAACAGTGCTCCTTCGCAGTTGCAGCGGGCAACAGCCCGCGGGGGGTCTAACCTTGCCGGTGCGTCCCGGCTCCGAAAGACCTGACGCGTGAGGCCGGGGGGCTATTCAGCCAAATTGTCGCTCCATAAACTCCCGGCCATGGCATCCCTCGCCGCAGCGTCGTTCGTCCTCTCCCATCACTGGCTGATTCGCTATCGCGGCGGCGAGCGCGTGCTGCAGGCGCTGGGCGAACTCGCCCCGCACGCACCGATCTACGCGCTGCTGCACAACCCCGACTTCCGCTTCCAACCCGACGAGCCACAGCGCGAGATTCACACCTCGTTCCTGCAATACATCCCCCACGCGACGCGCATGCACAGCCTGCTGCTGCCGCTCATGCCCGCCGCCTGCCGCAACGTGCGCCTCCCCAACTGCGACGTCGTCCTCTGCAGCGACGCCGCATTCGCCAAGGCGTTTCAACCTGCCGACGCCAGTCGCCTGATCTGCTACTGCCACTCCCCGCCGCGCTATCTCTGGGAGCCGGACATCGAGCGCGACTACGCCGCCCGCTTACCGACGCCGCTGCGCCCGCTCTGGCCCGCGCTGCGCGAACGGCTGAAGCGCTTCGACGCCCACGCCGCCGCGCAGGTCGACCTGTTCGTCGCCAATTCACAGCACGTGGCGCAGCGCATCCAGCGCGCATACCGACGCGCAGCCCGCGTCGTCTATCCGCCCGTCGCGCTTCCGCTCCAGCCGGTCCGCGGCGTCCGCGAAGATTTCCTGCTCTGCGTTGGCCATCACGTTCCTTACAAGCGCCTCGATCTCGCGGTCGACGTCGCAACACAATTGCAGCGACCGCTGGTGGTGATTGGCGACGGCCCCGACGTAAAACGCCTCAAACGTCGCAAGACGCCGCACATCACCTGCCTCGACTGGCAGCCCGCCGACGTCATCCGCGATCACTACTCCCGCGCCGCGGCGCTGCTCTTCCCCGGAGAAGAAGACTTCGGCATCGTCCCCGTCGAGGCCATGGCCCACGGCTGCCCCGTCGTCGCCTACGGCTTCGGCGGCGCGACCGAGTCGATCGTCCCCGGCGTCACCGGCGAACTCGCCCCGCACCAAACGCTCGCAGACCTGACCGCCGCCGCGCAGCGCGCTCTCAACGCCCACTACGACCCCGACGCGATGTGGCAAGCGATGCAGCGCTTCGCCAAATCACGCTTCCTCGACGAGATGCGCACCATCATCGCCGCCGAACTGGCGTAAGCGCCTCAGCGAGATTGGCTGACAAACCACCACGCCTCGCCCAGCAGCGCGCCCCCGGCTATAGTCGCAACCCGCAAGAACAACACCGCCGCGGCCTCCGCGCCGCAGCCGACGCGCAAAGGGCTGATCTCATGAAAGTGCACGAATATCAGGCTCGCGAACTGCTCCAAAACGCAGGCGTCCCCGTTCCCGCCGGCGTCGTCATCGAACAGCCGCAAGACGCCAACGCCGCCTTCGAGCGGCTCTCCGCCCCGCAGGTCGTCGTCAAGGCCCAGGTGCACGCCGGCGGTCGCGGCAAGGCCGGCTACGTCAAGCTCGTCACGACCGCCAAAGACGCCGCCGAGCACGCCCAACGCATGTTCCGCGAACCCATGGTCAACAATCAGACCGGCCCCGAAGGCGTCACCGTCCGTCGCATCCTCTTCGCCCCCGCCGTCGACATCGACCATGAGTACTACGTCGGAGTCGTCGTCGACCGCACCCGCCGCGTACCCGTCATGATGGCCAGCGCCGAAGGCGGCGTCGAGATCGAGGAAGTCGCCGAGAAAAACCCCGACGCCATCAAGAAGGCCTGGTTCGACCCCCATCTCGGCCTCACACGCTTTCAAGCCCTGCGGCTCGCAAAAGAGATCGGCCTCAGCAGCGAGCAGACCAAGACCGCGAACGACGCCAAGCTCA
>CAZLYU010000094.1:0-3476 GCA_964563855.1 uncultured Planctomycetales bacterium | reverse complement strand
CCCGACAACGTCAAATCACCGGCGTCCCAGCCGCTCGCGCTTCATCAGCTCCCGCTGCTCGCGTTCGAACGCCGCCCGCTCCGCCAGCTTTTGGCGCTCCAGCGTGTCTTCCGGCTCCAGGTGCGGCTCCCAGCCGAACACGTGATACTCCCAGCTCAGCTCGCGATCGCGACACCGAAAGCGTGTATAGCCCGGCTCGTCGCCGTGCCAGTTGCCCGACCACCACGCCCCACTCACCGACGGGCTCGTGAGATACCATACGCCGTTGTAGAAAAACTGCTCACGGCGATGACTGTGCCCCTGCAGCAGCGCCTTCACGCCGTGCCGCTCGAGCACAAGCCGCAGCGGCTTGGTGTCGAGCACCTGCATATGGCCGTCCAGCGCCTTGCGGTTCGGATCCCCGTTGACCTGACCGACGTTGCAAAACGCGGCGATGTGCGTCATGCAGACCTTCGGCTTGTCGCCGGCGGCGCCAAGGTCATAAGCGAGCCACTCGAGCTGCTCGTCGCCGATGCGCGGCTCGTAGGTCGGCCCGTGGTCACGCGTCACGCCGTAAATGCAATCGAGCACCACGAAGTGCCAGCCGCCGTGATCGAAGCTGTAATACGGGCGCTCCCACTCGAGCCGGTCCATGATCATGCGTTTGCCCATCTCGGGCTCGTCGAGCTCCACTTTGCGCCGGCTCGACCAACCCAACACGTCGTGGTTGCCCATGCAGTTGTAGTACGGAACGCCCAGGCCGTCAGACACTTCCTTATAAAGGCGGATCTGTTCTTCGAAGTAGGGCTTGGGGTTGTAAGCGCCGTCGAATGCGAGGTCCCCGCCCATCAGCGCGAAGCGCGGCCGATCAGCGAGCCCGCGCACATGCTCGATGCACGCACGATAGCCCTCGTCGCCTTTGCGTTTCGGCGTCACGTGCATGTCCGTGAGGTGCACGAACGTGAAGTCTTCGGCAGTGGTGCTGCTGGTGACGCGGCCCGCGGCGCTCGCGCCCCATGCCGTCGATCCGCCGGGAATCACCATCACCGCCCCGGCCGCGACGGCCGACCGCAGCATGTCTCGTCGTGTATAGCTCATGGCTGCTCCCTCTGAAATCATCCGTTCGAGGCAGTCTACCGACCGACCCGCCATGTTCGGAAACCCGGAAAATTCCGTATCGCTCCCAAGATTGCTCCCGTCGCGTGCTAAGGGAGTGTGACAGCCGGGCGTGGGGCTCGGCTGACGCGACGCGAACGTCTTCGGGAAACAGCGTCTTGCCCCCCCGCGCACGTTCGGGCCGCGCGCATGTTCGATCGATCTCGCGAAAGGGAGCGCACCATGGCATGGCTGAGTTCGTTGCTGAGTTTGTTGTTTAGCGGCTGGAGCTGGCGCCCCTACTCGTACTCTAGCTGGTTCTGGTGATCTCGCTTTCGGACACTCAACGCCTCGACCTGTGATGCTCCAGCGTTGCGGCAGGCGGTCCTTCAGATCGCGCGGCGCTGCGGTCGCTGCTCGCCGGCTAAAGCGGCCGGCAAGCGGCACACGGCGCCGCGCGTCAGCAGCTGGCGCCGCCGAACCGCAATGCGGCGCTGCAGGAGCGATCAATCGCGTCTACACTCAGGAAACGAGTAACAGTCCCTGAGCTTGGAGACGGCATGTCGGATCAGAGCCAAGACGCGCCCAAAATCTTCGTCGACGACGATTGGAAGGCCGAGGCGCAGCGCGAGAAGGAGCGCCTCGCCGAGCAGACGCAGCAGCCCGAGGAGATGCCCGACGCGAGCTTCTCCGAGCTCGTCAACATTCTTGTGATGCAAACGATGGCGGGCTTCGGCGCGCTTGCCGGCCCTGGCGGCCAGCGGATTCCGCCGAACATGGAAGTCGCGAAGCACTTCATCGACATGCTGCAAGTGCTGGACGACAAGACCAAGGGCAACCTGAACGAAGAAGAGCAAAAGCTCATGGACCAGGTGCTCTACGAACTGCGCATGCAGTACGTGCAGATGACGACCGGCGGCAGCCCGGGCGGAGCGCCGGGCGGCGCCGACCTCGAACGACCGGGCGGCCTGTAGGCTTCTCACGTCATCGGGCACGCTTGATCAACGGTCGCGCACTGGGGTCGCATTGTCATGGCGGCGGATCCTGGACCGGTTGCGAACCCATACGGCAAGCACGACACCTTGCCCGACCGCGAGGCGCGCAATCCCTACCTGCGCTTCGTGCTACACCTGGGGGCGCCGCTCTCAGTGAGTCTGGTGATTCATGCGCTCGTGCTGAGCGCTACCGGCCTGGTCACGTTCGCCGCGTTCACCCGCCCGACCGGCCTCGCCGAGTACGAAGCCGGCATCCGTCCGATCGACGTCTCCGGCGAGTTTCGCTTTGGCGCGAGCGAAGCGCTGACAACGCCGGCGCCGGATGAACTCTCGCTTGACGACTTGTTGCTCACACAGGTGAACCCGACCGACATCCGCTTCGATGACGTTTCCCCCGACGCGTCATTCAACGCCGGCGACCTCGGCATCGGCGCGGGAACCGGCGGCGGCCTGCTCGGAACCGGCAGCGGCGCCGGCGAGGCCGGGACCGGCGGCTTCGGCAGCGGTTTCGGTGGACGGCCGACCATGCCGACCGCGGGCGTGTGGAACCTGAACGTCGCCGCGAACCGCGTGGTCTACGTCGTCGATTTCTCCGGGTCGATCATCACGGTCGTCGAAGACTTGAAACGCGAGTTGAAGCGCTCCGTCGGGCGCCTCAATCGCAGCCAGAGCTTCAATGTCATTCTCTTCTACGGCAAAGGGCGATCATTCACCGAGTCGTTCCAAGCCGACCTCACGCCCGCCACCGGCGATGCCAAGCAACGCTTCATCAGTTGGATCGACGAGCGCGGCCCCGAAGGCGGCACCAACCCCCTGCCGGCGGTCGAACGCGCGCTGCGACAATCGCCGGAAGCCATCTTCTTCTTCTCAGACGGACTGTTTGACGAAGAGCTCGTTGACCGCATCACGGCCGCGAATCGACGGACGGAAGCGCAGTTCGTCTGCCTGCTGTTCGACGACCAGGTCTTCGCCGACGTCAGCGGGCTCCCGCAAGCGATCAATCAGCAAGCGCAACGGCTCAAGCGGCTCGCAGAGCGGAACACGGGCCGCGCCGACAGCGCCGCGTTCAAGATCGTCACCCTGCAAGACCTCTACGCCGGCTGAGGGGCCCGCGAGCTGAGCTCGATCGACTAGCCGGAGTGGCGTCGCCCAGCGTCAAGCGCCTCCCACGCTGCGAACACCGCCTCGACGTTCTCGGGCCGTGCGCCCGGGCCGAATTCGCATTGCGCAATCGCGCCGCCTTGTCCACGGTACAACGCGCGCGCCACGCGTCGGACGGCCGCGTGCACCTCGTCCACCGAACCGAACGCCAGCACGTGCTGTCGGTCGATCTCGCCCCAAAAAGTGATGCGTCCGCCAAAACGACGCCCCAGATCTTCAATGTCCATGCAAAAGAGCTGGCTGTTG
>CAZLYU010000093.1:0-3515 GCA_964563855.1 uncultured Planctomycetales bacterium | reverse complement strand
CACGATCGCCGACGGCGAAGGTGTGCAGACGACGATCTTCACGATCACGGTCGATTTCACCGGCCAACGGACTGGCGACTTGCCGGCGTAATCCTCCAAGAGGTTCTCAAGCGCGCGCACCGCGCGCTACTCGCACTGCACGGCCCGCGCGCGATTCGACTAGCCAGCTACGGCTGGAGGAGGGTTCGCGCCGCGGGCAGTTGCAGTTCCTCGTAGATCTCCTTCGCGGAACGGCGCTCTTCCGTTGCATCGACGTGCCCGTCGGCGTAACCGATGTTAGTGCGGCCAGCATGCCGCAAGAACGGCCGATCGGTACCTGTGAAGCAGCCCTCGGGCCTCACATCCAGATTGCTCGCGGGGTCCTCTTCGAAGAAGGTGGGCAGCCGACTGTCAGAGGCGAGGCCCGAGCGTCCCGGCAGCGCGAGTCCCAAACGACCGTTCATGCTGTAGCTGAAACGGCGCACCGTGGTCATGCCGCCGGCTTGCACGATCTCGGCGCGATCCGACGCGCACAAGTAGATGTCCGCCGTCCCGAGGATCGGAAAATACAAGCCCGTCTGCGGTGCATGGTGCGCCTCCCAGCCTTCATGGCCGGCGCCGAGCCAATCGGTCTTGGACCACCGCACCCACGGCTGCGGCGTGTTCGCCAGACTCGGCGGATATCGCCGCCAATCCGCGAGATAGACCGACGTCGCTTTGAGCAACTCGCCGATGCGCGTGCCGCAAATGGTTCGCCGCGCAGCCTCGCGCGCTCGCGATAGCGACGGAACCAAGATGACGAGAAGCAGACTGATGATCCCGATGACGACCAGCAGCTCAATCAGCGTTACGGCGCGTCTGCGGCTGAGGCGGTTTGATCGTCGTACGCCCGTGTTTCGATAGTCAGGCTGGCTTGCCATTTGGGTTCGACCTCCAGGCACTCCCAGGATTCGGTCTTGTCAGTGTAGTATTGCAGGCAGTGCGGATGGAAGTCGCACGGCGCTCGCCGTGCGGCGATTCCAACGGCTCTGCAGGCCAACACCACATACGTCGTGAAGTCGTCGATGGTGTAAACGCCGCGGCGCCACGGATTGTCGGCGCCGGCCGTCACCCGCGTCCACAAGGCGTTGTCGAGCAGAAACTGCACCGCCTCACGCTCGTCCGGCATGCCGTAAACGAGCGGATAGTGGTGGAAGAAGAACCGCTTGCGCCAACCCAACGGCTCATGGGCGCCATTCACCTCTGACACCACCAGGTCGGCTACGTAAGTGTGGTGGTCGATGTTGCGGTAGAAGCGGTCGCGGACCTTCCACGCCAGGCACGCCTCCTGATTCACGGTCCAGGCGTCGGCGTCGGGATGCCGCGCGCGCAGGAACGCCTCGACCCCCGCTCGGCTAAATTGCTGCAGCGACGCCTCTTCGTTGACCGCTGGCGGCGGCTCCGCCTCGGTCAGGGCACAATGGCCGCGCCTTTCGGCGGCGTTGGCTGCAATCTGGGCGATGAGGGTGGCGACGAACCGATGCCGGAGCGGCGACAGGTTGTCCGCGTCGCGTGCCCAGATGGCCCAGTGGTCAGGCGCTTCCGGCGGCGTGCTCACGGCTTCGATGCGCTCGTCCTCCCAAGGCGGGGCGTCGTGGATGGTGACCACCGCGTCCCACACGGCTGCTTCGCTCGCCCCGTGTGGAGGGGCCCGGCCGTCGCGCTCACTATCCTGCAAGCGAATCAGAGCGGCGGCGGCGGTGTTGGCGAGTCGCCGCGCTGCCGCGACGTGCGGTTCGCCGGGCGGCTTCACGCGAACGTACACGCCGCCGGTTTCGGCGAGGTGACGATAGAAAGCGCGTGAGCCGAGGCCGTCGGGCGCGGCGCGACAATCAACCACGACCCAAGCCGGTTCGCCGCGCGAATGGAACATCAGCACTTCGCCCGGCGTCTCACGCCACCAGGTTGGGGGGAGTGATGCAATGCCGGCGGCGAAGGTTCCGATCGCGGCCGCCCCGCCACCTGCGAGAGACCGCATTAGTGTCCGCCCGTCACGCGGACCGCCGGGGGCGAGCGCGAGCCCCAGCACGAAGAAGAAGACGGCGTTGATCAGCGGGTAGCTGATAAACCCCTGGGACAACCCGCCGATCGCGAGCGCGAACATCGCAGCGGCTCCGACTTGCTGCAATCGCGACCGTGGCGACCGCGTGAAGCCGAGCAGGACGAGCGAGAGCAGGAGCCACAGTGCGGCCAAACCGGCCTGCCCGCCGATTTCGAGCAGCCACGGCGCGCCGCCGTAGCGTGTACTCATGTTGCTGGGTCGGAGATAGTCGTACCAGGCGAATTGAAGGCGCTCCCATCCGCCGCCGAGCAGCGGGTGCGCGGCGACAAAGCCGAGCAGCGCTCGCATCTGTATCCATCGATGACGAATGGCCAGATCGACGCCGGCGAGCATCTCGTCGAGGCGATTGGCGAATGGTTCGTAGCGCAGGACGACCAACACCATCAGCCCCGCGATGGCGCCCGCGCCGGAGGCGAGCCGCCACGGGTTTTTGGACATTCGGCAGAAGTAGTACAAGCACCCGATTGCGGCGCCCAGCAAGCCGGCGCGTGACGCCGTGCCGATCATGAGGCCGCAGAGCACGGCGAACGACGGGATGACGGCCAGCAGGAGCCAGCGGCTGTATCTCGTCCGCCGCGCCTCGGGCGACTCCCGGTTGCAGACAACGCGCTGTAGTAACGCCGCTCCCCACACCAGTGGTGCGACGAGGAGCAAGGCGTTGACGTTGGGGTCTTTCCAGATGCCGACCAGGCGGTCGTCGAGTTGTGGGTCGGGTTGATGCGCGAGCATCGTGACGAGCAGGGTGGCGAGGACAAACGCCGTCGTTTCGCCTGCGCCTATCCAACGGCGCCAGGCCGCTTGCCACGAAAGCGTTGAAGGGGCGGTCGCGGCGAGGAGCATGCCGACGAGGAGCGGCCCGACGAAATCGACCCCGCCGGTGGGAGCGGCCGTGACCCGCCCGGCGAGGAAGGCGAGGCCGGCGCCGCTGAGGAGGGCGATCCACCAGATGGGGCTCAGCGCCGTGCGTCGCCAGGCGGAGCCGATGATGAATGCGCTGCTAGTCAGCAGCAGGAGGAGCGGGAACAGGTGCAGGTTGGCTGGATGCACGCGCGACTTCCCGTAGCAGGCGGCCGGGGCTGGTTACAACCAAGACGAAGGCGCCGATCGCCATGGCGAGTGAGATGCCGAACATCACCCATTCGCTCACGCCGGATTGGAGCGTCAGGCCGAGACAGCCGCAGTCGATCGAGCCGTGGACCACTGCGTAGCCATGCACAGCTGTGAAACACACCGACAGGAGCAGCACCGCAGGATGCACCAGCCAAGACAAGAGCCCGGTGACCAGCAGCAGGGCCAGGATCACCTCCGCCGCTGGCAGCGCGACGGCGGTGACGCCGGCTTCGGCAGTCGTGAGGAAGCCGGTGTCGGCGAGGGTTCGCGCGAAGGCGTCGGTTTGCACCAGTTTGGCGGCGCCGGCGAACATCAGGATGATCGC
>CAZLYU010000092.1:0-5321 GCA_964563855.1 uncultured Planctomycetales bacterium | reverse complement strand
GCACCCGCCACCACGTTCACCCACCTCGACGCGTTCATCGTGCTTGAGCGTTCGATCGCGGAGAAGGGCATCTATCCGGCCATCGATCCGCTGGCCAGCTCGAGCCGCATTCTCGATCCGAGCGTGGTGGGTGAAGAGCACTATGCGATCGCCCGCACGGTGCAGCAGATTCTGCAGCGCTACCGCAGCCTGCAAGACATCATTGCGATTCTGGGCGTCGAAGAGTTGAGCGAAGAAGACAAACTCACCGTGCAGCGGGCCCGCAAGATCGAGCGTTTCCTTAGCCAGCCGTTCTTTGTGGCCGAGCAGTTCACCGGCTTCCCGGGCAACTACACGACCAAGGCCGACACGCTGCGCAGCTTCAAGGAAATCACGGAAGGCAAATGGGACCACCTGCCCGAGTCGGCGTTCATGTACGTCGGCTCGATCGAGATGGCGGCGGAGAAGGCTGAGAAGATGGCCAAGGGCGGGTAGGGCGCGCCGCTCGGGGGGATTTTCACTTCAGTCGCCGGAAAGGTCTGCACCGCCGGCCGCTCCGCCCGCGCGGCACGGCGCGCGGGCTGCGACAGACTCCGTAGTCGATCCCTCAGACAGCCTCAGCCCGGCTGGCGCACGGTCGGCCGCACCGGTTGCACCATGGGGCGGCGTGCGGGGATCGCCGGGCGCGGCGACAGGATCTGCACGGTCAACACCGGCGAAACCGGGTCGGTGGTTCGCACGCGCACCATCGGGCGCCCACGCGCCGCCGGGGTGTAGCCGGCCGGCGCTTCGACCACGATGTATTGCTTGCCATCCTCTTCCAGCACGCGGGCGGTTAAGTCGCCGCCGTTCACCATGCGGACGTCGGTGAGCTTCGCCGGCGCGCCCGAGAGCCAGTGCACCAGCACGCGGTGCACCTGGGGACTGCTCACGTCGGCGCTCAAGATGACGCGCGCCGGCTGCAGCCGCACGCGCGGCGCCCGGGTCGCCGCGACACGCACCCGGTTCGGCGGCGCGTCGTCGAGGCCCGATGCAATCGACAAGTTTGTGTAGTAGCGCGCCCGCGGCGGCGGGTCCGTCATCGTGAGAATCAGCTCATACTTCTCACCCGGCTCAATCTCTTTGATCTCGCCCTTCACGCTATCCGGCGGCGGCTGCACGAACCGCGGCTTGATCGGCGGACCGTCGCCGCGACTCAGCGTGACAGTCCGGGTCACCGGTGCGTCGGCCGCCACGCCCCCGATCGTGCCAAAATTGGCGAGCGGCGGCGTGATCTTCATCGCGACGAGCGCCTTGCCTTCGAACGTCAATTCGGCGTTGGGGCTTTCCGGGTCGTTGCTCTGAATGCGAATCTTGCCGGTGAAGTCGCCTTTGTACTTGCTGCAGGAAACGGTGGCTTTGATCTCTTCCTCGCCGCCCGGCGGGATTTGACGGTCGGACCGACCGTCGATCTTGATCCCTCAGCCGCCGCGCAGGCGAATGTCGAGCGGCGCTTCACCGCGATTGGCGATCCGCCACTCAAAGTCGGCCTTCTCAGTCGACCAGGTCGGCGGGGCCTTCGCGACGGGCGAAAGCATCACGAGCTTCGGATGCGGGCCGGTCGCCGACGGCCGCGGCGCGGGCGTCTGGGCGGGGCGAACGTGCTGCCCCGGAGTCGCTGGCGCCACACGCTGCGGGACCTGACGCTGCTGCGCGGCGTTCGGGGCCGCGAGCGGGTCGCTAAATGTGGCATCGTCCGCGCGTGCCGTCTCGACGCCGAGTCCGGCGCAAAAACCAAACGACAAGCAGGCGATGGTCAGAAGAGAACGAAGCATCCGACCTCCTTTCAAGCAGTCCCTATCGGTCAGTCTCGGGCTGCAAACGTCCCACTGTCATTAAACGATCCGGGCGCCCGCGCGTCCAGCGCGCTTTTTCGCGGCGGCGGTCGCGTATGCTGACTGCATGCCCAAGACCCGCCGAAAGCGTCGCCCGCCGACGATCGACGTGGTGTCCCAGTCGCCTGCGCAACTGGTGCTGCGCTGGCGCGCGCGGGGCAAGTCCGCCGAGACGACCGGCTGGATGAGCGGCATCTTTATCGGCGTCGGCGGCTTCGTCGCGCTGCTAGCGACGGCGGACCACACCGACGATCTCACGCGACTCGAAACAACCGAGGCCACGATGGCGGTCGGCGGCGCCCTGGCCGTGCTCGGCGGCCTCGTATTCGCCGTTCTTTGGCTCCGGCTCCGCTTCGGTGCGGCCACTCTGTTTCTTAGCCGGGGCGAGCTGCGCTTGCGACAGACGCTGTTCGGCTGGTCCAGCACCAAGCACGCGACTCTGCCGCCTGATGCGGTCGCGAGCGTCGTCGTGCATCACCATGACAACGACAAGCCGGTGCAGTGCGTCGCGCTGCCGACCAGCCGCGGCGAGCTGCGGTTCGGCCTCGGTTTGCTGAACCCAGACGTCAAAGTGCTGTCAGAACGCATCAATCAGTTCCTATCTCGCTGAACGAGGCGCACGGTGGTCGCGGAGCCCCGCCAGCGGCTTCCCCCACCTGCCGCCGCCGGGTACATTACGTGGTCCGGCCGTTACCTCGGCGGCGTACCCAAGTGGATTAAGGGGACGGATTGCAAATCCGTTATTCGCGGGTTCGAATCCCGCCGCCGCCTCTCCTGCACCGGTCCGCACGGCGGACGCTGCATCGGCGACGTTCACCTCGGTCGCTGGCGTCAGCGTGTACGCTGAACGCATGAGCACCCCGCAACCCGCCAGCAAGCGTTTCACCCTCGCAACCTTGATGCCCGGCGTGCTTGTCGCCGCGACGGGCGTCGGCGCCGGCGACCTGCTCACGGCCAGCCTTGCGGGTGCGAATGTCGGCCTGACGCTGCTGTGGGCGGCTTTGGTCGGCGCCGTGCTCAAGTATGTACTTACCGAAGGCGTCGCCCGCTGGCAGATGGCCACCGGTCAGACGCTCCTCGCCGGCTGGACCACGCACCTCGGACGCTGGGTCCAGTGGACGTTCCTGCTCTATCTGCTCATCTGGAGCGTCTACGTCGGCGGCGCGCTGATCAACGCCTGCGGGGTTGCCGGAACCGGATTGGCGCCCCTGAGCAGCGACCCGCAAGTCTCGCTGCGCCTCTGGGGCTTCATTCACGCCCTGCTCGGCGCCGTGCTGGTCTGGTGCGGCGGGTTTGCGCTGTTCGAGCGCGTCATGGGAGTCTGCATCGGCCTCATGTTTGTCACCGTCATCGGCGCGACGGGCTTCATCGCCAGCGACTGGGGCGCGATCCTGCGCGGCGCGGTCACGCCAACCCTGCCCGACGCGAGCGGGCGCACCTGGATGCTCGGCGTGCTGGGCGGCGTCGGCGGCACGGTCACCCTCCTGAGCTATGGCTACTGGATCCGCGAACGCGGCCGCGCCGGCGCCAGCGGCCTCACCGCCTGCCGCATCGACCTTGCGGTCGGCTATACCCTGACGGCGCTGTTCGGCATGTGCATGATCATCATCGGGTCGCAGGTGTCGCTGGAGCGCGGACCGCTGCTCGCGCTCGATCTCGCCGAGCGCATCCAAGCGGCGACCCCCGCCATCGGTTCACTCGGCAAGTACGTGTTCCTGATCGGTTTCTGGGGCGCGGTGTTCTCGAGTCTGCTCGGCGTGTGGCAGAGCGTGCCGTATCTCTTCGCCGACTTCGTGCAGCTCACGCGTGGGGGCGCCGGCATGGCCCCGCCGCAGGCTCTTACGCGGACGCCGAGCTATCGCTTGTACCTCGTGTTTCTGACGCTCGCCCCCCTGCCGTTGCTGTGGGTGAGCGTGAAACAGGCGCAGCAGTATTACGCCGTGTTTGGGGCGCTGTTCATGCCGCTGCTGGCGCTCACGCTGCTTTTGATGAACAACCGGCCGCGCTGGGTCGCGCGCGAGTTTTGCAACGGCTGGCTGACTAACAGCGTGCTCGCCGCAACGCTGGCGTTCTTCGGCTACGTGCTGATCGACAAGCTGATCGGCCTACTTGCTCCATAGGCGGTCGGCTTCCTCGGCGGAGCGCCGAAACTGACGGGCCAGTTGGATGATCATAAAGAGGTACGCGACGCCTCCGATCAGTAACAACAGACCCAATGAAAGTATTGCGCAACCACCGATCATGAAGATGGATCCGGTCGAACCGCCACCCGCGCCGCCGGGCGCCGCGGAGACGCCGACCGCAGGCGAGACGCCGCCCGAGCCCGCGGCCGTTGACGGGACGCCGCCCATGCCGCCGGCGGGTGTTGAGGGGCCGCCTGAGCCGGGTGTTGACGAGACGCTGCCCACACCGCCGGGCATTGCCGAGACGCCAGCCGGGGGGCTGACCGTTGAGAAGGCGCCGCTCGTAAACGCTGCAATCCCCAGCGCCGCGCCGACAACGATCATTCCGCCATACGCGATGGCCAGCACCCACCGAACCCACTGGGCTCGGCTGGAAAGACCCTCATTGGGAATACGCAGCGCGAGGTGCTGCAAATAGAGCAACAAGCAGAAGAGCCCCACGAGCCACGCGAGCTCAGCGACGAGGCCGATTAACGTGAACAGCAAGTCGATCATCGGTGGCAGCGTGACGTTCACGATGGAGTTAAAGAATGCGCTGGGCAAGCCGATCAGCAGCGTCACGCGGACAATCCGTCGGTAGCGTCCATACCGCTCTTCACCCAAGGCGCTGGGATCCGGCGTGGTCAGCCACCAGGCGCCGATCACGCCGATCAAACTGCCGATGAGCTGGGCGATACTCGACACAAAGACGACGACGCCCAGACCCCCGCTGCCGCCTCCGCTCGCCGTAAGTACGACGCTCAGCACAAAGCCGAATGCTGCGGCGAACAGCCCGAAGATGATCGGAGCGAGCGTCAGCCAGGCGCCGCGGGAGAGCGTGCGCACGTAAGCGGGATCGCTGTAGCGCAGCAGGTCGCCAAGAACGGAGCGGGCCACCGGCAGGCCGCACTCCGGACAGAGCTGGTCGTGGCTCAGCGTGCGGAGGTTGTAGCCGCAGCCGCGGCAAGCGATGTCGCTGGCGATACGGCCGTCCGGGCCGAAGTCCGGGTTCGCAATACGTCCGGTTAGCGGATCGATGTGGTCAAGCTGGCCCATGATGACCCCCGCATTGTCGGGCGAATGATCGGCAGTATAGCGTGGCGGCGTCGGTCGCAACCGGGGCCGGCCGCACGTTTTCACCCGTTTCTGAATTCCGATTAATTTACTCGGATTCGTGGGCGTCCGCTTTAAATCCGGACTCTAAATGCTATCATTGCCGCGCGCCCGTTGCTCGGGCGCAACCCGGGTCACCCGAAGAGGCAACCGCACTATGGATCCCGTCTTTCTCTCCCGCATTCAGTTCGCC
>CAZLYU010000091.1:0-5865 GCA_964563855.1 uncultured Planctomycetales bacterium | reverse complement strand
TCCTGAATGATGTCGAGGAAGGACAGGCCGCGATTGCGGTACTTCTTGGCGATCGAGACGACCAGGCGCAGGTTGCCGCCCGCGAGCCGGCGTTTGGCTTCTTCGTATTCGCCGAAGACGCGTTTGGCTTCGTCGACGCGTTTTCGGGCGTCGATTGGCAGTTCCTGGATGAGGTCGATGAGGCCGCTGAGCTCGTCCTTCATGGCGGCGGACTCGTCGGCCGGCATGGGGCGGCTCTTGTCTTTGAGCTCGCGTTCGATGTACTCGACCTTGCTGATCATGGAATCGAGCTTGCGCATCATCGGGGTGATGCGGCTGGTGCGGAGGGACAATTCCTCGAGCAGCGTAATGGCGCGCCGGCGTCGCTGCTGGATACGGGCCTGGGCGGCCTTGCGGTCGGCGGCGGCGGCGCGAGTGTCGCGGATGATGCGCCAGTCGGCCAGGCTGAGGTCGATGAGCTTGCGGGTGGTGGCGAGGTTGGCGGGGAGGCGCTTGAGGATCGCCGCCTTGGCCATGTGCTCGTTGGTCGAGATTTTCATGGTGCGGTCGAACGGGAGTCTCCCGTCGCCGACGGCCTGAATCGTGTCGACCGCCTGCTGCATGCAGAAGTCGTTCTCGAGGATGCGGCGCCGGAAGGCCATGCGCGTGAGCTCGATCTTCTTGGCGAGCGAGACCTCTTCCTCGCGGGTCAGCAGTGGGATCTCGCCCATCTGGGTGAGATACATGCGGACGGGGTCGTCGATGCGCTTGGCGGCGGTATCGGCGAGGTCGGCCTCGGTGACTTCGTCGAGGGCGTCGCCGGCTTCGAGGGCGGCGGTCTTGCGGCGGTCCTGCTCGCGTAGCTTCTCGGCCTCGATCTCGTCGATCATCTGGATGCCGGCCTGCTCGAAGGTGTTGAGCACGCTCTCGAGCTTCTCAGGCGAGATGGCCTCGTCGGGGAGGCTCTCGTTGAGTTCCTCCCACGTCAGATAACCACGCTTTTTACTGATTCCGATGAGCTCGACGACGCAGTGCTCGATCGGATCGACCGCCAACGGCTGAACCGCCATCACAACCTCTCCCGTCAACAAAGCCAGCGGCGTTTGGGGACGCCGCTCAAGCGTGTAACTCTTTTGTTTTTATATACTTGCGCCAAATCGTCTTCAACATGGCTAACCATGCGTGTCATTAATGATGCGTGTCAGCTGTTGAGTGCGTTGCACACGCAGCTCAGGCACGATGTGGCGCGCACACATGTGGAAATAGTAGCGCTCCGCCAAGCGTAGGCAACGCCGCTGTAATGTTCCGTCTCAACGTCGGTTTTTGCGATCCCTAACAGATCTCTCACAATGCTAAAGCCGGTGTTATCGCGCTGTCAAAGGATTTTCACGTCGTCGGTTACGCCGCACTTTGGCTGGGGCTTGGCTAGCGCGTCAAGGGGAAGGTTCCGTGCCGACCCCGGGCGCTGTTCAGGATGAGTCGCAAGGCGTCGCGGCCGGTTTCCGGATTGTCGGAGAGCAGCTCGCGGGCTGCGCGCAATTGGACCGCGGCGAGCACGTCGTCGAGGCGGTGTAGTGCAGCTACGGCCGCCTCGGACGCGTTTGGCACGCCGGCGCCGCCGCGCAGCGCCCGGCGGATGCACTCCAGCGCCGGCTCGTCTTCGCAGGCGTTGATGACGGATTGGCTGGTGAGGCCGGCGTCGTCGGATGCGGCCGCGCAGATGGCGTCGAAGGCACTTCGCCAGGCGTCGCAGAACGCGATGGCCTGGTGCATGCGGTCGTCGAGCAGGTCGAGTACGGCGGGTGCGTGCAGCACGAGACCGAGCAGTTCCTCGACGATGGGCGTGAGGCCTTCCGGCGTCGCGGCGCACTGCGCGTCGTAACCGTTATCGTCAACGTCCGCGTTTGGCGGCGCATCGGGAGTCGGGCCGCCGCGGGTGCGAAACCGCGACGCGTGGCGCTCGAGCGCCTGTTGGATCAATTCGACCGGAGCGCCGGTGAGGTCGGACAGGCGACCGAGGAGCAAGCCCTGCTCGAGCGGGTCGACGGCGGTGCTGCGGCGGGCGTCGGCGATGAACCGGAGGAAGCCGTCGATGGCGTCGCGGCGGGCGGCGGGGCGTCCGCCGAGTTGTTCGGCCGTCTGGCGCCACTTGAACTCGAGCGCGTCGGCGGCCTGTTCGACGAGCGTGAGCAGGGCGTCGGGGCCGTGCTGGACTACCATGTCGGCGGGGTCGACGCCGCTGGGCATCACCAGCACGCGCACGTCGACGCCACAGCGGAGGGCCGTTTCGACGCCGCGATCGGCAGCGCGTTGTCCGGCGTCGTCGCCGTCGAAGCAGAGGATGATGTCGTCGGCGAGCGGGCGCAGGAGTTTGACGTGCGACTCGGTCAGTGATGTGCCCAGCGTGGCGACGACGTGCTGCACGCCGTGCTGGTGCAGTAAGACCGCGTCCATGTAGCCTTCGACGACGATGGCTTGCCGCGCGCGGGCGATGGCGTCGCGGGTGACGTCGAACGCGTACATGACGCGTGACTTGTGAAAGAGCGGCGTCTCGGGTGAGTTGAGATATTTGGCGGGATCGTCGCCGAGGGTGCGCCCGCCGAAGGCGATGGGTCGGCCGAGGGCGTCGTTGATGGTGAAGAGGAGTCGATGGCGGAATCGGTCGTAGCAGCGGCCGCTTTCGGCGGTGTTGGCGAGGCCAGCTTCGATGAGGGTGTCTTGCTTGACGCCGGCGCGTCGACCGGCGGCGACGAGTTGGCTCCAGTCGTCGGGGGCGAGTCCCAATGCAAAGCGTTCCAGCGTTTCAGCGGCGAGGCCGCGCCGCGCGGCGTAGGCGCGGGCTGCGGCGCCGGCGTCGCTTTGGAGTTGGCGTCGATAGAAGTCGCGGGCCCACCGCATGACGCGACGCAATTCGTCTCGGGCCCGGTCGCGTCGGCGGTCGTGCTCGCTGGTTGTGACGTCGATGCCGGCCCGCTGCGCGAGCTGGGTGAGGGCTTCGCGGAAGCTGGTGCGGTCGATCTCCTGAACGAACTTGATGACGTCGCCGCCGGCGCCGCACGCGAAGCACTTGTAGATGCCCTTTTGTGGGGACACGCGCATCGAGGGATTGGAGTCGGGGTGGAACGGGCAGAGGCCGACGAACTCGCGTCCTTGCCGCTTGAGCTGAACGCGCTCGCCGATCACCTCGACGAGGTCGACCGCTTCGAGCACTCGATCTTTCAGCGTGGTATCCATGACAGCGCAGACGCGTCCTTGCCTGAGCACCCACCCGGAGGCCGGAGTCCATTCCGGCGTGACGATGATACCGGGTTCGTCGAAAGTGGCGCTAGAGAATCCGCGCGGGGCCGCTCGCTTGTCAGGGATGCTACATGCGCTCGATTGTGGCGATTCCGAGCAAGTGCAGGCCGAGGCGCAGCGTGCGGGCGGTGAGGTCGCATAGCCGCAGGCGGCTGACGCGGAGTGATGGGTCGTCTGCGGTGAGCACTGGGCAGTTTTCGTAGAACCGGCTGAACTCCTGGGCGGTGTCGAAGAGATACTGACAGAGTGCGTGCGGCATGAGATCGCTCGAGACGACATCCAGCGTTTCGCGAAACCGCCCGAGGCGCAGGGCGAGCGTTCGCTCGGCGTCATGGTCGAGTTGGAGCGGGGCGGCGTAGACGGCGTTCATGTCGGCGTCGAGCTCCGCCGCCGCCTTGCGATAGATCGAACGGATGCGGGCGTAGGCGTAGAGCATGTACGGGGCGGTGTTGCCGGTGAAGGCGAGCATGTTGTCCCAGTCGAAGACGTAGTCGCCGGTGCGTTCGCGGCAGAGGTCGGCGTATTTGACCGCGCCGACGCCGACGGCGCGGGCGACGGCCGAGTCTGCGGTCTGGTCGCGGGTTGAGTCTTGCGTCCCGGCTCGCGATTCCTGGTCTTGGGATTCTTGCTCCCGCGCTTGCAGCACGCCGAGCGCGCGGTTTTCCGCTTCGTCGAGCAGATCTTTGAGCAGCACGGTGTCGCCGGCGCGGGTTTTGAGCGGCTTTTTGTCGGCGCCGAGCACCGTTCCGAACCAGACGTGGTCGAGGCGTACGTCGTCGGTCGCCCAGCCCACGGCGCGGGCGGTTGCGAAGAGCATCTGGAAGTGCAACTGCTGCCGCGCGTCGGTGACGTAGACGAGCCGCTTTGCGCTGAGTTCGACGGTGCGGTAGCGCAGCGCCGCGAGGTCGGTCGTCGCGTAGAGAAACGCGCCGTCGGACTTTTGGATGATCATCGGGAGCGGCTCGCCGTCGGGGTTCTTGAACTGCGGCTGACCTTGCTCGTCGTAGAGGAAGATGCAGACGGCGTCCTGGTCGGGCCGGCACACGGCGCGCGGATTGGCGCCGGGCGCCAGTTTCTCGCGCAACTCGGCGACGACCGCGGGCAGTTGGTCGTTGTAGGCGCTTTCGCCGCGCACGTCGGCGTCGGTCAGCAGCACGCCGAGGCGGTGGTAGATGTCGCCGAATGCAGCGCGGCTGAGGTCGACGAGTGCGTGCCAGATTCGGCGGGCTTCGCTGTCGCCTTGCTGCAGTTTTCCGACCCATGCGCGGGATTCATCGGCGAATGCGGCGTCTTCCTGGAAGCGCGTCTGGGCGGCACGGTAGTCGGCGACGGCGGCGGCAAGCACGTCTGCGTGGGTCTCGAAGGTTGGGAGCGGCTGTTCCTGGTAGAAGCGGATGAGCATGCCGAACTGGGTGCCCCAGTCGCCGATGTGGTTTTGGCGGATGACGTCGCAGCCTTCGAGGGCGAGCAGACGGGCGAAGACGTCGCCGATAATCGTGCTGCGCAAGTGGCCGACGTGCATTTGCTTGGCGATATTGGGGCAGGAGTAATCGACAACGACGCGGCCGGCGTTCTGCGGAGCGGCGAGGTTGAGGCGGTCCGCGGGGACGGGGGTGGTGATTTCGGCGAGGGCGGCCGCGGCGGCGTCTGCAACGCGGTTGCTGGTGGTTGACGCGGGGGCGTCGGCGCTGCTGGTGACGGGCGGGGCGGGGACGGCTTCGAGCCAGTTGGCGAGAAAGCTGGGCAATAGGCGGATGTTGATGAAGCCCGGTCCGGCGATCTCGAGCGGAGCAGCGATGCCTTCGAGGTCGACCGCGTCAACGAGGCACTGGGCGATGTCGCGCGGTTTGGCGCCCAGCGGCTTCGCGAGCGGCATGGCGGCGTTGCACTGGTAGTCGCCGAACTTTGGGTCGCCCGCGGCGCGCACGTGTGGGCTGGCGTCGGCGGGGGCGCCGATCGCCGTCAGGGCGGCGGCGAAACGTTCGCTGAGCAGTGATTGGATGCTGTTGGACATGGCGGGGATGATAAGGGACGGCGGGGCGTAGGGACTTAGGGACGAAGTGCGGTCACGCGCGTCGAGGGTGCGATCCGGAGCGTGCTGGTGATTGGTCAGTAGGTGACTGAGGCGACGAATCCAGCCAGTACGATCGCGATCAGTAGAAACGCCGCGGAGGCGAGTGCGTCGCCGTGGGACTCCAGCACGCTGAGGCGTTCGGTTGATTGGGTATTGCTGGTGAGGTTGCAGCCGCAGGTGTTGCAGTGTTGGTCGCGCGGGAAGTTGAGGCCGGGGCAGCCTTGCGTTGGGCAGGGGAGTTTAGTGGTCGCTTCGTTTGACATGGCTACGCCGGCTGGCGCGCGGTCTCGCGTGCGGGTTCGACGTGCAGCAGTGATCGCAGCCAGTGGCGCAGTGCGGCGTCGTCGCCGCCGATCGCGCGGATGCGCTGGATGGTGGTTTGGATGGAGAAGCGGCTGATCTTGGCGCCGGCGCCTTCGCGTTCCGCGCGGTCGAGGGTCATGGAGCCCCAGGCCAAGGGCAAGCCGCAGAAGTAGCGCAGTTCCCGAGCGGTGGCCGGGAGGGCGAGCACGAAC
>CAZLYU010000090.1:0-6326 GCA_964563855.1 uncultured Planctomycetales bacterium | reverse complement strand
GCACGAGGCCCGGCGCGACCGTCACCCGCCTGCTCGACAGCCTCGTCTTCTACATGGTCCCCGTCGTCAACCCCGACGGCTACATCTACAGCTGGACGACCGACCGCCTGTGGCGCAAGAACCGGCGCCAGAACAGCGGCGGCAGCTTCGGCGTCGACTTGAACCGCAACTGGGACTTCGGCTGGGGGCTCGATAGCGGCTCCAGCAACAACCAAACGTCCGACACCTACCGCGGTCCCGCGCCGTTCTCCGAGCCCGAAACGCTGGCGCTCAGCAACTTTATCCTCGCCCGCCCCAACATCGATGTACACATCGACTTCCACAGCTACTCCCAGCTCATCCTTTACCCATTCGGCTACGCATCCACCGAAGCCCCCGGTCATGAGGGACAGGAAATGCGCGAGCTGGCCGAGGGAATGGCCTTCCAAATCTTCGACCAGAGCGGCGTCGTCTACGTCCCGGCGGCCGGGCACGACCTCTACCTCGCCTCCGGCATCGCCACCGACTGGGTCTACGGCGCCGCCGGACCATACTCCTGGACCTACGAACTCCGCCCGAGCAGTCCCTCCGGCGGCGGCTTCGAGCTGCCTCCCAACCAGATCGTGCCGAACGTCGAAGAAGTCTGGGAGGCCGTTCGCTATCTCGCCAACTGGACCGCCACGCCGCTCGAGATCGAGTTGCCCGACGGGCTGCCGCGTCTCGCCGCTCCCAACGCGGAAACCACCTTCAACGTCCGCATCAGCGACGCGCGCCAAGACGTCGATCCAAACGCAACATTCATCTACTACAAAACGCCGCTCGATCCGACCCCGATGCAGGTCGCTCTCGACCCCCAGGGCGCCGATCTCTATCTCGCCACCCTCCCGCCCGCCGGGTGCGTCGGCGCGTTCGAGCTCTACATCGCCGCGTCGAGCACCATCGGCACGACCGTCCGCTTGCCCAACGGCGCCCCGCTCGAAAGCTTCGAACTGCCCATCGGCAACGCCGAATTCCCGTACGACTTCGGCTTCGCGGCTGACGACGGCTGGACCGTCGGCGCGCCCGGCGACGCCGCCACCCGCGGAATCTGGTCGCGCATGACCCCCGAACCCACCGTCTCGCAGCCCGGCAGCGATGTCTCCGAAGACAACACCGAGTGCTGGATCACCGATGGCCGCGCCGGTTCCTCCGACGGGCGCTACGACGTCGACGGCGGCAAGACTACGCTGCGCTCCCCGGTCATGAGCATCGAAGACCCGAACGCGATCATCAGCTACTGGCGCTGGTACTCCAACGACAAAGGCGGCTCCCCCAACCAGGATGTCTTCGCGATCGACGTTTCGACGGACGGCGGCCTGAATTGGAGCAACGTCGAGTTCGTCGGGCCGACCGGCCCCGAAGCGTCCGGCGGTTGGTACTTCCGCGAGTTCCGCATGGCCGACATCGCCACACCCAGCACCAACGTGCAGTTTCGCTTCGTCGCCGAAGACGCCGATCCCGGCTCCGTCGTCGAAGCGGCGATCGACGAGTTTCAGGTCACCCTGGTCTCCTGCGGCGCTGCAGCGGTCCTCGTCGGCGACACGAACTGCGACGGCTTGATCAACGCGGCGGACATCGACAGCTTCGTCCTCGCCATCGTCGACGGCCCGGCCTACACCGCGGCGTACCCCGACTGCAATCTCGCCGCAGCCGACGCCAACGAAGACGGCGCAGTCAACGCCCTCGACATCGATCCGTTCGTATCCCTGGTGGTCGGCGGATAAGCGTGAGCGCGAGTGACGCGGGGCGGCAACGTCCCGCGTCCCACAACGACGGGCGTCTCGGCAGCACGGCAGCACGGCGCCATCAGTCGCGACACGTAACCCGTCGTGCCCACCAAGGCAAACTCCAAATGGGTGCGATGGGGGGCGCCATGGGTCACGGCACGTGACCCGTGCCCTGCAAGGCAAGCTCCAAAGGGGCGCCATGGGTCACGTGACCCGTGCGTTCGAACAGCCGACCACGCCTTAGCCGAAACCGCATCGTCCGATCGGCGCAAACAATCGCCCGACTCACACATCTGAGCCGGGCGATGGTCAGACAATCAAAGGTACGGAAAGACCGGTAGCGATGGCCTACTTGATCTCGACCTCCGCCCCAGCCTCTTCCAGCTCCTTCTTCCACTTCTCCGCGTCTTCCTTGCTCGCGCCTTCCAGCAGCGGCTTCGGCGCCTCGTCGACCAGCGCCTTCGCTTCCTTGAGACCCAGGTCGCTACGAGCCGCGCGAACGACCTTGATCACCTGCAGCTTCTTCGCCCCGCCCGACTTGATGATCACGTCGAACTCGGTCTGCTCCTCCTCAGCCGCAGCAGCGCCCGCGCCACCCGCGTCGCCGGCCGGACCGGCCATCATGACCGCGCCGCCCGCCGCCGGCTCAATGCCGTAGGCTTCCTTCAGATAGTCGGCGAGGTCCTTCGCCTGAATCAGCGTGAGGCCGGCGATCTTGTCGCCGATGTCTTTGATCTCCGCCGCGAACTCTTTGCTCGGCGCGGCCTCGGCTGCGGGGGCTTCCGCCATGGTCACTCTCCAGTCACTCGTACACACACGACCGCCCTGATAGCAGGAGCCCCAGCGGCTCCATTTCATCCCGACCGGGAACAGTCAGGCACGCGTCGCAAAGCTCGTTCTCGCGGCGTCGACCGCGACCCGCGGTAGGGCGGTGGCGTCAACAGACGCCGGTCGCCGTCAACCCGCGGAACTCAATTCGCTATCCGTCAGGCTGCTTCGGCCTCGCCGTCGCCGCCTTCCAGCTTCTCGATCAAACCCTTCAGGCAACCGGCGATCACGCCGCCCGGACCGAGCATCGCGCCCGCCAGGTTCGACCCCGGCGACAACACCTGCCGCACCACTCGCGCCTGCAGGTCGCGCTTGCTCGGCATCTTCGACACCGTGTCAACGCGGTCCTCGCCGATGTACTCGCCCTCGAGCACCGCCCCCCGCAGCTTCAAACCTTCGATCTTCGGCAGCCACTCGTCGAGCAGCTTCGCAATGTCGATCGCCGACTCACCGCCCGTCACCACCGCCGACGGACCGGTCATGTGCTCGCCCAGCGCCTTCAGCGGTGCGTCAGACACCGCGCGACGAAACAACGCCGTCTTCACGATCTCCAGCCGCATGTTCGCCTTACGCAGCTCACGCCGAAACTCGTTCGTCGTGTTGCCGTCCACGTTCGCGAACTCGACCCACATCGCGCTGTCCGCCTCGGCGTAACGCGCGTGCAGGTCTTTCTGAATCAGCTCTTTGACCATCTTGCTCATAACGCGTTACTCCCCGCCGACCGTGATCGGCTGCACGTCGACCGACGGCGTCATCGTGCCGCTCAGGCATAGCCGTTTCATAAAGGTTCCCTTCGCGGCGCTCGGCTTCAGTCGCTTAATGTGCGACACGAACGCCGTCACGTTCTCCGTCAGGTCTTCATCGCTAAAGCTCATCTTCCCGACTACCGCGTGAATGTTCCCGCCCGCGTCGTTACGAAACTCCAGCTTGCCCGCCGCGTATTCCTTCACCGCCGTCGCGATGTCCGCCGTAACCGTCCCGCTCTTCGGCGAAGGCATCAAACCTTGCGGTCCGAGCACCCGGCCCAGCTTGCCGACCTTGCCCATCACCTGCGGGTGAGCAACCGCAACATCAAAGTCCATCCACCCCTTCTGAACCTTGTTGACCAGCTCATCGGCCCCGGCCTCAATCGCACCGGCCGCCTTCGCCGCCTCCACGTCGCCTTCCGGGCAAAACGCCACCACCCGTTTGCTCTTGCCGATCCCCTTCGGCAGGCTCACCGAGCCGCGAATCATCTGGTCCGCCTGACGCGGGTCGATCCCCAAATGGCAAACCAGGTCGATCGTCTGGTCAAACTTGGTCTTGCTGAACCCCTTCAGCATCTTCAACGCTGCATCAATCGGCAACGCCTCTTCCTTACGCTTCTCGTGATCCTGGCGGAGTCGCTTGCTGAACTTTCGCATCGTTGTGCTCCCACGATCGCCCGTGGTCCGGCGTTATTCATTTGTCGCTGCGGCAAGCGGAAAAGCTCGCCAACGTTTCATTCGCGAACTCGCGAGGGCGCAACGCCCGCCGCATCAGTTCTCGACCACAATCCCCATCGACCGCGCCGTGCCCGCCACCATGCGCGCCGCCGCCTCGACGTCGAACGCGTTCAGGTCGTTGAGCTTCGTCTCCGCGATCTTCCGCACCTCATCCATCGTGATCGTCGCCACTTTGTCCTTATGCGGAACCGACGACCCCTTATCCACCTTCGCCGCCTGCAGCAGCAGCGTCGCGGCGGGGGGGCTCTTCACGATGAAGTCAAACGACTTGTCTTTGTAAACCGTGATCTCGACCGGACACGTAACGCCGTTCATCTCCTTCGTGCGATCATTGAACTGCTGCACGAACTGGCCGATGTTGACGCCATGCTGACCCAGCGCCGGGCCGATCGGGGGAGCGGGGGTCGCCTTCCCACCCGGCGCCTGCAGCTTGATTTTTCCGGTAACCACCTTCGCCATGTCGCGTTCACCTTTGCTTACAGCCCGCTCGACAAAACCGCCATCGCGAGCCGCCGCCAGCAGTCGTTCGCCGCACCCGCCACGCTAACGGCGGGCGCAATGTCGTGAGCCACGCAGTGTAGCAGATCGCCTGACGGATGCAAACGACGCCAGCCCCCGCGACGCCCGCGTGGGCCGCGCAACACCACCAACCTCGTACGTTAGGAACGTGTTAGCGTCCGGGCCGAGTCGCCTGGCTCCCTCCGTTGCACGCCGTAGCCACGCGAGCTATACACCCCCGGATGCGCTCCGCCGGCGCATCTCACACTTCTCACCAGTCGGAGATCACATGAAGATCGGCGTCGTCACCTTCACCGACGGGCGCGAGCGCGTCGCCAAATCCACCGAAAAAGACTGCCGCATGTTTCAGGATCGACTCGTCGAGTTCTTCCGCAAGAAGCAGCACGACGTCGTCGCCGCCAACAAAATCGTCTGGAACTGGGAGACCGCCCAGACCGAGGGCCGCCGCGTCGCCACCGAATATCCCGACGCCCTCGTGCTCAACTTTTGCGTCTGGTCTTTCCCCGACCTCACCGCACAGGTCGCCAATCTCGTCCCCGACGACGTCCCCATTCTCCTCGTCGGCAACATCATGCCCTCCCACCCCGGCTGGGTCGCCTTCTTCGCGTCCGTCGGAACGCTCAACGAGATGGGCCGCTCCTTCGGCCGCGTCCTCGGCGACATTCGCAAGCGCGACATCCAGCAGCAGGTCGAACGCTTCCTCCATCTCCACGACCCCGACGAACGCGCCCGCGGCGAACGCGCCGGAGCCATGCTCCACGGCCAACGCTACGGCGAGTTCGACGGACCCAGCATGGGCATGTACACCGGACACATCGATCCCTCCCAATGGATGGATCAGTTCGGCGTCCACGTCTACCACCGCGGTCAACTCCACCTCTGGCAGCTGGCCCAACGCATCGCCGACGACCGCGTCGAAGCCGGCCTGAAGTGGCTCGAGAAGCATTGCGGCGAAATCCACTACGACCAGCAGAAACTCACGCCTGGCCTCGACGGCACGCTCGCCCGGCAGGTCCGCATGTATCTCGCGCTGAAAGATCTCTGCCGCACCGAGGGCATCGACTTCTGCGGCCTCACCGGCCAGCTCGACATGACCGAGTGGCCCGACCTCTGCATCGCCGACGTCCAGGAAGCCCTCCTCAACGACACCGCCGACTGGGAGGAGTCCGACAAAGAGCCGCTCATCTGCGCCACCGAGTGCGACTCAAACGGCGCCCTCACCATGCAGATCATGCATCACCTCTCCGGCACGCCGGTGCTCTTCGCGGACTTGCGGCATTACCACGCCAAGGAGGATCTGTACGACCTCGTCAACAGCGGACAGCACGCCCCCTGGTTCGCCAAACGCTCCGCCGACTTCCGCAAGAACTGGAAGGCCGTCCGCCTCTTCCCCGCGTCAGACTTCTACTTCCGCGGCGGCGGCGGCAGCGTGCAGTTCTACGCGGCGCCATCGCCAAAGGTGACGTTCGCCCGCATCGTGCGCATTCGCGGCCGTCACGTGATGCACATCTTCACCGGCTCATTCCCCAAGCTCGCGGAGAAAGAAATGGAGCGCCTCGCCAAACAGACCACCTACGAGTGGCCGCACGCCTTCGCCCGCTTCGACATCTCACTCGCCACCCTCCGCGACCACTACAGCAGCAACCACATCCACGCCATCATCGGCGACCACGCCGGCGCCCTCAGCGCCGCCTGCGACGTCCTCGGTATCGAAGCCGCAGTGCTCGCCGACTAAACCCCGATCAACGGC
>CAZLYU010000089.1:0-6373 GCA_964563855.1 uncultured Planctomycetales bacterium | reverse complement strand
ATATCTCCTAGTAAACCCCCCCCGCACAACCCCACACGGCCCCCCCCCCCCCCCCGGGCCCCCCCCACACCCCACCGCGCCGTCTCGAACGCCGTAACACGCTCGATTGCAAGCGCGCCTGCAGCCGTTCCCCTCCGCTTAAGCCGAACCTTCCGGAAGCGGCGCCGCCTCAATCTCCTCCACGCGCACATTCACCGTCAGCGTCTCCCCCACGCCACCCTTGAAGATCGTCCCCGACGTCGGCGTCGCGTCGCGGTAGTTGCGACCCGCGGCGACGCGAATGTGGTCGAGCCCCGCCGGAATGCCATTGGTCGGATCAAACCCACGCCAGCCGATGTTCGGCAAGTACACCTCCGCCCACGCATGCGACGCTTCCGACTGAATCTTGTTCTCGTAGTCCGCACCCGTGTAGATGTAGCCCACGCGATACCGCGCCGGAACGCCCAGCAGCCGCGCCAGACAAATGAACAGATTCGCGAAGTCCTGGCAGACGCCCCGCCGGTTGGTGAACACCTCAAACGGCGTCGTCTCCAACGTCGTCGATCCACTCACATAATCAAAGTCGCGATAGATCGTCGCATTCAGATCCGTCAGCGCTTCCAGCAGGTCATACCCCTGCCGCTCCACAAAGCTCATCGCGAAATCACTGAGCTCGTGCAGTTGCGTTTCCGGGAGCTCCGGCGGCAGCAAGTAAGCGTGCATCATCTGCCGCTGCCACGGCATCCACACCAGCGGAATGCGCACCGGCCGCGTCGCGAGCATTTGGATCGGCCGCCACACAATGCGAACCTGCGCCGTCATCGTCACCACAAACTCGCTGTACGGCTCATCCAGAGTCAAGTGCAGCACGCGATTGCCGAACACATCGTCAAACGCCACGTGGTCGCCGTGCGGCTGCACATCGAGCGCGAACTGCTGCACTTCCTGATTCAGATCCAGCACCGGGTGCAACCGAACAATGTGCGCACTCCGCTCCACCGGCTGCCCGTACGCGTAACGCGTCTCATGCTCCACCCGCAAAACACGCGAAACCAGCCGATCACCCGTGGCCGGCATCATCCCGCTCAGCGCCTCGAACCCCTGTTGCGGCGTCGCCAGCATGCCAGCTTCCGGCGACGGCACAAACGGCGCCGCCCGCTTGCTCGTCAAAATCTGCGGCGTCAACTCCGGCGCCGGCGCCGGCGGCGTCGCGTGCGGCGGCGCCGTGACCGACGTCGGAACCGTCGCGTCACTGCTCCAACGCACCGCCCCCCGTCGCACAATCACCATCTGCCCCGGACCCAGCGGCGTCCAGCCATCATCCGAAAGCGGGTCCGTCGAAATCAGCACGAACGTCCGGTGCGTGTCATACGGATCATCGAGATGCATCGTCACGCCCGCCGCCTCGAACTCCGTCACCGCGTGCGGCGGCCGCCGACGCACCCAGTGCAGCGTCCCGTCGCCGCCCGAGTCGCGATACGCCACCACATCCACCCCGTCCGTCAGCATCATCGTCGCAAAGCCGCACTGGTCGATCGTCTGCAGCCACTGATACAGCGTTGAGAAGTCGACATCCGCCAACCGCCGCGCCCCATACGCGTGCAACTGCCCCAGCAGCCAGCAGAACGCGTGTTCCGAGTCGGTCGCCCCGACCGGCTCAAACGCCGCCCGCGGATTCAGCAACAGCCGCTCGGCAAAGTCCGCCTCGAGATCACCGCTGTGCGTGAACAAAAATTCGGCGTTCGCAAAGTTGCGCACAAACGGCGGCGTGTCCTGCTGCGTCGACCGCTTCGCTTCCGGGCGGAAGTAACACAAGAACGACGTCGATCGGAAACGATCCCAATCCGGCAACACATCACGCAGCGACGTCTGCCGTCGGTCGTACGGATCCTTGATCACCGCGCTTCCGGATTCGTCACTCGGATACCACGCAAACCCCCAACTCGATGCGGGCGCGCCGCTTTGCTCATCGCGACGCACGCCAATCGTCGGCGAAGCAATCGTGTCGAACGAGAGTGCGAGAAGCTTACCCTGCATCCTTGGCCGAGCCTTTCAGCGAGCCTTCACGACTGGGTTTGCGATTGACGCATGACCCCAACGCTGGGGTTGAAATAGTCGCTGTGGATCAGATTACAGATCTCTGCAACGTCGTTGATCAGCCGCGTACATTCCGCGTGGTGACCAACCTCCATCAGCCTCTCCTCGTTCATCTGCTCGAGCCGCCGCCGCACCCGGTTCAACGCGCGTCCCGCTTTCTCGCCAATCTCCGGGGACTGCGACGAGCGGATCCGCTCCAGACAGCGCCCCGCTCGGTCGACGGAGTGCAGCACCGACCGCGGAAACTCCTCACTCAGCAGCAAAAACGCCGCCACCGCCGCTCCGCTGAACGTGTCGGGGTGTCGCTTCAAGAACTGATCCGACGCCGAGCACGAGTGCAGCAACGCCAGCCACTCGGCGTCTTCCAGCGGTGTGTCGCGTTCGCCGGTCGGGCCGAGCGCGTGGTGCTTGATGTCAATGATCCGCGCCGTCTGCCCCGCCCGCTCCAGATGCATCCCGAGGCCCATGAACAAGAACGCGTCGCCGTGCAGCATCGTCGTATGCGTAATGCCGTAAAACATGTGCGGCCAGTCGCGGACGTGTGCATAAAACGCATCCCGATCGCGGCCAAACAGACGTCGGCCCGCCCCGCTCCGCAACCACAACCAAAACCCGTTGATCGTCTCCCACATCTCCGCACTGATCGTGTCGCGAATGGTGCGCGCGTTTTCCCGTGCCCACCGCATCGAGTTCACAATCGACACCGGATTGCGCTCATCCCACGTCAGATACTCTTGAACCGCGTCGCCGTCGTGCGAGCGCTCCGCCGAAAACAACTTGGTGAACCGCTCCAATTCGCCCGCCACGATAATGAGCGGCTCCCACAACTCGCGATCCGGCGCCGCGGTGTCGACCGTCGACACGCGATTGACCTTCACCAAACGGGCCATGTTCTCGATCCGCTCGGTGTACCGCGCCAACCAAAAACAGCTCTCAGCAACCCGCGAGATCATGACCCGCGGCTCTCGAGAACCCACGTATCCTTCGACCCGCCGCCCTGACTCGAATTCACCACGTACGAGCCCCGCTTCAGCGCCACCCGCGTCAGCCCCCCGGGCAGCACCCACGACGCCTTACCGGTGATCACGAATGGACGCAGGTCCACCCGCCGCGGCGCGACACCGCTGCGCGTCCATGTCGGACACGTCGAAAGCTCCACCAACGGCTGCGCAATAAAGCCGCGCGGATTGCTTCGAATGCGCTGCGCGTATTCCTCAATCTCGGTCCGCGTCGCGCGCGGCCCGAACAGCATCCCGTATCCACCGCTCCCGTTGACTTCTTTCACCACCAGGCGCTTCAGGTCGCTCAAGACCTGTTCGCACTCGTCATCATGTGCGCACACATAGGTCGGCACTTGCCCAATGATCGGCTCTTCAGACAAGTAGAACCGAATGATCTCAGGCACGAACGGATACACCGCCTTGTCATCCGCGATGCCGTTCCCAACCGCGTTCGCCAGCGCGACGTTGCCCGCCGCATAAGCGCGGAACAAACCCCGCACCCCCAGCAAACTGTCCGCCCGAAAAACATCCGGATCGATGAACGTGTCGTCCACGCGGCGATAAATCACATCGACGCGCTGCGCACCGTTGGTCGTCTTTTCGAAGACCCGATCCTGATGCACAAACAGGTCCGACGGCTCCACCAAATCAACCCCCATGCACCGCGCCAGGAAGCTGTGCTCAAAGTAAGCCGAGTTAAACGGCCCCGGAGTCAGCAGCACAACCTTCGGCCCGCCTTTCCGAGCCGCACGCGGCGCCGCTTGCCCCAACCCACGCCGCAGCTCCGCCGGATACTCCTGCACCGATCGCACCGGCAGCGCCGCGAACAGGTGCGGAAACACACGCTTCATCACGTTCCGGTTCTCGAGAACGTACGACACGCCCGACGGCGTTCGCAGATTGTCCTCCAACACCAAAAACTCGCCCGACCCGCCGCGCACCAGATCGATCCCGGCGATATGCACGTACACCCCGTTGGTCGGCTTGATCCCCTCCGCCTGCGGGCAGTACTCCGGAGACTGCAGCACGATGTCGCGCAAAATCGCGTTCTCAGCGAGAATCTTCTGCTTGCCGTAAATGTCGGCCAGAAACAGGTTGAGCGCCGACACGCGTTGAACCAGTCCGCGTTCAACCCGCTCCCAATCCGACGCCGGAATCACGCGCGGAATCAAATCGAACGGAAAGATCTTCTCCGTGCCGCGCTGATCAGAGTAAACCGTAAACGTCACCCCGCCATTCACGAACGCCGCGTCCGCCAGCTTGCGCAAGGTCTTGAACGCATCGCGCCCCAGCGCGTCCATCCGGTTCACCACCGACGTCACGCCATGACGCGGCTTCCCCTCGTCGCTGAAAAACTCGTCAAACGCGCCGGGCAATCGCCCGTAGCCTTCAAACAGCGGCTTGAGTTCACGGGTCGGGGGACGCATCGGTTGGTTGACCCAGGCAGGCCGCAAAGACGACGCCCGCGTCGAATCGACACTCGACCCTGAATCACGCACGCGGCTGTCGCAGCAATTGGTACGATACTACGGTCGTAGGCGAGATTAATCCGCGACGCCGTGGCGTCAACAAAAACCCGGCCCACGATCGCGACGCAGCCCTCACCTCCACTCACGCCGGTGGAGCGGAATCGTGGAGAGATCATGGCGATTCGCGTTGCGTTGCATCACAAGACCGACTACCGCTACGACCGACCGGTCAAACTCGGGCCGCAAACCGTCCGCCTCCGACCGGCCCCGCACACCCGCACACCCATCCTCGCCTACGCACAACAGGTCACCCCGACCAACCACTTCTGCAACTGGCAGCAAGACCCGCAGGGCAACTACCTCGCCCGGCTCGTCTTTCCCGACCCCACCACGTTGCTCAGCGTCGAAGTCGATCTCATTGCCGAACTGACCGTCATCAACCCGTTCGACTTCTTCCTCGATGAGTACGCGCAAGAGTTCCCCTTCGCCTACCCCGACGTGCTCACCAACGAAATCGCCCCATTCCTCGCGTGTGAACCCGAAGGACCGCGACGCCGCGAACTCCGCGAAAGTCTCGACCTCACGCCGCGCCGCACCCTCGACTTCATCGTCGACCTCAATCAGCGGCTGCAAAGCGACATCCGCTACCTGATCCGTCTGGAGCCCGGCGTGCAATCCTGCGAAGACACGCTCGCCAAACGCAGCGGTTCCTGTCGCGACTCGGCCTGGCTGCTCGTGCAACTATTGCGCCGACTCGGTCTCGCCGCCCGCTTCGCCTCGGGTTACCTCGTCCAGCTCACACCCGACGAAAAACCCATCGAAGGCCCTGAAGGCCCCACCGCCGACTTCACCGACCTCCACGCCTGGGCCGAGGTCTATCTCCCCGGCGCCGGCTGGATCGGCCTCGACCCCACCTCCGGCCTCCTCACCGGTGAAGGACACATCCCGCTCGCCTGCACGCCCGATCCGCAAAGCGCCGCTCCCATCTCCGGCGTCGTCGATGAATGCGAGGTCGACTTCCACCATGAGATGCGCGTCGACCGCATCCACGAAGATCCACGCGTCACCAAGCCCTACACCGACGAGCAGTGGCGAACCATCCAATCCCTCGGCACCCGCGTCGATCGTGACCTCGTCGCTGCCGACGTACGCCTCACCATGGGCGGCGAGCCCACTTTCGTCTCAATCGACAACCGCGACGCACCCGAATGGAACACCGCGGCCCTCGGCGCCGAAAAACGCCGCACAGCCGGCGTGCTCTTCCGCAAGCTTCGCGACCGCTTCGCCCCCGGCGGCCTGCTCCACTTTGGACAGGGCAAGTGGTATCCCGGCGAGCAACTGCCACGCTGGTCCCTCGGCTGCTACTGGCGAAAAGACGGCGTCCCCGCCTGGCGCCAAGCCGAACTCATCGCCGACGACGGAACCGACTACGGCTGCAACGTCGACCACGCCCGACGCTTCGCCGAACGCCTCACCGAACGCCTGCACGTCAACGCCGCACACCTCGTCCCCGGCTATGAAGACGTCTGGTACTACCTCTGGAAAGAGCGACGCCTCCCCGCCAACGTCGACCCCCACGATGCCCGACTCGACGACCCACTCGAACGCGCTCGCCTCGCCAAAGTGTTCGAACAAGGTCTCGATCACGTCGTCGGCGTCACGCTCCCCATCCGTCCCGGACAACGCGACGGCGGCGGCCCGCGCTGGCGAAGCGGACCGTGGTTCTTCCGACCCGAACGCATGTACCTGATCCCCGGCGACTCGCCCATGGGATTGCGCTTGCCCCTCGACTCGCTTCCCTGGCTAGCCCCGTCCGACCGCCCCGCC
>CAZLYU010000088.1:0-6574 GCA_964563855.1 uncultured Planctomycetales bacterium | reverse complement strand
TTTACGGCGTGGACTACCAGGGTATCTAATCCTGTTTGCTCCCCACGCTTTCGCGCCTCAGCGTCAGTAATGGCCCAGCGCTCCGCTTTCGCATCTGGCGTTCCTCTAGATATCTACGCATTTCACCGCTCCACCTAGAGTTCCAAGCGCCTCTACCACACTCAAGCTAGGCAGTTCGCTCAGCAGTTCCCCGGTTGAGCCGGGGGCTTTCACAAAACGCTTACCTAGCCGCCTACGCGCCCTTTAAGCCCAGTAAATCCGAACAACGCTAGCCTCCTCTGTATTACCGCGGCTGCTGGCACAGAGTTAGCCGAGGCTTCCTTTGGGTCTGCTCAGCGCAGCAGGCTATTCACCCACTTTGCTTGCTAAACCCTGACAGCAGTTTACACCCCGAGGGGCTTCCTCCTGCACGCGGCATTGCTGGGTCAGGCTTGCGCCCATTGCCCAAGATTCGTTACTGCAGCCACCCGTAGGTGTCCGGGCAGTGTCTCAGTCCCGATGAGGCGGGTCACGCTCTCACGCCCGCTACCCGTCGTCGCCTTGGTGAGCCGTTACCTCACCAACAAGCTGATAGGACATAGGCCGATCCCGCACCGGCAGGCCCGAAGGTCCCCACCTTTGCACGCCGAGCCATGCGGCCCAGCGTGATCATCCGGTATTAGCAGCACTTTCGCTAAAGCCCCGAAGGACGCTGTTATTCCGGTGTGCGAGGTACGTTGCCTATGCATTACTCTCCCGTCCGCCACTAACCATCGAAATGGTCCGTACGACTTGCATGTCTTAGCCATGCCGCCAGCGTTCGAGCTGAGCCAGGATCAAACTCTTCAGTTGAAGAGTCATCAGACGCAACCGGCAAAGGAAAACCGGCCGCGATCCTGTCTTTGTAGGTCTCGAGAAACATTCAGGCTGCTCAGCCTGCTCCTCGATATTGCTCGCCTGCTTTCACAGACGAACAGGGCTATCACACGCCGCGGCCAATAGCAGCTGTCGGGCCGCCACGTGCGTCACACTTACGCAACTTCATCCACTGTTCACTTGTCACAGAGCAACTCCCACCATTTAGGTGGGATCCGATACAGTACCACGCTCGCTGCACTTTGCAAGCCACCTTGCCCAAAAATCGAACCGGATACCCAGAAATGCCGCCCAAACCGCGCCAGCAGGCCCCCAGACGGTCCAAAAATCTCTCTTGATTGGACACCGGAACCCAACCCATCATGCCTCCCGGCAACCGCGTCACGCGGCCTGAAGCAGTCAGTGTGGCGGAAGCCGGGTCCGGGTGCAGACCGATCAGGTATTTGAAGGCGTCAGCCGCCATCGGAATCCCCGCACGGCGCCCGCTCGAACCCGTGGAGATCAATAAATGCAACCGAAACCGCTTCCGATCCGCCTCCTACTCGTTGCGATCATCCCGCTCCTCGCACTCAACACCGGCTGCCCGCTCCTCTTCGCCGACTTGTTCACCCCGCCACCCGCAACCCCAGAGACCGCCCGACTCCGAGCCTTCTCGTCGGAAGCCCAGCTCGTGCAACACTTCCGAGATCAGGTGCGCGCGGCCAATCCCCGCGGCGGTGCGCCGACGTTCCTCGACTTTCTCGTTCCCCTCGCGGCAACGCCGCCCCAACAGGTCGATGAAGCTTCCGGTGACGCCGGCGCGAACGACGGCGACTTCACGGGCGCCAACCTCCAGGAACTGGGCGTTGACGAGGCCGATGTCGTCAAAACCAACGGGTCGCGGATCTTCGTGGCGAGTCAGGGAACCGTCGAGATCGTCGACGCCACCGATCCCACGCAACTCGCCGCGCTCGGTGAGTTCGCCGCCGACGGGTTCATTCACGATTTCTACCTCCTCGGCAACACCGTCATCACGCTCGGTTTCGTCGAGGTCGCGAGCGACGGCGTGCCGACCTGGATCGAGCGCGACTTCGACATCGCGCCATCGATCTTCCGCACCCAAGTTGTTCTGCGACAGATCGACGTGACCGATCCGGCTGCGCCGGTGCTCATCGATGAGGTGCGTATCGAGGGGCGTTTGGTGACGTCACGCGTCACCGACGGTCGTCTGGTGCTCGTTACGTCACATCAGCCCGAGCTGCCCATCGCCGAATCCGATCTCAACGCGATCACGCTGAACGAGGTGCTGCCCCAACGCACCGTCAATGATGGGCCGGCGGTTCCGGCGGCGGAGTGGAGCGAAACCTATCGCGCTGCGCCGGGCGAGGGCGTGGTGACGACGACCGTCTCCGTGCTCGACGCGGCTGACATCAGCGAAGTCATTGGCGCCCTCACGATCGTCTCCCAGGTCGGCACGGTGTACATGAGCACTGACGCTTTGTATCTCACCGACGACGCGTTTGACGCCGCCAACAACTTCCGCCCGATCACCGCGATTCACAAAGTCACGTTCGATGCGCAAGGTCGTCCGGTCTATACGGCGAGTGGCTCGGCGCCGGGTCGCTTGCTGAACCAGTTCTCGCTCGACGAAGAAGACGGCTTTTTGCGCATCGCGTCGCACGTGACGAATGGCGCGTTCTTCGGGGAGCCCTGGCTCACCGACGTGATCTTCTTCGACACAGCGATCGGCACGCCGACGCGCGCGGCGGTCGATGCGGGCGCGCCGCCGCAGCCGTTCAATGCGGTCTACGTGCTGGAGCAGGACGGGGCGGATCTGAAGATCGTCGGCGCCTTAGAGGATCTGGCGCCTGGCGAGCAGATCTACGCGGCGCGTTTCATGGAGAATCACGGGTTCCTCGTCACGTTTCGACAGGTCGACCCGCTGTTCGTGTTTGATCTCTCCAACCCGCTCGCCCCCACGTTGCTCGGCGAACTCAAGATCCCCGGCTTCAGCGAATACCTGCATCCGCTCGGCGCTGAGCGGCTGATCGGCGTCGGGTACAACACGAGCGAAGGTCCGTGGGGCCCGCGCATCGGCGGCATCCAGCTCTCGCTCTTTGACGTTAGCGATTGGTCGAACCCGACCGTGATCCAGCAGCTCGAGATCGGAGACGCCGGTTCGTTCACCGATGTGTCGGAGACGCACAAAGCGTTCAGCTTCAGCCCGGGTCGCAACCTGCTGGCGCTGCCGGTGATCACGTCGTTCGGCGGACCGGCTTTCGGCGAAGGCGTGTTGGTGTATGAGGTGCTGCCCGACAGCGGATTCGAACTCGTCGGCGGGGTGACGGACGCAGATCAATCCAGCTTTCCGTCGCGCTGGCGTCGCGGCTTGATCATCGGCGAGCACGCGTTCGCAGTCACGCCGGAGGGTGTGGTGGCGGCGCCGATTGACGATCTCGAGCAGCGGACGACGCGGCCGTTCTAAGGGTCGGACTGTGCGATGCGAGCAGCGCGGGCTGCGGCCCGTGCGGTCGCTTACCCGTCGCGCGTCGCCAGCTCGCCGGCGTACCCGTAGATGCGCACGGGGACGACCCGCGCCGCGCGACGCGGTCGCACCAGCGTCAGCGGATCCTTTGGCGCCTTCGCCACGAACTTGTGCAGGTCTTGAAAGTCCCACTCGACGCGTGGCGGCGTCTCGCCCGCCGCGTCGACCAACGGGCAGTTGTGCTTATCGATGAGGACGCGCGCGGCGAAGCGGTCGCACATCGCCTCTTTGCGACGCACGTTGCGACCGGCGGCTTTTACCAGGAAGTGATAGAGCTCGTGCAGGTAGATAAAGAGCGCGAGTTGGTAGGCGTCGCTCAACACGATGCTATAGCTTTGGCGCCGCCACATCGTCCCACAGCTTCGCGCGCGGGCGACATGGGTCGCCATCACATAGGGGAAACGCAGGGCGCGTCCCAGATTGATGAACAGGCGCGCCGTGCGGTAATAGCACGAGCCGGAAAAATCGGCCGAGCGGCTGTAGCGCACTCTGACCGTCAACCGTTCGTGACGATACGGCGCGGTGTGTCGCAGGAAGAGTTCAGCGAGGCGCTGATCGTCGAGCTGTGTGCTGTTGGCAAAGTCCACGCGCTCAGTCTCTGATCACCCGGGATGCGCGCATCAGAACTCGACCGGCAAAGGTCGTCAAGCGGCGCGCTAGACGTTGAACTTGATCGTCATGATGTCGCCGTCGACTACGGGATATTGTTTGTGCTCCTGGCGCACCTTCCCGTCGGCCTTGGCTTGCCGCATGTCGCCGGCTGCGACCAGGTCGTCGAATGCAACCGTCTCCGCGCGGATGAAGCCGCGCGCCAGATCGGAGTGAATCTTGCCCGCCGCCTCTTGCGCCGTGAAGCCGCGCGGAATCGGCCACGCGCGCACTTCTTCTTCGCCGGCGGTGAGAAAGAAGATGAGGCCGAGCGCTTCGAAACCCGCGCGAATCACGCGGTCGCGGGCGAGCGCCGTCAGGCCGTAGCCTTCCATGAAGTCGGCGCGGTCGGCCTCATCGACTTGAGCGATCTCCGCTTCGAGCGCTGCAGCGAGCGTCAGCGTCGCGGCGGCGTGCTCGTCCTGGAACGGCGCCGGTTCGCTCACCGCGCTCTCCGAAACGTTCACCACCACGACGATGGGCTTTTGCGTGAGAAACCCAAAGCTGCGAACGAGTTTGTCATGCTCCGGCGTCTGGATCACGGTCGAGAGCGGGCGTCCGTCTTCGAGCGCCTGCTGGCACTCACGCAACAATTGAAGCTCTTTCTGCTGCGTTTCGCGATCTTTCGTGGGCTTGGTGAGCGATTTCTCGAGTCGCTCGACACGCCCCGCGCAGATCAGCAGATCGGCAAACAGCATCTCCTCGCGCAACTCGCTGAGATCGCGCTGTGGGTCGATCGGACGGCTGGTCGCGACGCTGTCGGCTTCAAAGGCGCGAACCACGATCAGCAGCGCGTCGCTCTGCCGTAAGGCCGGCAGGTGCTTGTCGAGGCCGGCCTTTGCCGCGTCGGCGTCATGCGCGGGCGGAAGATCGGCGAACTCCATGGTCGCTTCGGTGCGTTTCTTGGGTTTATAGAGCGTTTCGAGGAAGTCGAGTCTCGGCTCGGGGATTCGAACCGCCGCGAGCGCGCCGTCGGTCGGGTGAATCTGATCGTCCGAAAACCCACTGATGGCGCGAAAGACCGCTGTCTTGCCCGACTGCGGCTGGCCCACGATCGTCACCCGCATCAATTGCTCCCTATGAGCGATGCACACAATTCTCCCGGCCCGCTTCGAAAGCGTAGGGCCGCGACCGTACGAAAAGACCTACAATAGCCAGCCGCGGCCAGCCGGCCCAGCGTCAGGCAGCGGCGATTGGCGTCTACAAGGCGGAGGATGGGCATGCAGAGGCATTGTTGGATCGTCGTCGCGACGGTCGTCGGCGTACTGGGCGGCTGTCCCAGTGAGAACTTCCCCAATGCGGTCGACGCGACCCGCAACGATGTCGCCGGCATTGTCGAGAGCGACGTGCTCGACGCGCAAGAGAAGCGCGAAGATCTTGCCCAGCTCGGCTTTTCTCCGGCAGCGATCAACGCCCTGCTGCGCGGCGAGCGGACGGGCAATCAGTTCGGCGGCTCGCTGACCACCGCTTTCGAAGACGTCCGCTCCGGCCGCTATCGCGCGCTCACGCCCGACGAAGTCCAGATCTATACGGACGGGGCCAGCGATGCGGACGCCGATGTTGAGTTCACGCTCACTGACGCCCAGGCTCAGGCAGTCGTGGATCTGTTCGATCGCGCACGAATCGACACCGCCGACGAACTCGCTGCGTTTCTTGAAGACCCCGCTAGCGATGTGCCGAACACCATACCGGATGATCTTCTCGAATCCGTGTTCGTCGACTTCGACCCCAATGATCTGGCTGACCAATTGCCCTAGCCGCGGGAGCAGCGTTTCATGAACCGCCTCAAGCTCACTTTGATCGCGATGCTGACGGCCGGCGTGTTGTCGTCCGGCTGCGTCGTGCCGAATCTCGTTCCGCCGGAGGTTTCCGGCGCCCTGAAGCTCGCCAATGATCAGGTCGGCGAGTTGACCGCGTCCGAGATCGCGGCGCTGGTGACCCGTGCTCAGCAGTTCGGCGTTGACATCGACGTCACGATCACCGAGGACGACGCTCAGGCGATCGTGGAATTCTTCGACGTGAACGATGTGCAGACCATCAACGACGTGACGCTGCTGGTCGAGCAATTCGTCGCCGACCCGAGCAGCATCGAGGTGCCGGACGCCGCCTTCGACTTCATCGCCGCGCAGCTAGGCGGCGACACCGTTCACGACAATCAAGGCGGCGGGAATGTCGCGACGGCGGCGCGCAAGATCCAGCGCGGTCAGATCTCGACGCTGACGGCGGATGAGCTGCAGGCGCTGCAAGACGCGATTGTGGCGAACGACCCGAGTGTCAGCACGGGCATCTCCGACGCACAGGCCGAGGCGATTCGCGTGTTCCTCGTCGACAACAATATCAACACCATCACCGACTTCGAAGCGATCGTTCAGCAAGCCGAGACGGATCCCGGCAGCGTCGAACTGCCCGAAGGGGCCGAAGACCTCTTCTAGGCGCCAGCCGCCCGACGTCGCACAATTCATTTGAAACGCTCGCGTGGACGCTTCCGCTTGCCAGTGGAGGCGTCCTATGATTTAAATGAGTGAGTCGATCGTGAGAGTCATGAGC
>CAZLYU010000087.1:0-7205 GCA_964563855.1 uncultured Planctomycetales bacterium | reverse complement strand
CCTTTTGCCAGTGAAAGCCGCGACCCGCCACCACCCCCTGCACCAGCACCCTCGCGTTCCGCTCCAGCGGACACGGCGTCGACGGCTCGATGCGCAGCACCGTGAGTTGATACCGCTCCCCCGCGGCCTGCGTCGTAACCGCCCCATTCGCACGCCGCACACGCAGCCCCGCCCCGGCCGGCAACGCTTCGCGCCCGCCAAGACGATAGGTCGGCGCATCGGGCAGCGTGATCTGCAAGCTGTCGCGCGCGTCCTCCTCGAGCACGATCCCGATGCGCACGACAGGCTCGCGCTTTACATTCGGCGTCCAATCGCCGACCGCGGTCGAATTGCTCATCTTCACACGCTCCTGGCCCGCTCGCGGGCCTCCTCAGCGAGACGACTGAACGCCCGCAGCACATCGTCGAGCCGCGCCGCGCGATGTCGGCGTCGCCACGCCGTCGCATACGGTTCGGCAATCATGCTGAAATCTTCCGCGATGCCGGTCCACTCCGCGGCGCCAGCCGCGCCGTCGCTCGACCGTCGATGAGCACGCAGCCGACGCGCGCCCGCACCGTGCAGTTGCAGTGCAACGCGCATCTCGTCCAGATCGTCCGTCGTGAAGCGCAGTGCCGAGCCCCCGCTCGCCGGCTTGAGACCAGCCCACGCACCGAGCGCCAGTTCCGCCGCCGACTCCCACGCCGCAAAGTGCTCGGGAGTGAGCTCGGAAAACGCCCGATCGTCGCGCAGCGACGCATAGACCGCCGGCCAGATCCGCATCTCCGGAGCCGCGGCGACCGCTGCCCGCAACGCCGCGAACGGAGCGGCGTCTGCGCGACCGAGGCAGTGCGCCGCCAACACACGATCAAACGCAGCGCCCGTTCGCCCGTTCGCACGCCACGCCAACTCCGCCCCCAGCGCAAACGGATGCCAACTCGGGGCCAGCGGCGTGACATGCCCCTCGTCGCCCCACTCCGTGTTCAGCATGCCGGTCGCGCCATAACTCGACCCAACGGCCGCGTGTTGGCTGATGTTCGCTTCCGCCAGGTTGATGTTGTTCACGAACATGTTCCACGACCACACGCCCGGACAGCACCAGGTCTCCAACCCGGCGTCGCAAAACCGCTGACCCGCCGCATAGTCGCTGTCGCGCGTGTACGTCCAATGCAGCGCGACGGCGTCCCGCGGCAGCTCGGCCAGAATTTCGGGGTGCTGCAAGACCATGTCGGCCCAGAACATCATCTGCTTTCCGTGTTTCCCGCACAGGTCGTGCAAGAACACGAGATGTTCTCGCAGCAGTCCGTGGGCGCCAATCTCGGCCGCCCGCGCCGCGCCGCGTCCGCGACCGAGGTCATACGTCTCGTCGCACGACACATTCATCCGCGACGAGCGAAACAGCGGCAGGTACGCGTCGTACATCTGCGTCAGCAACGCCCGACTCCGCGGGTTGCTCGCATCCAGCGTTAGCCCGTGCATCCGCTGGCGCCAGGTCATGTCAGTGAAGTCGCGTTCCGGCGGAATCTCCGCCAGATCGCGATACTGCGGCAGACTGAGCACCCGCCCCATATGTCCAAACGACGCCAGCGACGGCGTCAGCTCGATCCCGAGCTTGGCCGCGTAGTCGTCGAGCTGACCGATGTCATCCGCAGTCAACGGATCACTGCCCGCCCCGATGTCGCCGTCGAACGCGAAGTCGAACGTGTGCTCGGTATACAGCTCCACGTGGTTGAGTTTGAGCAGCGCGAAGCGGCGAAAAGTCTCCTGCAGCGTTTCAAGTCGCGGCACGCGCCCCCGGCTGATGTCGAGCGAAACGCCGCGCTGAACGAAATCCGGCCAGTCCGCGATGCGCACCGCCGGCCACGCCAGCGGCGCAAGCTGCGCCAGTTGCACGAGCGTAACCAAACCAAGCCGCAACCCGTCCGGCGGCCCGCTGAGGCGCACGCCGTCCGCCGTGATCGACAGCGCGTAGCTCTGTGACGCAACACGGGTCGGCGCCTCCGCAGGACCCGCGCTCGGCGTGATCTCCAAACGCGCGTCAGACGCCGCCGCCTCGACCGTCTCAAACGGTGCGGCGTCGAGCGTCGCCAATAACACACGCGCCTGTTCACAAGTCGCCGCATCGGCGCAGTGCGTCGCCAGCGGCCACGTGGGCCGAAACACACCCGCCTCGCGCCCGACGCGACGCAGCGTCGGCAACACAAATTCGTAAGGATCATTCGCCCCAGTCGTGGCGCCAGTTTCCGAAGTCAGTGGAATCTCCCGCGCGGCGGTGAACTTACGATCGCAACGGCCCAGCGTGCATCGTAAGGCATTTCAGAAGCGCGTACGAAGAGCGGGCGCCAGATGGCTGACCACCTGACGCCCGCTCGCGATTCGTCACGCCGCCGAAGCGACGCGCCTTCCTTCAGTCGCGCTGTGCCTAGCCGAACAGCACCTGGAAGATCGCCGCATCCAGCAGATCAACCTTGCCGTCGCCGTTCAGATCCGCACACGGGCTGTAGTTCGGGTCGCAGACGTCGGTAACGCCGATGGCCGCCTCGAGAACGAGGTAGTCATCGAAGTCGACCACGCCGCTGCGATCGATGTCGCCGAACACCGGGTTGAACACGCCGCACAGATTGATCACCAGCCACGCGTCGCCCACCGTGGTCGTCCGGTCTTCCGAACGCAGGGTGACATTCGTGTAGAGCTGCAGATCATCCGTCAGCAGAATGTCGTCGTTCCCGAACGTGTTGATGCGGGCGTCGTCATTGGCGAGACCGTCGCCGTTGATGTCCACCAGGTCATCCTCACGCACGACGACGGTCGTCCCGTTCAGCACGAGAACCGCGTTCGACACGTCGTCCAAGGCCGAGGTCGTCGCCGCGACGATGTAGTCGCCCACGTTGTTCTCGGCGTAGGCGAAGAAGGTCGAGCTGAACGGCGCATCCGAGTACAACTCGCTCGAACCCGCTGCCACCGCGTCGCCGGTCTTCGCCAAGACCGAGCCGTTCGTGACGACCCAGTCCTGCCCGTCTTCATTGTCGCCGCGGGCGTACCACTCACCATTGGCGAGCATCCGCCCGAAGTCGACTTCGTTCGCGCCCGACGTGAAGCCCGAACCCGGGATCACGACGGTTTCCTGAATCACGACGTCGCCGTTCACCGCGAAGACGTCGTCCGTGCTGGTATCACCGGAGAGGTCGCCCTGCACCGCCCAGTTGAGGCCGTTGGCGTCAACGCTGAGGTCGGTGTCAAAGCCGTCCCACGTCTCGGAGCCCGTCTGGCCGCCGGGGATGGTCACGCCTTCCTGCGCCTCAGCCGTGTTGCCGTTCTTCGAGAACACGACCTCATCGGTGTTCGTGTCGGGCAGCGTCGTGTCGCCGACGAACCACACCTGACCGTTATTCAGGATGGCCGCTGCGTCGAGGCTGGAGCCGTAGTCAGCGGCCACCGGCGCCGCCAGATTGCCCTCGCGAGCGATGGTGACGAACATCGCCGCATTCGGGTCCCACACCACGATCACTTCATCGGCGCTGGTCGTACCGTTCGTGTTCGTCGCGAACGCGAAACCGCCGTTGTCGTTGATCGTCACGTCGCTGTCGATGAACCCGATCTGGTCGCCGGGGTCGAGCGTGCTGACGCCTTCCTGAGCCGCAACCATCAGGTCACAGCGGCCACGACCCGTCAGAATCACCTCGTCCATCGACGACGATGCGTCAGTGTCGGCCGTGGTGATCCACAGCGCGGTGTCCGGGCTAAGCGACGGGCGATCGAAGCTGCTGAACTTCACGCCGACCAGACCCGGCACATCGCTCGACGGATCAGTGACGATGTCGCTGAAGATCGCGACCGGGAGGCCCGCCGGAGCAACATCGTAAACCTGCGTCGCGATCGGACCGCTGTTCGACAGCGGCGCCGGATCGCCCGCCAGACCGACGTTGCCGATCGTGACATCCGTGACCTGACGACCGGCTTCGAGCGTGTCAACCACGATCGTCACCGTGCCGCTCGCCCCACTGCCGAGGGCGCCGAGCGGAACCGTCACCACGCCGCCATTCGGCGCACCGTCGTGGGCGCCCATGTCGGTCGAGAAGAAGCTCACGCCATCCGCCAACGTCACGGTCAGCGTGACGTTCTCCGCCGGCGACGGGCCGTCGTTGCTGTAGTCGATCGTGTACGTGATCTGACCACCGACCGGCGTCACCGGATCGGGTGCGTCCGAACCCGTGACCACGAGATCCGCGTCCACAGAGAAAGTGGTCTCTTCGGTTGCGGTGTTGTTGCCCGTGTCGGGATCCGACTGCGCACCGGTCACGTCGGCCGTCGCCGTGAACACACCCTGAACCACCGGGCTCACGACCACGTCAAAGCTGCTGGCGCCGCCAAAGGTCAGGGCGCCGATGTCGACCGACACCACGCCGCCGACCGGCGAACCGTCATGCACACCCGCCGTCGAAGACTCGAACACGGTGTTCGGATCGAGCGCGAGCATCGCCATCACGCCCGTTGCGTCAGACGGTCCGAAGTTCTCGACCGTCACGGTGTACGTGATGACGCCATTCGGGTCGGCGAGCGGATCGGGCGTATCGGCAATGTTGACCGCGAGATCCGTCACGCGGCCCACGTCGGTGACCGAAACCACCGTGTTGTTCGACAGATCCGGGTCGTTCTCGTTCAGCGTCGCAACGGTGGTCGCCGTGCGATCGCCCGCCGTGCTGGCCGTCACAAAGAACGAGCTGGTTGCAATCGCGAAGCCATCCAGCGCGCCGAATGCAATCGTCACCGTTCCGGCGTTGGGGTCGAAGACCGCGCCGGCCGGCAGCGAGTTCGGATCCAGCGTCACATTCATCGGCAGCGTCGTCGTGGTGGTCACGCCGCTCAGCGGGCTCGTGCCGTTGTTGCGGACCGCGATGTCGTAGGTGATGGCGCCGGGCAGATCGAACAGCGGATCCGGGCTGTCGCTCACACTCAGTTCGAGGTCGTTCGCCGTCCCCGTACCCAGCGCGATCGGCAGGGCGTAGAAGCCTTCAACTTCCGCCGTAGAACCGATATCGACGACGTCGGCCGTGAAGTAGACCGTCGCCACGCCGTTCGGATCGCGATCGCTGATGCGCAGCGAGCGCGAACCCATAAACGCGCTCGTATCGCCGACCACCTTGGTGGGATCAACGATGCCGTCGCCGTCAAAGTCGACCGCATCGACATCTTCGACGAGCACCAGCTCCCCGTTCACGATCAGCGCTTCTTCGTTCGAACCGGTGATCGGCGAATCGACGTCCCAGATGACGACCCAGTCACCCTGCTGGTTCATCCAGGCGGCTTCGATCGAACCATCGACGATGCTCGCGTTGTTGGGATCGCCGATCGCGTCGCCCTCGCGCAGCGCGATCACATCGTCGACCAGCACGAACTCGTCGGTCGCCGTCGAGCCATCGGTGTCGCCGGTGACCAGATACTCACCGAAGTCGTTGATCTGCAGGAAGTCAAAGTTGTCCCAATCGTCGCCAATGCCGCCAACCCCGACCGGAACGATGTTGCCTTCCCGAAGAATGACGCCATCCACGACCAACGGGACACCATTCACGAACACCACCCCGTCATTCGCCGTGGTCACGTCATCGCCGCCGATGCCGTCCTCGAGGTTGTACTCAACGATGTAGTTCGCGCCGTTGCTGCTGACGCGGAAGTCGAACGACGGCGAGTCTCCGTCATCCAGCGGCACGGGGAGACCCGGAATGAGGGCGCCACCCGCCAGCAAGATGCCGTCGACGCTGCTGATCAGCGCGCGGTTCGCACTCGAGCCGCCGGCCGAAGTCGAGACACCCGCGACCCACCACAACTCGCCGTTGTTGGTCACCTGTGGCGCGCTGCCAAAGCCTTCAAACAGCCCATCAAAGCGACCGCCGACAATGTCCGTCCCTTCAAGCCAAAACGGCGTGTCGTCGAGCCACACCGAGTCGGCGCTGGTCACCGGCGCGTCTGACAACGTGGCGCTATAGCCGATCTCGCCGAGGTCGCTCAAACCAATCGTGAACTCCCACGACGATTGCGTGAACCCGGCGAAAAAGCCTTCCGCCCGCAGCAGGTCCGGCGCCGCGACACCGTCGACCGTGCCATACGCAGCGGTGAGCGTCAGCGAGTTGTTCGGGTCGTTGATCGTAATGCTGGTCGCCCAGCCGCCGATCCCATTGGTGTCCGACGAGCTGATCGCCGAGACCACAAAGTTCGGGTCGGGCGTGAAGATCGTGTCTTCGTTCAGCAACGACGACGCAACCTGCGCCTGAGCGCAAGCAGCCACCGACAGCACGAGGCATAGCACGCCCGTGCGTCTCACAGACGGTTTGTTCAAGCTACGCATGCAATCTCTCCCTAGAGGTATGGCGAAAGCGATGGATCACACGACGGTCCCACCGCTTCACGTTGACCGTTGCGTACGCCTTCCAACGCCACGCCGCGATCGATTCGTTTCGTTACGAACCTAGCGCCCCCGCAGAATTGCGGGCGCCGCTGCACTTCCGATGCCGCCTCAGGGTGGGCGACGCTCCATTCCGATTAGCCAAAATGCCGATTCACGCCCCGCGCGTCAATAGTGCTTTCAAGCCGATCACCGCGGTGCTCCAAGCGTTCACTTACCGAAAGCGGCCTGAAACGCGGCGAAATCTGCGAGATTCAGCGCGCCGCTCTGGTCCAGATCGAACGTCGCGCAAGACCCGATAACCACTGCCTCCCCGCCATCAAAACAAGACGCGAACGCCGAAAAATCGACCAAACCGATCAATCCGTCGCCGTCAAAATCACCCGCCGCACTGACACATCGATAGGCGTACAACTCGACGTCATCGATATTCCAGCCCCCAAACGTCACCGAGCTATCGGATCGATGCCCCCAACGGATGTATACCGTCGCCTGATCGTCCGCGACGCTCGAGATGTCGAACTCCTGGTACGTCCACGCGGCATCAAGCACGAGCGCCCCAGTATCCGCCGCGCTCCAGATGCGCGTCCAGTCGACGCCATCATTGCTCACCTCGACCATCGCGTCGTCAAACCCGAAGTTCGACTCCACCCCCAGCCACCGCCAAAACCGCAGCGCCACGCCAAACTCACCAGAGCAGTCAATTGCGGTGGTGGTGAGCCAGGTCGGCGCGAGCCCGCTCTCATAGTCTCCCGCCAGGTTGTAGCCATACACGAACGCGCCAGTGTATCCACCGACGGGATCGCCCGGCGGCGGGCGGGGGGGGCGG
>CAZLYU010000086.1:0-7297 GCA_964563855.1 uncultured Planctomycetales bacterium | reverse complement strand
CCCCCCCCCCGCCCGCCGGGGGACCCGCCCAATCCGCCGGCCGGCGCAAAGCACCCCCGCCGCCCATGTCCCCGCCAGCCCCCCCCCCCCGAAACGCGACCCCACACTCCGGGCACGCCCCCTCACGCGCCAGACCCGTCAGCTCGTAACCACACTCGTGGCAGTACGGCCGGTTCGAAGGGACCGCGCGGTCAACGATCCAGTTCGGATTGCGAAACAGCCACACACCGAGCAGAAGCCCCAGCAGCGGCTGCACAACCATATAGCTCATCCACCACCAGCCATCCACAAACCCCAACACCGTCCCGCCATTAATGAACTCCAACAACAGCGTGAACACCCCGCCGCCGAGCGTCGGAAGCTGCCACAGCGCGATCGCCGCCCCGAGCCCCCGCATCGCCAGCCGAAACGCGGTCTTATACCTCATCGCCGCTCCAACACCGCGGCCCACACACAACGCACACCCGCAACGCCGCTCCCAAACCGCTTACAAATAGTCCGGCAGGTACTCACGCTCCGCTTCGTACAGCTCGTCGAACATCGCGCGAATCTCGTCTAGCGTGCACACCGCGCTCGTCAGCGGATCCAGCATCAGCGCGTGCAACGCCGCCTCCTTGCTCCGCTCCAGAACCGCCGTCGCCCCCAGCTCGAAGAACCCCATATTGCTCCGGCACAGCGCCGCACACTGCGGCGGCAGCGGCCCAAACTTCGTCGGTTGCACGCCATTGCGATCCACCAGACACGCCACCTCCACGCAGCCGTCGTCCGGCAGGTTGTCGATCAGTTGCTCATTCGCGACGTTGCCGTGAATCACCGTCGGCTTGTTGGTCTCGATCGCCTCGATGATGTACGACGCGTACTCGTTGCTGCGCTCCAGCGTCAGCTCGTTGTCTTTGTCTCCCGCCAAAATGCGATCACGCCGCGCGTCGGCGTCGTCGCGCCACGTCGGCCAGTTGTTCGCGTAAAACCCTTCCTCGCCCAGATACTTCTCGCGACAGAACGTGCGGATGTGCTCCGGCTGCTTCCGGTAATACGGCACATACTCCGAGTAGTGACCGCTCGACTCCGTCACGAAGTACCCAAAGTTGAGCATCATGTCGAAACGCACCGGATCCTTCTCCCACAGCTCACCGCTCCGCCCCGCCAGCCGCTCCTTCAACACCGGATAAAGATCCCGCCCCTTGTGCTCGAGCCGTGTGAACCACGCATGGTGATTGATGCCGGCGCACATGAAGTCGAGCTCGTCGTACGGCGTGTCGGTGTACGCGGCGAGCTGCCCGCTCGACCCCTGCACGCTATGACACAACCCAACCACGCGCATCGACGAAGACCACTGCCCGATCAGGCACATCATGTTCATCGGATTGGTGTAATTCAGCACCAACGCCTCCGGACACAGCTCCTCGCAGTCATACAGCACATCCTCCCAGACCGGCCCGGTGCGCATCACCTTGAACAACCCGCCCGGACCGATCGTGTCGCCGATGCACTGCGAGACGCCATACTTCAGCGGAATGTCGTTGTCATGTCTCACCGTCTCGACACCGGCGACTTCGATGCAGTTGATCACATAGTCGCAGTTCGGCAGCGCTGCGCGCCGGTCCGTGTGCGCACTAACCTTCCAGTGACCGCCCAGTTGCTGCGCGATCAGCTCCGTGACCTTCGCCGCCCGCGCCAGCCGCGCTTCGTCGATGTCGACCAGATGCAGCACGCCCTCGCGCACACCCGGGATTTGAAAGATGTCGCGCGCCAGGTGATCCACAAAGAAACTGCCGGCGCCAAGAAAGCTGACGTTCACCATCTGCATCGCTCCACGAGCGGACTGCGCGAACCGAGCGCCGGGCCACGCCCCGACCCCACATCGCGTCACACAATAGGCGAGCCCGCCGCGCGGCGCAACCACACGCCGCGCACCCACGCGCCCCGAGGCGGCCTTCGCAAACTTTTAACACGCGAGCGCGCCCGTCATCGTTGCGAACGCCGTTCAGCGATTGTTAGTATGATCTCGAGAGCGAGCGGGTCTTCTTGCGCTGGTTTTCTGCGCCCGCCGCCATGGTGTTTTATGGTCGCCGCTCAGCCAAGTCCCGCCCTGTCCGCCAGCGTGCTGGTGCTGAACCGCATGTACATGGCGGTTCGTATCGTGTCAGCCCGGCGCGCGATGTCGTTTCTCTTTCGCGATCTCGCCGAAGTCATCACCGTCGAAGACAATCAGTTCCTCTCGTACGGCTTCGAAGACTGGGTCGAGGTCAGCGCCGCCCGGCAACGGTTCGAGCCCGACCAGCACGACTGGATCCGCACGATCCACTTCCAGGTCGCGGTGCCCAAAATCGTCCGCCTGCTCGGCTACGACAAACTGCCCCGCTCAACCGTGAAGCTCAACCGCCGCAACATCTTCGCACGCGACGAAAACCGCTGCCAATACTGCGGCAAACGCTTCCCAACCTCAGAGCTCAGCCTCGACCACGTGGTGCCCCGCTCGCAAGGCGGCGCCGCCACCTGGGAAAACCTCGTCTGCGCTTGCGTCAAGTGCAACGTGCGCAAAGGCGGCCGGACCCCCAGCCAGTCGAACATGCACCTTGTGCGACATCCGTCCCGACCGCGACGCAGCCCGGTGCTCACCGTAAAGATGACCGACGAGCGCTACGCGAGCTGGAAGCAATTCCTCGACTTCGCGTACTGGAACGTCGAACTGAAGTAACGAGCGCTCCACACGCAGTGCGCCACTCGCGCACGCTCCTCAAGCCGCCCTACCCCAGCCCAGTCGCGCGTTTCACGCGCTGCACTTCTTTGCGTAAGCGCAGCAAGCTGTCGCGCACACTCGCGACGAAGTGATCAAGTTGTGTCTCGGCGCGGCTCGCGTCTGTTCGCAGGTCTTGCGCCAGCGCGTTCAGCTCGATAACCAACCCCGCCAGCCATTCCGTGTCGTGCGCCCGCAGTTCGCGCACCGCTCGCTCATAAGCCGCCGCCTCACGACGAAACGCTCCATCGTCACGCGACGCGTCGGTCTCCAGCAATGCTTCGAAGCGGCGGATCGCCACCGCCAAACCGCGAATCTCCGCCGCCACCGAACGCTCGCGCTCCACCAGCCGCCGCGCCGCCGCACGCGCCTCTTCGGCATGATCCGAAGCGCTAATCCGGCTACGCAGCTCGTCGAAACGGCTGTCTGACAGCAATGCCGGACGCAGCGCGTGTACGATCGCCAGTCGACGCAGCGCCCACGCACTCGTGGGCGCCTCGCCCGCTTCCACAGCGCGCGACGCGATTTCCGCGAGTTTGCTGACGTCCTCGCGAAAGACGTCGCATCGCGCGACGAGCGCCGCATACTCTCGCTCGCTCGCATCGACGAAGTCGACGTCGACACCCTCAGCCGCGTCCGCACGCAGTCGCCGGATTCGCCGCAACGCGTCGTGCGCCGCCGGCTCGTCTAGGTGACGCACGTGCTCTCGAAACTCAGACCGCAACCGCTCGACCAACGCGGCCCGCTCCACAAGCTGCCGACGTCGCAACCGACTGCGGCTAAACGTCGTATCCACCACCCCGCGCCCCGCGACCGCCCCCTTGCTCTCTGCAAGCGCCACCCGCAGCGCCTGTCTGGCGCTGGCGATGAAGCTGCGCAGCATCCCCGACAACTCAGCATCCGCAACCACATGCGGATCAACCAAAACACGCTCGGCGACGTGCTCCAGACCGCTCAGGTCGCCGCCCTCGCGGCGAATCTGAGCGCAGTAATGGGAATACAGCGACTCGCGGTGCTTCAATTCGGTCGGGCGGCCCATGAGTCGGACCTCGGACTTGATCGCGGCGAGCAACCGCGCGAATCTACACAAATTCTAACCCAAGCGACCACACCCGACAACCCCAACACGCGCGCTAACGCCGCGCCTAAAGCTCGAACTGCGACCGGTCTTCATCCTCGAGCACGTCCGCCAGCCGCATCCGCACATAGTCAACGTCGATTGAAACTTGCTTGTTCGCTGCGTCAGACGCGTTGAAAGCGATCTCCTCCATCACACGCTCGACGATCGTGTACAGCCGCCGCGCACCGATGTTCTCGAGGATCTGATTCGCCTTGTACGCCGTCTCCGCCATCTCGCGGATCGCGTCGTCCGAAAACGTCAGCTCAACCCCCTCCGCCTGCATCAGCGCCACCTGCTGTTGCACCAACGCGTTGCGCGGCTCCGTCAGAATCCGCAGGTAATCGTCCCCACTCAAATCAGACAGCGCCACCCGAATCGGAAATCGCCCCTGCAACTCAGGCATCAAATCGCTCGGCCGCGACTGCGTAAACGCGCCGGCGGCAATGAACAGAATGTGGTCCGTCCGCACCACGCCGTAACGCGTGCTCACCGCCGCCCCCTCCACCAGCGGCAACAGGTCCCGCTGAACGCCGCTCCGCGACACATCCGGCCCGATCTCATCCAGCACCGGGCCGCAAATCTTGTCGAGCTCGTCCAGAAACACAATCCCGCTCTGCTCGCAACGCGTGACCGCCCCCCGCTGCAACGCGTCCTGATCCAGCAGCTTGTCGATCTCCTGCTGCGTCAGCAGCTCGAGCGCCTCCGGCGCCGGCAAGCGTTGACGCCGCGTCTGTCGCGGCATCAGCCGCTCCATCATTTGCGCCACCTCCGGCGCCTGATCGAGCCCCAGCGCCGACATCGCATGCCCCGACATCGGCCGCTCGTCCACGCGCACCTCCACATACCGCTCCGCCAGCCCGCCGGCATGCAGTTGACTGCGCAACTTCTCACGCGTGCGTTTGCGGCGCTCCGCCTGCTCGGGGTCACCATTCTCGAGTTCGCTCTCCGGCAGCATCTGATCGAGAATCCGGTCTTCCGCGCTCCGCGCAGCACGCTCGCGAACCTTCTCCGCCGCCGCCTCGCGCTCGATCGACACCGCCCGTTCAACGAGATCGCGCACGATGCCGTCCACATCGCGACCGTGATAGCCCACCTCGGTGAACTTGGTCGCCTCCACTTTCACAAACGGAGCGCCCAGCAGTTGCGCCAACCGACGAGCAATCTCCGTCTTCCCTACCCCCGTCGGCCCCACCATCAGAATGTTCTTCGGATGAATGTCATCCTGCACGCGTTCCGGTAACTGCAGGCGCCGCCAGCGGTTACGAATGGCGACCGCGACCGCGCGTTTCGCCGCATCTTGGCCGACGATATAGCGGTCGAGTTCAGCAACAATGGCCCGGGGGGTGTAATCATTCATCAGCGCGTTGTTTCCTGCCAGATCCGCGATCCTAGCAGCGCAAAGCATGCTGCTGCAACGCGTGACGCACGCGCCCCGTGCGCGGTTCGTCGACCGACAAGTCGCGACACGCACCGCACCAAACCGCGTGGCGACGACCGCGCCCCAAACGCGCTCGTCTTTCCCCAGCGGTTCTCGCGAATGTTTACACCCCAGCCGTCGATAGTCTTTATCGGGTCTCGCACAACGCGAGCGATCGCTTCGCCGGTAGGACTCGCGGACGCGCGTACAATGCGCTACGCGAGGTTCGCAGCAAGGAGCCCGGCATGAACGTCCAGGCGCTGCGGGAACAATTCCCGATCACCCAGCACTACAACTTCATGAATCACGCGGCCGTGGCGCCCCTCTCCAAGCCCGCCGCCGACGCCCTTCACGGTTACGCCGACGAACTCGCCACCTCAGCCTATCTGCGCGGCGACTACTTCCGCCGACCCGAAAAGGTGCGGCAAAGCTGCGCCCGCCTCATCAACGCCAACCCCGACGAAGTCACCTTCGTCAAAAACACCTGCGAGGGCCTCAACTACGTCGCCAACGGCATTCAGTGGATCACCGGCGACAACGTCGTCCTCAACACCATGGAGTTCCCCGCCAACGTCTACCCCTGGATGAACCTCGAAAACCGCGGCGTTTCGATCAAGTGGGCCCGCGAAGACGAAGGACGCGTCCCCTTCGATCGCATCGCCAAGGCCATCGACCGTCGCACACGCGTCGTCGCGATCTCGTCCGTGCAGTGGGCCAACGGCTTCCGAACCGATCTCACCCGACTCGGCGAACTCTGCAAAGACCGCGGCGTCCTCCTCGTCGTCGACGCCATCCAGTCGCTCGGCGTCCATCCCATCGACGTCCAGGCCATGAACATCGATTTCATCGCAGCCGACGGCCACAAGTGGCTCTGCGCTCCCGAAGGCGCCGGCCTCTTCTACTGCCGACGCGAACTCGTCGAGCACCTGCGACCCACCGAGCCCGGCTATCTCTGCATGCAACAGGACTACGACGACCCAACCTACAAATTCGATCTCCATCACGACGCCCGGCGATTTGACAGCGGCGTCTATAACACTGGCGGCGTTTGCGCTCTCGGAGCATCCATCGACCTCTTCCTGGACGTCGGCGTCGATCAGATTCAGGTGCGTTTGAAAACACTGACGGACCGACTCGTCGAAGGACTCCGCAGCAAAGGCTGGCGCGTGCACAGCCCCAGAACCTCGAGCGAATGGAGTGCAATCGTGGCCTTCGGATCCCGTAAACACGATGCCGGCCAAATGCGACAACACCTGCGCGACGAATACCGCATCATCGTCACGCAGCGCTTGGGTCTGCTTCGCGCGAGCCCGCACTTTTACACCACCGACGACGAAATCGATCAACTGGTCGCCGCGTTGCCCGATCACTGACAAAGTCGCAACGCAAAATTCGCGTCAACTTGACGCACGATTCGAACTAGCTGTTGCAGAGGTGTGCCGCCCGGCATCTATACTATCAGCGGAGCGTTGAGTCCGGTCACAGCGAAGCAGTGTTCGTCATGAAGAAGCTTGCCACCACCATTCGTTGCCTGCCCCGCCTGGGGCTCGATTACACCGAACTCCGCTTGGTCGACGTCGATGTCGAGCAAGATGCCACCGACGGCGAACTCTACCAGGCCGTCCTACGCTACTTCGCCCGCCACGGCCTCCACGACGCCGTCTTCGCCGTCGAGGTCGATCAGGACGGCGTCTTCGCCATCATCAACGACGATGCGTATACCACGGAGTGGGGGGCGACGCTGAGCTAACCCTCAACGCACCCCCTCCTCCGACAGGTTTTACGATCTTTCCTCCAGCGCCGAACATCGCGCGACTGTCGGTACTGCGCATCGACGTGCAAGCCCGCACCATCGCACGATCCGCCGCGCAGCTACGCCCCGCCGACGGCGGCGAACGGCGCCCGCGCGGATGGTCTCTCACATTCTCGGGCCAAAACCCGACGAACCATCTTCCGCCGCAAACACCAACGAATTCCACGCGTCATCGGTTAAACTCCAACGCCTTGAGCCACACAAGCGCAT
>CAZLYU010000085.1:0-7315 GCA_964563855.1 uncultured Planctomycetales bacterium | reverse complement strand
GTACTCGGCTGGGGTGTAGGTGGAATCGAGGCCGAAGCCGCCATGCTCGGCCAGCCGATCTACATGCTCATTCCCGAGGTCGTCGGCTTTCGTCTGACCGGCAAGCTGGCCGAAGGCGCCACCGCGACCGACCTCGTCCTCCGCGTCACACAGATGCTGCGCAAGCAGGGCGTGGTCGGGAAGTTCGTCGAGTTCTTCGGCGAAGGCCTCAGCTCGCTCACCCTGCCAGACCGCGCCACCATCGCCAACATGGCGCCCGAGTATGGCGCCACGTGCGGATTCTTCCCGATCGATGCGCGCACGCTCGAGTATCTGCGCTTCACCGGCCGCCCCGCTGATGTGGTCGAACTGGTCGAGAAGTACACGCACGCGCAGGGGCTCTTCCGCACCGATGACGCAACCGATCCGCACTACACCAACACACTCGAACTCGACCTCGCGACCGTCGAGCCCGCACTCGCCGGACCCAAGCGTCCGCAAGACCGCATCGCACTGAGCGACATGCAGACTCAGTGGCGGACAGATCTGGAACGCACCTTCGGCAAGTCGGTCGCGCCCGCGTCGCGACACAGCGAATCGTGGGCCGGTGAAGGCGGTGCCGCGGCCGCTGCGACCGCCGTCGCGGGTGTCGATACGGCCGGCGAAGGCGTCGACGTCTCATACAACGGCGCACAGTTCAAGCTGCAGCACGGCGACGTGGTCATCGCTGCAATCACGAGCTGCACCAACACCAGCAACCCGTCCGTCATGGTCGCCGCGGGCCTCGTCGCGAAGAAGGCGCGGGCGCTCGGCCTCAACGTGAAGCCCTGGGTCAAGACCAGTCTCGCGCCCGGCTCACGCGTGGTGACCGATTATCTCGCCAAGGCCGCGCTCGATGACGATCTCGACGCGCTCGGCTTTCAGACCGTCGGCTACGGCTGCACCACCTGCATCGGAAACAGCGGACCGCTGCCCGACGAGATCGGCGCGGCGATCGAGCAAGGCGACCTGGTCGTTTCGTCGGTACTCAGCGGCAACCGCAACTTTGAGGCCCGCATTCACCCGCTGATCAAGGCCAACTACCTCGCGTCGCCGCCGTTGGTGGTCGCCTATGCACTCGCCGGCACGACCGACATCGATTTGCAGAACGATCCGCTCGGCGAGGGGGCGAACGGCCCGGTGCAGCTGCGCGACATCTGGCCGACGCAAAAGGAAATCGCCGACACCATCGCGCAGTGCGTCACGCCAGAGATGTTCGAGCGTAGCTACGCCGACGTGTTCAAAGGCGACGAGCTGTGGCGGGGCATCAGCACGCCGGAGAGCAAGGCGTATGAGTGGAAAGACGAGAGCACCTACATTCAGGAGCCGCCGTTTTTCCAAGACCTCGCTCCGCAGGCGCAGCCGATTACGCCGGTGAACGACGCCCGCTGTCTCGTGATGGTCGGCGACAGCGTGACCACCGACCACATCAGCCCCGCCGGCGCCATCAAGCCCGACTCGCCCGCCGGGCAGTTCCTGCAAGAGCGCGGCGTGCAGGTCAGCGATTTCAACAGCTACGGCTCACGCCGCGGCAACGATCGCGTCATGACGCGCGGCACATTCGCCAACGTGCGCCTGCGCAACCTGCTCGCCCCCGGGACGGAAGGCGGCGTGACGACCTACCTGCCCGACGGTCAGCAGATGTCAATCTACGAGGCCTCGCGCAAGTACCTCGACAGCGGCACGCCGCTCGTCGTGCTCGCCGGCGACGACTACGGCATGGGTTCGAGCCGCGACTGGGCGGCGAAGGGAACGCTGCTGCTGGGCGTGCGAGCAGTGATCGCTCAAAGCTACGAGCGCATTCACCGCACCAATCTCGTTTGCATGGGGGTGCTGCCGTTGCAGTTCAAGGCTGGCGAAGGCCGCGAGCAGCTCGGTCTCACCGGCCACGAATTCTTCGACATCCCCGATCTCGACGACAACCTGCAGCCGGGGCAAATGCTGAAGGTGATCGCCCGCACCGCGGACGGCGGCGCCAGCCAGCCGTTCGACGTCCACTGCCGCATCGACACCGCCGTCGAGGTCGACTACTACCGCAACGGCGGCGTACTGCAGACCGTCCTGCGCGAGATGAACACACAGAAGTAACCACCGGGCGGCCGTGACCAGCATCAGCCGGTCGCGGCGTCATCATCGGCTGCCCCATGGTCGCGCGCCGCGCCGCCCGCTACGCTGCGGTCTCCACGTGATGAAACGCCGCCGCGCTTGGCGGTCGGGCCATGTCGCAGGAGGATCGAGCGATGCATGGGCGAAAGATTGGACTGGTGTTGTGCAGTGCAGCGATGGCCGTTCTCGCCATCGGATGCGCATCCCCGCAGATGCGCTACGGGGCGCCGGGTGAGCCGCAGCCGCGCGCCGGCGACGAGATCATGGTCGCCGGGCAACTGTTCCACACGGGCGCGCCGGTCGTGCTGTGGTTCGACGAGGGCGGCTACGACGCATATCGCGCACATCGGCACTTCGAACCCGACGAGTGGGCCCCGAGCAACCCGGTCAGCGATTCGCCGGTGCGCTTCGGCAATCGCACGACGGCCGACCCCGAGTTGCAGGCGCGCGTCGACGAGGAGGGCTGGACGCTCGAAAACCTCCAGGAACGCGTCGATCAGTTCGTCATTCACTACGACGTGTGCGGCACCAGCTCGCGCTGCTTTGAAGTATTGCACGACCTGCGCGGCCTCAGCGTCCAGTTCATGCTCGACGTCGACGGCACCATCTACCAAACGCTCGATTGCCGCGAACGCGCCTGGCACGCCGGCAAGGCCAACAGCCGGTCGGTCGGTATCGAAATCGCAAACATCGGCGCCTACCGACCGCAAGACAAGGCCGGCGCCGTGGGGCACGCCCGCGCCCACGAAACGCTGCAGCGCTGGTATGCGATCAACGACGACGGTTGGCCCTATCTCACGATTCCGGAGCCGCCGGGTCTGCGCGGCATTCGCGATCTCGACTTCGACCGCCGCAGCGCCCGCAAAGACCTCATCTGCGATCAGATTCACACGCGCGATCTGTGTCAGTACGACCTGACCGATGCGCAGTATGAGTCGCTGATCAAGCTGACCGCGGCGCTCACCCGCGTGTTCCCGAAGCTCAAGAACGACTACCCGCGCGAGGAGGACGGCTCGGTCGCGATGCGCGAGCTCACCGATGAGGAATACCTCGCGTTCGGCGGGCTCATCGCGCACTGGCACCTGACGGACAACAAGATCGACCCCGGCCCCGCCTTTGACTGGGACCGCGTGGTCAACGGCGTCAAGCGCGAGCACGATTTGGCCTGGTGGCTCGGAAAGTAACCCGACGCGCCGCCCACTGGTGGACGAGACCCAGGGTCTTCAGTAGCCCCGCCGCGCGTCGGTGAAGCCGCTGCGCTAAACAGGCACGCGGAACAGTTCTCCGTTATGCAGGCAATCCGCCAGCTCGCCGTACACCGCTCTCAGTTCCGGCTTGGTCGGCAATCGCCTGATCCGCTCGCCGATGCGGTTCGCGAGCGTGCCGGCCTCGATCATGCGTCGGAGCACAGCCGACCACGTGGGATGGTCGGGCAGCACCTGATCCAGGAGCGCGCCCCAGAGGTCCGCCGCCCACACCATCGGCTGCGTCACGCCGAAGGCGTCGAGGACCGCTCGTTCGCGGATCCGCGTGCGATCGGCGTGGCGGATCGTGTCGAGCAAGACGGCGTGCAACCGTTCTGTGGAAACCTGCTTCTGCTGCGCAAAGCTGGTCCATCGTTCACTAACCACGGCGCGGACCAGCGCGACGATGAGCGCCGCGATCGCGAGGTCAGCCTGCGGGCATTCCTGAATATCGAGCACCCGGATCTCGATCGCGCCGCGGTCGAACCGCGCCATCGCGCCGCGCGCGTTCGCGAACTCGTAACGCAGCACCCCCTCCGGGTCGAGCGGACTGAGTTCGTCGTAGAGCTTCCCGAGGATGTCGCGTTCGTACCCCATGCGCGTGAACACCGGCTCGGGCACGACGAGCCCCGTCATCATGGGCACGCGCTCTGAGTTGGTGCGGTACACCTCCATGCGATGGCAGGCGAGCGGCGACCAGCCGCCGTCGACGATCGGCGAGCTGGCCGCGAGGGCCGGCAACAATGGGAGAACCAGCCGCAACGCCGCGTGCAGCCGACCGAACTCGTCGTCATTGGCGAAGGGCAGGTTGATGTGCGCGCTCTGCAGGTTGCCCCAGCCATGACCCCGGCAACCGAAGATGCGGTCGTAGGTGCGGTAGATCTCGTTGTTCTCGTGCGGCCAGAGCTTTGTCTCGGTGTACGGGTCCATCCACGGATGCATCGCCGTAGGAAGCAGACGGGCGTTCATCGGCTCCAACAGTGCGTCAAGCCGTCGGATGTGATCGTGAAACGTGTCGGCCAGCCCATCGAGCGCGGACACCGGCCGCTGCGTCTTGAGTTCGACGACGTGCAGCGCGAGCTCGTTCGACCACGCGACGACGCCGTCGGGACCGTCGGGCTCCACATCAGATGTATTGGCGCCGCTCGCCGCGCGGAAGAGCTGATCGCAGATCGGACGCACATCGAACGTGTCGCGATCCACGATCATGTACTCGAGCTCGATACCGACGGCGTCGAACAGCCCGAGGGCGTAAGACCAGTTCGCTGGTTCGCTGCTCATCGCGCTTCGAGCTTCCAGAAGAAGTGCTGCATGATTTTGCGGTAGAGCTCGTCGCCGACCGCCTCGTCCTCGATGCCGGCGTCAAGGTTGGGGTTGTCGTTGATCTCGATGATGACGGGCTTTCCGCGCACGACTTTCAGATCGACGCCGTAAAACCCGTCGCCGATCAGATCCGCGGCCCGCTTCGCGAGCTTCACGACGGCGGCCGGCGCGTCTTTCACGAGCATGGTCTCGTAGTCACCCTCATGCACACCGGCTTCGTCGCGCTTGACGATCTGCCAGTGCTCTGGAGCCATGCCGTAGCGGCAGACGAACAGCGGTTCGTGGCCGAGCACGCCGACGCGCCAGTCAAAATCGGTCGGCACGTACTCTTGCGCAACGAGCAAGTCGCTGTGCTCGAAGAACGCCGCAAGCATATCTGCGGCGGCTTCCTTCGTATCGCAGCGGGCGACGCCGTTCGAGAACGAGCTGTCCGGCCGCTTCAACACACACGGAAAACCGAGCGCGCACAGACCATTCAGCGCGTTCTCTTTGGTAAGCACCAGCGTCTTGGGGGTCGCGATGCGATGCCGAGCCATCGTCTCGGCCAGGTAAACCTTGTTCGTACAGCGGACGATCGACCGCGGATCGTCGATGACGACCATCCCGGCAGCCTCGGCGCGGCGGGCGATGCGATACGTGTGATGATTGACCGCCGTGGTTTCACGGATGAACAGTGCGTCGTACTCGGCAATCCGCCCATAGGCGTCTTTCCGCACCAGATCGCATTCGATGCCCGTCTCTTCACCGGCTTCGATGAAGCGTTGCAGCGCTTTCGCGTTGGACGGCGGCATTGGGTCTTCCGGATTGTGCAGGATCGCGAGATCGAACCGCATCACCGGGGCGGCCTTCGCGCGGCGCGGCGCGCGGCGCAGATACTGAGCGGCGCTGCTCACCAGGAAGTCGTGATGTGACTCGGGAACCTCGCCCAGCCCGATGACCCGCACCGTCGTCAGTTTCCACGATCCGTTGCGCTCGAAGTGCGCCCGCAGCAGCGGCTCGGGAAAGGCGTTGAAGATCGCCATCGCAAGCCGGTCGCGGCCGGTCGCAAGGTTGTGTCCGAAATAGATGCTGAGATCGAAGCCATCCGCCTTGATCCACTTCAGCGTCTTCTGAATCAGCTCGTCGAGCTCCTCAGAAACCAGCTTCACGACCGGCGCGAGCCGCAGATCCTGAATCGCACTGACCGAGGGTAGCGGGCGGTGTCCGCGCGCCTCGGCGAGCAGCGACACGTAGTAACCCGCCGCTTGATACTTGAACGATCGGCACAAGTTGAAGACCTTGCGGCCGGAACCCTCCGCCAACGACGGGTCGGACAAGTACGCATACGACGACACGACATCCGTTCCCGGAATCTTGAGCGGCCAACGCTTCGGCGAATCCACGACGAGCAGCGGCTTCATCGGCGCTCTCCGCCGCGTGCGGCGTCGGCCGGCTCGATCACGAGCAGATTTGCGTCATAGGTGAGCACGCCGAGCATGATGGCCGGGACCAGCCGCCCCACCGACACGGTGTACCGCTGCGTCTCGAACCCGGGGTTGTCCGCCATCGGATCAGCGACCGACACACGCCGCGATTTCGAGTCGTATCCGTGAAGCACGACGAAGTGGCCGGTGGGTTCACCGCGGATGTCGTCGTAGTCATCTTTGGGGCCGAATTCGCGTGCGCAGCCGTAAAGATAAGTCGCGCTCAAACCGGTCAGCACCGGAACGTTCCGGCGAATGAATTCTGAGATCAGCCGGCTCGTCAGGTCTTTGAACCTGATCCGCCCGCCGAGCCGCAGGAACTCGATATACGACTCGGTCGCAACGCTAAACCGCGGATCGGCGTCACCCTTCGCGGCCCGCTGCTGCGAGAGCTTCTCGATGAGCTGGGCGCCCGGCGCCGCGCCGTCCTGATCAAACCACGTCGGATCGAACACGGTCAGGTTGAACGTGAACAGGCTCGCTTGATAGCCCTTGCCGAGCGCGTGCGCACCGAGCATCACCGCCAGCGTCCCGCGGCCAGCCCCCGCAACGTCGAGCGACCGCGCGGAGTCGATGACGTCGTCGAGCGAGATCTCCTCACCCCAATAGCGGTAGACGGCGTGCAGGCACGTCGGCCCGCACGCGTCGTCGTTCGGCTGGGGGAGGATGCTCAGCGGCAGCACGCCGCTGCTGTCACGCAGGCGTTCGGTCGAACTTGACGCTACGGAGCCGCGCTTGGGCTCCGAGAACTTCCGGGCCATGGACCACCTCGATGAGCGCGGTCACGGCCGGGCCGCGTTGCAGCAATGATAGGGCGGATCCGCCCCTCCGATAAACAATCTTGGTCGGCGTGATCGCGATGATCGCGTGGATGACGGGTGCGTGCATGAACGACTAGCCTTGTGCTTGCGCAGCAAGACGTCGAGAAGCAGTCCGTCGATCTGGTTGTCGATCCCGTAGTAGACGAGCGAGCGGACGGTCGGGCTCGCCTGTCCGTAACGATCCACGCGGCCATCGCCTTGCTCGTGACGGGTCGGGTTCCAGGACAGGTCGTCGTGAACGACTGCGTTGAAGTACTGCTGGAGGTTGATTCCTTCGCTCAAGCAACACCGGCCGCTGCGTCTTGAGTTCGACGACGTGCAGCGCGAGCTCGTTCGACCA
>CAZLYU010000084.1:0-7328 GCA_964563855.1 uncultured Planctomycetales bacterium | reverse complement strand
CCCGGTTTGACGCGGGCAAGCCGCAACTGGAGCGCACATCGTTCCCACTGCATCAGTGCATCCACGATCTGGTCACGCTGGTGCGCGCGCAGGCGACCGCGGCGACGGCCGTCAGCGCCGTGATCGATGCGGACACACCAACCGAAGTTTGCGGTGACCCGACGCGACTCCGCCAAGTCTTGCTCAATCTGCTGAGCAACGCCGTGAAGTTCACGCCGCGTGGCTCGGTAACGCTTGAAGCGGGTGCGCGAGACGTGGGTGACGCGATCGAGCTACGCTTCACCGTCCGCGACACAGGGGTCGGGATGACGGCGGAGCAGGTCGCAAAGCTCTTCCGCCCGTTCGCGCAAGCCACACCGGCGACCGCGCGGCAGTTTGGCGGGAGCGGGCTCGGGCTGCACATCTCCAAACAACTCGCAAACGCGATGGGCGGCGGCATCGACGTCGAGAGCAAACCGGGCGTGGGCTCCGTGTTCCGTTGTCGCGTGCTCGTCGAGCGCGCCAGCGAACCGCCTGACGCTGCGACGGAGAGCGTCGCCGCGGCGTCCCCGATGCCGAGCGGATCAGCGACGGCGGCGCGGCGCGTCCTGGTCGTCGACGATTCAACGTTGTGCCGAAGCGTGTTGATCGAGCAGCTTCGTCACCTCCGACACAGAGCGCAAGGCGCCGCCGACGACGCCGAAGCATTGTGCCTCGTGCGGCGCGAACCGATCGACCTCGTCTTGCTCGACTTGCACGGCAGGAATTGGGATGGCTGCACCCTCGCACAAACCATCCGCCAAAGCCCGCTGCCGCAGCAGCCCTACATTGTGGCGCTCAGCGGCGACGCCGATCCGGCGGCGCGACGCCGAAGTTTTGATGCGGGCATGGACGATTTTCTCCTCAAGCCGGCGCAACAGGCGGACTTGCTGCGGATCCTCGAAGATGTTCCGTTCGGCGTCGGGGCCCAACTTGAAACCGCCGCATCGCAGGCGACGAGCGATATTCTTGGCGGCCCGATCTGGCGCGACCTGAGCGACGGCTCATCGGCGTCGCAAGTCGAGTTCTTGACGGGCCTGTTCGCCGTACTCGACGCCGAGGCGCCTCCCCTGCTGCAGACGATTGCGGATCACGCGACGCGCGGGGGCGACGTGCTGCGGTCTGCGGCGCACGCGCTCAAAGGTTGTGCACTCAACATTGGAGCACTGCATTTGGCGGAAGTGTGCGAGCAGTTGGAAGAAGCGGGCCGCAACGCAAAGCCACCGCCCGCACATCTGGCGGCGGCCGCGGCCCCGGCATACGAAGCGGCGCGCGCGGCGCTGCGCCAACGGCTGCGCGAGCTCGAGAAGGCCGCGGGAATCGCGATACCGTCGACCGCTAGCGACCCAGCTCACGACTGCGCTCGAAAGCCGCGGTGACCGCCGCCACCACATGATCAAACACGCCCGCCGACCGGAGCTTCTCCAGCGCCGCGGCGGTGGTTCCGCCCGGCGACGTCACCTTCTCGCGCAAGGTCGCGGGGGTCTCGGGTGACTCGATCATCATCTGCGCAGCGCCGAGCGCCGTTTGCTTCGCGAAGAGGTTCGCATAGCGCGGCGACATGCCGATCTGCTCGGCGGCGGCGATGAGGGCTTCGGTGAAGAAGTAGAAGTACGCTGGTCCGGAGCCGGCGATCGCCGTGACCGCATCGAGCAGCGGTTCATCATCAATGTGCAGACTGCGACCGCCGGCATCGAAGATGCGTTGCACACGCAGCAAATCCGCTTCGCTGGCGTGCCGTCCCTGGTAGACGCCGGCCATGCCGCAGCCGACATGCGAGGCGAGATTGGGCATGACCCGCACGACGCGTGCGTTCACCTCGGGAAAGAGTGCTTCGATGGATGCGGTCGACACGCCGGCCATGATCGACACGATCACGTGATCGTCACGAATCAGGTCCGCCAGCGGCGTCAGCACCTCGCGAAACACCTGCGGCTTCACCGCGATCAAGAGGATGTAACTCTCGCGAACCACTTCTTCGTTGTCGTCGGTCACCATGACGTTGAAGCGATCCTCGAACACGTCGCGTCTGGCGGCTGACGGGTCGGACGCGATGATCCGATCCTCAAGCAACACCGACTGCCGCAGCAACCCGTGAATAATGCCTTCCGCGGCGTTTCCAGCGCCGATGACCCCGATCTCATATTGCGTGTGCATCGCGAACGTTCTCCTCTATCCAGCATTTCAAACCGGACAGAATAGCGTGTCGGCGGCGCGATCATTGACACGGAATGTTTGCGCCCGGAAGCTTCAGGGATGTCGGTGGAAACTTCTGCACACGCCTCCCGCCCCGCCGCCGACCCCAGGCTCGCCGTGAACCTGGCGGGTCTGAGGCTCCGCAACGGCGTCCTGACGGCTTCGGGAACATGCGGCTACGGCGCCGAGTATGCGGACGTACTCGACTACGAGCAGCTCGGTGGGTTCACCACCAAGAGCGTGACACGCGAGCCACGCCCCGGCAACGAGCCGCAACGCCTCGTGGAGACCGGCGGCGGCGGCCTGCTCAATGCGATCGGCCTCGCCAACACCGGGTTGGAGGGCTTCATCGCTGACAAGCTCCCGTTCATTCAGACGATGCCCACGGTCGTGCTGGTCAACGTGGCGGGCCACAGCCTCGATGACTATCTGGCCGTTTGCGAACGGCTCGACGCGTGTGAAGCGATCGCGGGACTCGAGCTGAACGTGTCGTGCCCAAACGTCAAAGACGGGTTGACCTTCGGAACCGATCAAGCGCTGCTCGCCGAACTGATCCGTGAGGTGCGTGCGGTGGTTCAGCGAGCGAAGCTGATCGTCAAGCTCTCGCCAAACGTCACCGACATCACGCTGTTCGCGCGGGCGGCGATCGACGCCGGCGCCGACATGCTCAGTCTCATCAACACCTACGTCGGGTTGGCGGTCGATGTCGAGCGGCAGCGGCCCATGCTCGCGAACACGACCGGGGGGCTGAGTGGTCCGGCGATCAAGCCGCTCGCATTACATGCGGTGCACCGCGTCTATCGCGCGGCGGCGCGTGACGCGGGCGTGCCGATCATCGGGATGGGCGGCATCCAGACCGCGCGCGATGCGATCGAATTCATGCTGGCCGGCGCATCGGCCGTTGCAATCGGGACCGGACTGTTCATCGATCCAACGTTGCCGACGAAGATCGCAGCGGGCGTTCTGGCTTACCTCGATCGCCATGAGATCTCGACCGCATCTGAATTGGTCGGCCGCCTGCAGATCAGCACCTAAACACACGCACGCACCACAATTTTGCCGACTGAACCGCGCCCGACGCGCGAGTCCACTTGACGCGTTGCGGTTGTGTGGCCATCCTCGCTCCCCACACGTACTCGGTGACTCGTGTTTGTCGGCGCTGGGCGCCAGGATGATGAGTGCATGGCCCCTGGCGATGGGATGTCCGATCTAGCACGGGAATCGTATCAGCGAACCGCGTCATTCCGCTTGCTGGTCACGATTCGCAATCGGGTCGCCGCCGAACCATTCGGACGCTTCCCTTCCTTCGACGTGGCGCAGCATGCGATTGCCGCAGCGATCCGCACGCACGGTTATCTAGGCGAGGTCGAACAAATCGCGCTGCAGCAACTGGACATCATCGAGCCCGAGACGTGGCGTACGCGACACGTGTGGAGCCGCCCGGTGGTTGCGCGTATTGAACGACAGCTCATGATGCGGCGCATCCAAGCCCGCCAGGCGCCGACCTGCCGCAGCGTCAGCCACCTGCGCCGCGGGGCATCCGGCGCCTCAGATTCGGGCGCCTCGTGGCCGGCGAAAGGGGTGGTCGCGAGCGACGCCGCCGCCGAGTTTCGCGCGATTCTGGATGCAGCGCTGCGTACGAGTAATCGACCCGTGTCGGCGCCGGCCGAGCCGGCGCGTGATGTCGCGCGGCCGCACACGCAGCATCGCCAGACGCGCTGGGCGATCGCGGCTTCGCTCGCCGTCTTTCTCCTGATGAGCATCGGTGTGTTGGCAATCGACCTGATGGTCCACCTCAACGATCACCGCGAGTCCACCTCGGTCCCACCTCGTGCCGCGGCCCAAGTGCCGCGGTCGGACACGCCGACCGCGCCGAACACTCAGCCGCCTCAATCCATCTCGACTTCGGCGATGACCTCCGCCGGCGACAAGTCGTCGGCGAACAGCAGGCGCTGAAACGCTCGCGCGTAGCGATCTGCGAGGATCAGGCAGGCGAACAGGAATTGGCGAAACTGTTCGCGCGTGAGGTCGGCGTCGGCAACGGGGGCGGCGGCGCGGTAGAGCAGCAAACCCTCGCTGATGTGAAAGTCGAAACCCCCGATGAGCAGCCCGTGGTTGGCGCGGACCACCGTTTCGCAGACATCCGCGCGGCGATCATCCGGCACAACCAGCGGCAGACGCACGTGCACGACGAAACACAGCGGGTCGCCCGTGAGCGTCATCAGCACCGAGTAAAGCCCGTGCTTGCCGCGGAAACCGGTTTGGACCGCTCCCCCGGACGACGAAGCGGCATATCCAAATCCTTCGTCGTCGAGATAACTGCAGATCGTCTCCAAAGTCATACCGCTGCCTTCGTGAAAGCGTTCTCGCTCGGATCGTGCCTGTTCCGCACCGGTGTGCCGCGCCGCCGCTCGTAACGGATCGTGCCGGGCGTCGCGACGCGGATGATCTTGCGATGCGCGCCGTGTGTGCTTGCGATCGGCGTTTTTGCCGCGCAAACGGCCCCACCAACCCGCCAGCGTTGCCACAAGTCCGACGAGCAAACCCGCCCGTTGATCGTCACGTCTGCGTCGCATCTGACCTATCATAGCGCCCTCACGACGTTCACCACGTTTCAGCGTTCCGCACTCGCGCGAAGGAGACAATCTGAATGGTTCGCGCCGCGCTTGCTCATTCTTTCGTCCCCATGGCGCTCGCTGCTTTCCTAAGCTTTGGCTGCAATGCGGCTCAGGATTCCGAGGCCGGCAGTATTTCGCCGCGGCCGACGCCCGACGGACCGACGCCGGCCGAGTCGGCGCCGCCGGAGCTTCGTGCCCGACGACCGCAACCACCGCCGCCGGCCGAACCCGCCGGCGCTGACGCCGATCGGCCGGACGAAGCCTCCACCGCGATCGGCGAAACGGCTCCCGCAGCGTTAGCGGAAGAACCGCCGCAGCCGCAGCCGCAGCCGCCGACAGTGGACGACGTCACGCGGGCCGCGCGGTTGCCCTACGCCGATCAGCGCCAAGCGTCGCTCGCCGCGCTCGCGGCCCACCCGGCGCTATCGCCTGACGTCGCCGAAAAGCTGATTGATGCGGCGTTTCGGCTGCGTTTCAGCTCCGAGCGCAGCGTCGTGCTCGTGGCATTGATTGAGAACCCACGCTTGAGCGAAGCGAACATCAGCGACGTCGAGCAACGTGCAACCCAACTGCGCTTTGCGGAAGAGCGTAGGGTCGTCCGCGATGCGCTGCAACGCCGAGCGTCCGGCGCTGCTCCCTAATCTGCTACAGAGAGTGCTCGCTCGGTGGAACGTCGACCGTGGCGCATTGGGTTGGCGTCGCGGCGAGCGTGCGCTGCCGGGCCAGATCGATCGCGAGTTGCAACGCAGCGCGCATGCTGCCCGGATTCGCGCGGTTTTTGCCGGCGATGTCGAAGGCGGTGCCGTGGTCGGGGCTGGTGCGAATGGCCCCCAATCCGAGCGTCACGTTGACCGCTTCGTCGAAGGCCAGCAGTTTCACGGGGATGAGCCCCTGATCGTGGTACATCGCGACGAGGCCGTCGAATCGCTTGCGTGAGGCCTCGGTGAAGGCCGTGTCGGGCGGCAGCGGTCCTTCGACGTTCACGCCGTTGTTGCGCGCGATCGCCAGCGCGGGCTCGATCACGCGTTGTTCTTCGTCGCCGAGCAACCCCGACTCGCCCGCATGCGGGTTCAATCCGAGCACGCCGATGCGCGGTGCGGGGATGTCGAACCAATCGCGCAGTGCATCGTGCATTAAGTCGATGGGGGTCGAGACGAGCCCGATGCTGAAGTGATTCCGCAGCTCGAAGAGCGGCACGTGCGCGCTGGCGAGCGCCACGCGCAGGTCGCCGGCGAAGAAGGCCATCGCGATCCGTCTGGCGTTCAAACGATGGGCGAGCAGGTCGGTGTGTCCCTTGAAGCGTACGCGACACGCCGCCCAACTCTCTTTGCAGATTGGTCCGGTCACCAGACCGTCGATCCGGCCCTCGCGCAGGTGCGAAATGGCCTCATCGAGAAAGCGAAGCGAGGCCGCCCCGGCGAGTTCATCCGGCTCGCGGCGGCCGTTGATGCGCGGCAGACTCAAGTCATCGAAGTCGGCGACGAGCACGCCGCTGCCGACGCGCGGGCCGTGGTCGAACGGCTCACGCCACCAGTATGGATGAATCTCGGCTGCGTCGGCGGCGAGTTCGAGCACATCGTGCAGCCCATACACGACGAACCGGGCTTGCGCCCGGAGCTCGGGTTCGCTAAGGGCTTTGACGATGACCTCGGGTCCGATACCGAGCGGATCGCCCATCGTCACGCCGATGAGGGGCCGCGCCTCGGTTGCGCGTGCATTCACGACATCATTCCCGTTCTGGTCAGTAAGTCCCACGTTACACCGCTGTCGTGATGCGGGCCGTCTTCGCGCAGTTCCATCCGTCTCACGAACATGCGAGCGAGTATATCGGTTTCGATGTTGATCGGATCGCCGACCCGTCGCTCACGCAGCGCAGTGCGCTCCAGCGTGGTCGGCACGAGCGCGACCGCGAACCGCTCTGGCAAGATCTCGGCGAGCGTGAGACTGACGCCGTCGAGCGCGATCGAACCCTTGCTCGCCAAATAGGGTGCGAGACGCGACTCAGCCGCGACCCAAAGCCGCCACTCACCGCCGCTCGTATCTACCTCATGAACCCGCCCGACGCCGTCGACGTGCCCCTGCACGAAGTGGCCGTCGATGCGATCGCCGACACGCAAAGAACGTTCGAGATTGACGCGCGCTCCCGGTTGCAGCGTCTGCAGGTTCGATCTGCGGAGTGTTTCTGGAACGACGTCGAATTCCGCCTGATCCGCCTGACAGGACGTCATCGTGAGGCACACACCGTTGACCGCGACGCTGGCGCCGAGCGCAATCTCGTTGAAGAAGCCTGGGCGGGCCTGCAGGGTGAGCCGGGCGGCTTGTTGGGGTCCGGCGCCGGCGGGCTTGAGCGCCCGCACGTTTCCCACGTCTTCGACAATTCCAGCAAACACACCATCTCTCCGGGCTCATGACTCGCACGATCGCCTCACGCATTTAATTCAAAGGACGCCTCCACTGGCAAGCGGAAGCGTCCACGCGAGCGTTTCAAATGAATTG
>CAZLYU010000083.1:3069-7896 GCA_964563855.1 uncultured Planctomycetales bacterium | reverse complement strand
AGTCGACCAGCCCGGATCCGACGCGAGCGACTCAAAGTAAAAGCCGCCCGTCGCCACGGTCGCCGCATACGGCGCATCCGGCCCGGGCCGCGGGTCCTGCACCAGGCTGCCCCCATCGCCCGACGCCGACACATAAAACTCCGGCTGCGAAGCGCAGTTCGTTGCCGGCAACACCCCCTCATACACTCCCCCACCAACGTGCTGCATCGCCAGCGACACATACGCATCCGCGGGGTCGAAGCGATAGTGCAACGTCACACTCCCCGCCGCCACGCTCTCCGTCTGCGGCGTCGCCGTCACACGAATCGTCGTCGCCGCGCCCGGCCGCACCTCCACCGGCGCACCGTCAGGCAACTCCAGCGCCACCGCGTCCCGCACGAACGGCGTGTTCGTCAGGTAGAGCATCGCCGGATACAGATCTTCACACGCGGGAATAATCTCCGACGCCGGCAGCAGGAAGCCGGATCCGAACGCCCCTTCCTTCGGCCGCATCTCATAGCTGAACGACAAAAGCCCCAACTCGTGATACGTCCAATCCATCGAGCCGCCGTTCACGGGATAGATCGTCGTGTTCACCGGACCCTGCGTGTACTCCATGCCATGCACCGCGAACATCAGATCCTTCATCGCTCGGCCGTGGCGATCATGCAGATCGAAGTCGGCAATCGGTGCGTCGGTATAGCCCCAGGGCCAGAGAATCAGTTGCGTAAAGCTATGAATATCGAGCATCGCGCGAATGTTCGGCCGCGCCAGCATGAAGTCGCGCAGCGCCGCCGTCTCGCTTTCCGAGAACGGCGTCGGACCGCGATATGTCGCACTTGACGGCCGCGGACTCGACCCGTCATCGTCAAACCCCCACTGATGACTCCAGTTGCGATTGATGTCGACGCCGTACTCAATGTCGTTGGGATCGCTGTCATCGGCGATGGAGCGCGTCTTACGCCACAGCCGATCATCCGTAAACGTGAACTCGTACCCGTCGACATTCACCACTGGCACAAGGAAGATCTCAACGTTGTCGACCATGTCCGCCACCAGCGGGTCACTGGCGTAGCTCTGCAGAATCTGCGTCGCGAACCACAGCGGCGCGGGCGGCGTGGCCCACTCGCGGGCGTGCACGGCGCTGAAGTAAAACACACCGGGCTTGTTGGCCCGATTGCTTTGGTTGGTCAGCTCCAGCCCCCAAATCGTGCGACCCTCATACGTCTCGCCAACATAGATCTTGCGGCACAGCGCCGGATAACGCGCTGCCAGTTCGTCGATGTACCATACAATCCCGCCCACACCGTCGTAGCGGCGAAAGTCGTTGAAGAAGTCGGCGAACGGATCGACCGTTTCAATCGCCACCCGCTCGGCCGCCAGCAACTGCGCCACGTCCGCGTGCCGCACCTCGGTCGGCAGCCCGAGCGCTTCAATCTCGGCGAATCGATCCGGCGCAACCACCACCTCGAGCGTCCCCGGATGCGGATGGCAGTTCAGCACCACGCCGCCAGCCCGCTCAACTGCATAGACCTCGTCCATCGTCCGCGCTTCGATGCGCAGCAAACGATAGTCCTCGTAAGACCGCGGCGCATCCGCCGCCAGCGCCCCCGCCGTCGCGCACGCGAGCCACACCACCACAAACAGCCCACGGCGTCGGACCAACTTTCGCATATTCAGCTTCCTTCAAATGAAGCGTTCGCCGAGAGATCACGACCGAACCCCCGACGACGCCTCACCGACGGTAGCGAATTCACCGCGACCGGGTCAATGCACGCCCTCGTTTTGCGTTTTCGCCGGCCTGCGGTCACACTCGCCCGCGTCCGAAACGCGTACCGCCTCGAGTGTGTGGAATTGACCGCTACGGCTGCAGACTGGCGAGCTCAGGGCCGTCGCCTTCTTTCGTGGGCGGCGATCGCTGTCCTCATGCTGACGCTCGCTGGCGCCCTTCTGCTCATCAGTCCCGCGGCGCCCTCCGACGACGCCGCCGACCGCCAGCCCTGGGCCTCCGGCTCGCCGCTACAGTCCATCGTCGCCGCCCTCGCGCTCGGCTACAGCATCCCCACGACCCGCGGCGTGGAAATCAAGTACTTCGCCATGCACATCGGAGCAGCGCTGCTGCTGCTGCTGCTCGGCGCCCGCGCCTACATGTCGCGCCGTCCGGCGCCGATGCGACGACACTGGCGCGAACCCTGGCTCGCGGCGCAGTTGCTGCTCGTCGGTTGGGTGCTGCTGTCCACCCTCAGCGCGCTCTGGTCGGGGGCCCCCCAACTCTCGCTCGGACAAGCCGCGCTCTACGCCTTCGGCCTCGCCTGGGCCCTCGGTCTCGCCTGGTGCATCGAACGGCGCCACCTCAACGTCGCCCTCGGCGCACTGATCAGCGTTTCCGTCGCCTGCGCAATCCTGACCGTCTGGTACTACTACGAACGCAACCCCGGACATCGCCCCGGCTTCCCGCTCGGCAACCCCGGAATCGTCGGGTCCGTCCTCGCGCCCGCGCTCCTGCTCTGCGCTAACGAATCGTTCACCGCCGCCCGCAGACTGCTCAGCGGCGATCGCACCAGTGCGGCGCCGCTCGCCGCGTGCGCCGCGGCCCTGATCCCGCTTGCGTGGGCGTTCATCCTGGCCGACGCGCTCGCCGCCAAAATCGGCCTGCTCGCGGGCGCCGCTTTGCTGCTGTTCTTTCAAGCCGCACCACGCGTGCGCTGGACCGCCATCGTGCTCGGCCTCGGCCTCGCCACCGTGGCCGTCGCCTGGCGCTTGCAGCAGGGCGCCGACCTCCCGCTCGCCCGCGCCGCGAGCGCCCGCTTTCGACTCTACGCCTGGCGCTACGCGGCCGAACTCTGGGGACAGTCGCAATATCTGGGCGTCGGCGCCGGCAACTATCCACGTCTCGCCACCGCCCTCTCAGCCAACGACGAACTACTCGACCCCGCCGCATTCATGGGCGACTGGCGCGCCGCCGCCCACAACGAACTGTTCGAGGTCCTCGCCGAGATCGGCCTCGTCGGCGGCGTCACCTACGTCGCCGGATTGGTCGCCACGTTCGCGGTCATCTGGCGGCTCGTGCGCGACAGCCGCGCCGGTCCCACGCGCCGCCTGGCCGCCGCCCTCGGCGCCGGCTTTGTCGCCATGTACGTCGACAGCCTCGGCAGCGCCGTCCTGCGGCTGCCCGGCGCGCCCGCAATGTTCTTCACCTGCATCGGGCTCATATGGATGCTCGGTCGCGACGCCAACCGCGGCGACGGAATGACCGAAGCCCTCGACGACTTCGCGAGCCCCCGCCGACCCCTGCCACGCTGGCCGCGCGCCCTCCGCGTCGTCATGTTCCTCGCATGCGCAACCGCAGCCATCGGCGCCGTCTGGCTCGCCGTCCGCGACTACAGCGGCGCGCGCAACGCCTATCGCGCGCGAGCCGCCCTCGTCGCCGGCGACGCTGACCGCGCGCAAGCCCTCGCTGAACTCGGCCGCGTTGAGCTGCTCGAGCCCAAGGGGCGCCTGCTCGCACAAGAGCAGGCGATGCAAAGCGCGCGCCGCGGCGCGCGCACCGCCGTCTGGACCTACCACTCCGCTCCGGACAAGTCAGCCAACACGCTGTCGCTCGCCACAGGTCGCCTGGAGCAACTCTTCCAAGCCGCCCGCGAGTTCGACGCGTTCGCCCCGCGGCTCGGCGACGCGCAAACCTTCGCGGCCGAGGCGGCGGAAACACTTCACGGGCTCTACCAGAGCGTCGGCGACCAGCCCGCGGCGCAGAAGTGGCGCATCACCGCCCACCAGGCCTGGCTCTGGCGTCGCCTCCACTTTCGCACCGACCCGCGCGCCCTGCTCGCCCTCACCCGCTACCCAGCCGACACCGCCGACTTCCAGGCAACCCTCCTTCGCGACGCCCTGCGCGGACGCGACGGCCGCGTCACCGGCGTCGACGGCCCCGCCGGCGATCGTCCGCTGCAAACGTTCAACCGCGAGTGGAGCCAGTCGCTGCGACGCCTGCTGTTGCAGCCCAATTTCGCGAACGCCGTCGAGCAACTTCGACGCGCCACCAGCCCCATCGAACCACGCACCGACCTCGACACCATCGTCGACACCCTCGCCCCCGAAATGCACCGCCTCGCCGCCGCCGTCTACGCCCTGCGCGGCGACCTGAACGGCGCGGCGGTGCAGGCGGGCGAAGCCGCAGCACTCTACGAATCCGTACGGTCGCGGCTGCCGGAGTGGGAGTCCGCCGCGCTCGCCGAGCAAGCGTCATACGTCTTCCGCGAATCGCCGACCGCCCCGGCTGATGCGATCACGCTGCAACGGCTCGCAATCGATCGGCTCCCCGCAGTCTCGCCCGATCGCCTACGTGCTTACGCCGCCCCCCACCGTCTTCGTTTGGCGGGCTACTTGCTCGCCCAAGACCGTGTGGTCGAAGCAACCGACGTCCTGAGCACGATCGACCCCGCCCCCACTCTCGCCGACGCGTACCTCACGATCGCCGAAATGGTCGTCGCCGACGGATCAAGCGGCCTGCAATGGGCGGACACATGGGTCGAGCAGGCGGTGACGCACCAACCCGGCAATCAGGAGGCTTGGGAGCGCTGGCTCCGCCTCGCCGCCCTGCAACGCGACATCGCGAAACTCAACGACCGCTTCCGCGCCGCAGAAGCCGCCGGCATCGCCCCCGACCAACTCCGCCAGATCGCCAGCCAACTCGAACGCGACTATCCCTGGCTACCCAGTCAACGCCCGACCACCCAGCCCTGAGACATCAGCCGTCCCTCAGTCCCATTCTCTTCCACCCGGACGCCAGCAACGGACCAAACGCTCGCGGGCGGGGGGGGGGGGGGGGGGGGGGGGGGGCGGGGGGGG
>CAZLYU010000083.1:0-3059 GCA_964563855.1 uncultured Planctomycetales bacterium | reverse complement strand
AACGCTAGCCCCCGCCCCAACGCGTCGTTATGTAGCCGTCAACCGGCGGCGGCCGTGTACGCCCCACCGGCATTCCCCGTACGTGACGCCAACGAGTTCGACGCAGCATGGCTGACCCCGCCCCGACCCCGCGAAAAGACTTCATCCGACAGCGCATCGACGAAGACCTCCGCGCCGGTCGCTACGAACGCGTGCTCACTCGCTTCCCGCCCGAGCCAAACGGCTACCTCCACATCGGCCACGCCAAGAGCATCTGCCTCAACTTCGGCGTCGCACAAGAGTATCCCGGCGGCCGCTGCAATCTGCGCTTCGACGACACCAATCCCGCCAAGGAGGAGCAGGAGTACGTCGACGCCATCATTCGTGATGTCCAGTGGCTCGGCTTCGACTGGGGCGAGCATCTCTATTTCGCAAGCGACTACTTCGAACAGATGTACGACTACGCCGTGCAGCTCATCCGCGCCGGCAAGGCTTACGTCGATGATCTCACGCCCGACCAGATGCGCGAGTATCGCGGCACGCTCACCAGACCCGGCCGGCCCAGCCCGCATCGCGACCGCAGCGCCGAAGAAAACCTCGATCTCTTCCAGCGCATGCGCCAGGGCGAATTCCCCGATGGATCGCGCACGCTGCGCGCCAAAATCGACATGCGCAGCCCCAACGTCAACCTGCGCGACCCAATCATGTATCGCGTGCTCCACAAGCCCCACCATCGGCAAGGCGACAAGTGGTGCATCTATCCGATGTACGACTGGGCGCACGGCCTCGAAGACAGCCTCGAAGGCGTCACCCACTCGCTTTGCACCCTCGAGTTCGAGAACCATCGTCCGCTCTACGACTGGTTCCTCGAAGCGCTCGACATCTTCCGCCCCCGCCAGATCGAGTTCGCACGCCTGAATCTCACCTACACGATCATGAGCAAACGCCGGCTCGCCGAACTCGTCCGCGAAGGCTACGTCCGCGGCTGGGACGATCCGCGCATGCCGACCATCGCCGGCATGCGTCGCCGCGGTTTCACCCCACAAGCCATCCGCACCTTCTGCAGCCGCATCGGCGTGTCCAAGTTCGACGGCGTCCTCGAAGTGCAGATGCTCGAGCACACCCTCCGCGAAGACCTCAACGCCCGCTGTCAGCGCGTCATGGCGGTGCTCAACCCCATCAAGGTGGTCATCACCAACTACCCCGACGACCAAACCGAAGACATGCAGGCCGTGAACAATCCGGAAGATCCAGACGCCGGCACACGCTCGACGCCGTTCACGCGCGAGCTCTACCTTGAGCGCGACGACTTCATGGAGGATCCCCCCAAGAAGTTCTTCCGCCTCGCCCCCGGCCGCGAAGTCCGGCTGCGCTACGCCTACTTCATCACCTGCACCGACGTCATCAAAGACCCCGCAACCGGCGAAATCACCGAACTGCACTGCACCTACGACCCCGCGACCCGCGGCGGCGACGCCCCCGACGGCCGCAAGGTGAAGGCGACCCTGCACTGGGTCAGCGCGGCTCACGCCGTTCGCGCCGAGGTGCGCCTCTACGACCGCCTCTTCTCAAAACCCGATCCCGACGAAGTCGAATCAGAAGACCAGGACTGGCGCAGCAACCTCAATCCAGAGTCCCTGAAGATCAACGCGGACGCTTTCGTCGAACCCAGCGCCGCCTCCGCCGACGCCGAACATGTCTTTCAGTTCGAACGCCTCGGCTACTTCTGCGTCGACGCCGACAGCACCCCACAACGCCCCGTCTTCAATCGCACCGTCGCGCTCAAAGATTCGTGGTCAAAGGTGGCCCAGCGCGGCGACAGCAAGCCGGCGGGCTGATCCGCGATCGCTTACAAAAGTTTAACTTCCGCCGCTCGCCGGATTGTGGTATCATCTCGCCCCGCTACAGGGGGACGCGACTGGCTGCCTCGATCGCGCGGATCGTACCATGAGCAGCTCAGGCGCTTTGGGCGGCGGTTCTCTCGCCGTCAGGTAATGCTGCTACTGGCGTTGCCGCTCGTGCCGAGGGCTCGACCCGTTCGAGATCTCGTGCTGGTTGTCGACCGTCGCAAACGGTTGCGGTCGACGTTCGCCATTACCTGTGAAGTTGTTATGGAGCGACTCAATCATGCCGAAACATGAGGCCGAACCACGCTGGCGCTCGAGACTCGTCGAAATGGGCTGCGCGAACCGCAAGATCGCGTTCCCAGACGCACAGCAAACGCTCGACCAAGACGCCGAGTGGTGCGACGTCATCGAAGATCGTGATCGTCGACGCGTGCGGTTGCACGATTACGACGCCATCTTCGCCGCCCCCGGGCTCTACGAGCAAATCATCTATGAACGCCTCGAGTGCCAGTCGCCCGAACGCGTCGCCGGACTGCTCGAAGATGTCCTCAGCGTCGATTACAACGAATCGCTCGACAGCCTACGCGTGCTCGACCTCGGCGCCGGCAACGGCATGGTCGGCGACGAACTCAGCGCCCGCGGCGTCGAAACCCTCATCGGCGCCGACATCATCCCCGAAGCCCGTGACGCCACCCTCCGCGATCGTCCCGGCGTCTACGACGACTACGTCGTCGCCGACTTCGGCGACTTGCCCGAGCCCGTTGAAAAGAAACTCCGCAAAACAAAGCTCAACTGCCTCACCACCGTCGCCGCCCTCGGCTTCGGCGACATCCCCGCCAACGTGTTCCTCAAGGCGCTCGACTTGATCGAGTCCCCCGGCTGGGTCGCCTTCAACATCAAGGAGCGCTTTTTCAGCGAGCGCGACGCGACTGGCTTCTCATTGCTCATTCGTCAACTCGAGCAGCGCAACGTGATCCGCACGGAAGCATTCCGCCGCTACCGCCACCGCCTCTCCATCACCGGCAAGCCCCTCTACTACCTCGCCATGGTGGCCCGCAAACTCACCGACACCCCCGACGAAATCATGGCCGAACACGGCGCGTAATAAGTGCCCCCCGCGGCGTCAGGCGACATCGCCTGACGCCGGGGTTCCCGCTCAATCCGACGGCCGGCTGAAAGCACCGCCGCCGCCCATGTCACCGCCAGCCCCCACCCCCCGAATCGCGACCCCAC
>CAZLYU010000082.1:0-8706 GCA_964563855.1 uncultured Planctomycetales bacterium | reverse complement strand
GCCCCCCCGGCGGGAAGTCTGGCGTTGGCTCGTGATCGCCGCCCTCCCGCTGCTTCCACAATCGTCCGCCGCCGGCCGGCGGCTCGTCCTTCGTTCGCTGCAGGCCGCTTCCTCGAGCGCGTGTTGCTTAGTCGGTGACCGACGACGCGCGGTTTGCTAGGATGCGAGCAACGCAGCACGGGCTACGATGCGAATTCAGCAGCGTGGGCTGCGGCGCGGCCGTTCGCGGTCCGAACGAAGCACCGAATCCAGAACACCCTTTGCGGAGCACCGCCGGCATGGAGCGAACTCTCATCATCTTCAAGCCCGACGCCATGAATCGCGGTCTAGTGGGCCGCATTCTGAGCCGGTTCGAAGACAAGGGCCTGCGGGTCGCGGGCATGAAGCTGCAGCAGTCGCCCCGCGAACAAGTGGAGCAGCATTACGCCGTGCACAAGGAGCGTCCGTTTTATGGCGCGCTGGTCGACTTCATGACGTCTAGCCCGGTCATCGTCGCCGTGCTGGTAGGACCGTCGGCCATCGGCGTCGTGCGCGGCCTGCTCGGCGCGACGAACGGCGTTGAGGCGGCGCCCGGCACCATCCGCGGCGACTTCGGGCTCGACAAGCAATACAACCTGGTGCACGCCAGCGACGGCCCAGACACGGCGGCGCAGGAAATCGCGCTGTTCTTTAAGCCGGAAGAGCTGGTCAACTATCAACGCGCGATCGACGCGTGGGTTGTTTCAAAGTAAACACCGGCGTCTCAAACGAGGGGCAAGCCCATGTCAATGAAGATTCAAGCCATCAAGAGCCATGAACAGCGCCCGGTCGAGCTCGACGGCGCCAAAGACGCCAAGATGCGCATGCTCTGCGGACCGGCCGACGGCGCCGCCAACTTTCACATGCGGCACTTCGAGGTCGCGCCCGGCGGCCACACGCCGCTGCACAGCCACGACTACGAGCACGAGATTCTGATCTTGCGCGGACGCGGCGCGGCGACCTCATCGGAAGGGAAACGCGTGTTCCAATCCGGCGACGTCATTTGGGTGCCGCCGAACGAGCCGCATCAGTTTCGCAATACCGACGCGGAGCCGCTCGAGTTCATTTGCCTCATTCCGGCGCCGCAAGACTGCACCGTGGCGACGAGCACCACCGACGCGACCGTGAGGTCATCGCTTTGAGTCAAATCTCCCGCCGCGCCGCACTACGCAACGCGAGCCACGCCGCCGCCTGCATCGGATTGGGCGGCATGTTCGTGTCGCGCGGCTTTGCTCAGTCGACTTCGACGCCCTCGCCCAGCGCGCCGATCGATCCGGCGCCGCGTTCGCCGTACGAACTGCCCCCCCTGCCGTACGGTTACGCCGGGCTCGAACCGCTGCTAAGCGCCGAGCTGGTCAAGCTGCACCACGACGAACATCACGCGGGCTACGTCGCGGAAACCAACCGCGCGCTCGCCGACCTGGCAGCGGTGCGCGAGCGTGGCGGGTCGTCGATTTACACGGTCGACGCGGTGTCGCAACGCTTGGCGTTCAATCTCAGCGGCCACACGCTGCACACGCTCTATTGGCGCTGCCTGACGCCGGAGGGCGGCGGCGAGCCCCCTGCCGAGGCGACCATCGGCGCGATGATCCAGCGCGACTTTGGCGGATTCGCCGCGTTCGCCGCCCAGTTTCAGGCCACCTGCCAGTTTGTGCGTGGTTCTGGCTGGGGCGTGCTGGCGTATGAGCCCATGCTGCAGCGCTTGCTGATCCTGCCGGTCTTGGAAAACAGTCGCGGCGCGGCGGCGGCCTGGCCGCTGCTCGTGTGCGATGTGTGGGAGCATGCGTACGCGCTGCAGTACCACAATCGCCGCAGCGACTACATCAAGGCTTTTATGCAACTGATAAACTGGGCGGATGTCGACGCGCGGCTCAGCGCCCTCCTGCAACAGCCACTGCTGCCCGAGTAACGCAGCGGGCGCTGCGGCGCACCTGTCGTTGCCCATGGTCTGGACGCTCGGGCTGGGCGGCGCTGCGCCGTTCATCGCGCTGTCGCAGTGGGTCGTTTTCACATCGCACAACGAGCAGAGCTTGGCCTCTGCGACCCTCTCCGCGGCGCTCGTCATCGCGATTCACGCGCTGTTTCTGGCAGCTGCGCTGCAACTCGCCGAGCGGTGGGCGGCGCTGTTCAGCGTGTGGTTTGCGGCGTTTTTCCTGACGCACCCGGAACTCGAGCTGGCTGCCAACAGCCGCGCCGCGTGCGCGCTGCTCTTCGGACTTACCGCCGCCGTTTGCGTTCTGAATACCTCGCGGAGCCGATGGCATCTGGTGGTCGTTGGTGCGCTTGCGGCGGTCGCTTCCGTCGGCCTCGCGTTCGGCGGCGGCGTCGCGACGACGAGCCTCTGGCGCCGGCTGTCGTTGCTGGTCGGCCCGGCCGGAACGCTGAGCACGCTGTTGTGGCTGCCGCTGCTGCTCGCGATCGCCGCCCTCCTGCACACCGCCGCCCGACGCCGCGCTGGCGCTGCGCCGCGTCAGGCAGGCGCGACGGTCGTGCTGTTGATTTGGAGTGCGCTCGCGCTGGGCGTGCTGCTGATCGGGTCGGAGCGCGCTTCGTCGAGCGCGCTCTTTCTCGCAGCCCCCCTGCTGTTGCTTGTTGCGCAACTGTGCGGCGCGCTGCTGCGGGAGGCGTACCGACTGGGTCGAATTCAGCGTCGCGCGCTGGCGGCGCTCGCGTTGCTCACCATCGGCTGGTTTTGCTCGACGGCTGCGAACATCTACGTCGAGTCGGTCGCCGCGGCTTACCTCAACGATATGGCGACCCGGTGACCCGCGTCGCGACGGTCGTTGTCGCGCTGCTGCTCGTGACGCTGTTGGCGGCGAATCAATTCGTTGCGCACCACACGCGCTACATGAGTGATGACCAACACTTGTTCATCTATTTCGGCGAGCAAATCAGAGACGGCGCCACGCTCTACGTCGACCTGTGGGACAACAAGCCACCCGTCATCTTCTGGCTCGCGGCAGCGGCGAGCGGCGCCGGGTCGGTTGGTCTGGTCGCCGCGACAACCCTCGCGCTTGTGGCGGCCACGGCGGCGCTGTGGAGCATGGCACGCAACCACTCCGGCGCGAGCACCACAGCCGCTGCGACCGTCGCCTGGGGCGCGATCTTCTGGCTGCACCCCGACTTTCTCGGCGGCGCGTTCCGCACCGAGACATTCGTCATCGCGTTCGAAGCAATCGCCGCTGCCTGCTATTGGGGCAGCCGGCGGGCGAACGCGCGAACCGCGGCCGTTCTGCTGCTCGTTGCCGGGAGCTGCGTCGGTCTGGCAGCGCTCACCAAGCAGATTGGTCTCGCGGTCGGCATCGCGATTGTGATTCACCTGGGTTTTCTCGCGGTCATGCGCGCCAGCGAGCGTCGTCGATTGCTGAGACGCGTCCTCCTGTTCGGCGTTGGCGCCGCGGCGCCGCTGGTCTGCGTGTGGCTAACGCTGGCGTCGCAAGGCGCGCTCCGTGAGGCGTGGCGGGCCGTCGTCACGTTCAATCGCGCTTACGCGGAAGACGGCGACAGCGGCGTCGGGTCGCTCGGGTTCAACCTCTATCAGTTGCTGACCAACGCTTTCGCCCTGGCGCCGTTGGTTCTGCTGGCTGCGATCGGCGGTCTGTTGCTGCTCGCGCCGCGTCGCGACACCCGCGCAGCGAGGCCCCGGTTCTGCGCACGGAAGTTGAGTTTGCTGGTCTTTCTGACGGTGTGGTTGGCTGTCGCGCTGCTCGGCGCCGCACTGGGTCCGCTGCGCTCGGTGCAGTATCTCTTGCCGGTCATTCCGCCGCTCGTCGCGCTGAGCGGGTCCGCCTGGGCTGCGCTGTTCGGCACGACGCGCCTCGCGGAGCGGTTTGCCAGTAGCCCGAGCGCGGCGACCGGCCTCGTGTTGCTCGTCGGTGTCGCGCTGTCGCCGATGAGCGACCTGCTGACGCAGACGCGCACGCTGTGGGTCAAGCATGACGGAACGCTTAGCACGCGCGGCGTCGCGTTGGCGCCCACCGCGGGGGAGCGCGTCGGCGAGCGAATTCGGGCGCTAACCAATCCGACCGACCGGATTCAATGCATCGGCTATCTCCCGGCGGCGTATCGCGCCGCACAGCGTTCCAACGCCTGCCGTTTCGCGACGACCGAGAAGATCGCGCAGGTGGGGGAGCAGACGCCGTGGATTGCCGCGGAGTTGCGTACGACACTCACGACCGCGCCGCCCGCGCTCATCTTCGGCCGCTTGGATAGCGTCGCACCGTTCCTCGTGGAGCTCGGTCTGCCAGACGTTTGGCTCACCGAGCATTACCAGCGTTTGGACGTCGTCGAGGGGGTCGAACTGTGGCGTCGCCGCGAGTGAGCCGCCAATGACCGGACCAACGCCACCCCCATTCGCCGACGCCGGCTACACTTGCGGCCATGACCGTCATCGATGAACTTCCGCTTCATTACCAAACACCGCCGGCGTGGGCGGCACAGGCGATGCGCAATCCCCTCGAACTGCTGCATGACCACGCGCACCTCGAGAAGAAAGCGGCCGGCAACGCGCTGGACCTCATGAGCCGTTGGCCCGAGCCTGCGCCGCCGGAGCACTGGGTGGAGCGCATGACCGCGATCGCCCGCGATGAAATCGAACACCTCGCGATCGTCAGTCGGTTGCTCGCGCGGCGCGGCGGACAGCTCCGCAAGTTTCATCGCAATAGCTACGCCGCCGAACTGCGGCGTCTGGTGCGTCAGGGCGCGGGGACGCTGGAAGTCATGGATCGCTTGATGGTGTCGGCGCTCATCGAGGCGCGCTCGTGTGAGCGCTTTGCGCTGCTGGCGGAGGGTGTGCGCGACGATGAGCTGCGCAAGCTGTACGCGGGCTTGTGGCGATCAGAGCGGGGACACTTTCGCGCGTTTCTCGATCTGGCCGAACGCCTGCCCGACACCGACGCGCATGTCGTTCAGCAGCGCTGGCAGGAGATGCTGGCGTCGGAAGCGCAACTCATTCAGACCCAGCCGCCGGGCTCGCGCATGCACAGCGGTCTCAACGAGCCACGCGCGGCCTGACCCGCCTGAAATTGCCGAAAGCCGCGCGGCATGTTACACTTCTTCGCTGGTAACGAGATCGTCGGCCCTGATTTTCCCGACGCACTCCAAACTCGATTCCCGCACTACGACTAGCGAGGAGCGTCGCCGTGGCTCAGAACGAACGCCATTTATTCACATCCGAATCGGTCAGCATGGGTCACCCCGACAAGGTCTCCGACCAGATCTCAGACGCGGTGCTCGATGCAATGCTCGAGCAGGATCCGCATTCACGCGTCGCGGTCGAGACGATGGTGTCGACCGGCATGGTGGTCGTCGCTGGCGAAGTGACCACCAAGGCGTATGTCGAAATTCCAGAGATCGTGCGCGACACGATTAAGGAAATTGGCTACATCTCCGGCGATATGGCGTTCGACTACGAATCATGCGCGGTGCTCAGCAGCATCAAGCGTCAGTCGCCCGACATCGCCATGGGCGTCGACCGTGAGGGCGCCGGCGACCAGGGCATGATGTTCGGCTTCGCCTGCCGGGAAACCGAAGAGCTCATGCCGCTGCCGATTCAGTTGGCTCACCGCATGGTCGAGGAGCATGCTTCCGTGCGCCGCGAAGGCGTGATCGACGGCATCCGTCCCGACGCGAAGAGTCAGGTGACCGTCGAATATGTCGACGGCCAGCCGAAGCGCATCGATGCGGTCGTGCTCTCCACGCAGCACGACAAGACCTGGAACGAACGCCAGAAAGAGCTCGGCGAGCAGATCACCAAGCATGTGCTCAAGCCCGTGCTCGCCGACTGGTGGAACAATGACATCAAGATCTACGTGAACCCCACCGGCCGCTTCGAGATCGGCGGTCCGCACGGAGACGTCGGCCTGACCGGCCGCAAGATCATCGTCGACACTTACGGCGGCCGCGGTCGCCACGGCGGCGGCGCGTTCAGCGGCAAGGACCCGACCAAGGTCGACCGCTCAGCCGCGTACATGGCGCGCTACATCGCGAAGAACATCGTCGCCGCGGGTCTCGCCAGCGAATGCGAAGTGCAGCTTTCATACGCGATCGGCGTGGCTGAGCCGACCAGCGTCTGGGTGAACACGTTCGGCACCAACACGGTCTCGGAAGAAAAGATCCAGGGCGCCGTGCGCGACACCTTCCAACTCACGCCGCGCGGCATTATCGATAGCTTGCAGTTGCGTCGTCCGATCTACCGCGAGACCGCCCGGCATGGCCACTTCGGCCGTCACGCGGCGAGCTTCACGTGGGAGCGGACGGACAAGGCTGACGCGCTCAAGGCCGCTTGCAAGTAGCAGCAACGATCGCTTGTCGACGCTTGCGGCGCGCGGAGCGCGCGCCGCAGGTCGCAGCGCCGGGGTGGAGTGCAACGCATTCTGTAGCGCAATCATGGCGAGCCCGTCACCGACATCCCGCGATCGCCTGCTCGCCAAGTGGGCGCAGCACTCGACCGTCGGCGAGACTTGCGTCATCCGCCGTCAGTCCCTGGAAGGCCCGCGGAGCGACGCCTGCCCACATTGCGGTGTGACCCACTCTCCCGAGCGGTTGGTCATCCCGTTCGAAGCCCAACACCGCTTGGCTTTCCGCGCGTTCCTCGCCCTACTCTTGTCATTCACTGGGCAAGTCCTGTTGCTGCCAGTGAGCTGGTCAGACGGGGACTTGCTGACGGTTGCCGCCGCCATCGTCACCTGCGTCGTAACGACGCTCGGCCTGCTGCGGTTTGCTCTGCAGCGCGTGGGACCGCAGAAGTACTTGGTCGCCGACACGCTGGGCGTCGAGGTGTGGGCAGGCGGACGCATGCCGTCGCAGCTCGACTGGGAGCAAGTCGAGCTGCTCACGTGCGCATGGTACTCGTGCCGCCTCGAAGCCCGTATGCAGCACGGGGCCAGTGTCGCATTGGCGGAGGCCAACGACATCGGCGGCTTGAAGAAGACGCGAACCGCAATCGAGCAACTTGAGCGGCTGCGTACCCGACTGCGCGTCAGTGATTACGTACCAGCGGGTGCCGAGCCGGCCGCGCTGCTGTGAGCAGCGGGGCGCTGACGCATGAACACTGCGACTGATGTCATCGTCGTCGGGGCCGGCGCCGCTGGGCTGGCCGCGGCGATCTTCACCGCGCGGCACGGCCCCGCGCTGCGCGTTGTCGCGCTCGACGGCGCCAAACGCATCGGGGCGAAAATCCTTGTCTCCGGCGGCGGACGCTGCAACGTCACCAACGTCCGCGTCACGCCGGATGATTACTACGGCGGCAACCCGCGCATCATCCGACGCGTGCTGCAGGCATTTGACGAACACGCGACGCGCGCGTTCTTCGAATCGATCGGCGCGCCGCTGCACGAAGAGGAGTTCGGCAAGCTCTTCCCCGACAGCAACTCGGCCCGCACGGTCGTCGACGCGCTGCTGCGCGAAGCCGAGCGGCTGAACGTGCGTGTGCTGACCGAGCATCGGGTCACCGCGGTCAGCGCCGAGGCTGACGGCTTCGCGGTCACCGTCGGCAACGCTGAAGCGGCGCACGTACGGCGCTGTCGACGGCTGGTGTTGGCGACGGGCGGGCTCTCATTGCCGAAGACCGGCAGTGACGGCGGCGGCTATCTGCTGGCGAAGTCGCTCGGACACACGATCACGCCGACCACACCGGCGCTCGACCCCCTAATACTCTCAGGCGAGTTTCATACGCCGTTGTCGGGCGTGTCGCAGCCGCTGCAGCTCACCTTCACCGAGCGCGACCAGAAGCCAGTGCGCATCAGCGGTCCGGCGCTTTGGACGCACTTCGGGCTCAGCGGGCCCGCAGCACTGAACGTCTCGCGATTTTGGCGACGGGCGCAGGTGAATGGCGCCGCGTGTGAGCTGTCGGCGAGCTTTGTCGACGGCGCCGCGTTCGCCGACGTGGAGCGGACGCTGATCGACGGCGCCCGCGCCGAACCGCGCAGCACGCTGGGCGCGGTGCTGCACCGCTGGATGCCGGCGCGGGTCGGTGAGGCGCTGCTGACCGCACTGGCGCTCGACCCGCGTCGACCAGTCGCACAAACGCCGCGTGATGATCGCCGACGCGTCGTGCATGCGCTGTGCGGCTGGCCGTTGGCGGTAACCGGGACGCGCGGCTACAAGTTCGCGGAGGTGACCGCGGGCGGCGTGCCGCTGAGCGAGATCGACGTGAAGGGCATGGGGTCGCGCTGCACGCGTGGGCTGCACCTGGTCGGCGAGATCTGCGATGTCGACGGCCGCCTCGGCGGGTTCAACTTTCAGTGGGCGTGGTCGAGCGGTTTCGTGGCGGGCGCTGCGATCGCTCGGGAGCTGTCGTAAACGCCCGGCGCCGCGCCGGAAACACAAGTGCCACGGGGCAGATGTACTGACCCGTGGCACTCGCAACCGTGTGATTTCAGCAGATGACTACCGTCGACGGAGCAGCAGGCCGCCGAGCATCACCAGGGTCAGCAACGACGCCGGCTCGGGGATCCCGGTGATGCGCACCTCTCCCGGGACGCTGTAGTCGACGGTGTATCCCGCGGGCACATTGTCGAACTCGCCGACGCGGACGCCGGTGTAGGTGGCGACGATGTACGTGAGGGTTTCGCTGCCGCCGGTGATGGAGAGACCGTCGCCGAGCGCGCTGAGGTCGAGGTCGCCGGTGATCGCGAGGAGGTCGCCGGCGCCGGTCGCGAGCAGGTCGAGATCGAACAGCGCGCCGTC
>CAZLYU010000081.1:0-8784 GCA_964563855.1 uncultured Planctomycetales bacterium | reverse complement strand
GTGCTCGACCCCAATCACCCGCACATCTCGACGTCGCTGAACAACATCGGGTTCCACTACTTTTCGCGTGAACGGTATGACGACGCTGAGCCCTACTACCTGCAGGCGCTGGCTCATCGGCGGGCGCACCTCGGCGATCAGCACCCCAGCACGGCGACGTCGCTCAACAACCTCGGATTACTCTATGCGCGGCGCGGCGCCGTTGACGAAGCGGAGCCGCTCTATCGCGAAGCGCTGGCGATCAAAGAAGCGACCTACGGCGTGTCACACCGCAGCACACTGTTGCAGATGCGCAATCTGTCAGCCGTATTGCGCGAGCGCGAGGCGTTCGCAGAAGCCGAGCAGTTCAGCAAAGCCGCGCTCGACGGCTACATCGCGCTGTTTCCGGACGGACATTGGCGGATCGCGGATCAGCGTGGCGAGTGGGCGGCGTGTTTGATGGGGTTGGGCCGCGCGAAAGAAGCCGAGCAGCAACTGCTGTTGGCTCATGAGGGTCTCGCCGCGGAACTCGGGCCAGATCACGACCGTACGCAAGACGTCGTGCAGGCGCTCGTGCGGTTCTATCAGGACCAGCGGGACGAAGCGCAGGTGGTGTTCTGGCAGGGACGGCTCGTCGCCGACCCTGTTGGACGTTCGAGCACCGTGAGCGATTGAGAGCACATGGGACCGTTTGACCAGCAACGCGACCGCCCACGTTCGCGGCCGCGCATTTTTGCCGTGTTGCGACGTGAGATCCGTTAACAAAAAACATCGTGTGGGAGGGGGTAGGTGTGTCGCCTAGGTGGTGAACGAACGCTGCGCAAGTCATCGTCGTGATGGCTGCAGCGGGTGTACAACCTGCACGGTGGGAGGCGATCACATGTGCTGTACTGGAACTGTGATACCTGAGATGAATGAAACGGACGCCTTCGCTAAGCGGATGATTGGCGTCATCAACGACGCCGGCCTGGCGCTCATGATCAGCATCGGTCACCGTACGGGGCTCTTCGACGCGATGTCGCGGCTCACATCGGCGACGAGCGCCGAGATCGCGCGAGCTGCGGAGCTCAACGAACGATACGTGCGCGAATGGCTTGGCGCGATGACGACCGGCGACATCGTGAGCTATGACGCGAGGACGCGCGAGTACGCACTGCCCGCGGCGCACGCCAGCTTCCTCACCCGCGCCGCCGCGCCGAACAACCTCGCTGCGACGACCCAATTCATCGGCATTTTGGGGGGTGTGGAGTCGCGGATTACGGCGTGTTTTCGCACTGGCGGGGGCGTGCCGTACGCCGCGTTTGAGGGTTTCCATCCGACGATGGCTGAAGAAAGCGATCAGTCGGTGTGCGCGGCGCTGCTCGATCACATTCTGCCGCTGTCGCCGGAAGCTGTTGCGCTGTTGGAGCAAGGGGTGGAGGCGGCGGATATCGGCTGTGGCAGCGGGCACGCGCTGGTCACGCTGGCGAGCGCATTTCCCAACAGCACGTTCCGCGGTTACGACTTTTCGCCGGATGCGATCGACGCGGCGCAGGAGCGCGCCAGCGCGGCGGGTGTACGCAATGTGCACTTCGAAGTGCGCGACGCGGCGACGCTTGACGAACGCTCACGTTTTGGCGTGATCACGGCGTTTGACGCCATTCACGATCAGGCGCGACCCGCGGAGGTGCTGGCGAACATCGCACGGGCGTTACGGCCCGACGGTGTGTTTCTAATGCAGGACATCGGCGGTCACTCGGACGTCGAGCATGACAAACATCATCCGATGGCGCCCTTCTTGTACACGATCTCTTGCATGCACTGTATGACCGTGTCGCTGGCGGCGGGCGGCGCCGGACTTGGGGCGATGTGGGGACGCGAGACCGCCCGCCGCATGCTCGCGGAAGCGGGGTTTGCGCGGGTCGACCTGCACGAACTGGAGCACGACCTGATGAACGTCTACTTCGTCGCGCGGGTCTCATAGTGTGGTTCGCGGAACGCGAAACGCGAAACGCGGAACCGACGCCGTCGCGGCAACGGCTTCGGCGGCCGCATGGCGGTAGCGGCGGAGCGGACGCTTCTCGGCTATGCGTTTGCTGTAACTACTTCGGCAGCGGCCAAGCCGCTCAGGAACGCGCCCTCCACGCGCGCCCCCATGCACCAGTCGCCGCAGATCGCCACTCGTTGGTCGGCGTCCCAGAGCGCGCCCACTTCTAGCGGCTCGGTCGGCATGGCGTAGCGCCAGCGGTGCGCCGTCGTATGGGTAGGGGCCGCCGGCCCCACGTCGGGCAGTTCCGTGAATGCGCTCAAGAGTGCGGCAATCACATCCTCAGGCGCGCTTTCAAGATGCTCGGTCGACCACGTCGGGCTGCCGTGCAGCATCCATGTCTCGCGCGTGTCGCGCCCGGGCTTGGAGGCGTTGCGTGCGACCCACGACAACGGCCCACCGTTCACGAACGCGCCGTCAAACGGAATGTCAAGCGGTTGCTCGAAGCCGAGCATGACGGCCCAACAAGGCGACATCGCAATCGACGACGCTGTGCTTGCCAGGTGTGATACGCCCCTCAACAATTCCGCCGCTTGGAACGCAGGCGTGGCGACCACTAGCGCGTCGTACTGTCCCAGATCATCTCCACCTTCCGAGCGCAGCGGCCACGCTGCACCATCCCGCGACACCGGCGCGACGCGCGTGTTGGTCACGACGTCCAGGCCTTCCGCGAGATGTTTGCAGACGGCGTTCATGCCTGGTGTGCCGACGTAGCGCTTCCGCGGACTGGTCGCAAGCCATTCGCCGTTGTCGAACGAGACAATGCGCCCCTCCCAGGGCCCGGCTACGCCGAGCGCGCACCATTCATCAACGGCCCGCACAAAGCGTGCGTCGCGCGCGGTGAAGTACTGCGCCCCGTGATCGAAGGCGAAGGGGTCGGCGTAGCGCGTCGACATGCGTCCGCTGACGCCGCGGCCCTTGTCGAACACGCGCGTCGCGCAGCCGGTGTGCGTGAGTGCGCGCGCTGCGCTCAGACCCGACATGCCCGCACCGACAATCGCGACGCGCTGCGCCATCAGTTCACCACCCGCAGCAACGCGATGGCCAGTGCGCCGCGTAGCGACCAGCAGACCGTTCGAATCCAGTTTGTGTTCACGAGGCGGTGCACGAGGCGTTCGTCATAGGCGCGGCACAACTGCGTGTGGCAGGGGGCCTGCAATGCGGCGGTCGAGACCCAGTTCACCAGCAGCAAACCGATGCCGATCAGCGCCAACGTCTGCGGCAGACCGTCGCTGAGCACGTAAAGCAACGCAACGGCGCTGCCGGCTTCGACCAGCATGAGAGGGGCGACGAGCCAGGTGATTCGTCGCGTGTGCGCCCCTTCGTAGGCTTGGAAGGCATCGGTTCCGACCAGGGCGAACAGTGGGTAGTGCACGATCTGAATCGTCCAGATCAGTCCCGCCATCAGCAGCGTGCTGACCGCATGCAATCCGAGAATGGTTTCCACGAGCAGCGGGTCCATCGCGTCAGCCCACCGCCGTCGCGGTTGCACGGTCGAGCGTTTTGGCGGCTGGCGCCGATTGTCGTGCTGTGCGCCAGGCGCGGAGCAGGATGAGTGCGAACGGAATCCACCAGATCAGATCATTGGTGATGATCGTCCACCCAAACGACCACGGAAGCGCGCCCCGGATGGCTGCATCAACGAAGCCGATCGGACCGAAGATCTTCCCCAGAAAACCGACGAGCACGATGGGCCAGTGTCGCACGGGGTCGAGCGCGGCCGCGGCGTAGCCGACGCCGTAGACGCCGACAATCATTCCCACACACTGCCAGATCTGCGGATAGAGCGGTCGCTGCAAGCCCATCAGGTCGAAGGCGGTATTCGGAAACAGTACGACCCACGCGCCCCACGCGAGGTTGTAGATCCCCGCGGCAATCAGCACCCAACGCATCCACGCTGGCGCGTTGCGCGAGTGGACAATTGGATCCTGTTGCATGCTTCAGAAGTCCTCGCTTCGGCCAGCCGGCTCCCGACTTTTGTCCCGACCTGCTAATGGTAGCGGCGTCGCTGAGCCGGGTCGGTTCGGGCAGCGCCCGCCCGCCTATGATCGCTCGCGTGGGCAGCCGCTTTGGGAAAGGAACCAGCGCGTGTCTCGTGAAGCTCTTCGTCCTTCGTTCAAGGGTCGCATTGTCCCTGGCCCCGGTCAGGAATCGGTATGGGACTATCCTCGTCCGCCGCGTTTGGAGAGGGTCGGCGAGCGACTGCGCGTGGTTTTCAATGGCGTCACGATTGCCGAAACGACGGCTGCGTTTCGCGTGCTTGAAACGAGCCACCCGCCGACCTATTACCTCCCGCCGAGCGACATTGACCCGGCGGCGTTGAAGGCGAGCGGGCGGCGGTCGATGTGTGAGTGGAAGGGGCAGGCGCGCTACTTCGATGTGGTGGTCGGCGAGCGCCGCGCGAAAGACGCCGCCTGGGCCTATCCGCAGCCTGTGCCCGCATTCGCCGATCTGCGCGACCACGTCGCGTTCTTCGCACATCAGATGGAGGCCTGCTTCGTCGGCGATGAGCGCGTGCAGGCGCAGGAGGGCGACTTCTACGGCGGCTGGATCACGTGCAAGATCGTCGGTCCGTTCAAAGGGGCGCCGGGCACGTGGGGCTGGTAGTCGCCGCTTTGCGGACCGGTGGTGCGTTTCGGTATGTTCTGAGCGTCGGCAACGTTCAGCCGCCGAAATGAGGACGCCGTGCAGTTTTACAGCACCAACCGTGAAGCGCCGCGCACGACGTTCCGCGACGCGTTGCAGCGCGGCCAGGCGCCGGATCGCGGCCTGTATATGCCCGACAGCGTGCCGACGCTCTCGCCTGCCGACTTGGCGGCGTTGCGTGACAAGCCTTACGCGGACGTCGCGACGCGCGTTCTGCGTTCGTTTGTCGCCGACGCGTTTGATGAAGCCACGCTGCGCGCGCTGTGCGTCGAGGCGTACAACTTTCCGGTTCCGCTCGAACATGTGCATGACAACGTGCATCTGCTGCGGCTCGACCGCGGGCCGACCGCGTCGTTCAAAGACTTCGCCGCGCGGCTGCTGGCGCGCTGGGTGGGGGCGCTGGCGCGTGAAGATGCGCAGCGGGCGAGCGATGTGCCGTTAACTGTGCTCGTCGCGACGTCGGGCGATACAGGCGGTGCGGTCGCCGACGCGTTTCACGGTGTTGCGGGCGTCCGCGTCGTGCTGCTATTTCCGCAAGAGGAGGTTTCGGAGACGCAGCGCCGGCAGATGACCACACTGGGCGACAACGTGCGGGCGTTGGCGGTGGATGGCAAGTTTGACGATTGTCAGCGACTGGTGAAGCAGGCGCTCGCGGATGCCGATCTCGCGCATCTGCGCCTGACGTCGGCGAACTCGATCAACATCGGACGCTTGCTGCCGCAATGCGTGTATTACGTGTACACCTATCTGCAACTGTGTGATCCGCTCGCGTGCGAGCCGATCGTGTTCTGCATTCCGTCGGGCAACTTTGGCAACATGATGGGCGCGGTGCTGTCTCGCAAGATGGGGCTGCCCATCGAACGCATTGTGGTGGCGACCAACGCCAACGATGCGGCGCTCCACTTTGTCGCGAGCGGCGAATATCACAAGATCGACCCCTCGCGCAAGTGCCTGTCGAACGCGATGAATGTCGGGCATCCGTCGAATTTGGCGCGACTGGTCGACTGCTACGGCGGCTGGATCGATGAGCAAGGCGGCTTGCGCGAAGCGCCCGATCTGGAGCGTATGCGGCGTGAGTTGGCGTTCTACAGCATCAGCGACGACGACACCGCGGCAACGATTCGCCGCGTCGCATCCGAACATGGCTGCACGCTCGAGCCGCACGGTGCGGTTGGCTATCTGGCGCTGGAGCGGTGGCGGGCGGAGCACGCGACGACGGCGCCGTGCGTAGTGCTCGAGACCGCGCATCCGGCGAAGTTTCCGGAGATCATGACCCCGATCACCGGCGTCGCGCCCGAGCCGACCGAGCGCATGCGCGAACAGGCGGCGCTTGCCGAGCATGCCGAGCCCATGGCTGCGGACTATGAGGCGTTCGTCGCGGCGCTGCTGCGCTAAAGCGTTGCGCGGCGGGGGCGGCGAAGACGAAGCCAACACGTATGCGAGTCGACTAAGGAGAACAGGATGGCGTTGAACGAGAAGCAGGAGCAACTCTGCAGCGAGAGCAAGTGGAACTTTGGCGACCTGAAGGCGCTGTTCCTCAACTGCACGTTGAAGAAGTCGCCTGAGCAGTCTCATACGCAGGGCCTCATCGACATCTCGATGGCGATCATGGAGAAGAACGGTGTGTCGGTCGAGTGTTTGCGGCCGGTCGACTTCGACATCGCGTCGGGCATCTGGCCGGACATGACCGAGCACGGCTGGGACAAAGACGACTGGCCGCAGATCTCGAAGAAAGTGATGGCGGCCGACATTCTGGTCATTGGCTCGTCGATTTGGCTTGGCGAGAAGACGTCGGTTTGCACGCAACTGATCGAGCGGTTGTACGCCACGAGTCATCTGCTCAATGAGCACGGCCAGTATGCGTACTACGGTCGCGTTGGGGGCTGCCTGATTACGGGCAACGAAGATGGCGCCAAGCACTGTGCGATGAACATTCTGTATTCGCTGCAGCACCTGGGGTATGTCATTCCGCCGCAGGCCGACGCCGACTGGCTGGGGGAAGCCGGCCCGGGGCCGTCGTACCTCGATCCGGGATCGGGCGGTCCGGAGAACGACTTCACCAATCGCAACACGACGTTCATGACTTGGAATCTGCTGCACCTGGCCCGCATGCTGAAAGACGCCGGCGGGATCCCGGCGCACGGCAATCAGCGTTCGGAATGGGACGCGGGGTGTCGGACGGATTTTCAGAATCCGGCGTATCGCTGAGCGGGCGCACGCGGGATTCATCAACGCACACTTCGACTTGCAAGTCGCCGCGACCGGGCTCGCAAGCGTCCGAGGGCGAAGATCAAAATTTACGGATTAGGTGTCGATCTGATCGCCGTTCGGCCGTCATCACGGTGAGCGGCCGGAGCGTCCGGCCGAGCGACGATCGGCGCTCGACCTTGCGATGCGATCCGTTGGGCCGTCCAATGCCTCGCCGGCCTTCCGGGGCTCATCGAGGTCCGACCCAACGTCCCGCTGGTGAGTTCGCGCCGCCAAACGAAAGCGAGCAAAGGAACGACGCACATGAAGTATGCTCTCATTGTATATGAAGCACCGGATCAGATGGCCGCGCGAAACGACCCCGACCGGGCGCCCCAGTATTGGGCCGCCTACCAAGCCTACTCGCAGGCGCTTCAGGAGGCCGGCGTCAGCGCGGGTGGGGCTGGGCTGGAGCCGACCGACTTGGCGACCACGGTTCGGATCCGTGGATCTGAGCAACATGTTGAGGACGGGCCGTTCGCCGAGACGCGTGAACTGCTCGGGGGGTTCTTCATCATCGATGTAGGCGACTTGGATACAGCCCTGAGTTGGGCCGCCAAGTGCCCCGCAGTGAGTTCGGGATCCGTGGAAGTGCGCCCCGTGCTGTCGCCGCCGGGCGCTTGAATCGTTGCCATTCGTCGCGCCCCCGCCTAACAGCCGGGGGCCGCATTTTGTCGAGCCTATGCCCGAAACCGGCTTCGATGGTGCTGAACGGGTGGCGCGAGAATCGTACGGGCGCTTGCTTGCGGCGCTCGTCGCGCGCACGCGTGATATCGCGGCGGCTGAGGACGCGCTTTCTGAAGCCTTCGTCAGTGCGCTCAGCACCTGGTCGCGCGACGGCGTTCCTGAGAACCCGGAGGCGTGGCTGCTGACCGCGGCGCGACGAAAATTTATCGACGTCGTTCGTCATAAGAAGGTCGAGCAGCGGGGCCGTCGTTTGGTCGGGCAAACCGCCGCGTTGGAGTCTCTCTTGCGTGAAGCGGAGGCCCAGGTGATCGCGGACGATCGCCTGAATCTGCTCTTCCTGTGCGCTCATCCCGCCGTGCATGTCGCGGTGCGCGCGCCGCTGATGTTGCAGAGTGTTCTAGGTGTTGACGCCGAGCGCATTGCGAGCGCGTTTCTCGTGGCCCCTTCCACACTCGCGCAGCGGCTCGTGCGGGCGAAGCGTCGGATCAAGCAGACCGGCATCCGTTTTGAGCTTCCGCCCGCGGATGCGTTCCTCAAGCGACTCGACGACGTGCTGGCGACCATCTACGTCGCGTACACCGTCGGCTGGCGTGACCCAATCCGTCGCAATCCAAGCCTTGCGGACGAGGCCCTTTGGCTCGCAGAGCAGCTCGTGGACTTCGTTCCCGAGGAGCCGGAGGCGCTCGGGTTGCTCGCGTTGTTGTGCTTCAGCCAGTCGCGCGCTGCATTCCACGCCGACGCGTCGCTCGCATATGTGCCCGTGAGCGAACAGAACACCGCGCGATGGGATCAGACGATGATCAGTCGCGGCGAAAGCTTGCTCAAGAAGGCGTCGGCGATGATGAAACCGGGGCGGTTCCAGATCGAAGCCGCCATCCAATCCGTGCACGCCGATCGCATCCGAACGGGCCAGGTGGAGTGGTCGGCCATCGTGATCTTGTACGACCAACTGACCGTGCTCGCGCCGAGCATCGGAGCGCGGATTGCGCGTGCCGCAGCCATGATCGAAGTCGGTCGCTCGGCCCAAGCGCTCCTGGCGCTTGATGAGCTTCCAGAAGCACGCGTCGCCGTCCATCAACCCTACTGGGCGACGCGTGCGGCAGTCCTTGAGTCGTTGGGGCGGCTGTCGGATGAGAGCTCCCATCGCTCCCCAAACCATCCCGAACGATGTGCGTCACGGTGACGGTCTGCGCCGGGGG
>CAZLYU010000080.1:0-9960 GCA_964563855.1 uncultured Planctomycetales bacterium | reverse complement strand
GTCATGCGGCCGGCTTCGATCTTCGACATGTCGAGAATGTCGTTGATGATCGCGAGCAGGTGATTGGCGTTGCTGCGGATCGTGCGGATCGCGTCCGCCGCCTGCACCGGATCTTTCGATAGATCGCCGTCGCTGTCGAGCAAGTCGGCGTAACCGAGAATCGCGGTCATCGGTGTGCGAATCTCGTGGCTCATGTTGGCCAGGAACTCGCTCTTGGCGCCGCTGGCGGCCTCCGCCTCCGCCGCGAGTCTTTTGGCGATTGCGGTCTGTTCGCTAAGCTCCGCGTTAAGCTGTTTGACATGGAGCATCGCCGTGCGCTGTTGATCGACGTCGGTGTGCTGACCAATCATGCGCAGCGGCTCCCCGTCGGGACCACGCTCGACCACTTTGCCGGTGCTGCGGATCCAGTTGTACGCGCCGTTTGCGCAGCGGAAGCGGAACTCGACATCGTACCGATAGGCAGGGTCGCGGTGGGCCGCATCGATCGCACCGCGCACCCATTCGCGATCCTCGGGATGCAGCCGCTCGAGGAAGTAGTCGAGGGGGACGGGCCCTTCGGCGGGCGGCTCGCCAATCATGGCGTGGAACGAATCGCTGGTGATGAACGTGCCGTCGGGAATGCTCCAGTCCCACAGTCCCGCGTTCGCCGCCACCAGCGCGACTTCGAGGCGGGACGCCAACGCACGCAGGTTCTCCCGCGACTCGTACTCCGCCGTGATGTCTTGCAGGGCGCCCCACAACTTCACGCAGACGCCGCCCCGCAGCTCGGCGTGGCCGATCACGCGGACCCACTTGCGTCGACCCTGAGCCGTGATGAGCGGGGCCTCGAGGTCGAAGCTGGCGCCGGTGCGTTGAACGACCGCCATGGCCTGACGCACGCGGTCGCGCGCTTCCGGGGCGTAGAAGTTGATCGCTGAGTCGAGGTCGGGCTGTTCGCCGACCGGCACGTCGTGGATGCGGAAGACCTCTTCCGACCACACTGGCTGCTGCTGCTCCAGGTCGACCATCCACCCGCCGATTTGGGCCACGCGTCCCGTTTGCTTCAGCAGCGCCTGTGCGTCGGCCAACTGCTGCTGGCTCTCCTTGGCTGCGGTCACGTCGATGCGGATCGACACGTACTTTTCGATCGTCCCGTCCGGCGCCAAGCACGGCACAATGGTCGAGTTGACCCAATACAGCGCGCCGTCCTTACGCCGGTTGCACACATCGCCGCGCCAGACCTGACCGCTGGTCACGGCCTTCCACATGTCAACCCAGAAGGCCTTGGGGTGCGCGCCGGAGTTGAGAATGCGGTGATCCTGGCCAATCAGTTCGTCGCGGTCATAACCGCTGATGCGACAAAAGCCCGAGTTGACCTCGATGATCCTGCCCTTGTGATCGGCGACCGAAAGCAGCGTGTGTTCGTCAAGCGCGTCGCGCAGCGCGGTCACTTCGCACAGTGCCGCTTCGGCCTGCTGCTGAGACGTTTGCGCTGCTTCGCGCGCCATCACCTGCTCGGTGATGTTCTGATGCACGACCACCGCACCGGCTTCGGGCCCGTCGATCGGCGTGACCATCGCCGTGAACCAGCGCTGTTCATCAGGCGAGTGGCAGGGATAGACGAACGACTCAAAACGCGATTCGCCCGCCAGCACGCGGCGGATGCGCTCGGCAGCCGTAACGGCTTCGTCGGAGTCGCGACCATGGGCGGATTCACACACCTTCAGGTAGTTCGCGCGGGCGCCGTCGGGCAGTCGCCCGCCGTTCGCATGCCAAAACTCGTCCCAGGCCCGATTGGTGGCTGTTACGTCGCCGCTTTGGTCAATGATGGCGATGTGCGAAGATTGGCCGTCGAGGACCGATCGGAACCGCGCTTCCGAGGCGACGTTGCGTCCGCGAACAATGCGCAGCGCCTCGCCCCGCGCATGCATGCGAAAAGCGAGCATCGTCACGCCGGCGAGGGCCAAGACCAGCAATGCCGTGGCGGCGGGCGCGCCGGCCGCGAGCAGCCACGCGAGGCGCGACTCGCGATGTCGCCACGCGCTGGGCGCCGAGACGAGCACCTGAACGCCCCCGCCGTCGAGTGTCTCGAAACGGTCCATGCGGAACAGGCCGTGAAACCAACCATCGCGCTCGGTCGCCACCATTGCAGCGTCGCCTTGCCGCAGGGCCGCTACGAGCGAGGCCGCCGTTTCGGCCGGAAGGCGCGGGACCTCGTCACCGCGATTGACGGCTTCGTCGAAGAAACAGCCGTCATCCGCAATGAACTCCACCTCGCCGGCCCCTCCGGCGAACTGGTGACTGTGGGCGAGCTCGCGCAGTCGTTCAAACCGGAGTCGCGTGCTGACCAAACCGACCTGCTCGTCGACGCCATTACGGATGGGAGTCGAGTGGGCGACCGAGAGACCGCTCGAATCAAACAGCGCCGGCGTGACGTCGCAGCTGGTCTGAAACTCGAGTACGTCGTTTACCGCTTGGTTGCGATAACACGTCGAGATGATGTCGCGCTGCGTGTAGTCACGGTCGAGAACCCGGGCCACACGCTCCGTGGGCACGCTGCGGCCGTCCGCGTAGACCGTGTTGATGGTGACAATGCGTCCGGCGCGATCGAAGATCGCGATCGCATCGACCTCGGTCGCATTGCGGATCGCTGCGTTCACCAGCGCCTGCACCCGCGCGTCGTCGTTCGCCTCGAGCGCTGCGACCAACGAATCGGAGTTGGCCAGCATGTGGCCGCGCGCCATCGCCGGAGCGACCGCGCGCTCGATGTTGGCCACGACCGTGCGACCGATCTCCAAAATGGATTCGCGCGACACCGATTGATCGTCGGTCGCCGGACCGCGCAGCAATTGCACCCCGGCGACCGCGATCAGCGTCAGCCCCGCCAGGCTTTGGACTAGCGTCGCCCCCCACGCCAGGCGACGCAGACGCCGAGACTCGGCGGCAGCAACGTCCAACTCCGTATCGCCTTTCATGGAGCGGCCTGTCCGTGGTCGAGCACCGCGGCGTGGAGCGTGATGAGCGTCTTGTGCGACCGCTTGTTCACCGGCACGTCCGATTCTCCGGCGCTTCCGTCGTCGCGGGAGGTGCGCACCAACTGACTGATGAGCGCAACGTCTTGTCGGTCCGCGACAGCGCCACGTTCAGACATCGGCGCACGAGGCAAGCACCTTTTCACCGCGTGCGGAAAATGCGTGGAACGGTCGCTCCCGCCGGTCGGGTGCGGTATTTTCCCTCGGGTCAGGCGGACGCCGGGCAGCGCCGCCGCATCCTTGAATTTATCGCCCGGAGACTCGCTCATGGCCGCCCTCACCGAGTACCCCCGTCAGTTTGTCGCCGCCGACGCCGCCTTCGACGCGTGGGAGAACATCGAGCCGTATTACGCCAGCCTGGTCGACCGCGCCGTCGCCACGCGGGAGGAGTTCGAGCAGTGGCTCTATGACGTCAGCGAGTTGTCCGCCGCGGTCGAGGAAGAGAGCACCAAACGCTACACCGCGATGACGTGCGCCACCGACGACGCCGCGCTGCGCGATGCGTTTCTCTTCTTCGTCGAGCAGATCGAACCGCAGCGCGAGCCGTGGGAGCACAAGCTACGCGAGAAGTACGTCGCGCTCGCCGACCGCCTCGATTTGCCCGCCGAACGTTACGAAGTGCTCACGCGCGGCATTCGCTCGGCGATCGAGCTCTTCCGCGACGAGAACATTCCGCTGCATACCGAAGACGCGAAGCTGTCGCAGCAGTTTCAGCAGATCACCGGCGCCATGACGGTCACCTTCCGCGGCGAAGAGCTCACGCTGCAGCAGGTCGCCCGCTACCTCGAAGAGCCCGATCGCGCCACGCGTGAAGAAGCGTGGCGGCTCTACACCGATCGCTACCTGCAAGACGCCGCGCAGCTCGATCAGCTCTACGACCAGATGGTGCGGGTGCGCGACCAGATCGCAAAGAACGCCGACCTGCCCGACTATCGCGCCTACGCGTTCAAAGCCAAGCAGCGGTTCGACTATTCGCCTGACGACTGCATCGCGTTTCACGAGGCGATCGCCGCGGTCTGCGTGCCCGCGGTGCAGAAGCTGGCCGACGAACGCAAGCAGAAGCTCGGGCTCGATACGCTGCGCCCGTGGGACATGGAGGTCGACCCCGAGGGACGCGACCCGCTCAAGCCGTTCGACAGCGTCGACGAGTTGAGCACCAAGTGCAGCCAGATCTTCCACAAGGTCGACCCCGAACTCGGCGAGCAGTACGACCACATGCAGACCGCGAAGGTCCTCGACCTCGGCAGCCGCAAGGGCAAGGCGCCCGGCGGCTATCAGGCGGTGTTTGAAGAGCGGCGGCTGCCGTTCATATTCATGAACGCCGTGGGAACCGAGAGCGACGTGCGCACGCTGCTGCACGAAGGCGGCCACGCCTTCCACACCTTCGCCTGCCGCGACGAGCCGCTCATCGCTTATCGCCACTCGCCGATGGAGTTCGCCGAGGTCGCCTCGATGGCCATGGAATGCCTCGCGCTGCCGCACCTCGAGCTGTTCTACGCCGGCGATGTCGACCGCGCGAAGCAGCGTTTCTTCACGAAGATCGTGAGCTTCTTTCCCTGGATGGCGCGGGTCGACGCCTTCCAGCACTATGTCTACACCAACACCGGTCACGACATCGAACGTCGCAAGGATGAGTGGCAAAAGCTGACGCAGCGCTTCGCTCCACACCTTGACTACAGCGGCATCGAGCGGGTCGACCGGCATTCTTGGCATCAGAAACTGCACTTCTTCCAGGTGCCGTTCTATTACGTCGAGTACGGCATCGCGCAGCTCGGCGCGCTGCAGGTGTGGATGAACTCGAAAGGCGACTTCGATCAGGCGGTCGCGTGGTACCGCGCCGCGCTCGCCCTCGGCGGCTCACGGCCGTTGCCCGAGCTGTTCGAAGCGGCGCACCTGAAGTTCGACTTCAGCGAGAAAACGCTGCGGCCGTTGATCGAGGCGGTGATGGAGGAGATCGGCTGATTGCGTTCGGCGTGCGTTGGGTCGGTGCGTGGGCGCCCCAGCAGAGGTGTCGTCTGTTCCGCGATGCGCCCAACGGAATCGACACGCTGGATTCACGTGCGCAACGATGAGCGAAAGGCGAAGGTCATGCGGCTGCGAGTTCATCTGCTGGCGTCAATCGGTCTCATTGCGGTGCTGGTGGGACTGACTGTGTTTCTTTCTCGGACTTCACAGCCAGGAGGGAGCCCCGATCCAAACACGTAGTCATTCTCCAATCCACTGAGACAAGCAATATTCGAGCGCAGCGCGTGGAAACATGAAGACCGAGGCGATGTCGAGAGGGCGCGGAGGAAGGCATTCACCCCCGCCAAAGACTTGTTCATTGAACATTACATCACTCGTAATGTCTTACTTGAAGATGACATGCTTAAGCGAATCGATTACGGACTACAGGGCGCCGCGAATGAACTTTATTTGCAGATCTCAGAGGACAGCGTCGAGCACTTGCTTGACCTGTCATTGGAGATATCAGAAGATACTGAGTGGGTTCCAACGCCGGATTGGACAGACGTTGTCTGTTTAGATCCGTCACAAGTCATCGAATTCACCGACGTCGCACAGGTCAGCCAGTTTCGCAAAGGGACTCCGTACTTGCTTCATGCTTCACTGGCGGTTGATTGCCGGGTATTGCGTTTGGTGATTCGAAATTCCATTTACTGACGCAGCAGGCGACTGAGGTTCGCGGATGGCGTCGGTGAGTTAGCCGACGCTACGGCTATCGAAGCGCCGCGGCGTCATTGGTCTCGGCTCGCCTCGCCGGCGCGATCGGCGTGGCTAGCCAGGAAGCGAGCGACCTCATCCAACCATGACGAATCGGCCTCGAACTCGAGCGAGTGGGCCGCGCCGCGGGCTTCATGCAGCACGGTCGGCGTCGACAACAGTCGCTCGACAGCCCGGCGGGTGCGGTCGTTGTGGATGATCCGATCGTGGCCGGCCAGCAGCAGCAGCAGCGGCGTCTGCAGCGCCCCCCGCGGCGCCGACGCCAACAGCCGATCGAGCGTGCGCGACGCGAACAGGAACCGCGCCGTCGCACGCGTGAGTTTGTGCGGGTCGTCGCGGATGAACGCCTGGCCTTCCGGGTCGTCAGTGAACAGTGCCGGGTCTTGAAGCGGAATGTCGAATCGTCGCCGCGGCGAGAACAGCCGCGCCGTGGCGATCGCGAGTTTCTGTCGCAGCGGCACATCGACGCGCGGCTTCACGCCCGGGGCGACCAGCACGAGCCCGTCAACACGCAGCGCCCCCCGGAGTGCGTAGGCCAGCGCGAGCTTGCCGCCCCAACTCACGCCGAGCAGCGCCAGCCGTCGTTTGTCGGCGGCGTCGCGCTGCGGCGCCAGCTCGTGCAGCACGTCATCGATGTCGTCCAGCCACTGCGTCGCCCGCCGCACGTCGCCGGGGGCCGCGTCGTGCGCGTGCTGCGACGCCCCATCACCGGCGCCGCTGCCGCGCCGATCGGGCATGATCACGCGCCAGCCCTGCTCGCTGAGCGCGGCGCCCGACCATTCGTACCAGCCGCCGTGCGACTGAATGCCATGCAGATAGAGCAGCACGCCGCGCTCGTCGCCAGCGGCCGGCCAGGTGCGGACGCGTAGCGACGCGCCGTCGCGCGTGCGAACCGGGATCAACTCCGCCGGGCGAGCGGGGGGCCGAACGGGCACCGCTACAGTTCGTGTTGGTGCAGAACGTTGAACTTCGAGCGGCTCAGCGTGGTGTACGCCGCGTCGAGATTGTCGACGTGCACCGCGAGGCACGAGGGTCGCGTGCTGGTGGCGATGAGCGGATACAGGTACTGAATGTTGACCTCTCCCCGAATGAGCGCCTGGCACAGCGTGAGAATGCCGCGCTTGCCCGGCGGCAATTCGACGACCACGAGGTCTGAACTCGACACGCAAAAGCCGGCGCTGGTGAGCAGCGGTTCGGCCTCGTCGGGCTCGTCGACCATGATGCGCACCACAGAGCAATCAATCGAGTCGTTTACGCTGATGCCGAGGATGTGTACGTCCTGGCCTTCAAACAGCCGTGTGAGGCGGAGTAGCTGTCCGACGCGGTTCTCGAAGAAGACCGAGAGTTGTCGGCAGCCGGGGTAGCCAGCCCCGTGAGCGGTGTCCAAGGGTTCCAACGCCATGGGCGATCGCCTCGCTGTTAGGCCGCGTGTGCTGGCTCCCGGCGGGACGTTGTGGGGTCCGCGACGGCGCCGCTGTACCTTAGCGGATCGTGTCGTCGGGTGCAGCCCAATGTTGGCTAGCGCGGCAGGGCGGGGCCCTGCTGATCCGACCCCTGTGAAAGAGGAGGTCCCGCGTCACTCGATGAGCAACGCGGGACCCATGGGGGGACACGACAGCTTCCACCCAAGAATCTGCATTCCGTATTCAAGCGTCGCAAGGAATTCGCCGAAGCAAACGACGCCCTATACAAAGTGCCTGCGTGCGGCGCTTGACGCCCGCGCGGCGGACGTAATGATGCCAGCATGGCCCGATTCGTCTGCTGCGTTTTTGCACTCACGTCGGTTTGGTCGGCTGGCTGCGCGACGGCCCCCGTGGTCGGGCCGCCGGCAGCCTACAAAATCAGCCTGACCAGCTACGACGAATTCATCAACGAGTCGCTCACCACGCTGCGCCGCTACGACTACATCCCCCAGACCGTTGATCGCGCAACCGGCCGCATCGTGACTGAGCCTTCCACCGGCGGCCAATGGTTCGAGTTTTGGCGCCGCGACAGCCGCGGAGCCTATCAGTCGCTCGAGAACAGCCTGCACACCATGCGGCGGCGCGTTTTCGTCAACGTGACGCCGGTGTCCGCGGCCGAAGCCGACGGATCGACAGCCGATATCGAGATGGCCGCTACATCAGCAACGGTCGAGACGTCTTCCTCGATCGCACCAGACGTTTTGCCCGCGCCGCAGGGCGTTTATCGCGTGGAGGTTCGCGTCGAGAAAGAGCGGCTGCACGCTCCGGATCGGCAGGCCTACAGCGCGTCGTCCGGCCTCGCGGTCTATAGCACGCAACTGCCCACCGTCGCCGGCGAGCGCGGCGGGGCGACGCGGCAGCTTGCGCACTGGAGCCCGACCGGACGCGACCCGCTCTTCGAAGATTGGTTGCTCGACCGGTTGGCGGCGTGTGACAGTGTGCTGAGCTGGCAGCCGGCCGCTGGCGATCGCTAGGGGCGCGCTCGGTGCATGCGGCTACCAGTCAGGCGCATCCGGCGTGATAACACGCTGTGTGCTTGTCGCGTCAGACCTGCACGCATTCCGCAGTTCACGACTTCTCCACCAGCACCGCAGTCGCCCAGGTGCTCGGATCGACGTTCCAGCCGAGGTCATCGGTCGCCGCGAAGTGTTGAGCGCCCCGTTCGGTGTCTTTCACCTTGTAGGTGAAGCCGATCCGCTGCGGGTGGCCGGGGCCCCATCCGGCCAGGCATGACTCGGGAATCACGACTTCCACGCCGTAGCCTTGCCGCGTCTTGCGCACCGCGGTCTTGATGAGGCTGACATCGACGTCGGGCGCCGGCTCTTTGGCGCGGCTCATCTTGTGTTGACCGACGATCGGCGTCTGACCGTCGCCGCCGCCGCCTGCGGGAAGGATATAGAAGAAGTGGCAGAAGCGGGTCGCGCGTTTCACGTCGCGGGCGTCGCGGGTGTCGATGCACAGGCGGAGTCCGTCGCCTTTCCACCAGTTGGTCGGGTCGCATTGAAACGCCGACCGCCGACCCGGAACATCGAATGCGAACGCCAACCCATCGGCGTGCCACGCGCCGTAGACGTCGGCGATCGGCTCTTCATCTTCGAGCGACTGCAGCGGCGGCAGGAGATAGCGGGCGGTCCAGTTGTGCGGGTCGCCATCGATGAGCCGTGCCGGCTCGCGATGTTGCAGCGGAAACTCGAATTGAAAGAAGGCCCGTTTGGGTAGTGCGTCGAGCATGCGAGTCCTCCGGCGGCTTGTCTTCGCGCCCGCCGATCGTAGCATCGACATGCAGCCGGCGTGAACCAAGGAGTCTACAGATGAACGGCGGTAGGGCCGTCTTGCGTAACGGGATGCTGTCGTCGTTGCTCGGCTGCGGCGTGTTGCTGATTTCAGGCGGCGTGAGTAGCGCGAAACACGCAGTCGCTGCGGAGAACGGGATGCGCGATCCGATCACGTTGTTTCACTTCAACTCGGATGACGAGCCACGCTGGGACGCCGAAGATGACCGCGTGATGGGCGGCGTTTCACGTAGTCGGCCGACGGTCGAAGACGGCGTGCTGATTTTCGCCGGCGAGATGTCGCTGGAGAACGATGGCGGGTTCGCTTCGATCCGAACGCGCTGCCCACAGCGCGACCTGTCGGGCTACGACGCACTGCTGCTGCGCGTGCGTGGCGACGGTCAGCGCTATCGCGTCAGCGCCGAGGCCGACGCCCGCATCCGCGCCGGGGGCTACTACGCCTGGTTTGAATCGAGCACGGAGTGGAGCGAAGTACGCGTGCCGTTCGACAGCTTCGTCGCCCGCAGCTTCGGCCGCGAGATCGACGCCCCCAGGCTCAACACGAGCGACGTCCGCCGACTCGGTCTGATGCTCTCAGACAAACAAGCCGGCCGCTTCCGCCTCGAGGTTGACTGGATCAAGGCGGTGGAGACACCCGAGCAAGACTAGACCGCTACGCAACGCGTGAGCGGCGCGTTACGTAGTCGCCGCGCGGGCCGCCGCGCGAATCTCCTGCGTGATCTGCATCGAGCAAAACTTCGGGCCGCACATGCTGCAGAAGTGCGCGTCTTTCGCCGGCTCTTGCGGCAGCGTCTCGTCGTGATATTCCCGCGCGCGGTCGGGGTCGAGGCCGAGGTTGAACTGGTCGCGCCAGCGAAACTCGAAGCGGGCTTTGCTGATCATGTCGTCGCGATGCTGGGCTCCGGGGTGACCCTTCGCCAGATCCGCCGCGTGCGCTGCAATCTTGTAGCTCACCACGCCGGTGCTGGCGTT
>CAZLYU010000079.1:9554-10458 GCA_964563855.1 uncultured Planctomycetales bacterium | reverse complement strand
ATCGATCGGCGCGGGCCGCAGCCCCACCGAGCCGGGGTCGGGCTGGGCATCCGATGCCGGATGGTGGACCAGTTCGAGGTTGGTGATGACCACGCCGATCACGGCGGGGTGCTCGATCAGGGCGTCCGCGATGCGTTCGAGCAGGTCGGGCACCTGTCCGCGGGCCGGGGCGACTTCAATGACCGGGTCGACCAGGCCGGTGGGACGGATAATCTGCTCGACGATTTCGCCGCCGCTGCGTTCGAGTTCAAACGCGCTGGGCGTGGCGCTGACAAAGAGCACCTGTTTCCACATGCTCTCGAACTCTTCAAAACGCATGGGGCGATTGTCGAGCGCGCTGGGCAGGCGGAAGCCGTGCTCGACGAGCACCGTCTTGCGCGCCCGGTCGCCGTTATACATCGCGCCGATCTGTGGGATGGTGACGTGCGACTCGTCGATGACCAGCAGAAAGTCGTCGGGGAAATAGTCGACGAGAGTATACGGCTTCGCGCCGGGCGCACTGTTGTTCAGATGCCGCGTGTAGTTCTCGATGCCCGAGCAGTAGCCGACCTCGCGCAGCATCTCCATGTCATATTTGGTGCGCGCGAGCAGGCGCTGCGCTTCGAGCAGCTTGCCGTGATGACGAAGCTGCATGACGCGCTCGTCGAGTTCCTGCTCGATCGACTGGCAGGCGCGATCAATCGAATCTTCGGGCAGCACATAGTGCACCGCCGGATAAACGAAGATGTCTTCGCGATGCTGCAAGATGGCGCCGCTCGTGGGATGGATCAGCGCGATACGCTCCACCTCGTCGCCGAACATCTCGATGCGCACGCTGAACTGCTCGTACGCCGGGTAGAGGTCGATGGTGTCGCCCCGGACACGGAACGTGCCCCGCTTGAAGTCGTGATCGGTGCGCTGGTAC
>CAZLYU010000079.1:0-9544 GCA_964563855.1 uncultured Planctomycetales bacterium | reverse complement strand
CGATCACGTCGCCGCGCACGCGGAAGCTGCCGCGTTTCAGTTCGATCTGGGCGCGGTCGTACTGCAGGCGAACGAGTTCGCGCAACAGCTCATCGCGCTCGAACACGTCGCCGACCCGCACCTGAATCACGCTCGCCTTGTATTCGTCCGGCGAGCCGAGGCCGAAGATGCACGACACACTGGCGACCACGACCGTGTCGCGCCGCGAGACAATCGAGCTGGTGGCCGCGAGCCGCAGCCGATCGAGATCGTCATTGCGCGACGCGTCTTTCTCAATGTAGATGTCGCGCTGCGGAATGTACGCCTCGGGCTGGTAATAGTCGTAATAGCTCACGAAATACTGCACCGCGTTGTGCGGCATCAGATCGCGAAACTCTTCGAAGAGCTGCGCCGCGAGCGTCTTGTTATGACTGAGAATCAGCGCCGGCTTGCCCAACTTCGCGATCGCGTGCGCCATCGTGAAAGTCTTGCCCGAACCCGTCACGCCGAGCAGCGTCTGAAATCGGGCCCCATCCTGAAAATTTTTGACCAGCGCATCGATAGCGGCCGGCTGATCGCCGCGCGGCTGAAACTCGCTGACCACTTCGAACGGCGTGTCCATGCCGAGAGTTTAGCGCATTTCGCACCCGCGTTGGTGTCCGAGAACTGCCGCTCCAGTCGGGATTGGCGGCGGTTGCGGCCGGGCGAGCCGCGTGATTGGTGGACGCTGCCGATAGACTAGAGGGTGAGCCGTTAGTCATAACTCTCCGAAGGAGTGCGTGCCGATGTTCGCCTGTTATCGCATCGTGGGTGTCTGCGTCATCGCGCTGAGCGGTCTATCCGCTCAGGCCCAGCTGGTCGCCAGCTATGAGCCGTTCGAAACCCAGTTGACGATCCTGGCCAACACCGGCGACAGCGGCTTGAGCGTGTCGCGCGTGCCGGCCGGCGTGAATGGCGCCCCGGCAGCCACGAACGGCGGCTACGTGCTGCGCCTCGACATCGTCAATGAGGCCGACGGCAAGGTCGAGCTCCGGCACGAGTGGTCGGCCCCGGCCTACGATCTCGCCAACTACGACGCCCTGCTGCTCGACGTCTATGTCGCCGACGGCGGCGCCCTACCTGGGCTGATCGGCATCTTTGACGTCCTCTGGTCGCCCCCTGACGCATGGCAGCCCGCCACCGGATCGCCGGCGGTCGGCGCGTGGCGCACCGTCTCGTTCGACGTGTCAGCCCGCGAGCAAACCGGCCTCAATCAGATCTTCGCGCTCGTCTTCGAGAATCTGGCCGGAACTTCGGGAACGCTGTTCCTCGACAATCTGCGGCTGCAAGGCGCCGGCGGCGCCGTCGCGGCGCCCTCCGGTATCGCGGCGAACGGATACGAGACGCACAACGCCGTCACCTGGCGCCCCGTCGCTTTGGCCGACGGCTATCACGTGTACGGCGCCGAGAGCAGCTCGGGCCCCTTCGAACGTCTCACGACCGATCCCGTCGCCCAGCCGCCGTTTAACACGCCCGGCGATCCCGATCGTCAGCGGCTGCACTACTACGTCACGACCGTGCGCGGCGGCGCGGAGAGCGGGCCGTCACAAAGCGTCTCGGCCCGCTGGAACGGCTTCACCGACGAGCAAATGCTCGACATCGTTCAGCAAACCACGCTGAAGTACTTTGTCGACAACGCCCACCCCGTCAGCGGTATGGCCCGCGAAGGCATTGGTTTGGGGCATCCGCCCGACACCGTTACGACCGGCGGAACCGGCATGGGCCTCATGGCGCTGTGCGTCGGCGTGCATCGCGGCTTCATCGAACGCGCCGACGCCGCCGCCCAAGTGCAGAAAGTGCTGACGTTTCTCGAGGAAACCACGCCGCGCTTCCGTGGCGCCTGGGCGCATCACTACCACGGCGTCACCGGCGCCGTGATTCCGTTCAGCCCGCAAGACGACGGCGCCGACCTCGTCGAGACCGCTTTCCTCGTGCAGGGCTTCCTCACCGTGCGGCAGTACTTCGAGGACGCGAACGACCCAGTCGAGCAGGACATTCGCGCCCGCGCCACGCGGCTGTGGGAAGGCGTCGAATGGACGTGGTTCCGACGTTTCCCCGGCAGCGACACGCTCTACTGGCACTGGTCGCCGAACTTCGGGTGGGCCCTGAACCTGCCCATTCGCGGCTACAACGAGACGCAAGTGATCTATCAGCTCGCGATCGCATCGCCAACGTTCCCGATGCCGGCGAGCAGCTACCCCAACGGTTGGGCGGCCAACAGCACTTACACGAACGGCGGGCTCTACTACGGCGAGACGATCGACGTCGGCCCCGCATTCGGCGGACCACTATTCTTCACGCACTACTCGAACCTGGGTTTCGACCCCCGTTACAAACGCGACGGCTATACCAACTATTTCGAGAACGCCCAGGCAATCTCGCGCGTCCATCGCCTGCACGCGATCAACAACCCCAACGGGTTCGACGGCTACAACGCGTTCTCGTGGGGACTCACCGCCAGCACCAACCCGTGGGGCTATCTCGCGCACAGCCCTACCAACGACAACGGCACCATCGCGCCGACCGCCGCCCTCAGCGCCATGCCCTATACGCCCGAGGCCTCGAAGGCGGCCCTGCGGCACTTCTTCGACAACTACCCGTTGCTGTTCAGCGGCGAGGGCTTCTTCGACGCGTTCAACCCGACCGTCGGCTGGTATGCGACCGGCTGGCTGGCGATCGATCAGGGGCCGATCGTGGTCATGATCGAGAACTACCGCAGCGGGCTCATCTGGGAGCTGTTCATGTCGAACCCCGAGATCAAGCCCATGATGCAAGCCATCGGCATGTTCTACGAGGTCGACTTCGATCAGAGCGGCGCGGTCGACGCTGCCGACCTCGACGTCTTCGCCGCCTGCCAGGCCGGTCCCCAGGCATCTCCCGGCTGCTCCGCCCCCACCGGCGCCGACGCCGATCTGGATAACGATGACGACGCCGATATGCACGACATCGCCGTGATGCAGCAACTGGCTGGATAGCCTGGCCCGCTCCACACGCTCCACACGCTCCACGGCAGTGTGGCTCTGCCGATAGCGGTTCGCATCGGCAGGCCGCAGCGCAACGCACGCCAGTTCAAGCCAACAAAAGACTCCGCCGCGCAACTGGAGGCTTCCAGTCCGCGGCGGAGGGATGATTGCAGCTCAGAGCAGGGGGCTGCCGGAAGGGCGCCGCCTGCTCCGTCGACGTCAGAATCTAGCGACGACGCACAAACAGCAGCGTGAGTGCGAGCAACGCGCCGGTGGCCGGCTCCGGAACCCGGAAGCTCAGGGCCGCCGCGTTCGTGCCCAAGTCGCCGAGTGCGGTCGCGGCGCCGCTCGTCAGATCGATCGAGTAGAGTTCGCCGCCGTCCGAGTGCACGAGCGTTCCGTCGCCGCCGAAGTCCATCGAGCCGATGCTGCCCACATTGACGCCGAGCGCGCCGATCGAAGCCGAGCTGCCGTCGGTCGTGCTGACGGTATAGAGCTCGTCGGTCGACGAGTCGATCATAAAGAGTTTGCCCGTACCGGCCTGCATGGCGAGGCCACGGCCGCCGGTCACGCCGGTCTCGCCGATGCGCGTCAACGAAATGTTGCCGCTGATGAGCCCTTCATACTTGTACAGCGTGTCGGTGGGGCTGCCGTCGTCGAGCAGCCAAAAGAGCGTGTCGCCGTCGCCGCTCAGCGCGATGTCGCCGTCGCTGCTATCCGAGAACGGATTCACGAAGAGCTGCGTATTGGTGTTCTCCTTCCAGACCCACAGCCCGCGGTCGTCGGGATCGTTGAGCGCGTCGGTCGTCACGACGTAATAGAACTCGTCCGGCGAAAAGAACTCCATACCGCGGTTGAAGTTGCCGTCGACAAACCCGGCCGGCGTCTGCGACCCGGCCGGATCGGCGAGATCGAAATAGGTGACCGGATCAGGATCGCCAACCGTGGAAATGAATCCCCAGTCCTGCGCGGCGAGCGCAGAACTGCTCAACAGCGCGAGCGCAGCAGCGCCCGCCAACATCTTGCGAAACATGTTTTCCTCCTCATGGTGGGAGCCCGGTTACGGCCCGGACTTCTCTTTCCTCTCACTGCACCCTATTCGGAAAGTCCCCCAAATTCAACGCAAAATTCCCCCAGCCGCCCGCCGAGCCCGGGCACGCGTTCCCCCGCCGCGGCCCGCGGGCCCCCAGTCGCACCGAATCCGTTCGCGGTCCCGTCCGATGTCGCACGGCCGTGTCACCGTGATTTGGCTCGAAATCCGCGCCACGCATACAACGCGCGGCAGATCACTTCCGAAGTCCTGCTAGTTCACCCACTTCCTGCCAGCGGAGCGGCGCGCATCCGTCAGTTGCCCGAAGTGGCACAACTGGTGAATCGCGATGAAGTGCAGCAGGCTGCCAATCGTCTGCATCGGCGGAAAGTCCTTGGCCGACTCTGGCACGTGCGACGGCTGCGCAGACAGACTCGCGTCGTTGAAGCGGTCGAGCAGCGCCAGCGTCGCCGCCCGCGTCTTCTCAAACGCCGCCAGCACCTCGTCAAATGCCGGATAGTCGGCAGCGTTGGTCGAGGGCTCCGTCCCCTGATCGAACATCGGCTTCCACGCCGCCAGCGGGTTTGGCTCGCCGGTGATGAACGTCGCTATGTCCGCTTCCGAATACGTCACGTGACCCATCACCCACATCGGGTGGTTCCCGCCGCGCGGCGTCGGCTGAGTCAGTGGAGCGTCGGCCATGTCGCGGGCCACGCCGAGCGACCATTCAGAACTGAGCTGTAGTGTGTGACGAATGAGATCGGCGGACTGCATCGTTGTCTCCCGGAATGCGCGGTTATCGGCGACAGCGTCCATCGATCGATCGACGCCGCCAAGCAGGTGCAACGCAGCCGCCCAACGCCTACCGAAGACGGTTAGAGCGCTGCCAGGCGCAACTGTAGCTCGCGATCCGCCAGATCGGTAAGGAACTCGTCGAGTTCACCCTCCACCAACACGCGGTTCAGGTCAAAGATGTCCTTGTTGATCCGATGATCGGTGCAGCGGTTCTGAGGGAAGTTGTACGTGCGAATGCGATCACTGCGGTCGCCGGAGCCCACCATCGATCGCCGCTCACTCTCGAGCGCCGCCCGCTGCTGCGCCTGATGATGCTCGAACACGCGTGACACGAGAATCCGCCGCGCCTTCGAGCGATTCTTGTGCTGACTCTTCTCGTCACGCATCGACACGGTAATGCCCGTGGGAACATGCTCGAGCTTGATGGCGCTGGCCACCTTGTTCACATTCTGCCCACCCGGGCCGCCCGCGCGGCTGACGTGCTCGAGCACGTCTTTCTCCCAGTCGATATCGACCGCGACCTCCTCGGGCTCGGGCATGACCGCCACTGTTGCCGCTGACGTGTGCACCCGTCCCTGCGTTTCGGTTTTGGGGACGCGCTGCACGCGGTGCCCGCCGCCTTCAAACCGATACGCGAGGTACACCTCCTCACCGCTGATGTTGAGAATCGCCTCTTTGATGCCGCCCAGATCCGACTCGCTCAGCGACAGCACCTCGACTTTGAACCCCCTCCGACTCGCCATCGCCTGGTACGCGTTCATCAACTCGCCCGCGAAGAGCGCCGCCTCATCCCCCCCGGTCCCCGCACGAATCTCGACGATGATCGACGAAATCGCCGCATCGTCACTGGTCACCAGCTTTTCTTCCAGGTGCTGGATAATCGCCGCGCGCTGCGCACCAAGATCCGCCACTTCAGCCTCGGCCATCTCGCGCAGCTCGGCGTCGGTCGCCGGGTCATCGAGCAGCGCCTGCGACTCCAGCAGTTGATCCGTGAGGCGCCGATACTCGCGATATGGCTTGACGATTTTCTCGAGTTGACCGTGCTCACGCGCCAGCAGCACCATCTTCGCCCCGCTCGCCGCAACCTCCGGCCGGTTCATCTCACTGGCAACCACGTCCGAACGCGCCTCCATCTCGGCGAGACGCTTCATCCACGGCGGATCAACAGGCGGGGTGGGCATCGCTACGGTCAACCTCAGGCGGGCACGGGCACGGAATCGGACCCAATGAAACGGGGTCGCACCAAACTGGCGCGACCCCGGAAACACGTTCAAGTTGTGGGCAGCTACTTGCCGCTGTTGGCTTTCGCACCCTTCTTGGCGAAGTAGTCGCCGCCGAACTTCTTCTGGAACCGTTCGACGCGCCCCGCAGTATCGACGAATTTCTGCTTGCCCGAATAGAACGGATGGCAACTGCTGCAGATATCGACCTTGATCTCCGGCACGGTGGAGCGGGTCACAAAGTCGGTGCCGCAGGCACAGTGCACCTTGGTCTCGACGTACTTCGGATGAATGTCTTTCTTCATGACGCGCTCCTTCTGGCCAGGCGTCAAACGCTCGCTCGACCACAGACGCTGACCTCAGCCAGCCGAACCGAGCCGCGCAGTATGACCCCCGCTCGCATGGGAATCAAGCGGGGCCTCGCGGAACCTTGTGACGCTCAACCGCAGCCCCGGGTTACACCGCCCGCCAGCGCCGCTCACGCCCGAGAATTGCTAGTATCATGCCGCCCAAGGAGCTCGCACACCCGCTGCGGGCCGCCGCCCGTCTCCCCCTCACGGAAGCGCAACCATGGCTTGGCAGGTTGACGACACCATCCAGCGGAACGCGTTCGCCCTCGGTAAACACGTGGAAGTGCCCGCATCGTCGATGTCGAAGTACTACGAATGGCGCCGCCTCGTCAATCAGGGCACGCATCCCAAGGCGGCTGCCGAACAGGTCGGCGACATGCACTACGAGAAGCTGAAGGCATCCGACTTCTACACCATCCGTCTCAGCCAGGAGCACCGCGCCGTCTTCACGCTCGACGGCCAGACCGTCAAGGTCAAGCAGGTCGGCGGCCACTACCCATAGCGTCAGGCGTTCGCCAAAGACCCGCTACGGCTCCAGCCGCACCGCCACCGGCGCCCGATCTCCGAACGCCGCTACCGCTACAGCCGTCTCCGCCGCGTCCAACGCGAAGGAGAGCGTCACGCGGTCTTCAGCGTCCGTCCGAAAAGCCAACTGTCCACCGGCAGGCGCCAAACGCGGGTTTCTCACGACACGGATCGTCGTGATCGCTGTTCCCGGAGCGCTCAGCTCCAGCTCCGCCCCGCTGCGCGAAAGCTCCACGAAGCCCACTTCGATCTCGAACACCTCATCGGATACGTACGACCAACTGACGACGCCGCGCATGGTTCCCACGGGTGTCCGCAGGTCGACGATGCCCGCGGCGCGCGGCCCGGAGTCCCCATCCCGAACAACAACATCCACAACGCCCGCCAAGGCCACCGTGTCGATCGTCAGCCCCTCGGTTGAAAGTCGCCAACGCTCTTCAATCCGCCGCGCGTCAACCACGCCGTCGGCGCCCCACGCAAACGCCCCCTCGCACGCTTCAGACCAGGCGAAGGTCAGCATCGCGGGTTCGCACGTCACGACCGGACAGCTTGGCGTGGGCTCGCAGGCCCGATCGGGCGCGACCAACGCACTGACCACCGGCCGGAGCGTCGCCAGCAACCGCGCGAGCACGACATAGTCGTCCATGACGGCCACAACGAGCGCGCGCTCCTCAGGCGTCAACTCACCTGGGATCGGCACAGCATCCGACGGAACCGCACTCGGCGGCGTCTGGGGACAACCACCTGCCAGCAGGCCGAAGCACAGGCCAACGCTGCCGAGGCTTCGGATCACTCGCCAGCCACGAGCTGCTGCACGCGCGCATACTTCGCCGCGTATGCGTCGTACCACGTACGGTTCAGCTCCGCCCGTGTCTCCGGACCCTCCGCGGCAGCAATCTCGTCCGCCGCCGACAGCGCGGCTTCGTTCGAAAGCATCGGTTCGTTCCATGCCTCCATCGCCTCGGCCGGCATTCCCGCTTCGTTCAACGCCTCCCACGTCTCACGCAATTCGTCATGCAACGTGACCGCGGCCGCCGGGAACAAAACCTGCAACAGCGGGCTGCGCCGACTCTGCAACTCGGCGTCAAACTCCAGCAGCGAAGCGAATAAATCCTTGATCGGCAGATGCTCCGCGTGTTGCTCCATGACGGCGGGCGAGATCGGCGTGCGGAACAGACGCGCCTCCCGCGGACCGCCCTCCACCCCCGGCGGAAGGAACCACAGTCGCTGACCCGCCGGGCTCAGTACGAACGCGATAAACCGCTCCGCCATCGCCTTATGCTTCGGCTGACGCAGCATCGCGATCGGATCCGGCGTGGCGGCGGTTCCGCCCGGCGGCAGCACAAACCGCAAGCGATCATTTTTCTCCATCCGCTGCAACGCGTAGAAGTCGATCGTCGGTCCCGCGACCACGCTGCCCTGCGTCACCTCGTTGGGAATCGCGCTGCTCGAATCCGTGATCTGCCGCGCATTGGCCGCGATCTCCAGCAGCATCGGCCAGCCCCGCTCCCAACCGTACTTCTGCAGGATGAGCTCGTAGCAGACGCGCACGCTGCCGCTCTTCGAGGGGTCCGCCGCGATAATCCAACTAAACATCTCGGGGCGGGCCAAATCCGCCCAATCGTTGATCTCGGGCAGGTTCTGATTCTCGCGCGCAGCTTCGTTGACCAGGATGCCGAACGTCGACATCGTCGCGCCATACCAGAGGCCGTTCGGGTCGCGCGTCGGCAAGCCGCCCAGCGTCGCCGGCACCGCCTCCACCACTTCCGCCGGCAAGTTTGGCTTCGCGAAATACCCGCGCCGCGCGCCAAGCTCGTAGTCGGGAGCGCCGCCGCCGAACATGATGTCGTAGTCAAAACCGCGATTCGGGCGGTCGTTGCGGCCCAGCAACTGCATGATCTCGCCGGTCCCCATCAGCACCCAGCGAATGCGTACCGGCTGACCGACCTCGGCTTCAAACGCGGTCTGAAACTCGGTCTGAATCTGCTTGTTATGCGGCGTGATAATGACCAGGTCGTATTCGTCGGCGCGTTCGCAGCCGACCGCAGCCAACCCCAAACCAGCCGCGAGAGAAGTGATCATCACACAGATAAGGCGGCGACGAGCGATCACGAGCCAACTCCGTTTCCAGTCGTTTCAGACTTCAAAATCACGATATCGCGCGGATCAATTGAGCACCGCACAAGCGCGCCCGCGCTCAGCGGACTTCCTCCCGGCTCCCCATACAGCGCTCGTAGTCTAGCTCCGCGCACCGCCACCGTCAGTTGCGCCGCGTCGCCGAGAAACACCACGCCCTCCACCCGCGCATCGAGCTGCACACACCGCTCCGCCGACACCGGAGTTGCGGCCGCATCGGTCGGCGTCACCGCAATCGCCTCGGGCCGGATCGAGAGCACGCACGCGCCCGCAGTTGGCGCGTCGGGCGCCCACGCCCGCAACTCACCCGCCTCGGTCTGCACACGTCGCTCCGCCCCCTCGACGTCAGTCACCGTGCCCGACAGAAAGTTGGTCTCGCCGAGAAAATCCGCAATCCGCGCGCCGCTCGGCTGCCGGTAAACCTCCCGCGGGGCGCCCACCTGCCCAACCTGTCCGTCGAACATCACCGCGATCCGGTCGGCGATCGACAGCGCCTCCTTCTGATCG
>CAZLYU010000078.1:0-11226 GCA_964563855.1 uncultured Planctomycetales bacterium | reverse complement strand
ACGAATGTGCGTAACACATCGCAACAATACTACTCCACAAACGTCTAACGTTCCCCCCATCGCCAGCCACAGTATTACATTTGTCGACGCAAGGACTACAGCCCCCCAGCCCACCATATCTGCGGCCCGCGCGCAATTTCGAGCGTCCCGCCATGCGCAGTCGTACGTGAAAGGGCCATGGAGAGTCTGTACCGCAGTCACTGCGCATGCCAAATCCTTGATCAGTGACTCTGAGCCCTGGAGGTCTTTGTCATTAGGGGCAACAGCGTCTTGTGAAGGTTTTCGTGGCTCGCGCACGTTCCCACTCCCGGGCGGCCGCCCTGCGGGCTGACCGGCGCATCCGGCAGCCGGTCAAGCAGCCAGTTCATCACATCGTCCGTGAGCTTCAACATGGGGTGTAGTATACAACAGACGTGTACAACATCAGGGTTTAGGGATAGGCTCTAGCGTTCCGTCCATACGCCCCCACCGACGCGCCGCGCGCGACGGCGGGGTGCGATATTCGCTAGACATGCTCGATTGTCGCGCTACGCGCCCCGCCCCATTGCCTGTGCGATCGCGCGCATCTCGGTCATGGTCTTCGCGAACGCCTCGGGGGTGATCGATTGGGCGCCGTCGGTCATCGCGTGTTCGGGGTCGCCGTGGACTTCGACGAGCACGCCGTCGGCGCCGGCGGCGATCGAGGCGCGGCACATCGCGGGGACCATGTAGGCGTGGCCGGTGCCCTGCGACGGGTCGATGATGATAGGAAGGTGGCTGACGCGCTTGACCGCGGGAATGATTGCGAGCGGCAGCGTGTTGCGGACGTACTCTTCGTGCGTGCGGATGCCGCGTTCGCACAGAATGACGTTTGGATTGCCGCCGTTGAGGATGTACTCGGCGGCAAGGAGGAACTCGTCGAGGGTGGCGCTCCAGCCGCGCTTCAGCACGACGGGCTTGCTGACCTTTCCGCAGGCCATGAGCAGATTGAAGTTGTGCATGTTGCGCGTGCCGACCTGGAGCACATCGGCGTAGCGGGCGACGAGGTCGACCTGATCGATGCTCATGACTTCGGTGACGATGGCGAGGCCGGTCGCGTCGCGTGCTTCGGCGAGCAGTTCGAGCCCCTGTTCGCCGAGGCCCTGGAACTTGTAGGGGCTGGTGCGGGGTTTGAAAGCGCCGCCGCGCAGGCCGACGGCGCCAGCCTCTTTGACGGCGTGGGCGACTTCGAGCAGTTGCTGGCGCGATTCGACGCTGCACGGTCCGGCGATCGCGGCGATCTTGGGTCCGCCGACCGATGCGCCGCCTCCGAGAGGGATGACGGATGGCTCGGTGCGCACCTCGCGGCTGGCGACCTTGTATGGTGCGAGCACGGGCATGACGCGGTCGACGAGGGGGGCGTTCTCGAGCACCTGTAGATCGACGCCGCGCTCGTCGCCGACGACGGCGACGACGGTTCGTTCGGAGCCGACGATGATGTGCTCGCGCAGGCCGGCGTCGCGTACGACTTTCACGACGTGGTCGACGTGGGCTTGTTCGGCGCCGGGTTGCATGATGACGATCACGACGGTGCTCCTTCCGCGCGGCGGCGTCGGTATTGCGTTTGAGGCGATGCTGGGCCCGACGCGTCGGCACGCGTCGTCGCTGGCGCCGGACGTTTAATGTAAACAGAAACCCCCGCGCCCGGGGCGTCGCGGGGGGTACTCAGCCGTAAAGGAACTCGGACGGCCCGGTTGGGGCCCGCGGAATGGGGTCTACATTCCGTCCATCTCGCCGTCAGCTTCGTCCGACATGGATCGCGAGTCGGCTTCTTCGATGGCCTTGACCTCGCGGACGACGTAGCCGATCGCGTCGGACGGGAGCGCGACGACGGCCTGGACGCCGAGCTTGCTCAGTTTCACGCCCATGGCGCCGAAGCGCTGCGCGGGTGCGGCGCCGGGGGAGCGATCCGCGGGGCCGGCGCCCATCTTGCCGGCGACCATGAGCGCCCACTTGGCGGCGGCTTCGACGTCGAAAAGTGCGGCCATGCTGGCGTTTTCGGGCAGCATCTTCAGAGCGGCCTGGACGTCACGAGACGGCATGCTGTCGACGTCGGCGAGCAGCATTTCCATGCCCTGCATAGCGCTGGCTTCTGAGCCGGACGCGGTGGCGAGACCGTGCTTGGTTGGGGCGGAGATGGTGACGGCGGTGTCGCCGTCGTAAAGCATGGTCTGGAACATGTCTGCGGAGGGCATGCCGGTCGCGACGACGCTCATGCGTGTGATGCGGGCTTGCCGACCGCTGATGACCTTGTCTTCGGTGGTGATGTCGCTGTTGACCTGCATGTCGACGAACATGTTGCTGAACGCCTGGAGCATGTTCGGATCATTGATCTCGCGCATGAGCTCGAACATTTGCTGTGGGTTGGGCATGAACTGATGTCCGGCGACGCCGAGCTCGCCGTTGGGGCCGGCGAAGACAATGCCGTTGGCGCCGGTTGCGCCTTTGTTGGCCTGCATCATTCGCTGCAGCATGTCGCGCATCTCGGCGTTGCTGGGATCGTCCGGGAGGGTGGCGAGCATCTGCTCCATGACGGCTTCGCTGAAGGTGGGGTAACCCTCGGGCGCGACCCACTCAAAGGCCAGAGTGATGGGAGCGGGCTTGGCGGGTAGTGCGCGCAGCATGGACTTGGATGGCGGCTGAATGTCGCCGAAGTACTTGGCCCATCCGCTGCCGGTTTTGAAGTAGGCGTGCTTGGTCAGGGTGAGGATTTCGGCGGAGCCCTTCCCGGCGAGGAACACCGCGTCGCAGTCGACGACGAGGCTGCGAATCTGGCTCAAGGCGTAGCGGGCGAGGCTGGCCGCCGCGGGCTTGAGGCCGAAGCTGGTGAGCATCATCGGGGCCATCATCTCGAACTGCTGCAACTGCATGACGAACTCGTCGCCGAGCGCGGGAACGTCAGCCATGGCCATAATGAAGTGGTCGGAAGCGTAAGGCTCGGCGAACTTCATGAAGCGTTTGCCGACGTCGCCTGACGCATCGACGGCGGCGCGGGCGCTGGACAGATTGGAGGCGAGCACCAGGATGTCGCCGCGGATGGCGGCGGCGGCGACCATGGGATGAGGCAGCGAGAGGAAGTTGGGTGCTTCGGACATCTCCTCGGCGCCGGCGGCGGAGCGCCACGCGTCGGCGTCTTTCACCTTGGTGATGAGGATCGGCTCGGCGGAGTCGACGTCGGTTGCGGCGACGACCGGAGCGGTGAGGTCGTATGCGTCGGCGCCGCCGGGCAACTCGCCGAAGATAGCCGCCGCGGTCAGTTCGTCGACGTCGGCTTCGGGGTCGACCTTGAGGACGTAGGCTCTCAGCATGTCGACGGTCTTTTGGGGGTTATCGGCCACGACAACGATCGGTGTTTGATCGGGGACGTGGCGAAGCAAGTCGGCCGGCACCGCAGCCAGCACCGCGGCTGCGGCAAACCAGCCCGATAACAGAAACACACTGACGTTTCGCATGTGAAGCTCTCCTTCCGCCCGATGAGTCGGACTGGGGGCGCTCGACGACCGAAACGGTTCTCATCGCCGATGGCGCGTTATGGGGCGTCGTGGTCACGCGACGCAACGACGGAGCCGATGCGCCGAGACGGCGGCGTCCTGTAGCGCCGCTCGGCGGCGGATGCTCTGCGGGCATGTTATCGCTCGCCGGAGCAATGGGCGAGACGTTTTGGAGATGGTGGATGTCAGAGTCGGCGACGCAGCAGAGCATTCTGAGTGAGAGCGAACTCGCTGAGGCGTTGCGCGAGATCGAGACGCTTGGGCCCGAGGACATTCCGAGTCTGGACGATGGGGAATCACCGGCTGAGCCGGCGCCAGCCCCGCCGCCGCCGCCGGTCGAGACTGAACTCGACCTGGAGGTGGAGACTGCGCCACGCGTTCCTCTGCTGTTGCGTCTGCTTGACGGGACGCTTGACCGAGTGAATCGACCGTTTCGGCCGGTGCCCGACCACGTGCGACAGATGATCGGGTTGGTCGCGGTGACAACGATTGCGGTGAGCTTGCTGGCGACGTTTCTGGCCCCGTATCTACAGGGCGGCGAGACGGCGACGGGACACTTGCGCAAGCAAGTGGAGGCGCTGAGCGGAGAGCGCGAGCCGGGCTAGTTGCGCGACGCCTGACGCCATGCCGCTCGGGACGGCGCCGCTGGCTAGCGGCGACTTGCGATCGCGTCGGCGAGGGGTTGCACGATCTGTGGGGCGATCCGGCTGGCGGCCAATTCCTCGCCGACGGTCACGATTGTGTTGTGCACGTCTTTGAGATTGTCGGGCGTCTCACACCCCCAGTAGCGACGCAGCGTGAGCAGTACGGTTAGCGAGGCGTCATCGAACGTGCCGCAGCGGACTTCATAGGCTGACGTGCGGCTCTTGATCTCGACATACGCCTGCAGGTCGCAGTCGTCGTTGAGCGCGACGCCGCAGAACGGCTGGAAGTCGATGACGCGTCGTTGCGGTCCGGCGAGCGCCGCGACCAGCGGGTGATCGCTGAAGAACACGTCGGCGACTAACTCGTCGTGGTTGCCGCGATAGAGGAGGTTGAACCCGAAGACGACTTCGTAGTGGTCGTAGTCGAGATCGCTGAGGCTCAGCGCGGGCGGAGCCAATTCGAGCACGGTGTCGCCGAGCGTACGCAGTTTGGCGCCGTCGGTCGCCTGATGCACGCCAAACTTGAAGTTGGACGATTCGAGCTTGAGGAAGGGACGGCCGCCCTCGCCGGGGGCGGCGGCATCGAGCACGACGCCGCCGTTCTCGCGTCGTCGCAAGCGACTGAGTTCGGGATGCTGACGACGCACCTGCTCAAAGAAGTGGAGCAGCGTCTCGCGATCGGGCTGCAGTTCGAGCTTGAACGCAAGCCGTGCGCTGACGTAGCAGTCGTCACAGGCTAGAGAGAAGGGCCACATGGGGCGACCTCGCCGACACAAACACGACAGCCGCCGCGAGCGCTGCGTCGCGCGTGGCGGACGTTCGACTGACGACGTCGTTATAGTAGGCTTGAAATCGCGACCGGCCGGTTCTTTTGCGCGTGAGGCGTTGGAGGCAGCGGTTGGTCGCGACTTTCATGGAGGCGAGCATGGCTGAACTCACGCTGGCGCGCATCTTGGAAACCGCGTTGGAACACAGCGCGTCGGACGTTCATTTGCAGCACGGCGCGCCGCCGATGTTGCGCGTGAGTGGTCGCGTGCGCTACGTGAACACCGCCCCGCTCACGGAGCTGGAGCTCTTCGCGATCGCGGACGAGTTGGTCGACGACGTGGCGATGAGCATCCTGAACCAGGAAGGGAGCTGCGATCTGGCGTACAGCTATGGTCCGAGCGCTCGGTTTCGCGTCAATGTGTTCTATCAGCAAGCGGTTCCGGCGATGGCGTTTCGGCGCGTGAACGCCGACGTTCCGACGTTTGAAGCGATGAATCTGCCGCCGATGCTGGAGCAGATTGCGCGGCTGAGTCGGGGGCTGGTGCTGGTGACGGGGACGACGTCGAGCGGGAAGAGCACGACGATCGCGGCGCTGCTGGGCTACATCAATCGGCACTATGCGCGGCGGATCATCACGATCGAGGATCCGATCGAGTTCGTGCATGCGTCGGATCGCTCGCTGGTGGCGCAGGTGGAGGTGGGGCGTGACGCGCGCAGCTATGACGATGCAATCAAGCATGTGCTGCGACAGGACCCGGATGTGCTGATGGTTGGTGAGATGCGCGATCTGGCGAGCGTGCGGGTGGCGCTGCGGGCGGCCGACACCGGGCATCTGGTGTTCGCGACGGTGCACGCGGTGAACGTGCAGCAGACGGTCGAACGCATCATCGCGATGTTCGACCCGGCGCAGCATCATCTGCTGCTGACGCAGCTCGCGCTGAACATGGAGGCGGTCATCGCGCAGCGGTTGGCGACGGCGAAGGCCGGCGGGTTGCTGCCGGTCTGTGAGATCATGCGCGGCACCGGCACGATCCGGAAACTGATTCTGGAGAACCGGATCGGCGGCATTCCGCAGGCGGTGACGAACCGTGACGAGGGCATGCAGTCGTTCGACCAGCATCTGGAAACGCTGTATCGCGCGAAGCTGATCTCGGCGGAAGAGACCTTGCGGCTGGCGACGCACCGTGAAGCGCTTACGATGTCGCTGCGGGGCGTGAAGACGCGTGAGATGGAGCAGGGCCTGGTCCGCTAGGCGCCCCGAAGCAGCTGAGCCCTTACCGCGGTGAGGGTACGGATAGCCAATCGATGCAGATTCTGGGGATCGTCAACATTACGCGCGACTCGTTTTCTGACGGTGGGCTCTACTTTGACCCGGAAGAGGCGGTGCAGCGTGCGCTGCAACTGGTCGCTGACGGCGCGGCCTATGTCGACATCGGGGCGGAGTCGACCCATCCCGACGCGGAAGCCGTGAGCGATGAGGACGAGGTCGCGCGGGTGTCGGGCGTGCTGCGGGTCCTGAAGGTCAACAAGGTGTGCGTATCGGTCGACACGTATAAGCCGCTGACGGCGCGGGCGGCGCTCGCGCTCGGGGCCGACATGATCAATGATGTGAGCGGCGGTCGCGACGCCGACCTGGCCCGCGCCATCGCGGACAGCGACGCGCAGTACTTGATCATGCACGCGACGGCCGACACACCGAAGGCGCAGCGGACGCCGGTGTCGGCGGATGGCATGCTCGATCGGGTGCTGCGCTTCTTTGAGGAGCGGATCGCGAAACTGCAGAACTGGGGCGTGCGGCGAGAGCAACTGATTCTCGACCCGGGGCTGGGCCTGTTTCTGTCGACTGATCCGAACGCGAGTGTGAACGTGCTGCGCGGCATTGAGCGTTTGAAGGAGCTCGGGCCGCCGGTGTGCATTGCGGCGTCGCGCAAATCATTCATTGGGGCGTTGCTGGCGCCGGCGGGGGCTGATCCGCGACCGGTGTATGACCGCGCGTACGGTACGCTCGCGGTCGAGTTATGGGCTGCGCTTTCCGGGGCGGAGTACATTCGCACGCACGACGTGCGGGCGGCGGCGGATGCGCTGCGGCTGTTGAGCACGCTTACCGAGCGTCCGGACATTGCGCCACAACCCGGAACGCACGCCGCGCAGCGGAACGGGCGTTAGCGCGGCGGTCTGCGTGGCGCTGACGCCGCCCCCCGGCCGTCGTATGATGGGTGGTGGTGGTCGCGGCTGCGTTCGGGCGGCGGCGCCGAACAGCAACTCTGACGCCTGAGGCGGCTCATGAAGATCCTGATCGTCGTCAAGCAAACCCCGGACTCCACGACGCGCATCAAGATTGCGGCGGACGGCTCCGACATTGACCGCGCCGGCGTGAAGATGGTGGTCAATCCGTTCGACGAATTCGCGATCGAGCTGGCGGCGCAGTTGCGTGGGAAGCGTAGCGACGTCGAGCAGATCACGGCGCTCACGATTGGTCCCGCGTCGGCCGCGGAAGTGCTGCGTACGGCGTTGGCCGTGGGGGCGGACGACGGGATTCACCTGCAGGATGAGCAGTTCGCGGCGCTCGATGATCTGCAGCGGGCGGCGGTGATCGCTTCGGTGGTGAAAGACAAGGGTTTTGACCTGATCATCACCGGGAAGCAGGAGATCGATCACGACGCGGGTCACACGGGTCCGGCGCTGGGCGAGTTGCTGGACTGGCCGCATGTGGGCGCGATCACGAAGTTTGAACTGAGCGACGACGGCGCCAGCTTTAGCGCATCGCGGCGAATTGAAGGGGCCGAGGAGCTGGTTGAGGCGCCGCTACCTGCAGTGGTGACGATCGAGAAGGGCCTGGTCGAGATGCGCTACCCGCCCCTGCCGGCCTTGATGAAGGCGAAGAAGAAGCCCGTACAGACGCTGAGTGCGGCGGACGTGCCCGACTTTGCGGCGGTGGTCGGTGGTCTCGGCGGAGCGAAGATGCACGACCTGCAGCCCCCGCCGGAGCGGCCGCCGGGCAAGATCATTGACGGCGAGCCGGACGAAGCGGCGAAAGAGCTGGTGCGACTGTTGCGGGACGAGGCGAAAGTGCTTTGACGGCCGAAGCGCGAGCTTGGCCGTACAAGGGCTAGGTCGGCGCGTTCGCGCGCTTTTTCTTCACACGCTTGCGCGACGTTTTCGCCTTCTTGGTCTTCTTCGCTGGCTGCGGGGTCTCGGGCTCGGGCACGCGCCCGTAGGCGGAGAGTGTCTCGCGGACTTGGGCTTCGAGCTTTGGCGTGAGGGCGTCGGGGGCCATGCGCCAGTCCCAGTTGCCTTCGGCGACGCCGGGGCGGTTCATCATCGCTTCGTTGCCGAGCCCGAGCAGGTCTTGCAGCGGGTAGATGACGGTGTTGGCGGAGCTGAAGTAACCGAGGCGCATCAAGCGCCAGTGAGCGTCATCGCCGTCGCCGCCGACGTAGCGCAGGAGGCGCTGGTAGGTCGACAGCGTCGGCGTTCGCATGGTCGTCTTCTTCGTGCGGCTCTTGGTCGATGTGGCTGAGCGGCTTGCTTTGCGAATGTCGGCGATCCAGCCGACGGTGGTGGCGTTGTCGTGCGTGCCGGTATAGGCCACGCAGTTTTCGGGATAGGTATGCGGCTGGTTGTAACGGTCTCCGGGGCCGTCGCTGCCGAACGCGAACTGCATGAGCCGCATGCCGGGGAAGCCGAGCTTGTCGCGCAGTGCGACGGTTTCGGGCGTGAGGAGTCCGAGGTCTTCGGCGATAATCGGCATCGGCCCGAGCGCGCTCTGCACCGCTTGAAAGAGCTTCGCGCCAGGGGTGAGCGTCCATGTGCCGCGTTGCGCGGTCTTGGCGGCGCCGGGCACGGCCCACAGGCGGTGGAAGCCGATGAAGTGATCGATGCGGGCGGCGTCGACCTGCTCAAACAGGCGACGGAAGCGGGCGATCCACCACGCGAAGCCCTCGCGCTCATGATTCGCCCAGCGATAGTGCGGGTGGTTCCAAAGCTGACCGGTCTTGCTGAAGAGATCCGGCGGGACGCCCGACTTGGTGCGGGTGCGTCCGTGGGCGTCGATGTCGAACAAGTTGGGTCGCGACCAGACGTCGGCGCTGTGATGGGCGACGAAGATGGGGATATCGCCGATCAGGCCAACGCCGCGTTCGGCGGCGTATTGTCGCAAGTCAGTCCATTGCTGGTCGAACAGGAACTGCAGGAAGGCGTGATAGGCGATTTCGCTCGCGAGGTCTTCGTGCGCGATCAAGAGCGCGTTTTGGCGACGTGTGCGAATGGGCAGCGGCCAGTCGAGCCACGACCGCGCGCCGAGTGCATGCTCGAGCGCGGCGAAGACGGCGTAGTCTTCGAGCCACTCGGATTGGGCGGATTGAAAGTCGCGATAGGCTTTCGATTGTTCGCCTCCGCCGCTGCGCCACACGTCGAACGCGCGTGGGAGGAGGTCGTCGCGTACCTGGCGGGCCTGCTCGAAGTCGCACTTGTTCGGTCGGCCTGATTGCGAGGGGGCCTTCGGGAGGTCGCGTTTGCTTAGTAGACCATCGCTCACCAACCGGCGCAGGTCGATCAGCAGCGGATGACCGGCGTAGGCGGACGTTGGGCTGTAAGGCGAGTAGCCCTGATGGGGACCGACCGGTCCGGTGGGCAGCATTTGCCACCAGCGCTGACCGGAAGCCGCAAGGAAGTCGACGAAGGCCCGGGCTTCGGCGCCGAGATCGCCGCAACCGTAGGGGCTGGGCAGGCAGGTGGGATGCAGCAAGACGCCGGCGGCGCGGTCGGCGAGAGATGGCAACGCGTCGCTCATGCGAGACGCTCCGTGTGGTGGAACAACCCCGATGTTTTGGAAACCGCCCCGGGCGAAGCATCGACCGCGTAACGGCCCGGATCGCGCGAACGGCGTCCCCCGCTGATGCGATGCAAACGCGATGTATTGCCTGGCACGGCTTCGGCTCCTCTGACGGCAGGATAGCGTACGTCGCGCGGTGCGACACGCGGTCGGCGGCGTGAGGTCTCGGTTGCACGCTGACGCCTCGGCAGCTAACCTCCGCGCCCGGTCCGCAAGGCCGTGACGCCGACGCACAGCAGGGAGCGCGGCGCACGTCGCACAAGTTCGCAACCATGGAGTGATTCATCGCCATGAGCAATGGCCCAGCCGCGATGCGGCAGCATTGGGGCACGCGCGTCGGCGTGGTGCTGGCGGTCGCGGGATCCGCGGTCGGCCTCGGGAACTTCTTGCGTTTTCCGGGTCAGGCGGCGGAGAACGGCGGCGGGATTTTCATGATTCCGTACATCGTTTCGTTCATCCTGCTCGGCATTCCACTGGCGTGGGCGGAGTGGGGCATCGGTCGGTACGGGGGCCGGTTCGGGTTTAACTCGTCGCCGGCGATCTTCGGCGCGCTCAGTCGCACGCGGGCGTGGCGCGGCGTGGGCGGTCTCGCGCTGCTGATTCCGATCGGCATCTACATGTATTACGTGTTGATCGAGGCATGGTGTCTGGGGTACGCGTTCGATTACGCCGTGGGCAACATCGATCTCGGCGACGATCCTGCGGCGTGGGTGCAACGGTCGGGTGAACACTTCAACGCGTTTGTGGGGGCGGCCCAAGACGGCATGATGCTCACGGGCGGCGATGATGCGGCGGTTGACACGATCAACCTCGGGGGTCTGCACATTCACAAGAGCGTCGTCTTTTGGGCGCTCGTGTTTGGTGTGAACTTTTTCGTGATCTACCACGGCGTGACGCGGGGTATTGAACGCTTCTGCATTTTCGTGATGCCGCTGATGGCGCTGGCGGCGTTGATTGTGCTGGTGCGGGTGCTGACGTTACCGCCGCTCGTCGATCCGACCACCGGTGAGACGCGCGGCGTGCTGGACGGGCTTGGGTTCATGTGGAACCCGAAACCAACCGCGGAGGGGCAATCCGCGTGGATGGCGCTGCTGAATCCGGATGTGTGGTTGGCGGCGGCGGGGCAGATCTTCTTCAGCCTGTCGGTCGGCTTCGGCATCATCGTGAACTACGCCAGCTATTTGCGTCGCAATGATGACGTTGCGTTGTCGGGATTGACGGCGGCGTCGACGAACGGGTTTTTTGAAGTGTGCCTTGGCGGGTTGATCACGATTCCCGCTGCGTTCCTTTTTCTCGGGTTGGCGCGGATGCAGGAAGCAGGCATCGACAGTTCGTTCGATCTGGGTTTCAAGACGCTGCCGATTGTGTTTGAGCAGATGCCCGCGGGTCGGTTGTTCGGATTTATGTGGTTTTTCATGCTCTTCCTCGCGGCGATCACGAGTTCGGTGTCGATGCTGCAGCCGGCGATCGC
>CAZLYU010000077.1:0-11604 GCA_964563855.1 uncultured Planctomycetales bacterium | reverse complement strand
GGACGTCGTGCTGCTTGTGAACCGCAAGATCGTGCAGAATCTCGCTGGCCGGCGTGATCGGATAGCTGCCGTAAAACAGCGGCTTGCCGGCCAGCTTCGCCGCGGTCATCAGCCCGAGCGCCGCCGCCTGGTTGCCGGTCATGCTGCGGTAGCGTCCGGGCGGCAATTGAGCCGGCGGTACGCGATAACGCGTCGGAAACAGCTCGCTGGTTTCCGCGTAGTGGTAGCCCGCCCGCAGCGCCAGCGTGTTGGCCTGCGCAACCGCCGGCATCTTGCCAAACTTCGTCTGAATCCACTCGAGCGTCGGGTCCAGCAACCGGTCATACAGCCAGTACACCACGCCGAGCGCGAAGAAGTTCCGACAGCGTTGCGCGTCGCGCGTACCCAATCCCGTTTCCCGTACCGCCGCGAGCGTCATCGAGGTGATGGGGGCCGCGTATACGCGGTAGCGGTGCAACTCACTGCTCTCGAGCGGATTCTGCTCGAACCTGGCGCGCTTCAGATTCTGCGGCGTGAACTCGTCTCGATTGACGATCAGCACCCCGCCTTCCCGCAAGTCAGCGATGTTCACCTTGAGCGCGGCCGGGTTCATCGCGAGCAGCGCATCGAGCCGGTCGCCGGGCGTGCGCACCTCGGCGCTGCCGAAGTGCACCTGAAACCCGGAGACGCCCGCAAGCGTTCCCGCGGGCGCCCGAATCTCGGACGGATAGTCGGGAAACGTCGACACGTCATTGCCGAACACGGCCGACACGTTGGTGAACTGCGTGCCCGCAAGTTGCATTCCGTCGCCGGAATCGCCAGCGAAGCGCACAGTGATCTCGCCCGCCTCTTCAGGAATTCCTGAAGAAAGCGCCTCGTCAGTCAACGTGGTCATGGACTGGCTCGCAACGATTTGAACGGATGCTCGCGGGGAAAAATCTCCCCGCGCTCGAAAAATCTATCGACAGCTTAAGGCATTGCAAACGACTGTGCTAACGCATTTGTTGACAACCGCCCGCGTTTGCCGCGTGTTGTGGCGGGGTCCGCACGCGATAAACTCGCAGAGCCGACCCACGGTGTGTATGTCGCCGCACGTCGCTTGAGGTATGCCGAATGTCGTTCGCGCCAGCCAGCCAGACGCCGCGGCGATTTCGTGTCCGCCCCCAACGGGGGTTGACCGCAGCTGGCGCCAGCGCAAATCGGCACTCGTCGCAATGTTCGCGACGCTTCAGTCGGAAACAAACCCCGGCAGCGCCTGACCGCTGTGAAAGCTTTTTCAGCATTGCGCTAGCATTTCGTTTGCATTGCGCGCAAGATGCGAGCGCGGGCCTGTTCTCAACGCTTGAGCCAATTGCCTCGACCCTGCGGATCAACGGGGCCTACAACGTAGCAAGGCCAATTGCGACAACGTTGCGAGGAATGTGCGATGACCGCGTTGCGGCGCCGCTCCAAAAGTGACCGGATGAACGTTGTGGGGATGCGGCCACCGCGCTGTGCGCTCACGAGTGCGGGGGAAGGTCGCGGCGGCATTCCCGCCGGGAATGCGAAGCCAACGAAATCACCCGCGCGTCTCGAGGAGATCTCGTGATTGGACCCGACGGCGTTTTCATCGCACTAGGTTCGAATATGGGGGATCGGGACCGGCACCTCAAAACGGCGCTCGCCGAATTGCATGCCGAAAGCGACATCGAAGTGGTTGAAATCTCCAGCTTTCACGAAACAGAGCCCGAAGGCGGCCCCGTCGGCCAATCCCCCTACCTCAACGCCGCCGCACGAATCACGACCGCATTGAATCCGCACGCGCTCTTAAAGCGGCTTCAGGCGATCGAGGCCGCGCACGGCCGAGTCCGCAGCGTCCCCAACGGCCCGCGTCCGCTCGATCTCGATCTCTTGCTCTACTACGACGAGCTCATCGACGAGCCCGGCCTCATCGTGCCGCACCCACGCATGTGGCAGCGTCCGTTCGTCATGGACCCGCTCGCCGAAATCTGTGACGTGGATCAACTCATCGCGATCCGCGGCAAGCTCATGACCGAAAGCGTCGGCGTCGTGGCGGGCTGATGGCCCACGATCGACGGCGGTCTTCTTCAAAGGCGGCCCCCAACGACCGGCGAATCTTCGTCGCGTTCGGCGAGGAGACGCACCAGCGCTCGCAACACATCATCGCGTGGATCAACGCGCTTTTGCCGCCAGACATCGATCGCGGGTTCGCCCTGTCGCAATACGACGGCTCGTCGACCGAAGACGCCGGCGCTCTCAGTCTCGCCAACGTCGCCGACGACTTGCGAACCCCGCCGTTCCTCGCCCCGCGTCGAGTGGTCGTGATCCGCGACGCCGACAAGTTCATCACGACCCACCGCGAGGGCCTCGAAAGGCTGCTGCCGCAGATCCCGCCGACGGCGGCCCTGTTGCTCGATTGTCGCAGCTTTCCGAAGAGCACGCGTTTGTACCGAGCCGCCGAACAAGTGGGCGTGGAACTCGCCGAGTGCCGCCCGCTGTATGAGAGCCAGGCGGCGCCGTTCGCCCGCGAGTGCGCCCGAGCGCACGGAAAGGACTTCGAACGCAACGCCCCGGAACGTCTCGTCGCCCTCGTCGGCGTGGAGCGGGGGGCGATCGCGAGCGAAGTCGAGAAGCTCGCATGCTTTGTCGGCGAGCGACGCATGATTACCGCAGACGACATCGCGACACTGGTCGGGGTGTCGCGCGAAGAGAAGGTGTTCAGCGCGCTCGACGCCGCCGCCGCCGGCCGCACCGCCGAGGCGCTCACCATCTGGCGGGATACGCTCGCGACCGACCGCGACGCAATCTACAAGGCCGTCGGCGGCATCGCCTTCAAACTGCGCCAGTGGCTGAAATTCCAGCAAGCCCTGGCAAGCGGGGCCGACCTCGAATCGGCGGCGAGGCAGGCCCGCATCTTTCGCGCCACACCGCACGATTTGCGCCGCGTGTCGCGCGGACTGCCCCCTCGACAGCTAGCGCTGCTGCTCAGCGAACTCGCCCAGCTCGACGCCGAAGTCAAGGTGAGTCTTCGGACGATAGAAGCGGGGGTGGAGACGCTGCTGGTGCGCATCGCGGCGAACGCAGCACACTAGCCGGACGGCGACCAGCGTCGATGCAACGCATGGCTCAGACACGGATGTCGCAATGCCAAGGCGCAAGAAACCCCTCCGAGCGCTTCTGACATTCCTGCTCGGCGTCGCGAGCATGGTCGGGTGCGGTTCGTTCGGCGCCGGCAACGCACCATCCACGTCCACTAGTCAGCCCCGGGCGCCTTCAACGACGCAGACCAGCGATCCTGCCCCGCTGTCGGAAGAAGAACAGCGGATCATGGACTACATCGATCAGGTAACGCGCGACCCCACGCCAATGCCGGACGCGGCGCGAACCGCCAACGCGCAGCAACCGCCCGACTCCGCCGCGCGCGTCGACCAGCCCCCCGCGCCTCGGTCAGTCGCGGTCGAGGAGGCGCCGCCGAACGTCACCTCCGCGCCGCCGCCCATCGACGAGTCGGCCGGCATGGAAGCGACGCCTGAGCCAGACCCTGTCGTCGTCAACGCCGCAGCGCTGGAGCCGACCCGCGCTCCCGACGCGCCATCCACCAACACGCCGGCGTCGCCATCCCTCTCCCCGCCGACGTTGCTGCACCTCTCCGCGAACACGGCGACGGCTCCCAACATCGTTGAGCCAACGTCCGCAGCCGCGGCGAACGAGGAGACCGACGGCGTCGCGCCGCCCGCGTCGTTTCAGCGCGTGATCGAACGCTATTTCGACGAAAGCGACGGCTCGTTTCGCGGGCAGCTCGATCGACGCGTGATGCAGGTGTTGGCCGGCGACTACGAAGCCGCCCGCCGTCCGCTCGAACTCGTCAGCGTCACGCAACAGGCAACCGCGAGCGAGTTGATCGAGACGCTCATCACCCTTCGCGAACACTATCACCTCGGGAACGAATCCGCGGCGGCGAGCGCCCTGCTGCAACACGTCGGCACGCTCTCCGACACGCTTCGCGAAGCCGGCGAACTGAAACTGCCGATCCTCGCCATCTGCTCGCGGGTCGCCAGCTTCGGCGCGTACGAACCAATCGAGCCCGCTGTGTTCACCACCGGACGACGCATCGACTTCGCCATCTATCTCGAGGTGCAAAACCTGAAGTGGCGTCGCGAGGGCGAGCAATTCGTCAGCCAACTCGCAATGGTGACCGAAGTGTTCAGCAATTCTGGTGAGAAGCTGCTCACGCTCGACGATCCGGACATTCGCGACATCTGCCGACGACGCCGACGCGACTTCTTCGTCGCGCGCAACGTCAGCCTGCCCGCGACGCTCGCTCCCGGCGGCTACGTCGTCAAGGTGACGCTGACCGACAAGCTCGGCGAAAAGGTCGCCCAGCAGCAAACCCCCTTCCGCGTCGCAGCCCGCTAGCCCGCCGCGGTGCGCCGCAGCGCTGGGTCAGCCGCAATGACGCGCGATTGACGCCGGCGTCACTCCTCAACGAGCCCGATGAGTTGCAGCGCCCGGCGCGCGACCATCCAGCCGGATGTCTGATCGTCCATCAAAATCACGACGCTCCAGCCGAGCCAATGCCACGTCAGCAACCGCTGCAGGTTGTCACGTATCAGCAGCACCCAGCGCGGCGTCGCGGACCCGCGCGCCCCATCCGCGATGCCGCGCCGCGCCCGGCGACGCTTGCGGGTCCAGCGCGACCACGACTCGCTGACCAGGAGCGCGCACGCCATCGTCATCCCGATGTACAGCCCCCACACGAAGCAGCGCCATTGGGGACCATGCAAGAGACCGCAGTACACGAATGTCAGCGTGATGGCGATGTAGCGCCGACGCCGACCGCCGAGCGGATAGAACGCATAGTCGCGCAACCAGTGGGCGAACGTGATGTTCCACCGCTGCCAGAACTCGCGCGGTCCGCGCGCGAGAAACGTGTAGTAAAAGTTCTCAGACCCGACGACGCCGAAGACGCGCGACACCCCCAATTGCACTTCGGCATACGCAACGCCGACGACGTACAACACCGCTGGCACGCCGTGAATGACCAGCAGCAGCTCGCCCCATGACCAGTTCCGTGGATCAATGTCGGACAACTGCAACGGCCCCCGCACCTGATGCACAACCCCGGCGACCAAACCGACGCCCAGCAAAAGGCTCAACCCGAACGCAATGCGCCGCAGTCCGTGCTTCACGTGGTCGCGGTTCCAACCCGTGCGGGCGTTTCGCAACTGCTCCACGAAGGGTCGACAGCGTTCGATCGGTCCGTGTCGAAACTGCGGGAAGTACAGCAAGTAGGCGTAGAAGTCAGATAGGCCGACACGGTTCAGCGGGTCGCGACAGCGATCGAAGTAGTACGCCGTGCAGCGCATGAACGTGCCGGCCACACCGCTGAACAGAACGAAGATCGGCGCCGCCGCCGCCGGCTGATACGGATACGCCGCGACAAACGCCGCCGGCGCCGGCAACAGGAACACACTCAGATACAGCGCGTGAAGCGCCGCCAGACCGAAGCGAAATCGCATCGGACTGTGGGGCTGCGCCGCGGCGAAATCAGCATAACGGTGAGTGAACAGACCGACCGCCAGCACCCCCGCGAGCAGCGCCGGTCCCTGCGCCTGCCCGATCGTCAGAACAAAAAACCCACCGCTGACCTGAAAAAAAGTCCGCGCCCCTCGTGCCGGAATTAGCCACCACAACGGAAGCGCCGCCAACATCGCGAGCGCCGGCAACGCGGTCGTGCGGAGCAGTTCCGGCGTGGCAGGCGGCAGGGGCAGCGCGTCGGCGAGCATGCAGCGACAGATGAACGTGCAACCCGGCCGGCGTCAATTCGCGCCGCCGTGCACCCCGTTCGCTCGAACCAGCGGCGTATCGCGGTCGGCGTCGCGCGACCGCAACGCATCGATGCGATCGAGTTGACGCTGCAACTGCCGACTGCGTACACCCATCAGGTCTTGGTACGCATTGGCGGCCCCGTCGAGATGCTTGCCCAGCTTGTCGAGCGTGCCGCTGAACATCTCCCACTGCTTCTGAAACGCGGCCAGCAACTCCAGAATCTCATGCGAGGCCTGCTGCAGCCGCCACGCATCGGCGGTCTGCCGCATCACCGCCAGCACTGCATAGAGCGTGAGTGGCGAGCAGAGCACGACGTGGCTGCGGAGCGCATCGTCGAGCAATGTCGGGTCGTGCTCGTGAATAAAGCCGTAAATCTGCTCATTCGGAATGAAGACCAGCACACAGTCGAGCGTTCCGCTCTCCGGATCAATGTAGTTGCGCTGTCGCACTTCACGAATGCGTTCCCGCACGTCTTTCAAGAACGCCTGCTGATGCCCCGCGCGCTGACCGGCGTCGGGGGCGTCGAGCAGTCGCAGGTAGTTGGCCAGCGGAAACTTCACGTCCATGTGCACGACGCGCTCGTTGGGCAGCGGGAACGTGAAGTCCGGCTTGCGTCCGTCCGGGTCGACCGCCTGCCGCCAATAGCTGACCCCTTCAACGAGACCCGCGAGACGCAGCACGTCTTCCGCGATGCGTTCGCCCCACGCGCCGCGACGTTGCGGATTCGCGAGCGCCTGGCGCAACTGTTCGGTCGTGTTCTGCAGTCGACTGATCACGCCGGCGGCATTGTTGAGCTGCGAGTCGAGCGCGCCGTGTTGCTCGCGGCGTTTCAGCTCGGTCGACTGCACCAGCGTCTGCAACTCGCCGACACGCGTCGCCAGGTGCTGCAACTGGTTGTCGATGAGCTGCCGCTTCTCTTCTAACAAACCCGCGCCGCGAGCGGATTGCTGGCTCAATTGCGATTCCGCGAGTTGCAGGAAATCGCGCGTGTTGGCGCTGAGCGCATCGCGCGACACCTGAGCAACTTGCGACTGAAGCTCAGCCTGCGTCCGCGCCAGATGGTCAACCAATTGCGCCTGCAACTGCGTCGCAAAGGCTTCGCGCTCATGTGCCCCGCGTCGCCGCGCGACGTACGAGATCGCAACCGCGAGCGCGCCGCCGCACGTCAGCCCCAGAAGAAACCACCCCAAAGCCGCCACCATACTGCCCTCGGCAAGCACAACGTAACCCAACCTGTAGTGTACCAGCCCTTGCCCGATACAACCCGTGGGAGCCCGATTTATATCCGCGGCAAGACATCACAACAGCCGGACCCGGCCAATAGCATCGGCGGTCGGGGACGCGTGCAGCCGGTCAAGCAGGTTTTACTTCTGACGGCCTGACGCGCCTGGTATAATTCGCGAGCCGAGCGTCTTACGACGCGGAAAACTGAGAGTCGAATTCTCAACGCGAGCCCACGCCTAGCGCGGTAACGGAGGCCAACGTGCATCGTAAGTATTTTATTCCAATGGGCTTAACCGCCATTCTGGCGGCTCCCGCCGTGGCGAATCTTGGTGAAGCGGCGACGACCATCGACCGCGATGCCGACTTCGCGCGGATGATTGCCACCGCCACAGACGCATCGAGCAACCAAGTGACGCTACCGCCGACCTTGCAAGCATCACCCGACGTCGCCGCGATCGCCGGATCGCAGCGCGCGTTCATGATCGTCGACGCGCCAAACGTCGCTCAGCTCTTGGCGGAAGACCTCGTCAGCGACCGCACCACGCCGCGCGTCGCGACGCACCAGTCGCTGCGTGCTCCCGTGTTCACCGACGCGGCGGAAGCAACCGAGACGGCCAACGGCGCCACGCTCTGGCAAGGCGAGGTGCATGTGCCCGGCGCCTACGGAACGCGCCTCTACATCACCAACATGAACCTCCCACATGGGGCGGAGCTGTGGGTCTACCCCGCCGACGCGCCCGAGCGCGCCCAAGGTCCCTTCATGGAGCAGGGTCCCAACGGCAGCGGCGACTTCTGGACCGGCTACACGGCCGGCGAAGTCGTGCGACTCGAACTGATCACGCCGGCCGGCGCCGATGTCGGCAGCTTCGAAATCGCGGACGCTGCATACTTCTATCGCGATATCTTCGCGGACGACAAAGGCGGCCCCGACAAGCTCGGCAACTGCCACAACGATGTCATGTGCTATCCGGAATGGCAGCCGCTGCACAATGCGACCGCCCGCCTGATCATTCCGATCGGAACATTCACCACGACCTGCAGCGGAACGCTTCTTGCGACGCAGGAAAACGACCTGACGCCGTACGTGCTCACCGCCACGCACTGCGTCGACAACCAGTCGCAGGCGGCCGGCACCGAGTTCGTGTGGTTCTTCCAGACCAGCTCCTGCGACGGGCCCAACACCGGCACCGTGTCTTCCTTCGGCAGCACGTTCCTGGTCGCCACGCCCGAGCCGGAGCTCAATCCGTCGACGCCGTTCGGCGGCTCCGACATCTCGCTCCTGATGGTCGACGGAGCGCTGCCCAGCGGGCTGACGTGGGCGGGTTGGTTGCGCGCGAACTCGCTGCCGAACGGAACGCTGGTCGCGACGATTCATCACCCGGACGGCGCACGGAAGAAGTTCTCGCGCGGTTCGGCGCAGCAGCACGCCTTCGACCCGTCCGACTTCTTCCACGTCAGTTGGTACAGCGGCACGATCGAGGGCGGCACGTCGGTGTCTGGACTGTATCTCGACGGCGGGTCCGGCGACAAGATGCTGATCGGCGTCGCATCGCACCATCCGCAGGGCGCCACTTGCACCACCAACCCGGTCGGACCGAGCGGTTATGGAAAGTTCTCACGTTTCTTCACCGTCGGGTCGAGCTTCCTGTCAGCCGGCTCAGACGATGTATTTGACGGCAACCGCGACTGTGCCGCCGCCGCGCCGCTTACCGCCGGCACGCAAACGAACATGATCGTGAAGAGCGTGTACGACGACTGGTTCGCCGTCACGCTCGCTCCCAACGCCGGCGCCAGCGTCAATCTCGGGTTCTTCCACCTCAACGGCGACATTGATGTCGAAGTGCTCTCCGCGTGCGGCGGCAATGTCGTGGCGTCGAGCACGTCGAACAACAACAATGAGTTCGTTACCTGGCAGAACGGTCCGCAGGCGACCACCTACTACGTTCGCGTTTTCCTCGATGCCGACACCCGCAACGAGTACACCCTTACGCTCGACGTCACCTCGTCGTTCGCCACCGGCGACTTGAACTGCGACGGGCTGGTGAACGCCGGTGACATCGATCCGTTCGTGCTCGCCCTCATCGACACCGCCGGGTACATCACGCAGTACCCCGATTGCGACTTCCGCCTCGCGGACTGCGATGACAGCGGTCTCGTGAACGCGGCCGACATCGACTGCTTCGTGACCGCGGTCATTAACGGCGGCGGTTGATCCGCCAACAGTGTTGCGCCACAGGCTTCGACCGCGGGCGGCGTCACCCATGTGACGCCGTCCGCTTTGCTTTGCGCGCGCGGGTAGCGACGCCCCATCGTCCCGAGCCGTGAGACGCCCTACAACGCGGGATGCATGTTGGGAAACTCCCCGGCGGCGTGACGACGCCCGAGGTTCAGATAGCGCTGCACGACGAAGCGCATGTACTCGCGGTCCTTCTCGGTCAGGTCGCGAGCCACTCGGGCCGGCATCCCCAGTACGACCTTTCCGTCAGGGATCTTCGTTCCCGGCGTGACAAGCGCCCCCGCGGCGATCAGGCAGTCGGCGCCGATCTCCGCGTCGTCGAGCACGATCGCGCCAATGCCGATCAGGCTGCCCGCGCCAACGCGCCGGCAGTGCACGACCGCGCGGTGGCCGATACCGACCTCAGCGCCAATCTCCATGTCGACGCCCGTCTTGGTGTGCAACACCGAGCCGTCTTGCACGTTGCAGCGCGGGCCGATGCGGATGGCGGAGACGTCTCCACGAATCGTCACGTGGTGCATCACGCTCACGTCGTCGTCGAGCGTGACGTCGCCGCCGACGTAAGCCGTAGAGGCTACGAAGACGTTCGCGCCGTAACGGGGCTGTGAGCGATCGGCTGCGCTCATACCGTCAGCACATCCGAGGGCGTGTAGCGCGGCGTGACGCAAAGCTGATAGTCATCGTCGAGCGCGGCGCGGGCCGTGGCGAGCGCCACGTCGGGCGCGTTGTTTTCCGCGCTCAGATGCGCCAGCGCCGCCCAGCGCAGCCGCTTTGGGCAGCGCTGCAGCAGCGCCGCGGCGTCGACATTGGAAATGTGCCCCTGCGGTCCGCGGATGCGATCTTTGACCAACCGTGGATACGGGCCGTTTTCGAGCATGTCGTCGTCATAGTTGCTCTCGAGATAAGCGGCATCGACCGTCTCGAGTGCAGCGCACAACTCGGGGAACACGTGCCCCAGATCGGTGAACACCCCCAACCGACGCCCCTCGTGCTCGACAACGAACGCGAGCCCATCGACCGCGTCATGCGGCGTCCGAAACGAGTGCACACGCACCGCGCCAAACTCCAGCACGCGGCCAGCCTCGAACTTCGTCACGCCACGCACCTTGCCCATCAACCGCGCGACGCGCTCATGCGTGAGCGCGGTCATGTAGAGCGGCGTGCCGAAGAGACGGGCGTAGACGCCGGCGTGTTTCGAGTGATCGATGTGATCATGCGAAAGGATGACCGCGTGCACGCGGCGGATATCAACCCCGTGCGACGCCAGCCGCAGACGAGCCTGCTTACCGCTAATGCCGGCGTCGAACAGCAGACGCTTCCCGCCAGCCTCGACGTAGATGGCGTTGCCGGCCGACCCGGACTGGAGTGAGAAAGTAATCATCGTCGACGCAGTATAGCGAGCACGGGCGCGCAAGCAGCGGCGCCGCGAAATGCGCATCGCGCTGCCCCAGAAACGAACCTGACGCGCAACGGCGCCGCCTGCCACGGGCAGCATGCGCCGGGTCCTCGATGCACATCCCCCCACTCCAGGCTACCGCTTCCGCTTCGTCGGACGGCGGCTCTGATTCTTTGGCTGCCAGGCGCCGTCTTTACCCCCGCGCTTGCCCTTGCCTTTGCCTGAGCCGTTGCTGCTCTTCGGACGCGCCTCGGCTGCCGCAACACGCAGCTCCGGCGACTCCTTCAGCTTCTTGATGTGATCGCGCAGGCCGGCGGCTTTCTCGAAATCGAGTTCCTCTGCGGCCTGCAGCATTTCTTTCTCGAGCTCGACCAACAACTCATCGCGGTCGTAATCAGCCTCGTCAGCCTGCACGGCCTCGCGCACGCGACGCATCGCCGCAACTTCGGTCATCAGGCTGCTGCGGATCGCTTTGCGCACCGTGTCAGGTGTGATGCCGTGTTTCTCGTTGTAATCGAGCTGCAACTTGCGACGGCGCTCGGTCTCGTCCATCGCCTGCCGCATCGCCGCCGTGATCTTGTCGGCGTAGAGCACGACCAGCGCATTCACGTTACGCGCGCAGCGGCCGATCATCTGAATCAGCGACGTGGCGCTGCGCAGAAAGCCCTCTTTGTCGGCGTCGAGAATCGCGACGAGCGACACCTCGGGCAGGTCGAGCCCCTCGCGCAACAGGTTCACGCCGACCAGCACGTCGAAGCTGCCGCTGCGCAGCTCGCGCAAAATCTCGACACGTTCGAGCGTGTCGATCTCGCTGTGCAGATAGCGGCCGCGGTAGCCCGCCTGATGGATATAGCTCGACAAGTCTTCCGCGAGGCGTTTGGTGAGCGTCGTCACGAGCACGCGCTCGCCGCGCTCGACGCGCTGACCGATGCGTTCGAGC
>CAZLYU010000076.1:0-12059 GCA_964563855.1 uncultured Planctomycetales bacterium | reverse complement strand
GTAAGCTCGGCGACGCACATGCGCAAGGCAAGGTCCGCGTCAGCCCGGCGCCGCGACACGCCGAGTGGGCGGTTCACCTCGCCGGTGCCATGGCCACGTTCTCGCAACTTGGGAGGCGCGCAGCCAATCATGACGTCGCGAGAACATGGCGATCGGGACAGCGGCATCCTTTGCCCCATCGGGTTTCTGCGGCCACCGGCCGCCGAGCTCGATGCGCTCCTCCCGCCCACTCTTCACACGGCGTTCAAGGGGGAGCTGTGATGGCCGAGGACAGGCAGCAAATGCGCCGTGACGTCGAGTCACTTAAGCACATGCTCGTAGCGCGTGCGACCGGTGGTGCAACCGAAGGTCATTATCCCGAAGTTCGCCGCAGGATTGTGCAAAATCCGATCATCGCGAGGCAACTCCCGGAATTCGTCCACACCTGTCATACGCTCGATGAGTTCTGGGGAATGATTCAGCCCAAATTTGCAACATATGCAGAGCGTCGCGAGTTTCTTCGCAAAGAGTTTGAGCCTGTGCTGAGTTTTCTTGAGCAGAGTGCTCGCACGCCCGCCGACGCGGTAGCCGCCGGATGAAGGCGAGACCACGGGGCACAGGGTTACATAGCCCCCGCCGGCCGCCGCGATCCGCCCCACGTCATTCGGCCGGAGCAGTCGCGGTCTTCGATAATGCGCGCGTCAGCTGTGTCTGACCGTCTTGCGCGAACGCCTCTTCCACTGCCGCAGCGCGGCCCCGCGAGAAATATTCGGACCTTCGCGCCGCCAGCCACCAGATGAACAGCACACTACCCACGATCGCACCGGGCACGGCGAAGCTGGACGTGTAGATGTTGTCGTACGTAGGTGCGGCAACTTGCCACTGCGAAAACAGGGCGATGGCGCCACCCGCGCCAAACCCTGCAGCCAGTACGAATATGGCCTCGCAAATCCCTATCCAAGGCCGCGCAAAGTACATCGTTGCCGTGCGCGGACGCGCCAGCAGCAGAGGAACAAGACGGATCACAATGGTGAGAGTGGCGATCGCCGCCAATGTCGCCGACACGACCGCCGGAAGCGATTCATCGGGGAACGACGTGCGGGCCTTCTCGAGTTCTTCCGCGGATAGGTCATTGATCGCGCCGAGAATCGTGCCGATCGCCTGCCAGCCGGCATCACCAGCATACGCGACCAGCAACAGCAACCCAGCCACCGCGAGCACGATCAGTGCGTACATCAGTCGTCCGACGAAACCGAGGCAACGCAACGTGCGTTCAACCAGCAGTGCGACGATGGCGGACGCAACCCCGGGGCTCAGTGCGATGGCGAACGTGAGCAATTCACCGAGTGGATCGTATTTTACGACAGGGATGCGGCCGGCAACTGACGCCATCGCCAACAACCCGATGACGGCGCGGTCCGGATACAGCAGTGGCGCGCAAAGCAGGAATAGTGCCGGCCCGATAACAACCCAGAGTCTTGTAATCAGCGCCAGCAGCATGGCCACAATCGGCAGCGCCAGACACCACCCTAGAAAAGCGAGGAAGGCGACGATCGGCTTGTCGAAGTAGTGCATCGCCGCAGCGCCGCAGACGGCGAGACCGAGGGCCAGCCAGAGTGCCGCGAATCTTCGTTTGCCCTGCTCGCCAAGTGCGTAGACGAGGGCGCCCTCGCCCATGGCGTACCAGCCGCGCGTCACTGGCTTGAAGTCCGGCCCGCGGGCGCCGCAGGACGCCATGTGTCCGAGCATGAAACCCGTCAAGAAGCCCCGCATCGTATTCCCTCCAGCGCTCTCGCGCCCGGTTCACTCCGCCACCAACTCGAGGCTGCGCGGCCACCCATCGACGTGAGTTCAGGCCGCCGATGATCGATCTCCGGCCAGAAAGACCACCGCATCCAACGGGAATTGGTCGACTGCGTAAACCAGCCTGGGCCAACTTTTTCTGAGAGTATCTGGTTACAGATAAACCTCGACGGTGATGTTCCTGGGCTCCGGAACACCAGCCGCACTTGCCCCGGATAGGCCAAACGCGAGAACGACGCGGCCGTCCTCGGGGTAAACGCCGAAGGCACCACTCTGGCCGACGAGGATCTTGATCGGGACGCGGACAGTCTCCGGCGCTACGACAAGCCCAAACGCACCGCCGACAGGTTCGCCGTCGACAAAGACTGGCTCGATAGCGACCCGATCTGCCGGATTCAGTTCGCCATCGTCCGCAAACAGCATGAATAGAGTAGGAACGCCGCCAGAATCTGTCACGACCACGTCGAACGACTGAGCCGGGTCGATCTCGAACACGCTTGTGAACGCGTTCAGACCGCCGTCGAACGCGACAGGCCCAATCAATTCTTGATGTACGAGTTGAGGCGTAGTCTCAGTTCCCGCATCGCCGACGCCGCCCGCGTCGCTGTCCGCCTGATCGGGGTTGGCGCTCGCAGGAGAGTGGTCCGCCGGGTCCGAGACGCCGTCTACGTCCGGGTCTTGTGGGCAGCCGCCCATCGCTAGGCCCAGCAAGCAGGTGAGTGTCAGTAGCAGTGTGGCACGCGCCGGTATAGAGTGCATCGTCATGGGGTGTCCCTCCATTGTGAGAATGTCGTAAGCGTCAGTGTCATGTGGTCAAGGCTGTTCGCCGAGGTACCGAACTTCGTAGTCCAGCTCGATTGGGAAGAACTCTGCCGCGATCGGGCCGATGGACGTCAGGTGTCGGAACGAGATGCGGATGCTGCCTTCGGGGAGCTGCGCGAGTTGCGGGCTGTCGATGCGGAACCAGCGGGGCGTCCCTACCGACAGGCCCTGCCCAATCTCGTCCTGCAGGAAACCGAACGACTCGCCCGGATTGATCGTGCTGATCGGAGTGCGATCGAGGGGTACCGCCGCGTCGCGTACTACGTCGACCGGGGAAACCAGATCACCGAAATCGCGACCGCTGTCGGCCTCGACGCGATCGATGTATACCCGATAGACTCCGCGACGCGCTGCGACGGACGATGAGAGGGCGGTGCCACCGAAACCAAGACTGGGCGCCGGCGTCTCCGCACGCAACGTCCCGCTAGCCACAAGCTCACCGCTGCGGTTCATCGGACCCGTCGGGTTGCTCGCGTCACCGGCCGTGCCGTTATCGGCCGAATTCGTCGACGGGGTCGGGCGGCCGCCGACGAGCAGCGTGCTAACTGCAATGGCGCTACAGATGAAACACAGTCTTAACGATTGGGTGCGGCTTGCCATCAGGTTACACTCCTGCTCAGAAACGGGCTTTGTTCATAGGCTGACATCCAACGTGCTTCCAGGGCCAACGGGTTGGCCCGAGGGCGGCTCCGCGAGGATCGGGTTCGAAGTGCACGTGATCGAACGCGAAACGTCCCCCTGCTCTCCCACACGCGGAGGGAGGAACTCAAACCCTTCATGCAGCGATTGAAAGGTTTCTGGAATTTTGGAACGACGATGGATACCCCGCGTGTGACGACCCTGCTTGCCCGTGTTCAGAATGGTGACGAGGCTGCGTTAAACGCCTTGGCAGAAGGGGTTTATCAAGATCTCCGTGCGATGGCGGATCGACACATGCGAAAGGCCTTTGGCGGGCGGCTCGGGGGCGTGACGCTGCAGCCGACCGCAATCGCGACCGACACGTTCCTGAAGCTCATCAAGCAGCGTCGCCAGTTTCGAAGCACTCCTGTTCCGCGCCGGCGATCCTTGGACGTGGCCGAGATCCAGCAGCTGCTGAATTAGCCGAGACGGAGCGCGACAGCGACGAGCACTGCAACGAATAGCGCCCATTTGTGCCCTGCGAAGCGTTTTTCGCCCCTTTCTTTGCGCTACGCATCACTTTGACGCCTAGGACGAGGTAGGTGGCCGCAAAGTCAGCGGCGGGTGCCATGATTCAGACTGCAATTAGGAGTCAAGCAATGAAGAAGACTGCGCAGAGCGTGTGCGTGATGGCGGTGCTGGGGCTGGTGGTGCCCCTGGGGGTGGCTCAGCCGCAGGTGCCGCCGGGGTTCACGATTCGCAAGATCGCTCCGTTACTGGACGGTCAGATACCTCAATTGGAAGCGATCGACGATCCACAGTTCGGGACCGGGGTCGTCGCAGCGACGGCGAACAACGGCGTGGCGTCGATCCGCCTGATCACATCTGCGGGCACCATCGTTTCGCTCGCATCTGTGATCAGTCCTGACAATGTGGCGCGTGTCCGGTTCGACCATGACGGGCTAATCGATGGCAATATTCACTTCACGCTGTCGACAAATGGCGCTGGGAGCATCACGAACTACTACACGCTCAACCGGAACGGCGTAGTCACAAACCACTGGACGGAAACGGGGGACGTGTTCTACGACTTCGATCTTACCCCCATCGGGGTGACCGAGAAGGCCGTGCTTCTCGACGCGAACGGGATGCAGGGGACTCGTTTGTCCACGCTGGACACCGCGCTCGTTCGGACACTTCGATCGGCGAACTCGTTACCAAGTGGGCGTATAGATACTGACGTTAGAGGTTTACGCGGAGATCCGGCGGGCGTCTACGGCGGAGAGATGATCTTCGCAGACTCGGACTGCAATGACTCCGGGCTGAGTGCCGTCTGGTCTGTCTCCGGAATTCTCTCCGGCGGGACGTACACCGCAGTCAGTGGGGTGGTGCCCTGCTCCCAGCGGTTGTATGGTGACCTCGACTTCGAGCAGTCGGGCCCATTCGGGGGGATCGCGTTTGTTACTGAGCAGGTTTCCGAAGAGATCCAGCAAGTCGCCCCCGACGGAACGCATACCACTTGGGCCACCGGTTTCGTCGAGATCGATGCGTTGTCTATTAGCCCCGACGGAGAGTCGATGTATGTGGCGGACCTCAACGGTATCTGGCTGATTCGTACGGCTGGCGTTGAGCCGGGAGCAGCAGTCATTTCCACAGATCCATCGGTTCCCAGCGGCACGCCGATGACCGGCAGCCCCGTTACCACACTCAGGACAATCTTCTCTGAACCCGTGACCTTCACTGACGCAGACGTGACGATCACCGACGGCGACGGTCTTCCGGTTCCCTTTGACGCCTCCGGATCGGGCAGCCAATTCATGATCATCGGGCTGGGGCAGCCGCTCGAAGGCGACACCTACACGATCACGATCGCCGACACCGTGACCTCCGTCGCGACGGGCCAGCCGCTCGACGGCGACAACGACGGCATCGCCGGCGGGGACTACGTCTTCACGCTCACGCATGTCGATCGCACCGCTGACCTCGACGCGGATGGCGACGTGGACGTGTTCGACTTTGAAGAGTTCCAGTTGCAGTTCACCGGGCCGCTGCTGATGTTGCCCTGACCGACCTGACGGGAGATGATCCGAGCGGTCCCCAGCGGTTCGACGGGGACGTGGACATGGGTGACGTGGCCGAGATCCAGCAGCTGCTGAATTAGCCGAGACGGAGCGCGACAGCGACGAGCACTGCAACGAATAGCGCCCATTTGTGCCCTGCGAAGCGTTTTTCGCCCCTTTCTTTGCGCTACGCATCACTTTGACGCCTAGGACGAGGTAGGTGGCCGCAAAGTCAGCGGCGGGTGCCATGATTCAGACTGCAATTAGGAGTCAAGCAATGAAGAAGACTGCGCAGAGCGTGTGCGTGATGGCGGTGCTGGGGCTGGTGGTGCCCCTGGGGGTGGCTCAGCCGCAGGTGCCGCCGGGGTTCACGATTCGCAAGATCGCTCCGTTACTGGACGGTCAGATACCTCAATTGGAAGCGATCGACGATCCACAGTTCGGGACCGGGGTCGTCGCAGCGACGGCGAACAACGGCGTGGCGTCGATCCGCCTGATCACATCTGCGGGCACCATCGTTTCGCTCGCATCTGTGATCAGTCCTGACAATGTGGCGCGTGTCCGGTTCGACCATGACGGGCTAATCGATGGCAATATTCACTTCACGCTGTCGACAAATGGCGCTGGGAGCATCACGAACTACTACACGCTCAACCGGAACGGCGTAGTCACAAACCACTGGACGGAAACGGGGGACGTGTTCTACGACTTCGATCTTACCCCCATCGGGGTGACCGAGAAGGCCGTGCTTCTCGACGCGAACGGGATGCAGGGGACTCGTTTGTCCACGCTGGACACCGCGCTCGTTCGGACACTTCGATCGGCGAACTCGTTACCAAGTGGGCGTATAGATACTGACGTTAGAGGTTTACGCGGAGATCCGGCGGGCGTCTACGGCGGAGAGATGATCTTCGCAGACTCGGACTGCAATGACTCCGGGCTGAGTGCCGTCTGGTCTGTCTCCGGAATTCTCTCCGGCGGGACGTACACCGCAGTCAGTGGGGTGGTGCCCTGCTCCCAGCGGTTGTATGGTGACCTCGACTTCGAGCAGTCGGGCCCATTCGGGGGGATCGCGTTTGTTACTGAGCAGGTTTCCGAAGAGATCCAGCAAGTCGCCCCCGACGGAACGCATACCACTTGGGCCACCGGTTTCGTCGAGATCGATGCGTTGTCTATTAGCCCCGACGGAGAGTCGATGTATGTGGCGGACCTCAACGGTATCTGGCTGATTCGTACGGCTGGCGTTGAGCCGGGAGCAGCAGTCATTTCCACAGATCCATCGGTTCCCAGCGGCACGCCGATGACCGGCAGCCCCGTTACCACACTCAGGACAATCTTCTCTGAACCCGTGACCTTCACTGACGCAGACGTGACGATCACCGACGGCGACGGTCTTCCGGTTCCCTTTGACGCCTCCGGATCGGGCAGCCAATTCATGATCATCGGGCTGGGGCAGCCGCTCGAAGGCGACACCTACACGATCACGATCGCCGACACCGTGACCTCCGTCGCGACGGGCCAGCCGCTCGACGGCGACAACGACGGCATCGCCGGCGGGGACTACGTCTTCACGCTCACGCATGTCGATCGCACCGCTGACCTCGACGCGGATGGCGACGTGGACGTGTTCGACTTTGAAGAGTTCCAGTTGCAGTTCACCGGACCGCGGCCATAATCCTGGCTCGGAGCAGCCGCCCTGCGCCCAGGAGGGATACGAAGTGATGACGGTTAAGGGTTGCCGTGTCGTTGCGGTCTTGGCGATGGTGATAATCGTGATGTTGAACGTGGGTGAGAGCGTCGATGCTGGCGTATTTGGCCTGAAGTCCCAATCGATTGGGACAGAGGATACCGCCGCTCCCGCCGTCTTGTTCTACTTTGAGGAGGATAGAAGTTCCCTCATTGAAATCGGGACCATTACGGTTGCTGGCATACCCGTTGACGCAGATGCGCTCGCCTTGGTCCCACAAGGCGGGCTATACGCATACATGTTGGACGACAGTGGTTCAACACTCCTAACGCTGGACACAGCGACTGCTGTCGGAACGCCGATCGGATCGCCATTAGCTGGTCGCGAAATCCGTGGAGCTGCTGCGGACCGTTGTGGAAATATATGGGTGTTCGATCTGGTTGCTCAGGAATTGATCTATGTCGATCCGAGTAATGGCGCTGTTCTGGAAGAGCCAATTGGAATTGGGCTTGGCTGGAGGTTGGAATCGGATATTGCCTTATCGACTCAAGGAACCATGTACTTCGGGACATTCAATGTCCCAAGTGACTCTGGTAGCCTGTGGGTTGTGGACTGGCACTCTTGGGCATTGCAACTCGTGTTTCAGGATCCAGATGGCCCTGCTGGGAGAAGTCTCGCAGGTATCGCCTTCTCGTCAGCCTGGTCCAATCCGGAAGAGCTGTTCGCACTTGACCAGCAAGGCGGCGAGGATCTGCTTCGATACTCTGTTGAGCCGGATTTCAATCGGGTCACCCTCTTTGAGAACATCATCCTGTCATTCAACGCGGGTGGCGCCGACTTGGCTGCGCATGTTGAGTTCAATGAAGGAACCGCGGCCATGCCGAGCACGCGTGATTCTCGAGCGAGTCCTTAATCGGCGGGCGGGTCGGATTGCGGAAGCCCGAATCAGCCGTTTCGACGGCGCTTTCTCAGGGGATGAAAGCTAAACAGCGGCGGGTTTGTGGCCCCATTGACGGATTCGCGCATACACCGATGGCATCAGATGCCAAATTGCTTGAAGTCACCCCGCGACCGCTTCCCAGACCGGGTTTGCATTCGCCCGCCGAGTGGCGGTCGACTGGCGCTGCAGGGCCCCCACGCAGAGGCCGCTTCGGCAATTCTCGGGGTCGAAGTCAGGTGTACTCTCGCAGTTCCCCGATTTGCGATGTGGCGCGGAGCGGCGTTGCCGCCCACACGGCGCCGGTGGGCGCCGTTCGGCGAGTGACGTCTCCTGGAATGGCGCGGCGGATCACCCCGCCGTCACGAAGAATGAAATCCGGAAAGGCCGGCCGACGTCAACACAATTGCGCATTCGCGGGCCCGCACGCTGTCTTGGTACCCTGATCGGCGTTTTTCGGATCAAGCACGCTACGGACCGCTGAACCGCACCTGAACGTACGCGAAATCAGCCAGATCCACGTTGCTGTCGAAGTCGACATCGAAGCAGGGGCAGGCGTTTCCGGCGAGCGGCGACGTCATGCAGTGGGCGAACAACTCGAGGTCCGACGCGTCGAAGACGTCATCCTATTCAAACGGCGCGCCCCAGCCTGCGATCCCGCAGCCGCACGCACTCAACTCGCCGCGTGCGTGCTTTTCCTCCAGGATCCGGATGATCTCATCGACCAATGGCTCGATATCTTCCAACGCATCGTCGGTCATGAACACCGCCGCGTAGTCACGCTCGAAGTCGATCCACGGGTACGTGCCGAACGCTCCCGGGCTCGAAACAAAGAGCGCCGCTCCCGTATCGGCGTGCACACGCTCGCGCCACACGCCGATGCCGTAGTCGGACAGACCGTCGATCGGCGAACGGACGATCGGCACGGCGCCCGACTGCCCAAGGCGCTGGCTCTCAAAAATTGGGGAGTGCACAAGCGCGCGCAACTCCTCCTCCACGGGAGACTGTGTCGCCCGGAGAACCGGAGTAAAGACCGGCGAGCGCTAAGTTTTCATTAATCGATCCGGGGATGCGGGGTCACGCCGCCAGTGGTTCAAAGCGTAGACTTCCAAGCACTCCGCAAACCCCGTGCACGAATCGTGTACGAGGAGCGTGATACGCATCGTGACCCGCGCGGTATCGTGCATCCGTGCAACGATGGTTGCCATGCGATCTGCGCAGCGTGGTGTGGATGCGCTAACCCGGCTTTGAGTTACGGCTCAAGCGGCCGCCGGGCAGCCGCGAGCCGCGAGTTTGGGCGCGGCCACCACAGACTTTCGGCTCTGTGGTAGCCTGACGCGGCATCGCGTGGCGACGCGCGTTTCTTTACGCCTGTGGCTCAGGGACGACTTTCCGTCCGAACGACGAGGAGCTTGCGCGGCATGAAGCTTTCGCCGGAACTCAACCTCGGCACACTGTTTCCGGAAATCAGCGAGGATCAGTGGCGGGCGCTGGTCGAACGGGACCTGCGCGGCGCCCCGTTCGAGAAACGACTGATCACGCACACCTACGAAGGGCTCCGCATCTTGCCGTTATACACGGCGGCGCACGCACCCGACCCGATGCCCAGCCGCGCCGGCTTCGGCGGGCTGACGCGGGGGGCGAATGTGCTGGGCCTGTCGCAGTGCGGTTGGGATCTGCGGCAAGAGCGCGCCGAGCCCACGCCGGAGAGCGTCAACGAAGCGCTGCGCGACGATCTGCTGCATGGCGTGACGTCGGTGCTGCTGCGGTTCGACGCCGCGGCGCGAGGTGGGCTCGATGCTGACGACCCCATGGCGGCGCGTCTGATCGGTGAAGACGGGGCGGCCCTCTACACGCTGGCCGACCTGCGCGACGCCTTCGACGAAGTGCATTTGTCGATGATCGGCGTGGCGCACGAAGCGGGAGCGGCGTTTTTGCCGGCCGCGGCGCTGACCGTCAGCCTGCTGCGTGAACAAAACGTCGACCTGGCGACGGCGCGGGTGGCGTTCAACGCGGATCCGCTGGCGGTGTTGGCCCGTGACGGCCGCTTGCCGCAGTCGCTGGAGAATGCGTACGCGCAGATGCTCGCGCTGGCTCGCTGGACGGCGGAACACTGCCCGCGCGGCACGTCGATTCGCGTCGGGTCGGCGCCCTACCACCACGCCGGTGCGTCGGCGGCGCAGGACCTGGCGTTCTCGATGGCGACCGGCATCGAGTACCTGCGGGTGCTGACCGGCGGGGAGATGGATTTAGCGGACGCGGCCAAGCAAATGCAGTTCAGCTACGCCGTGGGCTGCAACTTCTTTCTCGCGGCATGCAAGCTGCGCGCGGCTCGGCAACTGTGGCGCCGCGTGGTGGCCGCCAGCGGCGGTGATGGGGCGGATGCGGCCGGGAAGATGAGCATGCACGTTCGCACCAGCAAGCGGGTGCTCACGACGCGCGATCCGTGGGTGAACCTCCTGCGCAACACCGCCTGCGTGTTCGCCGCGGCGGTCGGCGGCGCAGACGTCGTTACGTCGACCCCGCTCGATCAGGCGATCGGATTGCCCTCGGGTCGGTCGCGGCGGATCGCCCGCAATACGGCGACGATTGTCGCGGAAGAATCGCACTTGCTCCGCGTCGCCGATCCGGCCGGCGGGTCGTGGTTCATCGAGAGACTGACCAGTGAACTGGCGGAGAAGGCCTGGGTCATCCTGCAGACGATCGAGTCGCATGGCGGGATGCTGGCGTGCTTGAAGTCGGGCTGGGTGGCCGAGCAGTTGTCCGAGTCGTCGTCGGCGCGCGAACGCAACATCACGACGCGGCGCGACGCCATTCTTGGCGTGAGCGAGTTTCCGCATCTCGAGGAGGAAGCGGTGGAGACGCCGGAGACCAGCCGCGCGGCCGTGATCGGCGCGGCCCGCAAGCGGTTGTACGTGCATCGGGCGGCCTTTCAGCCGGACGCGGCGTTGGCGAAGCTGTCACCGCCGACGGCCGAAGCGGCGGCGGTGATGCCGGCGGCGCTGGAGGCGGTGCAGGGTGGCGCGAGTCTGGGCGAGCTTGCGGCGCGCGTGTTCGCCGGGGAGCCGGAGACGATCGAGGCGCCCATCGTGCCGCATCCGTATGCCCGCTCGTTCGAGGCGTTGCGTAGCGCCAGTGACGAGCATCAAGAGACGTTCGGCTTCCGGCCGCGCGTCTTTTTGGCGCAGATTGGAACGCCGGCGGAGTTCAACGCACGCTCCGGGTTTTCGAAGGGGTTTTTCGAAGCGGGTGGTTTCGAGGTGATCGCCAGCGGTCAGATCGAGATTGGCGAGGCGCCGGCGGCGTTCGCGGGCAGCGCGGCCAACATCGCTGTCATCTGCTCGACCGACGAGCGTTACGCGAGCGTCGTTTCCGAGCTCGCGCCGCGGCTGCACGAGGCGGGGGCGCGAACCGTCATCCTGGCCGGCAATCCGGGGGATCACGAAGCGCACTACCGCGCGGCGGGTGTGGATCGCTTCATCTTTATCAAGTGCGACGTGCTCGGCACGTTGCGTGACTTACTCGGTGAAGAAGGGGTGCTGGCGTGACCATTCCAAATTTCGCCAATGTTGATTTTCGCGACTCGGCGGCCGGGGCCCCTGCGTCTGAGGCGGAGTGGCGTGCATCGGTCGAGAAGCTGATGGGCAAGCCGCTCGATCAGCTTATCTGGCAGACGCCGGAGCAGATTCACATCAAGCCGGAGTACGGCCCGGAAGACCTGGAGGGGCTCGATCATCTGCACACGATGCCGGGCCTGCCGCCGTTTTTGCGCGGTCCGTACACGACGATGTACGTGACGCGGCCGTGGACCGTGCGGCAATACGCCGGTTTCAGCACCGCGGAAGCGTCGAATGCGTTTTATCGTCGCAATCTGGCGGCGGGTCAGATGGGATTGTCGGTCGCCTTCGATCTGGCGACGCACCGGGGCTACGACAGCGATCATCCGCGGGTGAGCGGCGACGTGGGCATGGCCGGCGTCGCGATCGACTCGATCGAGGATATGCGGCAACTGTTCGAAGGCATCCCGCTCAACAAGATGAGCGTGTCGATGACGATGAACGGGGCCGTGCTGCCGGTCATGGCGCTATACATCGTTGCGGCCGAGGAACAGGGCGTGGCGGATAGTCGAAGGCTGGATCGATGCTTGGTCGCA
>CAZLYU010000075.1:0-12321 GCA_964563855.1 uncultured Planctomycetales bacterium | reverse complement strand
GCTTTATGAACTGCGAGACGTCGATCAGGGCGGGAGTTATCGCCTAATCGGACAGGAAGTACCAACAGCGGCTCGCTTCTACGGTGATCTGGCCGTATCGAATCTGGGTCCGTTCGCCGGCGCCGTCTTTGTGACTGAGACGCTGAGCGATGAGATCCAAGAGGTGGACCCGAACGGACAGCACACCACCTGGGCGACCGGGTTTACCGGGGTGAGCAGCCTGTCCATTTCACCCGACGGGACCTTGATGTATGTCTCTGATCTCAGCGGCGTACATCTCATTCGGGCAATTGGCGACGAGCCGGGTCCTGTCGTGCTGTGTCGTGATCCTTCGGCGCCGAGCAGCTCGCCACTGACTGGGGCATCAGTGTCCGCAGTTCGTGTGATCTTCAACGAGCCGGTAGCGTTCGGCGACGAAGATGTCACGATTATGAACGGGAGCGGAGAAGTGGTCGGATTTGATGCATCAGGGTCTGGAAGCCAGTTCATGATCATCGGCTTGGCCGACGCGCTGAAGGGCGATACATATACTATAACCGTCGCTGAATCGGTGTCAGCGGTTGCTACCGGACAAGCGTTGGATGGCGACAACGACGGGATCGCCGGCGGGAACTACGTTTTCGAACTTCAGCACGTCGATAGCAAAGCTGATCTTGACGCCGATGGCGATGTCGACCTGGAAGACTTCGCTGATTTCCAGTTGCAGTTCACCGGGCCACTCGTCGAACAACTCGCGCGTGAAGCACGCCACTGATCCGGCTCCACGCCGTCCAAGGAGGACATCCGTCATGAAACAGTCTAACTCGGCTGGTGGATCGCCTCACGCGATTGGAGGCGCTGGTGGAATACTGCGCAGCGCCGACCACGTACGAGGAGGCTATGCCAGGCATGGAACATTGCGTTCAATTACCCGGCGCAAAACTCACACAACGTAATGGCGCGCCGCGGCGCATCGTCGAGAGTAAAACAGATGCTTCAGCGCGGAAATGTCAGATTGTTCACCGGCCTGTTGTCGATCGGACTGACCGCGGTCGCCGCGGCGCAGTCATTCGACCTCTCCTGGAACACCATCGACGGCGGTGGCGGCTACGGCTTTGGCGGCGGCTTCGTGCTCGAGGGCACGATCGGCCAACCGGACGCCGGGATGGTGATGACCGGCGGTGGCTACACGCTGGCCGGCGGTTTTTGGGCGGGCGGCTGGCGGTTTCGAGCGGCCTGTGCGTCCCAGGTCAACAAGCGACGGCGCCGACTGCCCGACTGGCGACGTACGACGCTGGCTCGGGCTGCGGCCAACTCACGCCGCGGGGGCGGCGAGCCTGTTTCGGGCTGCCGCGTCCACCGCGAATCCAGTAACCGTTCCCGCCGTGACTACGGCGTGTACGGCAGTGACGAGTGGTGCAAGTTGATTTTCAGGTCGCCGTCGCCGCCCCGGACGTATCCGAACGAGTACTCGACCTTCGTTTCAGATCCGTCCGGCCCGGTGAAGAAGTAGTTCCCCATTGCCATGGCCGAGTCGCGATCGGTGTAGATCCCGTTGTTGTCCCAGCGGACGTTCGTCCAGCCCTTGATCGCGAAACCACTATCTTCGCTGCCCGGCCGGCCGATGAAGTAGTCCAGCGCTTCGTCGAACGTCTCGCGGAACTGATCTTGCGACGCGAGGGTCGGCTTAAACATGACGTCCGTCTGGCCGTAGGCGTAGAGCGTCTCGATGTGGCGCCTCGCGCGAGCCTTGTAGTCGCCGCCGTTCGCGTGGATGCGCGCGATATCGACGATACCCTCACCCCACTCACGCTGAGCCGCGACGACGTCGGACTTGCTCAGCATGCCGCTGTCGGACGTTCCATGACCGCGTTGCGTGCTCGCGCATCCGACGAGAAACATCGGGCTCGAGACCGCGGCGACGACAAGGACCGCGCGGCGGATCGTCCGGTTCGCGGCGCCACTTTCTAGTTGCAAAAACCTGAACACTCTTCATCTCCATCTGTCTGCGGTTAATGTTGACTCGATTAGCGTCGACGGATGAACAATGCCGCGAGCCCCAGCAGCACCAGCAACGTGGGCTCGGGAACCACGGCGCTGAAGCCGCCGAAGCCACCATCCGAATCATGATAATATTTCGCCAGCGCTCCGTCGTCACGCACCCCGTGCGTTTCGGGCGCGCCCAGATCATAGCTGCTGCAAGTTTCCGGGAATGCACCGAAGACGAGACTGCTGATGTCGCGAAACGTCTCCGACGCATCGGCCAACCCGCAGGCAACCGCGTCGCCGGATTCCTCACGTTGCCGACGATGTAGTTGTCACCCATGGTTGGCCGCATTCGGGCGGTTGTCACACCGGTCGCCGAGCGTATCACCATCGATGTCGGACTGATTGCCGTTGGCAATAAAGAAGCAGTTGTCGCAGGCATCGCCAACGCCGTCCCCATCATGGTCGGCTTGATCCGCATCCGAGTCGAACGGGCGAATGTCGCATGCGTCGCCCAGACCATCGTTGTCACCGTCCGTCTGATCTACATTGGGAATGGCGGGACAATTGTCCTGATTGTCAAAAGACCCGTCGCCATCGGAGTCGCCGGAACATCATCGGCTTCGTGAACTACCTGGCGAGCGTCGGTCTCAATTCGCAGTACTTCGTCACAATGAACTTCGAGGGCGACGGCTGGGAAGTCTGGCCGTGGACGCACTTCGGCCGGCGCGAGACGTTCGACGTCAGCCGGCTGGCGCCGTGGGAGATGTTGTTCACGCACATGCAGCAGCAGGGGATCCTGCTGCACGTGCTGCTCACGGAGACCGAGAACGAGAGCCTGTTCGAGATGCTCGACGGCGGCGACTTCGCCCACACGCGACGGCTCTACTACCGCGAGATGGTCGCACGGTTCGGGCATCACCTGGCGCTGGTCTGGAACCTGGGCGAAGAAAACGGACATACCGACGAGCAGCGAATGTTCGGCGCTGCGACCACGCCTCAGCAGATGAAGGCTTTCGCGGCCTACATTCGCGGGCTCGATCCGTACGACCACCCGATCGTCGTACATCACTACCCGTTCGAGCAGGACAAGGTGTATGGCCCGCTGCTCGGCGACCCACACTTTGAAGGCGCGTCGCTGCAACTTGATCAGCCGTATCTCGACGAGCGCGGCTGGGACTACAACGAAGAGGTGCGACGCTGGGTCGCGGCCTCGGTCGAGCACGGCCGGCCGTGGATGGTGAACGTCGACGAGCCGCTCGGCTGGGAGTTCGGTCTGGTGACCGACGACACCGGCGGCGGCGTGAGCCAGGAGGAGGCTCGCAAGGAGCTCTTGTGGGGCGCTTACATGGCCGGCGGCGCGGGCGTCGAGTGGTACTTCGGCTGGAAAGACAACTCACCCACCAGCGATCTGGGCGCAGAGGACATGCGCCAGCGAGCCAATATGTGGCGCATCACGCGAATCGCAACGCGTTTCTTTGAGCAGTACGTCCCGCTCGAGCGAATGGCGGCCGCGAACGATTTGACGAGCGCCACGGATGACTACGTGTTGGCCGACGTCGGAAACACCTACCTCAGTGTACCTCAAGCACGGCGGCACGACCGAGCTCGATCTGACAAGCGTCGCGGGAGCCTTCTCAGTGCAGTGGTTCAATCCGCGTACGGGGGGCGTGTTGCAAGAGGGTCGTGTCGCGCCATCCATGGCGGTTCATCACCATCGTTAGGCGACTCGCCTGTCGATCCGGACCTCGATTGGGTCGTTCTGGTTTCGCGCCGTTAAAGTGGCGGAGGCTCCGGATTGACGGAGTACTTGACGAGTTCGCAGCCGGACGGAGCCGAGGGGCCGCGTTCAGCGATCGGCTGGCGGGCGCCCGCCGCGATTGCCGCACGATCTACGGGCGGCGCTAACATGCATTGCACGAGGCTGCACCCAACAGACCGCGGAATTTGAGCGGACCCGCATGAACGACGCCTTCCCGACAACTGAGTGGGACCGACTCAACGAAGCCGCTCGCGACCGCACCGCCCGCAATGCTGCTTTCCAGGAAATGTGCCGGGCCTACTGGTACCCGCTGTATGCGTTTATCCGTTCGCGGGGTTACGCACCCGATCGCGCCGAGGACCTGACGCAGGCCTACTTTGCCCGCCTCATGGAAGGTCAACTCCTCGAGCGCGCCGACCGGGAACGCGGCCGATTTCGCGCGCTACTACGGCGCGACTGTGGGTTCTTCCTCGCTGACATGAGCGACCGCAGCCGTGCCGTCAAGCGCGGCGGGGGCCGCGTCGCGCTCTCACTCGACGCGGCCGCGGCTGAGCAACGATATCGCCTCGAGCCCGCCGACCGCTCCGGTCCCGAGCAGGTGTTTGACCGCGCTTGGGCGCTCGACCTCTTGTCGCGCGCCCTTGGCCGGCTTGAGCAAACCGAACAAGAAGCCGGCCGGGGCGAGTCATTCGCCGTCCTGCGGGACGTCCTGGCGGGACCATCCGAAAACCAACCGTACGCCGCACTGGCCGAAACGCTGGGCACGACGGAGGTCGCTGTCGAAGGCGCGGCGCGTCGGCTGCGTGGTCGTTATCGACGTGTGCTACGGGCCACGATCGCCGAGACCCTGCTGGACCCCGCCGATATGGAGATTGACGAGGAGATTCGCGCGTTGTTCGCAGCCCTACGCGATCCGAGCGCCGGGTCGTAGCGGCTTTTCCTTAAACTTCCTGTACGCGATTCTGAGCATCCCGCAGCCGAACTCGCAGCGAGGCGAATCGTGCTTAAACTCTGCCCAACCTGCGGCACGCCCGCCGCCGCGACGCACGCTCGCGACCAGTGCCCCACCTGTTTGCTGCGCATCGGCCTGGATCCGGATCCCGCGGCCGAGGATCTGGTCGGCGCCGCCGACACCGTCGTTGATCCGCAGTCCGATCCGCAGCCCTCATTCGATCCGGCTGCTGACGCGGTGTCCGCGCCCATGCCGGCCGGGCGATTGCAACTCCTCGACGAGATCGCACGCGGCGGCGTGGGGGCCGTGCTCCGTGCTTACGACGCCACCCTCGGGCGAGAGCTCGCGGTGAAGGTGCTGCAGGCCCGCCATCGCGACCGCGCCGATCTCATCGAGCGCTTCATTGCCGAAGCGCGCATCGCGGGGCAACTGCAGCATCCCGGTATCGTTCCCGTCTACGAACTGAGTGCGCTTGCCGATCAACGCCCCTACTTCGCGATGAAGCTCGTCAAGGGGCGCACGCTCGCCGATCTCCTTGCCACGCGCAGCGATCAAGACCGGAGCGCGCTTCTGCGAATCCTGCTGCGCGTGTCGGAGGCGCTGGCGTACGCGCACGAACGCGGCGTCGTCCATCTCGACGTCAAACCAGGCAACATCATGGTGGGCAAACACGGCGAGGTGCAGCTCATGGACTGGGGCCTGGCGCAGGTCACCGCCCGCCTGACGGATCCCAGCGTCCCCGCGCCGGCGGAGACCAGCTCACCCGAGTTCCGCCGCCACGCCGGCACGCCCGCCTTTATGGCGCCCGAACGCTTCCACGACCACGCAACGCTCGACGCACGGTGTGACGTCTTTGCGCTCGGCGCCATACTCTGCGACATCCTGACCGGGCGCGCCCTCTACGACGCGGGCACGCCCACGGCGCTACGCACGGCCGCTCAGCAGGCCGACACGACGGCACCGCTGGCGCGACTCGCCGACCCCGACGTTCCGCCGGATCTCGCTGAGCTCGTCCGGGCGTGTGTCGCGCGGCGCTCAGACGACCGACCGGCGAACGCGAGCGCCGTCGCGGCCCGGCTTGCCCAGCACTTCACAACGGTTGAGAGCCGCGCCCGCGCGGCGGAGATCGCCCGGGCGCGCGCCGAAGCGAGCGCCGCCGGCGAACGCAAGCGACGCCGCCTGACGGTCGGTCTCGCGCTGAGCGGGCTAGCGCTGGTCGTCACAGTCGGCGCCGGGCTGTTCGCCGCGCAGTCCGCGCAGAACGCGATCACCGCTGCGCGCGCGATGGCGCTCGAGGAGCTGCGCACCGCTGCGGCCATCGCACGAAACGACCCCGCCGGAGATCCGCAACTGTGGCGCGCCGCGCGCGAAGTCGCGCAGCGGATCGCGCCCGTCTTTTCCGCCGCCGACGAATCCAACGCGTATGCCCGTCTCGCCGCGGACGTGGAGCAGCGCCACGCCCGCGCGCGATCCGACCAGCAACTGCTGCATACGCTCGAACGGGCCCGCGCCGCCGCCGACAACGCCGACTACCTGTCTGCGGCCGAACAGATCGAGCAGGCGTTCGCAGATGCCGGTATGCAGGTGCTCGACGCGCCGGAATCGGTCGGGGCCGCGCTTGCCGACCGGCCGCCGTTGGTCCGCGCTGATATGCTGGCGGCGATCGATATCTGGGGCGCCATCCTCGCGAGCCCGCGGATGGCGACCGCTCACCAGCAGGGGCGTGCGGTGGATGTCGCCAGCGCCGCCGCGCTGCGAACAGCGGTCAGCGTCGCGGTTGCGACCGCCGATCCGGATCCATGGCGTGATCGGCTCCGGGCTGCGTATCGAACCGGTGACCCCGACGCGCTGCTCGCGCTCCTCGATTCGACCGCACTCGAGCGGCAACCGGCGCCGAGTCTTTGGCTGGCGGCCAAGTTCTTTGCGTGGCGGCAGCAGCCGTCTCGGGCGCTCGAAATCCTGGAATCCGCTCGCGACCGCTTTCCGGCTGACTTCTGGGTGAACCACGAGCTGGCCGTGCTGCTGCACCGTGACGCGAACCGACCTGCTGACGCCCTCGCGTACGCCACCGCGGCCGTCAGCCTCCGACCGGACGCTCGAATCGCCCGCCTCAGACGCGCACTGATCCTCGAAGACCTCGGGCGGATTGCCGACGCCGAGGCCGTGCTCCGCGCCGTGATCGCCGAGGCGCCGCAGTACGGTCCGGCTTACTACCGACTCGCGAACCTGCTCAATTTCTACACCAACCGCTATGCCGAGGCGGTCGAGCTCTACGCATTGGCCGAGCAGTACGAGCCCGTACGGGCCCAGCCCGCGCGAATCGCGCTCGGCGACGCACTGCTGCGCCTCGGCCGCAGCGCAGAGGCCGTTCCGGTCTACGAGCGTGCTGTGGCGTGGAGCCCCGACGACCTGGTCTCCGTATGTATGCTGGCCCGCGCGTATGTCGCGCAAGCGCAACTCGCCGACGCGCGGGCGCTGATCGACCGCGCCGCCGATTTGCAGCCCGACAACGACTTGCAAGCGGATCTCCGCGCGGACGTGACTCGAGAGGTCGCGCACCTCGGGCTGCTCATGGAAACGCCTTGGAACGAATCGCTCGAGCCGCTCTCGCAAGCCGAGCGGCTGGAACTGGCGCAACTCGCCGAGCAGCTCGACCTGCCCGCCCGCGCGGCGCGGCTCTATGCCGCCGCGATGGAGGCCGACCCGGTGCTGGCCGCCGATCAGGAGCGCTACATCCGCTGGACCGCCGCCACGCAAGCCGTCGCCGCCGGCGCCGGAGACGGCGAGGACGTCCCGCGGCCGACCCCCGCCGAGCGCGCGGCCTTTTTCGACGTGGCGCTCGACTGGCTCGAGGCCGACCTCAGCATCCAACGCGAGCGCCTGGCCGCGCGTGACCCGGCACAACGCGCCGCGGCCGTCGAATGGCTGCGCTACGCGTGGCAGGACGCGTGCTTTGCCGCCGTCCGGGTCGGCGATCCCCCCGGCGCTGCGATCGGCGACGGCTGGGTGAGCTTCTGGGCGGACGTGCTGGCCCTGCTGGAGTAGCTGAACCCTCGTCGCTCCTTTTCCGGTGGTTCGAGCCACTCGCGCCGCGACGTTTTCGTGATGGGGCCGCTGCCCCGGGACCAGACCGCTGCCGCCGCCCCCGATTGACCTAACCAATTGTCAAACAGAGTCTTAGCCGCAGCACCGGGCGCAAGGTCGGCGGTAGGGCGGCAAAATTCCTCAAAAATCCGCCGCCTGTCGCGCCGCCTCCGGCCGCCAACGCCTTAATGGGGGTTGAGAGGAGGAGGGGCTGCGCCCGGTGGCTGGGATACTCGCGCGGCGTCGCGATGCGCTCCCGAGCCGGGGGTCGGCTTGCTCCGCGAGAACTGATCGGTGTCGTCGCCACCGACGTCGCGTTGCTGTGCATCGGCAGCGGGGCGGTATTGCCTATTGGCTGTTGTTTCGCACGAGGAGTCGATTCATGTTTGTCCAAAGATTGATCACCACCGCCGCCCCGGAACCGCACCGCCGCGCGCCGAGCGCCCTCAGTGGGCTCACGTCGCTGCGCCGGCGTTAAGCGCACCCGGGCGCCCGAGTAACCGCAGTTGATCCCCGAACCCGGCTCGCTCGCTTTGCTCGCTCTGGGCGGGCTGACGCTGCGGGGCCGACGGTAGCCACCGGGCCGCGCCATCCTCGCTGCGCCATGGACGGTCAGCAGCAGCGCGGCAGAAAACAACATCTGCACCTTTTGATGACCAAACAGGAGGAGTACGCCCCATGACACAGTTCCCCGGCAGCCATTGCGTCGCTGCGATTATCCTTGCTCTAGCCGCCGCACCCGCCCTCGCCAGCCAGCCGCTGCTGTTCGAGTGGTCCGGCGTCGACAGCAACAACGACCCCTTCTCGGTCGCCTTCACCGTGACCGACGCGCAGAACGGTGATACCGGCTACGACTTCAGTGACTTCAGCAGCACCGTTTTCGTCGCCACCGAAGCCATCGGACAAAGCCAGATCGTCACCGACGTGACCAGCGACACCCTGGGCGGCGCCTTCGTCTATCCGAACGCCACGAACGACGATCCATACTTCTTCCTCTTCGCGTCGGCCGGCGCCGGAAATACGGGAACGTATTTGCAGATCGCCGCCGGGGCCGACGAAAGCAACATCGGACTGACGTTCAATGGCAACGTCGTCGAATACCTCGAGGTCGCTGGAGAACTGCCTTTTGCCTTCGGCGATCCGTCTACGGCGGCGTCGCTCTCCGATCTGTTCCCGGCGGGCGCCTACGCGGTGACCGATGGGTTTGGTTTGTTCTCGTGGAACGCGGGGGCTGGCACGGAATTCCCCACGCCCGACACGCTCACCATCAGCGTCATCCCCGAGCCCACTACCGCCGCACTGCTCGCCTTCGGCGGCTTGGCGCTGTTACGGAGGCGGTAATGGTGACTCCTGCGTGCGAATCAGTGCGCGGACTTCCCACATTGTTTACTTTGAAAGGACTTCACTGATGAATCATTCATTCGATCTTCGACTCGCGCTGCTTGTCACGGCGTCAACGTTGACCATGCTCGCGGCGAACGCCTATGCCCAGTTGCCCGTCACCACCACCAGCTTTCCCACATTCGACGGCGCCGCCGACGGCATCGTGATGGGCGAGATCGGGACGAACGTCATCACCTTCGAGACCGACCCGGGGGTAGGGTTCGGCCACTTCGAGCGGTGGGACCTGCGGACCGGGACCGACGCACTGGTCACCTTCGACTCCATGTTCGGAACGAACCCGGGCGGTGTCTCCACCGCCGCCCTGATGGGTGCGGCCTCCATGAGCACGCTCGGGCAGACCATCAGCTTCTCCGAGTCGATCCAGGATCCCACCGTCCTCATCGCCGACGGCGTCGACGGGATCACGGTCGACTTCGGATCGCTAGACATTCTGGTGCGCGACAGCAACAACGTTTCCGTCACCGGCAGCGTGATCACGTTCCCCGGCGGCGTTGGCAACAACAACGAGAGCCTCGGCTTCACGGTGTTTGGCGCCTTTGGCCCGACAACCCCGCTGACGTTCACGATCACCAACGACACGGCGGAGCTGGAGGCCGTGGCGGTCACGGTCGGCACGACCGCGGTTCCCGAACCCGCGACCGCCATGATGCTCGCCCTCAGCGGCGCCATCCTGCTGCGCCGGCGGCGGGTGGCTTGTTGATTCCTACGTTTTCCTAACAGCCTCGAACTGGAGCACAGCCATGAAACTTCGTTACATCACCGCGGCGGCCGCAGCCGCCGTGACCCTGATCAACGTCGGCGACACCTTCGCCGCCATCACTGAAGAAACCGACTCGACCACCTTCCTCACGGGCATCGTCATCGAGGGCACGCAGAGCTTCGACGGCCTGACGGCCGGGCCGGTGGCCAGCCCGCAGGCGTTCGGCATTGGAAGCGTGAGCTTCACCGCATCAGCCCCGAGCGGCCTGCGGGCGGTGGCCAACACCGGCAACCCGACCGACCTTTACCTCAGCACCGCGTCGCCAGATGAGCCGATCACACTCGACTTCACCGGGCAGAACGTCAACGCTGTCGGACTCGAGCTGTTCCTGCTCGACTCGAACGACGCTTTCGCGTTCCAGGAGCTGCCGTTCACGGCTCAGAACGTCGGCGGCGATGTCTTGAGCAGTGATGTATTCGCCACCGACGGTGAAACCTTCATCGGGCTGACGTCCGACTCGCCGCTGACGACGCTCACGATCTCGACGCTTAACCCCTTCCTCTTCGTCGCGATCGACGCGATGGCCGTGCAGATTCCCGAACCCACCACCGCTGCGCTGCTCGGCCTCGCCGGCCTGACCCTGCTCCGTCGGCGGCGGAATTCCTAAGTCATTCGACACCTCAATGGAGATCCTTAACATGCAACTGTTCAAGCTCATCGTGTCCGCGCTCATCACTGGCTCACTCACCACCGCGGCGTCCGCGTCGACGACCTACTTCTTCGACCAGGTCATCCCCACCGGCGGCGAGGGCGGCTCCTCGGGAGGCGCCATCACCATCACCGGACCGATCACCGTGAACCAACTCGGGACCCTGGACGTGAGCAATATCACGGACTACAGCCTCACGTTCACCGGCTCAGTCTACCCTGGACCGACCGTCCTGACCCCGAGCAACTCCGACCTGGAAGTCAGCGGACTCGCACTCACCGCGACACCCACCGAACTCATCTTTGACCTGGTGGAAGATGCCACGGATGACCTGTTCCGCATCCGAGGAAACGTTGACGTGGCGAATGACTTCGTTCGATTCTCGATCCAGAACGACGGCGAGGGCAGCCAGGTCTTCGCCTTGAACACGCCCAATTACGCGCCGCCCTTCGATGATCCGCAAGAAGCCGGCGCCTTCTCTCCCGCCGTGCCGAGCCAATACACCTTGGCCGTCATCCCCGAACCCACCACCGCCGCGCTGCTCGCCCTCGGCGGGCTCGCGATGCTGCGTCGCCGGCGGCTGACAAACTGAACTTACCCACAGAATCAATCCCCAGCTGAGGAATCCCATGGCAACAACCCGCACCATCACTGCACGTTTCGCGATGGGCCTGAGCGCTGTGCTGCTGACCAGCTCGCCCGCTCAGGCCAACCTTTGGCTCGCCCACGGCGGCAGCGGCAACGGCGCCTCGCCGGCCAACGGCCAGATCGGGATCTATACCGCGCCGAATTCCTTTGCCGCGCTGGCGACCTACCCGCGCGTCAGTGGTCTGGCCGCCAGCGACAACGTCGTCTACGCCTATGTGCCCGGAGGCTTTGACGCGCAAGGCCGACTGGTCACGCTTGATCCGATCACGGGCGGCGAACTCACATCCGTCCTTGAGCCGCTCAACACCGATGGCGACGCTGACCCCAACCCACCCGTCCATCTGAGCATCGGCGACCTGGCCTACGATCCGATCACAGGCACGCTCTACGGCGCGGGCAACTTTGGCGCCGGCGGGAGCTACGACCTGTTCACCATCGACCCGACCGACGCCTCACGCACCGCGGTCGGCGACCTCCGACCCACGCTCGAGCCGGGCAACGGCATCGGCATGTCCATCGCCTTCAACGACGCGGGTGAATTGTTCGTGCTGGATTCGGTCAGCGAAGCCTTCCTGCAGGTCAACCCCAACGACGGTTCGGTGATCTCCAACACCACGCTGACGCTACCCGCCGGAGCGGGCAACGCGGGCATCGGGCTCGGGTTCGATCGCGATTCCGGGTTGTTCATCGCCAGTTATTTCACGGGTACCGCCTTCGGCGATCTCTCGGGCCTGATGAGCATCGACCCCAACAACGGCTTCGCCACCGCCGACCTGGGCAACTTCGGCGACGCCCGTTCGATCCACGACATCGCCTTCGTCATCCCCGAACCCACCACCGCCGCGCTGCTGGGCCTCGGCGGGCTCGCGCTGCTGCGGCGCCGGGGCAACGCATGAACCATCAGCGTGACCAGCACGTTATGCACTGACAAGCGGCCCGCACAGAACCGTAGTCGCCCGACAACGGCGGTAGGCCGCACATTCCGAGGCGGCCTGAGTTTCAGAGGATATGAATTTCACACGGAGAAGAATCATGCAGACATCAGCAAAAACATTGGCTGCGGCACTCGCCGCCGTCGCACTGTACGGAAGCCAAAG
>CAZLYU010000074.1:0-12648 GCA_964563855.1 uncultured Planctomycetales bacterium | reverse complement strand
GGGCGGTTCAATCGGGCACATTCTCCGGGAAGACGCACAGGTTTTTGCAGCGGTCACGCCGGGTTTGGGGGCCGGGGGCGACTTCGTGTTCCACTTACAGGCCGAGCGCGCTGCTTACGTGCCGGCGCCACGGTCTCAATTGGTGTACCTGGACTTTCGCGGGGCGAGCAACGTCAGCGTGAGCTATCGGCGGGATCTCTCGTTTCCGGCGTTTGAGGGGGCGTTCGTCGGCGCCGCCTACGCCCGCGCCACGCAGCGGTTGAAAGACATCGTGGTCGAGCAGATGCGCAGCGACTATGCGGAATACGACGTCGAGATTCTGACGTCGGATGACGGTCCGCCGCCGGCTGCGAGTCACGCGGTGCTGTACTTCGGGGGCGACGGCGTGGGCTTGTTGGGACTGGCCGATAATGTCGATCGTTACAACGCGGTTGACGCGCAAAAGGCCATCATCTTCGTGAACACGTTTGCGACGTATCAGGTGATGGGTCTGACGACGGAGGAGATGGGCCAAATGCTGGCCAACACCGCCAGCCACGAGTTGGGACACCTCCTCGGCCTCTACCATACCGCAGACCCGTCAGACGTGATGGACACGACGGCGGGCGCTTGGGAGTTGACCGACAACCAACAGTTTCAGCGTGCGGTGCTCGAGTCGCGCGTGTTTCCGACGGGTTTTGAAAATTGCCCCAAGTTGCTGCGACAGACGGTTGGCGTGCGAAAGGGAGCGGCGCAGGCGCAGCACATGACGACGACCGATCCGGTCGACGTCGCGGTAGCACGCACGTTGCTGGCGAAAGACTTGCCGCATCTTTGTGGAACGTGCCAACATATTGACGAGTAAGCCGCGACGCGCGCGGCCATTAGAAGTGTGTACTGAGGGAACGCCGCGTGTTTGAACGACTGACCCTGTGTGTTGGCTTGTGCGTCTCGCTGCTGGTCACGACGGGATGCCCGCAGCCCGCATCCTTCGACGCGTCGCCTTTTCTCGACAGCGGCGGCAATGAAGACTTCAAGAGCGCCACGCGGCTGTCATTGTCGCCGAACGAAGAGCTGACGTTTCAGGGCGCGATCGACTTCGGGACGGATTCCGATCTGTACTCGCTCGGCGAACTCACGCCCGGCGATCGACTCGTGATCGACATCCGCGCCACCAGCGGATCGCTCGATCCCGTCGCCGCCGTGTTCGATCGAAACGAGAATCTGCTGGCGTTCAACGACGACCGCAATTTCAACGCGCGCGACTTTGATCCGCGGCTCGACTTCCTCATTCGCGGCGATGGAACCGGCGAATACTTCCTTGGCATATCGCCGCTCCGCACGTCGCGCAGCACCGGCAACTACATCGCGCGAGTCACCGTGTTTCCGGGGGAGGGCCCTCCAGCCCCGGTGCAAACGGTCGTGTTTTTGGACTGGGACGGCGGCACGCCCAGCGTCAGCCGACTGCAGCGCACCGCGATTCCACCGTTTGACGCCGAGCAGGTCGGTCTCGCGAGTTCTCAGACCGCGGCGCTGAAGGATGGCGTGGAGGCGGTCATCCGCAGTTTCTACTCGGCGTACAACATCGTCATCGTCAGTAGCGATGACGGCCCGGAACCGGTGGGTGCGTTTTCGCGCATCTGGTTCGGCGGTCGCAGTTCGTCGCTCTTCGGGCTTGCCGAGCAGGTCGACGTGTTTAATGCCGACCGCAACGACGAAGCGATCGTCTACACGCCTGAGTTTCTGGGACGCTTCAGCCAGCAACCGACCCTCACCAACATGAGCCTGGCGATTGGCAACACCGCCGCACACGAAATCGGTCACCTCCTCGGGCTCGTGCACACGCAAGACTGCAACGCGCTGATGGAAGGCTCATGCGTGAACGACGCACTGCTGGGCCCGAAAGAGTTGTCGCGATCGCGTCTCGACACGTCCGTCTTTCCTATCGGCTTTCAAGACACGGCCAGCTGGCTCGGGTGGCTGCTGGGCTTCGCCACCGAATAGCGCTTGCCGCGCTTCACAATCCAATGGTTATTGCTCGGGTCCGCGAACAAGTCGCCCCGCGTCGGCGTAGGGTGACGGGATGAGCGCGTGTCGCCGGTCGCGGATTGCTCACGCCTATGATGCGGTGGAGTTCGAGCAATGGAGCAAAACCTCCCCACTACAAACGCCGCGCCGCTGGATGCGCAGCGCACCGCGGATCAGCCCGCGGAATTCGAAGCCGAGCGGCGGCGGTTGCTCGAGGCCATGTTTCATCCGCAACACCAAGCCGACGCCCGGCGGGCGCTCAACGCGCTCTACATCGCGCAGCGACTGACGCATGCACCAGCCGCAGACGATGACGTTGTCGCGCGTTTGCGTCAGTTGGTCGCGGCGTCGATGGAGGGTGGATTACTGCGTCTCACACAACGCCGGGCGATTCTCGAACAGGCGCGGCTTGTCGGGTTGTCGGAGTTTCAGACGCACTTGCTGATCGCGGAAGTGCAGTTCGGCGAAGCCGCCTCCAGCGCCGAGACCACACTGCGGTTGCCGCGCGCCAGCGTTCCGGCGTCACGCGGTGCGGCGCGGCTGGCGGGAGCAACGCTACTCGGTGCTGCACTTTTCCTGGCGGCGCTATTCTGGCTGCGCATCTAGCCGCCGACCGCTCCACCTTGGTCGGCTACACTGCCCGGCATGGCTCATGCTGCTCACGATCCGCACACGGCGACCGTCATCGCCGGCGTCCCGTCGATTCACAAAGGCGTCTTTCACCGCATCCGATTCATGGCCCACGATCCGGCGTGTCTGGTCGAGCTGCCGGACGGGCGTGCGGTGCTGATTCTGCGCGACGTCGAGCTGGCGCGGGCGAAGTCGGAAGCCCGCGCCGACGAAGTCTACGCGTATCAAGACTTCACCCCGGACGGCGGCCTGTCGGCCGATCGCGAGGTGGCCGCGGCGCAGTCGCTGGCCGAGTGCCTGCGACGTCATCAGATCAAGACCGCCTACGTGGATCGCGCGCTTCCGCTGCTGTTTGCGGACGAACTGCAGCACCACGACGTGCGCGTCGTCTGCGACCGCACGCTCAGCGCGCGACGCCGGCGTTCAAAGGACGCCGCCGAGGTCGACGCCATGCGCCGCGGCCAGCGCGTCACCGAGGACGCGATTCGCATGGCGTGCGAGTTGATCGCCGACGCAACCGCGGACGACAGCGGTGTGCTGCGCGATCCGACCGACGCGGCGCAGCCGCTGACCAGCGAGCGCGTGAAGAGCGCGATCACCGTCTTTCTCGCGGAGCGCGGCTTCGTGAACGAAGCATGCATCGTGGCCGGCGGAGCCCAAGGCGCCGACTGTCATCACAGTGGGGCCGGGCCGCTGCGCACCGGAGAGCCGATCATCGTCGATGTGTTTCCGCTCGACACGTCGTCAAGCTACTACGGCGATTGCACCCGCGTCGTCGTGCACGGACAACCCACTGACGATGTGCGCCGGATGCACGCGATCGTCGTCGCGGCGAAACGGGCCGCTATCGAAACGGTTCGCGCGGGGGCCAGCGCAGACGCCGTGCACGCGGCGGCGGTAGCGGTGATCACCGGCGCGGGCTATCAGTTGGGATTTCCCCCCGAACCGGCTCCGCCTGGGTTCTGTTCGATGCCCCACGGAACCGGCCACGGGCTGGGACTCGATCTGAAAGAGCCGCCGCTGCTCGATGTGGGCGGCCCCGAACTGGTCGTGGGCGACGCGATCACGGTCGAGCCGGGTCTCTATGCGCCTGGCGTGGGCGGCATTCGAATCGAAGACCTGGTGATTGTGACTGAGGGCGGCTGCGAGAACTTGAATCGATTGCCCGAAGGCATGAGCTGGTCATGAGTGACGACGCTCCACCGAGCCCGGATACCGCGGCGCTCTTTGCGCCGCTGCAGGTCGGCGCGTGGCCGCTCGCGCATCGCGTCGTGCTCGCGCCGCTCACGCGCCTGCGCGCCCGGCAGCCTGGCAACATCCCCCACGACTTGAACGCCGAATATTACGCGCAGCGTTCAACGCCGGGAGGGCTGCTGATCAGCGAAGCGACGCAGATCGAGCAGCGCGGCCAGGGCTACCCGCAATCGCCGGGCATTCACACCGATGAGCAGGTCGTGGGATGGAAGCTCGTGACGGACGCCGTTCACGCGCGCGGCGGGTTGATCGTGCTGCAGCTCTGGCACGTGGGCCGCATTTCGCACCCCAGCTTTCAGCCGAACCATGAGCCGCCGATCGCACCGTCGGCGATCAAGCCGAGCAGCGGGCGGGCGCATCTGCCGGACTTCGGGCGGGCGCCGTTCGAAACGCCCCGAGCCCTGCGGCTCGACGAACTGCCCGGCATCGTCGCGGCTTACCGAGACGCCGCCCAGCGCGCCCAAGCCGCCGGCTTCGATGGCGTCGAGATTCACGGCGCGAACGGTTATCTGTTGGAACAGTTCATGCGCACATCGTCGAACGTGCGCACCGACGCGTACGGCGGGTCGGTCGAGAATCGCGCCCGCCTGCCGATCGAGGTTGCGGAGGCGGTGGTCGCGGTCTGGGGCGCGGAACGCGTCGGCATGCGCCTCTCGCCGTTTGGATCGGTGCAAGACGCGGCGGACGGCGACACGCATCCACTCGACGTGTTTCGCTTCGTCATGCGAGCGCTGAGCAGACTGAACCTCGCCTACGTCCACCTCGTCGAGCCACGCTCCGAGATGTACGGGGACATGCTCGGTGAATGGGCGGAACAGCCCGTGGGGGCGATCTTCCGCGAAGATTTCGCCAACACGCTGATGGTCTGCGGCGGCTACGACGGCCCGAGCGCCGCCAGCGCTGTGGACCAGGGGCACGCGGATGTCGTCGCGTTCGGCCGCTGGTTCATCTCGAACCCCGACCTGCCCGAGCGCATCCGGCGAAACGCGCCACTGAATGCGTACGATCGCGACACGTTCTACGGCGGAGGAGCGGAGGGCTATACGGACTATCCGACGCTCAGCGCGGGCGCCTAGTCCGGACTGGCTCCCGCGCGCTCGTTTCCGGAGAGTGGGCCCGCGCGCGATCGCATCTCAGCGAGCGGGGGGACGTGGCGCGCTCGGGTAGATCGACCATTCGTAAAGCGCCCGCGACTTCTCTGTCGGGCCCTGATCAGTGCGGTCAAACAGACCCCACGCTCCCCACACACCGTCTTGTTGATAGATCAACCCGTAATGCATCATGAGTCCGCCGCCAGCCGCCGACCATGCGTTAAGCCAGCGCCGATAGAGATCGCCCATCCGCGGATCTTCGTTGATTCGCCGGAGCTGCAGGCGCGACGCGTCGGTCGCACTGAAGCCGCCCGGCGCCAGCATGTCCTGCCCGCCTTCATACGCAATCATCGGCCAGCCGTGCCGTTGCGCCGCCGCGCCGGAGCGCTGTATGTCGGCAATCGTCTCGTCCAACGACGCTTCGAGCGCCTGAAAGACGGCGTCATCGGTCGCCACGCCGAGGAGCGCTGCGGCGGAGTGGCCGAAGTAGGGGGCGATCGCGAGCGCTTCAACATCCGCGACTTGTCCCGTGGTCAGTTGTTGCGCCGCGAGATCGTGAAAGTAGTCGAGGCCGACCTGTTGCGCCAGCACGATGACGACGCGCTCATCACCCATGACGCTTTCAAAGACCCGCCCCATCTCCACCGTGCGCAGCGCGTGCATCATGAGCGCTGCGGCGTAATCGTCGTTGAGGTCCTGGAACAAGCCGCGCCGGGCCGCTTCGGCCGTCATCCATTGCGACTGTGCGAGGTACGGCGGAATCGCGTTCCACACCTCGTTGCCGCATTCGACGAATACGCGCAGGGTCGGGTCTAGCGTGCTGTTGATGGCGGTGGCGAGATTGCGCACGTAGGCGTCGTCGGCACGCTCGGGTACGTTCACCCAAAGATCGGTTGCGGAGCGGTTGGCCAAGTCGGCCAACAACTCAAACGCGATCCCGAATCGCCCCGACTGCAGCTTGGCGTCGGGAAGGGAGCGGTCCTCCCAGCGGAGCGGCGCGGTCGGCGAGTCCGCATACCACCAGTTGGTTTGCGTCAGATGCGTCGCGCGTAGAACGGGTCCGGCACGCACCTTCTCCACCAGGGCCGGGTGCCACACCAACTGTTGGTGGGTGCTCTCGTACTGGATCGGCGTGAGCACGAAGTTCTCCGCCGGCTCGGTCGTGCGGATGAGCATCGTCATTTCTGGCTGCGTTTCGAAAACGAGCCGCCCGGGCTGATCCTCGATGACGGTCAGCGTGCCGGCTGGCTCGCCGACGCGCAGCTCGTTGCCCCAGACCTCGAGTTCTGGCCGCTGACCCGTGTATCGCAGGACGAGCCGACCCCCAGGACCGGACGAGCAAACGAGCCCGCCGAGATCGGGCCGCGGTTCGGCCAGGCGGATCTGATCAACCAACAGCCACGCAACTGACCAGCGGCGCGCGAAGTTCGAAATCTGCGTGCCGGCGATGCGATCCGACAGAGACCATGTCGACCGCGCGTCGCAGCCAAAGTCGATCGCCAGCAACGCCAGATCACGAACGTCGACCCGCAGGTCGCCGTTTAGGTCGCCTTGTTCGCGCGTCACGCCAGTCAGGCCGAAGTTCGCGATCATGGCTGTGACGTCGCTAAAGCTGGTCTGCGCGTCCCCGTCGACATCGCCGGAGCATCCGGCCGGTTGGGCGGAGACCGCCTGGCAACCTACGGCGATGACGGCGACCAAAGAGAGGTTGGCGGCGGTCCAACGCGACGTGCGAACGTTCATGCGCGTACCCTTGTCTTGCGAGCGCAGTGTGCCCGGCCGATCCCTGAAACAGTCTATCCCGCCCCTGCGTGTCGTGGCGCGGCCAGCGGCGCATCTGGCGGCACGGTTGGCGATTGAGTTCCTCGCGTGGCGTGTGAAAGCGTTCCCGAGGGAGGTGTGTCGCGAACAGCGCCCTCGTGGTCAACCCCTACTGCTTCACCGCCCCCAGCGTCAGCCCGCTGATGAACTCACGCTGCATCGCCAGGAACAAGAGGATGATCGGCGTGATCGACAGCAGCGTGCCCGCGAGCACCACGCCATACTCTTGCGTGTGGATCGATGCGACCACATTGGTGACCGCGAGCGTGAGCAGGTAGTTGTCTTCGCTGCGCAGCACGATCATCGGCCACAGATACGCGTTCCACGCCGACAGAAACGTGAAGATCATCAGTGCGCTGAGGATGGGCCGCACGAGCGGCAAGATCACCCGCCAGAAGATGTACCACTCGCTCGCGCCGTCGAGTCGACCGGCGTCGATGAGCGCGGGCGGAATGGTCGTGAGGTATTGGCGCATGATCAGCACGCCAAAGCCGCTGGCGGCGCCGGGCAGAATCAGCGCCCAGAAGTTGTCGATCAGCCGCAACGCGAACACCAGTTCGAACAACGGCGCGAGCAGCACGACCGGCGGCAGCAGCATGGTGCTGAGCACGATCGTGGTCACGATCTGCTTTCCGGGAAACTCGTACTTCGCCAGCGCGTAGCCGCCCATCGCGCTCACCAGCGTCGTGACCAGCCCGGTCATGCTCGCGACGTAGACGGTGTTGATGAAGAAGTCGGCGAAGGGCACGTTCGCCAGCAGAAATAGATAGTGCTTCAGCGTGGGCTGCTCGGGTATGAACTGCTGCAGCCCGGGCTCGAGAATCTCGCTCTGCGGACTGAGCGAGCCGGACAGCATCCAGATGAACGGCCCGAGCGTGAACGCCGTCACCAGCAGCAGCAGGCCGTACGTGACGACAGCGCGGACCAAGCGGTCGGACGTGAAACTTCCGGCGGACATACGGGAAGCGTAGCGGGTCGCGGCGGGGCGGACGAGCGGTCTGCGGCAGACCCTGTGGAAACGCCACAAGCGAGCAACGCTTGTTTCGGCTACGCGTTTCCGCCAGAGTGCTCCGCAATTCGATTTTCGAGGAGGAGTCGCGATGGCGTCGCCTGAGGTTCGCGCAAAACAGAACAACGGCAAATCGGGCTTGCTCGACCTGATCGAGGCGATTGGGAACCGATTGCCCGACCCCGCGATGCTGTTCGTGATCGGCGCCGCGGTCGTGATGCTCCTCTCGCATGTCGCGTCTACAGCGGAGTGGTCGGTGCAGCCGCAACGGCAGCGGCAGCTCTTTGAGCCGGTGATGATCGCCGCCTCCGCGACCGACCCCAACAAGGTCGCACTGATCGCCCCCACGGGCGAGCCGCTCATCACGCCGCGGTTCACCGAAGCGGGCGAGCCGGAGCTGGCGCTGACCGCCGACTTGCGCGAAGTGCACAAACTGTCTGAGGACGAGCGCGACGCACTGCGCACCGTGCTGACCGATCCGAACGCGGCCGCGAGCGACCCCAACCTGCCCGCAGTCGTCATCGAGATATCGCTGGACGCCAAGAACGCGCTGCTCACGCGTCTGACCCGCAGCGAAGACCTCTACGTCTTGCGCGGCGACGAAGCCTCCGCCGAACCCATTACAGCCGTCAGTCTGCTCACGGCGGACGGGATCTACTGGTGCTTCACCAGCCTGGTCGACAACTTCATCAACTTTCCCCCACTTGGCGTGGTGCTGGTGGGTATGCTCGGCATCGGCGTCGCCGAGCGAACCGGGCTGCTGGCGGCGGCGATCAAGGTGTTCGCGCTGGTGACACCGAGTTCGCTGCTCACCCCGGCCATGATCTTCCTCGGCATCATGTCGTCGCTGGGCATGGACGCGGGGTACGTCGTGCTGCCGCCGCTCGCCGCGGCGCTCTATCTGTCAGTCGGGCGCTCGCCGCTGGTCGGCGTTGCGGCGGTCTTCGCAGGCGTGTCGGCCGGGTTTAACGCCAACCTGCTGGTGACCGGGCTCGATCCGATGCTGGCGGAGTTCGCCAACACCGGGGCGCACGTCATCGATCCCGACTACAACGTCGAAGCAACCGCGAACTGGTACTTCATGTTCGTCTCCACGTTCGTCATCACCCTCGCGGGCTGGTGGACGACGTACGCCATCGTCGATCGCCGCTTCAGCAAGAAGTCGGTTGAAGACGGCGGGCCCGACCCGAACGCCAGCGGAAAGGTGGAGGGGCTGACGCGGATCGAGTCGATCGGTTTGGCCGTCTCAAGCGTCATCATCCTGCTCGCACTGGGGGCGATCGCGGCGCTCGCGCTGGTTCCCGACTGGCCGCTCTACGGCAACGACCCGGTGCAGCCGGCGCTCTATCGCTGGGTCGAAGCCATCGAGCCGATCATCTTCTTCGTGTTCCTGGCGCCGGGCGTCGCGTTCGGGATCGTCAACGGCATGATTCGCAGCACCGGCGGCCTGACCAAGTTGCTGATTGAGTCGATGGCCGCGATGGCGCCGATCATCGTGCTCGCGTTCTTCGCCGGCCAGTTCATCGAATACTTCAAGTATTCCCATCTCGATCAGCTCTTGGCGCACACCGGCGGACAGGCGCTCGTCGCGGCGCAGCTCTCGCCGTATGTGCTGCTGGTGGTGTTCGTCATGGTCACCGCGGTCGCGAATCTGTTTATCGGGTCGATGTCCGCCAAGTACGCGATGTTCGCGCCGATCTTCATCCCCATGTTCATGCTCGCCGGAATCAGTCCGGAGCTCACGCAGGCGGCCTATCGCATCGGCGATTCGGTCAGCAACGTCATCACGCCGCTCAATTCGTACCTGATCATCATCCTGGTTTACATTCAGAAGTATGTGCCGAAGGCCGGGCTGGGCACGCTCATCTCGATGATGCTGCCTTACTCGATGGTGTTTCTGGTGGTGTGGCTGATCATGCTGCTGACGTGGGTCGCGTTTGGCTGGGATCTGGGTATCGGCGGACCGCTGACGTACAGCCCGGCGGGTTAGACCCGCGACCGGCCCCGACAACGACTGACATCTTTGCACGCCGATCGGTGCGGCGCTCGCCGCCGCGTCGGCTATCTTGGCGACCGGTGTGAGCCGCCGGGGCCGGGCGTGACGACCGCTGAACCTCGAGCGTTGAACCGTGAACCGAGCGCCGCGGGCGCTGCGAACTCGACCGGCGCCGCGCGGCGCCTCGCCAGTGGAGCTGCCGTGAATCAAGCCCCCGCTGCTTTGGAAGTACGCGACGTCACCAAGCGTTTCGGCGACTTCACCGCGGTCGACAATCTGTCGCTGACGGTGAATGCCGGCGAGACGCTCGGTCTGCTCGGCCCGAACGGCGCCGGCAAGTCGACCACCATTCGCATGGCGATGAACATCATCGCGCCCGATACGGGAGCCATCACCATTCTCGGTCAGCCCGCCGGCGGCGATGTGAAAGACCGCGTCGGCTATCTGCCCGAAGAGCGCGGCTTGTATCGCAAGATGACCGTCGAGACGATCTTGCGCTATCTCGGGCGGCTCAAAGGCGTTAGCGGGGCGGCGCTGCGGCGGCGCGTCGATGAGAGCCTCGAACGGGTCAACCTCACGCAGTGGCGCAAGAAACGGGTGGAAGCCCTCTCAAAGGGCATGCAACAGAAGCTGCAGGTGGTCGCCACGCTCGTCCACGAACCCGAACTGGTGATCCTCGACGAGCCGTTCTCCGGACTCGATCCGATCAATCGCGAGATGCTCGCCGGCATCATTCGCGAGATGCCGCAGCGCGGCGTGACGGTCATCTTCTCCACGCACGTGATGGAGCAGGCCGAAGCGATGTGCGACCGCTTCGTGCTGATCAATCGCGGACGCAAACTGATCGAAGGCACGCTCGAGGAAGTGCGCAGCGCTTTCCCCACGCGCACCGCGGTGCTCGGCGGCGATGGCGATTTGAGGGCGGCGACCCAGCACCCCCTCGTGCAGCAGGCCCACGTCGTCGATAGTCTCGCGACCGTCGAGTTGGCGGAAGACGCCGACCCGCGGCCGCTGCTCGAACACGCGCTGCAGCACGTGCGCCTGACGAAGTTCGAGCTGCGACGGCCCACGCTGCAGGAGATCTTCGTACATCTGGTCGAGTCGGATGAGGGTGAGGCGGCGGCCGCGGAAGCGGCGCGGGCCATGGCGACGAATCCCGTTGCAGTTCCGGAGGTGCGCTCGTGAAAGTGTGGCAGATTGCATGGCGCGAGTTTCTCGAGACGGTCCGCACCAAGGCGTTCTTTCTCACGACGATTCTGCTGCCGGCCGTCATCATCGGGCTCATCTATGGCTCCGAGCTCGTGATGGACGTCGCGTCGGAGTCGCAGAAACAGAGCCGCAAGATCGCGATCATCGATGAGACCGGCGTTCTCGAAGCCGAGTTGATCAAGCGATTCGCCGCCCACAACGCGGCCAATCCGAACAGCACGTTCGAAGTCGTCGACCCCAACACGGATGACCCGAACGTGCTCGCGCAGCAGATCGAAGCGGGCGAGCTTTACGCCTATCTCGAACTGCCGGCCGGCGCGCTCGATTTTCCCGCGGACCCCAACGAACCGACGGGTCCGTTGCTGGCGCGGAAAGACGCGCAGCTGACCGCGACGCGTCAGGTGCGCAATGTCGTGCGTCAAGCGTTCGCGGTTGCGCGATTGCAGATGGCCGACCCGCCGATCGACCCCAACGCCGTGCTCGCGATACAGGCGAGCGCACCCGGTCTGCGTTCGCTCGACGTCGGCACCGGCGAAGAGTCGACCGGCAACATGGTGGCCCAACTCATGACGCCGTTCGCCTTCATGTTCCTGATGTTCATGGGCACCTTCGGCATCAGCCAAAGCCTGCTCACCAGCCTCATCGAAGAAAAGAGCACGCGGGTGGTTGAAGTGCTGCTGTCCGCGGTCAGCCCGCTGCAACTGATGGCGGGCAAGATTCTGGGGCTCGTCGGCGTCGGTCTGCTGCTGCTCACCATCTGGGGCGCCACCGCCTACCTTGGCGCCCGCTCGCAAGACATGGCCTATCTCGTGACCGAGATGAACCTGTTCTATGCGCTCATCTATTTCATCCCCGGATTTCTCATGTTCGCCGCCCTGCTCGGCGGCATCGGCGCCGCGTGCAACACGCTCAAGGAAGCCCAGAGCATGACCTTCCCGGTCAGCCTGGTGACCATCATTCCCATGATCCTCTGGTTCCCACTGGTCGAGCACCCGCAGTCGCCGCTCAGCGTGAGCCTCAGCTTTGTCCCGCTGATCACGCCCTTTGTCATGATCCTGCGCCTCAGCGCCGACCCCGGGACGCCGCTCTGGCAGATCCTGGCCACACAGGCGCTGCTGTGGGTGACGGTGGTCGCGATGATCTGGCTCGCCGCGAAGATCTTCCGCGTCGGCGTGCTCATGTACGGCAAGCCGCCCACGCTGCGCGAACTCGGCCGCTGGCTGCGCGCGGCGTAGGCGCCGGAGCCAAACCGCCGCGCTCGCTTGCGCCGGGCCGCGCGCCCGCTATGATGCGACCCGTAGCGTCGCACCCATAGCCGAGGCCCGCAGCCATGCGCAGCAGCAGTCAGATTCGTCAGGAGTTCATCGACTTCTTCAAGTCGAAACAGCACGCATTCGCCCCCAGCTCGCCGGTCGTGCCGCACGACGACCCGACCCTGCTGTTCACCAACGCGGGCATGAACCAGTTCAAAGACGTCTTCCTCGGAACCGGCTCGCGACCCTACACCCGCGCCGCCAACACGCAGAAGTGCATCCGCGCCGGCGGCAAGCACAACGACCTCGACGACGTCGGCAAGGACACCTACCACCACACCTTCTTCGAGATGCTCGGCAACTGGTCCTTCGGCGACT
>CAZLYU010000073.1:0-13299 GCA_964563855.1 uncultured Planctomycetales bacterium | reverse complement strand
AACCGCTCGGGGTCCTCGACCCCCACCATCAACGCCCCGCCAACCCCCCCGCCCGCCACGCCCCACATCACCCGGCCACCAACCTCGACCCCCACGACCGCAAGCGAAATCGGGATGCCAACGCCCCGATCAAGCACGCGATTCAGATACGAATTGTCCGGGTCGTAGTAGTCGTCTTCGTTGCCCTGCAATCCATAGCGATCGACGAGCACCTCACGCATCGCTTCATAGCGCTGCGGTGCGTCGAGGCCGGGACGCTGCGCGGCGACCTCCTCGGCCAACTCGTCCAGGCGGCGCAAATAGCCCGGCAGATCAATGTGTGGATAGACGTCACGCGCCACGTGCAACGCCGCGCAGTCGAGCTTGATATCGCTCGTGTCGAGTTGCATGAGAGAGTCGAATGGGTGGGGCGTGATCAGCTTCGGCGAGGTCGTAGTCACGTCGCGCTTCCGGAAGGAGCCCTATGTCGAATCGACTGCTGCACTATACACCGCTGTGCAAGGCGCTCGACGTGAAAAAACGGTTCATCGGCCTTATCAGACAGCACACGCGCACGACGCTAAAGTGCGCTGTGTGCCTGCACGCGCCCGACCTGATAATCCGACTGCACCAACCGCGCCGCACCGGCGTGATTGCTCACCAACAACGATCGAATTATTGACAAGCTGGGCGCAGCGATTGCCCGTTGTCGTGCTGCGATCATCAACGCCATGATTCGCCCGCGGCCCGCACAACAGAGAAGACTCGCCTCCGTCCTTGCAGGCCCCGCCGCGCTCTACGGCGCCGCCGTCCGCTGGCGCAACCGTCGCTACGACCGCGGCTTGGGTACACACGCCGCAACAGTTCCCGTGATCAGCGTCGGAAACATCACCGCCGGCGGAACCGGCAAGACCCCGCTCGTCATCGATCTCGCTCGCCGACTCGGCGCTATGCAACGCCGACCCTGCATTCTCACCCGCGGCTACGGGGCGCAGCGTGGCGAGACCGCCGACGAGGTCGCGGAATTTGCCGACGCCGTGCAGGCGCCGGTCGTGGTTGACGCCGACCGCGTGCGCGGCGCCCAGCAAGCAGTCGGACGACACAACGCGGACGTGCTGGTGCTCGACGACGGTTTTCAGCATCGACGCCTCGAGCGCGATCTCGATGTCGTCGTGATCGACGCTCTCGATCCGTGGGGCGCCGAGCGGATGCTCCCGGCGGGATTGTTGCGCGAGCCGCTCGACGGACTGCGCCGGGCCGACCTTTTTGTTCTCAGCCGCGCCAATCAAGTCAGTCCCGATACACAAGTTGCAATCACCAAGCGGCTGCGGACCCTGGCCCCAGACACCCCCGTCGCCAGCGCCGGCGTCGCGCTCGATCGCGTTTGCGGACACGATGATGCGCCGCTCGATGCAAACGCGCTGCGCAGTCGGCGGCTCCAGCCGGTGTGCGGTCTGGGGAACCCACTCACGTTTCGGCTGCTGGTCAACGAACTGAGCGACGACGTGTGCACGCTGCTCGCTTTTCGCGATCACCATCGCTACACGCCGTACGACGCCGACGTCATCGCGCAGGCGGCGCGGGGCCGCGGGGCCGACGCGGTGGTGACAACGCGCAAGGATTGGGGCAAACTGAAAGCCGTGTGGCCGACCAATGAAGCCCCGCTGCTGGTAAGGGTCGACGTCAGCATGACTTGGCTCGAACCACGGCCGCTCGAAGCGGCGTTGCAGCGCGTGTTCGATGGGTGTGCACGTCCATGAACCTCGACTTCGACAAGCTCAGTTTTCACTCGCGCGCGTCGCGAAGCCACAAGGTCGACGCGTCGCTGCTCGCCGGCGCCCCGCCCGTAGCGAGCACGTTCTCGGACTGGTTCGACGCGCTGCCGGACGTGCTCGGCGCCCGCGAGCTACGCGCCGTCGTGGGGGCGATTGTCGCCGCGCGCCGCGCCCAGCGCCCAGTCGTCTTCGCCTACGGCGGACATGTGCTCAAAACCGGCTGTGGACCCGTGCTCATCGACCTCATGCGTCAGGGCGTCATCACCGGGCTCGCGACGAACGGATCGGGCGCGATTCATGATCTCGAGTTAGCCGAGACCGGCGCCACGAGCGAGGAAGTCGGCGACACGATTCGCGACGGCGCCTTCGGCATGGTCCGTGAAACATGCGAACGCATGAACGACGCCGCCCAGCGCGGCGCCGACGGCGTCGGGTTGGGCCGCGCGGTCGGTGAGCTACTGCGCGAACGGGAAGCGCCGTATGCGCACCAGAGCCCGCTCGCCGTCGCCGCCGAACTCGACCTGCCGGCGACCGTGCACGTCACGCTCGGCGCCGACACCGTGCACATGCATCCACGGGCCGACGGGGCGGCGATTGGCGCCGCAACGCTGGCTGACTTTCGACGTTTCTGCGGCGTCGTCGCGGAACTGGGCGCCGAAGGCTCCGAAGACGACGCACCGGGAGGGGTGTTCGTGAACTGCGGCTCCGCCGTCACCATGCCGGAGGTGTTCCTGAAGGCGGTCTCGGTGGTGCGCAACTTGGGGCGCCCGTTGCGAAACATGCACACCGCGAACTTTGATATGCTCACGCACTATCGACCGCTCCAGAACGTCGTGCGGCGTCCGGTCGCGGCGGGTTTCGGACACAACGTTGTCGGACAGCATGAGATCATGCTGCCGCTGCTCCGTCAGGCGATCATCGAGCGACGATCGAACACGCCATGACTCAGCCATCCAAAGAGAGCCCCAGTCCGCCGTCCACGCGACGGGCCGTTGACCCGGCTCTGCTGCACATCAGCGATCAGTTGGATGACATCGGGGGCCAGTTAGAGGCGATTCAGGAACGCATCGATGCGCGCGACCGTGTGTCGCAGCACCGGGAGTTCTCAATCGCGCGGATGATGGCCCCCATCCTGCAAGCCGTGGTCGTCGGATTGGCGGCGTGGGCCGCGTCCGACTGGGCGTTCAGCTCGGATCCGATGTGGATCATCGTCAAGCTCGGCTTCGCTGCGGTCTTGCAGATCGGGGTGCTGGCAGCGGTGCTGGCGGCGCCGCGCGAGGCCTGAGCCCCGCATCGAACCGCCCAAACGTCACCCGCAATCAGCGCCACGCCCGTCGAGCAACAAGACCAGCAACCAGCATGCAAACGCCGCTCGGTTCCGGAACCGGGTTCAACAGCGCGGCGTGCAGAACGCCGTCGCGCTCGGCGACCACGGCGATCTCCCCGCGGTCGTTGATCGCGCTCGCCTCCACCAACCGCCACCCGGCGTCGTTCATCACCAGCTCGTCGAGCAGAGTCAATGCCGACCCGTCGAAGATCCACGCGCCGGCGTCGCTGCGGCCGACGATGACGCCGCTCGCGTTGATTGCGTTCGCCACACTCAGTCCGAGCGTCGGCGGGGCGAGCACGTGGACGTCGCCGCTGACGTCCCAATACGCCGCGCGCCTCCCGGCCAACGTGACGCTGCCGACGACGATTCCCGCGTCGTTGATGGCGTTGGCGAACGGCAGGCCCGCGGACCCATCCAGGCGCGTCGTGTCGCGCACCGTCGGATCGAACCGATAGCCGCCCGCGGCGTCGTTGCCGACAATCTGTTCCACCGCATTGATGTCGTGGAACTGTGCATCGTTCTGATAGGCTTCGACGCCGTTGCCGCGCCAGATCGCGGCCTGTCCGGTCTGCGTGCCGACGATGACCCCGCCGTCATTGACGCCGAGAAACGCCGCGGCGTCTTCGACGCGCGTTGCGGCGCCGTCGGCGTTCCATGCAACGCCGGCGGTGGCGCCGAAGGGGTTCTCTCTCGTCACGCCGACCACCATGCCGGCTTCGTTGACGCCGGTCGGTTGATCCGCCTGCCCGACGCGCGCGAGGAGCTGCAGCCCGGCTTGCGACGACCAGCGAAACCCACGCAGCGCACCGGGGCTGGTCTCCACCCAGCCCACAACGTCGCCCTGCCCGTTGATGGCGGTTGTGGCGGCGTGCGGCGCGATGCTCACCATGCGGTACGACGTTGCAATCGCAGCGCCCAGCGCCGGTTGGCGCGCTGCAACGAGGAGCCCGACCGCGACGAGCGCCGCGAGCGCATGAGGGGGAAATCGACCGGGCTGGAGCAACACGGCGCCTCAACCATCGAGGACGTGAGGTGTGCGACATTGGCGGCCTACACTATCCGCCTGCCGGTTATAGGCGCGCTCCGCAGCCTCCCGCGCAAAGATTGCGCAAATCCCCCCGCCGCACAGGCCGTGGTACATTTCCCGACAGCGTCACGGTCAACCTGCAGCAGCACACGGAGGAATGCATGCCCGAGCAAGACATCGCGCTCGACTACGGCTTTGTGCTCGACACCGCGGTCGGCAAACACCACGGCCTGAGCCTTGCCGAGCTCAAGGCGGCGGAAGGCGAGGTGAAAGACGTCGTCACCCGTATCGAGAAGGAGCGTAAGGGGGGACAGCACCGCTATCGCGAGCTCCCGCACGATGCAGACATGATCAAGCAGGTCAAGGCCGCGGCCAAGCGCTTCAAGCCCGGCTGCGAGAACCTGGTCGTGCTCGGCATCGGCGGATCAGCACTCGGCAACATCGCGCTGCAGACCGCGCTCAACACGCCGTACTACCAGCTCTTCGACGGCAAAGGGCGTCGCGGGCCGCGCTTGTTCGTCATCGACAACGTCGATCCGGTGCAGGTCAGCAACCTGCTCGACTATCTCGGTCCCAAGCTGAACAAGACGGTGTTCAATGTCATCAGCAAGTCTGGCGAGACCGCCGAGACCGCGGCGCAGTTTCTCATCGCGCGTGACCTGATCAGCAAAAAGCTGGGCGCCAAAGCGCTCGCGAAGCGCATGATCGTGACGACCGATCCCGAGCAGGGCACGCTGCGCGACATGGTCGAGCAGGACGGCTATCACGCCTTGCCGGTCCCGCCCGGCGTCGGTGGACGCTTCAGCGTGCTCTCGGCGGTCGGCCTGTTCTCGGCGGCGATGTGCGGCGTCAATGTCGACAAGCTGCTCGCCGGCGCCGCCCGCATGGGCGATCGCGTCGCGGGGAAGGTGGTCAAGAAGAACCCGGCGGCGATGCTGGCGACGGTGCTGCATGCGTACTACACGCGCGGCAAAAAGCTGCACGTCATGTTCCCCTACGCTTACCAGCTCAAGGATCTCAGCGATTGGTACCGTCAGCTCTGGGCCGAGAGTCTCGGCAAGGAGCACGACGCCGCCGGTCAGCCGCAGGTGGTCGGTCCGACGCCGATCAAAGCGCTCGGCGCGACCGATCAGCACTCGCAGGTGCAGCTCTACCGCGAGGGGCCGAACGACAAGGTGTTCATCTTCCTCGAGGTCGAGAAGTTCGCGGCGGATGTGAAGATCCCGCGTCAGGCGGGCGCGCCCCAGGTGCTCGGCTACTTGCAGGGCTCGTCGCTCGGTGCGCTGCTCAGCGCCGAGAAGAACGCCACCGAGTTTGCGTTGGTCAACAGCGAGCGTCCTTGTCTGACCATTCGCTTCCCCGCGGTGAACGAAGACACGGTCGGCCAGTTCATCATGCTTTGGGAGGCGGCGACAAGCATCACCGGATATCTGCTCAACCTGAACCCCTATGACCAGCCCGCCGTGCAGCTCGGCAAAGACTATACGTTCGCGCTAATGGGTCAGAAGGGCTACGAGAAGCAGGCGAGTGCATACGCGAAGTTCGCCAAGCGACGCGGCAAACACAGCGTGTAACACGATGCAATGCTTCCATCTCGAAAGCGACCGCGTCGCGCTGAACGTCACCGACGTCGGCGGGCAGCTCGACGAGGTCGTGTTCACGATCGACAACCGCCGCATCACCCCAATGCACACGGCGCCGTGGCTCAACGAGCCGCACGGCGACGACGTTCCGCCGATGCTGCGCGTCTTGCGCGGCGACTTTTTCTGTGCGCCATTCGGCGACAGCGACGTGCTGCCTGACGAGCAGCGGCCGCATGGCGCGACCGCCAATGGTGATTGGCGCGTGCCGGCGGATGGCGGCGAGGCGAGCGCCGAGCGACTCACGCTCGAGCTGACGCAGGCGGTGTCGGGGGCGCACGTCACCAAACGCGTGTTGCTCAAACCCGGACACGCCGCGGTCTATCAGGAGCACGTGTTCGCCGGCGGCAGCGGTCGTCTGCCGATCGGACATCACGCGATGTTGCGGGCTGGTGCGCCGCTGAATCTCAGTTTCTCGGCGTGGAGCGCCGGGTATACACCGCCCGCCGTGTTCGAGCCCGACCCGGAGCGGGGGCGTTCGTGTCTGCAGTATCCGCAGCAGTTTGATGATCTTTCCCGCGTGAGACGCGCGACGGGCGAGACGGTGGACGTCTCGACCTATCCGTGGGATGCAGGACATGAAGATCTGCTGATGCTGGTGCGCAAGCCGGAGCCGCACCTGGCGTGGACGGCCGCCGTCTGCCCCGACGAGCAATGGGTGTGGTTTGCGCTCAAAGATGCGCGGGTGTTGCCCAGCACCCTGCTGTGGATGAGCAACGGCGGCCGCTATTACCCGCCATTCTCCAGCCGTCATGCGCACGCGCTCGGTCTCGAGGAGGTCGCGAGCTACTTCCACCTCGGGCATGCCGCGTCGATCGGCGATAATCCGCTGCGTGCGGCGGGCGTGCCGACATCGGTGGAGCTGTCGCCGCAGCGTCCGCTGGTGGTGCGCTACGTGTTCGGTCTGGCGCCCGCGCCGGCGGCGTTTCGACGCGTCGAGCAGTTTCACGTGAAACACGACGGCGTTTCGCTCGACGACGGGGATGGGCGCGAGATCTTCGCGGCGCTTGATCCTGAGTGGGTGACCGCGGGGACGTCAGGCCGGGAATCCTGACGCTACGAACTGCTAGCCGCGTCCGGCGCAAAGCAGGAGAGTCAAGGCGTTGTTGATGTTTGGCTGCGGGATGGCGTGGCCTGGCGTCGAAGTTGGCCGCAGGCGGCGTCGATATCGCGGCCGCGGCTGCGGCGGATGTGGGCGTTGACGCCGCGCTCGCGCAGCAGTTTTTGGAAGCGGGTGGAGACTTCGGCGCTGGGGCGTGCGTAGGGGAGTCCGGCGACGGGGTTGTAGCGCAGCAGGTTCACGTTGGCCCGCAGGGATTGCACGATCTGGGCCAGTTTCACGGCGTGGTGCGGCTGATCGTTGACGTCGGCCAGAAGGACATACTCGAGCGTGATTTCGCGGCCGGTCTTGCGGAAGTATTCGCGGCAGGCGTCGAGCAGTTCGGTGATGGGCATCTTGCCCCAGGGGATGAGCTCGCGGCGCAGCGCGTCTTCCGGCGCGTGCAGCGACAGGGCGAGATTGAGCTGCAGGTCTTCGTTGGCAAGTTTGCGAATCTGCTGCGGCAGGCCGACCGTGCTGAGCGTGATCTTGCGGGCGCCGATGTTCAGCGCCCAGGGTGCGTTGAGGATGCGGATCGCGGCGAGCACGTTGGCGTAGTTCGCGAGCGGTTCGCCCATGCCCATCATGACGATGTTGCTGAGCCGGGCGCCTTCTTCTTCGTCGTTGGCGCTGGTGATCATGCGGCTGACGCGGAGGGCTTGTTCGACGATCTCGCCGACAGTGAGCGAGCGTTCGGCGCCGTTGACGCCGCTGGCACAAAACTTGCAGCCGACGGGGCAGCCGACCTGTGACGAGAGGCAGGCGGTGTTGCGGTCGGCTTCGGGGATGAGGACGGTTTCGATCGCGCCGCCGTCGGGCCATTGGAGGAGCAGCTTGCGCGTGCCGTCGTTCGCGACGCTCTCGGTGGCGACGGTTGCGCGTAGGATGACCGCTTCTTCGGTGAGTCGGGCGCGGAGCGTCTTGGGCAGGTTGGTCATTTGCTCGAAGTCGTGGGCGTGGTGCTCGTAGATCCACTGCATGACCTGCTTGGCGCGATAGCGCGGCTGGTCGCGTTCGGCGAGCCATGCTTCGAGATCGGACAGGGTCATGTCGAGCAGGTGCGCGCGGTCGCCTGGCGGGGTTGGGTTTGGGGAGCGGTCGGCGATGGGTAGGTCGGTCGGCATGGGTGCATTGTAGAGCGGTTTTGGATGCGTTTCGTCGCTGCCATTACACTGCTCGCGGCTCGGGGGCTGACGCGTTTGTGGTTGCGAGCATCGAGGGATTGACGGATGGGCAGCGCCGGTGGCACGTACGACCCGCAGACGGTCGAGCCGAGCATCTACGAGTTGTGGGAGCGTGAACACTGTTTCGACGCAGACGTCGATGCGCAGAAGCGGCCCTACTCGATCGTTATTCCGCCGCCGAACGTGACGGGGGCGCTGCACCTCGGGCACGCGCTCAACAACACGCTGCAAGACATTCTGATTCGGCGGGCGCGGATGCAGGGCTTTGCGGCGTGCTGGCTGCCGGGGACCGACCATGCGGGCATCGCGACGCAGGCGGTGGTCGAGCGGCGATTGAAAGAAGAGGAGAACCTCACGCGGCATGAGCTCGGGCGCGAGGGCTTGGTCGAGAAGATCTGGGCGTGGAAAGAGGACTACAACGCTCGCATCCTGAACCAGTTGCGGAAGATGGGCTGCTCATGCGACTGGCGGCGGACGCGTTTCACGCTCGACGACGTTTGCGCTGGCGCGGTGTACGAGACGTTTTTCCGACTGTTTAAGGACGGGCTGATTTACCGCGGCTTGCGGCTGGTGAACTGGGACGCGGCGCTGCAGACGGCCGTCGCGGACGACGAGATCGTGCACGAGTCGGTCAAAGGGAGCCTGTGGCACATTCGCTATCCGATTGAGGGGCGTGATGCGACCAAGTCGGATGCGCAGATGGGCGTGGACTATCTCGTGGTCGCCACGACGCGCCCGGAAACGATGCTGGGCGACACGGCGGTGGCGGTGCATCCGGATGATGAGCGGTATCAGAAGCTGATCGGCAAAAACGTGGTGCTGCCGCTGATGGATCGGCCGATTCCGATCATCGCCGACGGGCTGCTGGTGAGGCGTGAGTTTGGCTCGGGCGCGGTGAAGGTGACGCCGGGGCATGACCCGAACGACTATGCGTGTGGTCAGCGGCATGATCTGCCGATGATCAACATCTTGACGACAGACGGGAAGATTAACGAGAGCGGTGGGGCGTACGTTGGGCAGGACCGTTACGCCGCGCGCAAGCAGGTGGTGCACGATCTGGAGCAGCTCGGGTTGTTGGAGAAGACCGAGCCGCACGAGCACGAAGTAGGGCATAGCGACCGCTCGAAGACGCCGATCGAACCGCTGCTGAGCGAGCAGTGGTTCGTGAAGATGGATCGGCTGGCGGACGCGGCGATGGAGGCGGTGCGTGATGGTCGGGTGCGGTTTTACCCGGAGCGCTACGCGAAGAGCTATCTCGACTGGCTAAACGAAAAGCGCGACTGGTGCATCAGCCGGCAGCTCTGGTGGGGTCATCGCATTCCGGTGTGGAGTAAGCGTGTGTCGGCTGACGACGCGCCGCCCGATGAAGCGTCGTCGGCGTTTCATCAAGCGAGCGCTCCGCAGGCGGACGGTTCGGTGCGGGTGAGCCGCTGTCTGCGCGACCCGAGCTCGGAGCTGGCGTCGACGCTCGAAGCGGACGGCTGGGAGCAGGACGCGGACGTGCTCGACACGTGGTTTAGTTCGGCGCTGTGGCCGCACAGCACGTTTGGCTGGCCGGGGGATGCGAACGGGGGCGAGCCGTCGGCGGAGTTGGCGTATTTTTACCCGACCAATGTGCTCTGCACGGCGCGTGACATCATCAGTCTGTGGGTGGCTCGCATGGTGATGACCGGGCTGTACAACACCGGGGCGGACGGGCTCGATCAACCCGGCCGCGTGCCGTTTCCGCAGGTCTATATTCATCCCGTCATTCAAGATGGGAATGGCAAGCGGATGAGCAAGAGCACCGGCAACGGTCTCGACCCGCTCGATCTCATCGGGCGGTACGGGGCGGATGCGATGCGCTTCACGCTGGCGCAGATGGCCGGCGACACACAGGACATGCGTATTCCGATTGTCTACCTCTGCCCGCACTGTGAACAGCAGGTGACCCAGAGACCCGAGCACTATCGCAAGGCGACGATCAAGTGCACCGCGTGCTCGAAGACGTTCGCGACCAGCCTCGCGTCGCAGACCGAGATTGATGAGCACCAACTCGGCGTCGCGACGTCGGAGCGGTTTGAGCTGGGCCGGAACTTTTGCAACAAGCTGTGGCAAGCGGCGACGGGGTTTGTGATTGGGAACCTTGCAGCCGCCGGGAGTGAGGGAACGGAGGGACGTCGGGACACGGATGCGACGGGTTTCGCCGCGCTCGGCATCGACGACCTCGAGCTCGAGGATCGGTGGATTCTGTCGCGTTTGCGTGCGACGGTTGCGGAGTTTGACGAGCGTTTGGGGCATTACCAATTCGCCGCCGCGATGGATGCGCTGTATGCGTTTTTCTGGAGTGACTATTGCGATTGGTACATTGAGCTGGTGAAGCCGCGATTGTTCTCGCGTGACGCTGGCGGCGAACTGGTGACGCATGCGGATGCGTCGTCGGAGGTGGCGCGGCGGGTGTTGGCGACGGTGCTTGACCAGACGCTGCGGCTGCTGCATCCGGCGGCGCCGTTTATCACCGAAGCGATCTGGAAGCAATTGAATGCAGCCGCGCCGCAACGCGGGGTGGGCGCGGCGCTGCCCGCGTCGGAGCTGCTGATTCGCGCTGCGTGGCCGACGGTGGAGGCGTTGCCGCGTGATGATGTCGCGGAGCGGGAGATTGATACGCTGCGTGAAGTGATTCGCGCATTGCGGGAGACGCGCAACCGGGTGAACGGGATTCGGGCTGCGGCGCGGGAGACGGCGGTGAAGTCTTTGCCGCGCGGGGTGATTCGAGCGCCGCAGGCGACGGCGGCGCTGCTGGCGTCGCGGGAGCCGATGATTTTGCGGTTGGGTCAGGTCGATGCGATCGAGATCGGGGTGGACGTTGCGAAGCCGGCTGAGAGCGCTTCGCATGTGTTTGGCGGGGTGGAGGTTTACGTGCCGCTGACGGGGCTGGCGAATCTCGATCTGGAGCGGCAGCGATTGCGTAAGGAGCGCGACGAGACGGCGACGCACATTGGTCGCGTGGAGGGCAAGCTGTCGAACGAGGGTTTTGTCGCGAAGGCGCCGGCGGCGGTGGTCGAGGCGGAGCGTGAGCGGCTGGCGGGATTGCGGGCGAAGCTGGCGACGGTGGATCGGAATTTGCTCGAGATCAGCGAGTAGCGCGAAGGGACCCGCTGGTTTTGGGGCCACTCCTATTGGGCGTCGAACAGATGCGACTGGAAGATTGGCAACTGAAACGCCAGGCGTGGGGCGAGCCGACCTGGGCCCAGCGTGACGGTGAGGCGCCAGGTGCGCTTGTCGGCGAGGTCTGATTCGTCGCTTACGGGCCAGTCGTCCTGGGTGCGGATGACCAGGTCGAACTGAGTCGGCGCGTCTGGGCGTGGGTTCCACGTCTGGCCGACTTGGCTTTCGAAGTAAGTTTTCTTTTCGACATCGCTCGACTTGCCGCGCGTTGTGGTGTGGCAGTGCTCGAGCAGGACGTGGGCGCTGGATGGGGGGTCGCGCGGGCTGGTGACCAGGATGGCGCCGCGCAGTACGTCGCCGGGAGCGATGGGCGCGTGGGCGAGCTCGAGCACACCGGCGGCACGTCGCGCGTTGGCGACGGTCGCCCAGGTGAGCAGGATGAGCGGCCCGAGGAGTGCGAGCAGCACGATGACGATGTCCTGAAACGTGCCGCCTTCGCTGAGCAGCACCGGGGCGACCCAGACCGCGACCGGAACCGAGATCAGTGCTGCGTATCCACCTGCGAGCGAGACGTCGCGTGCGGCGCTCGGCTGCGGCTGCACGGCGCGGGTCGCCCAGTCGGGTCGGTGATTCCACGGCTCATTGGGATGCTGGGCGACGAGGCGTCGCTTGACCGCTTCGCGGCGCAAGCGACGCACGGCGAAGACGATGATCGCGACGCCGGAGCCGAAGAAGGCGAGTGCGAGCCAGTTGGCGTACCAGAAGTCGGAGAGGCGCAAGTCGCGATCGAGCACGGCGACGGTGGGGTCAGCGGGATTGACGTAGCACGTGACTGAGCGATCCTCGTCGTGGGCGGCGGCTAGTCGCTCGTAGAGCGCTTGACGCCACTGGCCGAGCGTGACGGCGCTGTCGGTGAGTGTGGCGCGGTTGCTGGTGTAGCTGACGTTTTGGAACGTGTAGCGATAGTCGCATTCGATGAACCGTCGCTGCCCGCCGCGACGCGATCCCGAGATGCGTAGGTTGACGTGCGACAGGTCGGCGTCGACGGCGGTCCAGTGGGCCGCGGATTGTGCGAGACGCAAGTGCAGCATCTGCTGGACGCCGATCCAGGCGCCGACGCCGGCCATGCCGAGTCCGACGAGCAGCACGAGGTAGAGGATTGCGCGAACGACGTTTTGGTTGGCGGGCAAAGCTGCACTCCGTGCGTGCCGTCTGGTCTTACAGCTTAGCATGGGGGTGAGTGCTGCTATGTACGATCATCGGTGGCGGAAGCACAATGCGTTTGGCGCTGTTGCGGAGTCAGCGCGACACAGCGGGTCAATTGGCGAGGAGCAGCGTTATGAAATCAGGATTGGCGAGCGGAATCGGACGATTGCGGGTGCTGATGACGGCGGCGCTTGCGTTGCTGGCGTGTGGTTGCCAGAGTTCGCCGCTGGCGGGGACGCGATGGGTGGTGACGCGCGTCGACTTGAAAGCTGAGGCTGATCCGAACGACATTGCGAACGTGGAGACGGTCCTCGTTGACTTTGCGTGGGACGGCACGCTGCAGACGCTTGTGGTCCGCGAAGACGGCACGACCAATCTGGAGGAGAGCGAAGCCTACGAAGCGAAGAACGGCACGCTGGTCGTGCGGCGCGACGGGGGTGAGCAGCGGATGGCTTATGAGTTCGTTGGCGACGCGTTGCACCTCTCGACGCCGAAGTATTTTGTCGAGCTCGAGCGACGGGCGCGGCCGGCCGTAAGCGGCTCGAACCGTAGCGAACCCGCGATGTTCCGTCCCAATGACCTTGCGCATCAGGAGATGCGGCGTGTGACGTACATGCGTCGGTAGCGGTGTGATTATGTTGCTGGGCCAGTAGCCCAATTGGCAGAGGCACGGGATTTAAAATCCCGCAAGTACGGGTTCGAATCCCGTCTGGCCCATTGATGGTTGGGCGTTGGGGCGTGGCGCCTGGCGCTACGCTCAACCGCGAGCCTCGTTAGCGTGGTGACGTGGTGTTGTCGGTGAGACGCAGGTCGAGGGTCAGCGGGTACTTGGGTTGGATGCGGGGGGGTGGGGCGAGGATTTTGGGGGGGGTGTGGCCGAGTCGGATGAATCTGGCGTCGCGGCGGGTTTCG
>CAZLYU010000072.1:0-13994 GCA_964563855.1 uncultured Planctomycetales bacterium | reverse complement strand
TCTTCGAGATGCTCGGCATCAGGTCGTTCGGCGACTACTTCAAGGTCGAGGCGATCGAGTGGTCCTGGGAGCTGCTCACGCAGGGCTGGGGGATCGACGGCAACCGACTGCACGCGACCTACTTCGAAGGCGACCCCGCCGAAGGCCTAGAGCCCGATAGCGAGGCCCGCGAGCTGTGGCTCAAGCTGCTGCCGCCCGAGCGCGTGCACCCCGGCAACAAGAAGGACAACTTCTGGGAAATGGGCGACACCGGTCCGTGCGGACCGTGCAGCGAGATTCACATCGACCTCACGCCCGACAAAAGCGGCGGCCATCTCGTGAACGCCGGCGACGCCCGCGTGATTGAGATCTGGAACCTGGTGTTCATCCAGTTCAACCGCGGCCCCGACGGGAAGCTCTCGCCGCTGCCCGCGAAACACGTCGACACCGGCATGGGCTTCGAGCGCGTCAGCGCCGTGCTGCAGCACAAGACCAGCAACTACGACACCGACGTTTTCACCCCGCTCTTCGACGCCATCCAGAAGCTCAGCGGCGCTCAGCCCTACGGCGGCAAGCTGCCCGGCGACGAACAGCGCGGCGCCAGCCGCGACGACGTCATGCGCGACACCACCTATCGCGTGATCGCCGACCACATTCGCTGCCTCAACTTCGCGCTCACCGACGGCGCCGTGCCCGACAAGGACGGACGCGGATACGTCTTGCGACGCATCTTGCGGCGCGGCGTGCGCTACGGCTGGCAGTACTTCGGACTGCGCGAGCCCTTCCTACACCGGCTCGTGCCCGCGGTGGTCGACCTCATGGGCGACGCGTTCCCCGAGCTGCGCCAAAACACGGCCAGCGTGATCGAGCTGATTCGCGACGAGGAGGAATCGTTCGGCCGCACCCTCGACCGCGGCATCGCGCTGTTTGACGAAGCCGCCGACACCGCCACGCGCCAACACCACGGCGAGATTCGAGGGGCCGACGCGTTCAAGTTGCACGACACCTACGGCTTCCCGATCGACCTCACGCAGATCATGGCCGACGAGAAGGGCCTCCGCGTCGACATCGGTGAGTATGAGCGGCTGATGGAGGAGGCCCGCGATCGGGCCCGGGCCGGCGGATCGGCCGCCGCTTCCGAACTCGCCCACCTCCCCGGCGAACACGTCACGCGTTTCGGCGCAACCGACGACACGCCCAAGTACGACGCCGAGACCCTCGACGGCGCCAAGGTGCTCGGCGTGGTGCGTTTTGCGGATGGCGCCGCGCAGGTGCTCGCCGAAGCCGACAGCCTGCAGGCCGGCGACCGCGGCGCCCTCGTGCTCGACAAAACCTGTTTCTACGGCGAGCAAGGCGGTCAGGTCGGCGACGCCGGCGTGATTCGCAGCAGCCACAACGTGCAGTTCGACGTCGGCGACACGCAGCGCATCGGCGACACAATCGTGCACGTGGGCGCTGTCGCCGCGGGCGCGTTCCGGGCCAACGACCCGGTCACGCTCGAAGTGCACGCCCGCCGCGCCGCCGTCAAACAAAACCACACCGCCACGCACGTGCTGAACTGGGCGCTGCGCGACGTGCTCGGCGATCACATTCAGCAGAAAGGATCGCTGGTCGACGATGAGAAGACCCGCTTCGACTTCTCGCATCCCAAGGCGCTGACCGCCGACGAAGCCGCGCGAATCGAGCAACGCGTGAACGAGCAGATCCGCCAGAAGCTGCCGGTCGACTACGGCTCGGTACCGCAAGACGAGGCCTTGAAGATCAACGGCCTGCGTGCGGTCTTCGGCGAGAAGTATCCCGATGTCGTGCGCGTCGTATCGGTCGGGGCGGCGGTCAACGATTTGCGGGCCAATCCCGACAATCCCGAGTGGCGCCAGTATTCGATTGAGTTCTGCGGCGGCACGCACCTGCGCAATACTGCCGACATCGAGCACTTTGCCTTGCTCGCCGAAGAGGCGGTCGCGAAGGGCGTGCGGCGACTGGTGGGGGTGACCGGTGAGCGGGCCGCGGATGCCGAGCGCACGGGGCGCGCTTTGCTCGAACGCGCGGAGAAGCTGCAATCGGCCGATGGTGAACCGCTCGCGTCAGGCGTCGCCACCCTGGCGCAGGAACTAACCGACGCGAACATCACGCTGACGCAGCGTCACGCGCTGCGCGATCAGCTCGCGGAGTTGCAGAAGAAAGCCAAGGCCGCGCAGAAGCAGCAGGCGGCCGCTGCAGCGGGAGCCGCGGTCGACCAGGTGCGCGGTCTGATCGAGGCGGCGCCACGCGTCGGTGACACGACGCTGCTGTTCGCCCAGCTCGACGCCAGCGATGTCGAGCAACTCAAGACCGCGGCCGACGCGGTCAAGCAGAAGTGCGGCAGCGCGGTGGTGCTGCTGGCGGCGGACGGCGACGGGAAGGCCCTCCTGCTCGCCGCGGCGACCGACGACGTGATCAAGCGCGGCGTGAAAGCCGGCGACCTGGTGAAAGAAGCCGCCAAGCAAGTCAAAGGCGGCGGCGGCGGCCCGCCGACCATGGCGCAAGCGGGCGGGAAAGACCCGTCGCAAATCCCCGCGGCGCTGCAGGCGGGTGAAGCGTGGGTCCGCGCGAAGCTGGGGTAGGCCCGCGCGGCGCGGTCCGCTCGGTATGGCCTCCATCGCGGATGCTACTCGGCGACGGCGCGGCGGCAAGGTCTGCCATTAGCTGAATGACGCTACCCACCCCGCTGCCGGCGCCATTCGCGGAATGCGGTCGCATCGGCGTCGTGCGGAATGTCGTCCCGTCTTGTCTTGTGCGGAAAGTCGCCCGTTGCCTGTAAGTATACAAATCTTCCGAAGACGACCACAATATACCAAAACATGACATTCACGATCGCAAACGGCCCGTACTCAACAATCGTTAGCGCGGGCAGAACAATGAACGCGCCGAAGACTGCTCCGCCAATGCTAGATCGAGGCCACCACCATGTGAAGTGCTTCTTCACCATCTTTAGCACGCCCTACACGAGACTAGCTGATCATCCCATCGGCGATCGATGGCCCTGAAACTGACTATCGCTCCGAAGCGGCCGTCCCTCGACGACTTCCACGATGAGTTGGCAGATGGGAATGCCAGGATGCAATAGAATGGGGTATGGCCCAAGATTGATCATCTCGAGCGTAATTGTACCTTCGTATCCGGCGTGAATCGTGGGAGCCGTGAAATGGACAAGAAGGCCGCAACGTGCGAATGAACTGCGGCCCTCGACACGTGCTGCATAACATGGCCCGTCATCATTCAGGGGCAGATGCACACGTTCGTGCGTTCGACCTTGAACGAATCGATTCTGCCCAAGCCTGAATGGTTGATCGGGGTTTAGTTTTCGCCGTTCGGCATTCTTGGATAGAAATCGCAGCAATTCACCTTGTCCGAGATCCATTGTGATCGGGCTTTCATCCGGTTTGAGGATGACGATTTCATCCCCGAGCGTGAGGTCAACGGCGGTAGTGTTGTAGGGACAATCCTTTCCTTTCTCGGGAGCCCGTGGCTGCGGCTCCGGGTCGATTTGAAGCCGCCCTGAGTCGAGAGCTTCTTGGATGCCGATGTTCGAGAGTATCACCGTGCCACCGGTGCAGCGTCGACTGCAATTCTGTCGCGGCTGACTGCAATACTATCGCGGTAGTTGGTCGGCAAAGACACCCAAATGTGATCGTCAGTCTCGCTCAAGACCTTCGCACATACGCCCTTATCCGAAACGGATGCCTGTGGGACCGAGTATGACAGCTCCCTCCCAACGACATCCCTCACCGTCACCACTGACTCATCGCTAAAGATGCCCGGGTTGACTTCGCATTGAACGACGACGTCCATAACCGTGCTCCAAGATTCGCGCCATTCGATACCTAAAACTTACCGTACATGATCTCTTCGAGATGGCAATGTCAACCGTCGGGAACGAGGCGCCGCCGACGTTGTCGCAGGCGGGCGGGAAGGACCCGTCGCATCTCTCGCCAGGACGCGCGCCTTGCGACTGAGCCGCTCGGCCCGTCACTCCATCGTCTGAGCGAGAAACGTTTCGAGAGCGAGAAAGTATTCCGCCGGACGCTGGTACGGGCCGCGGGCGTGCGCCAGGTCGACGAAGTGGTGCTGATCGACGAAGTCGCGACCCGCGACAATGTCCGCGATCACCGCCGAGGTGCCGTACTCGTCGAGTTCGTAGGTGAACAGCAACGTGGGCGCGCTCGACTGCTGAAGCTGCAGGTCGAGTAGCAGCACTGGGTCAAACTGATGCACGTAGCCATCGAGTCCAACTTCGAAGAACGCCCCGCCGAAGTGCACCAGTTCGGTGCGCAGGTTGATCGGCCCGTCGATCACGATCGCGGCGACGTGATCCGGACGGTTTGCCGCCAATGCCGCGGTCGGCATCGTGCCGAGCGAGACGCCCATCAGCGTGACGCGCTGTGCGTCGGTGCGGGCGAGCGTCCAGGTCAACACGGCGTCTATGTCTGGGTAGAGCGAGCTGAGCGTCGGCGCCCCCCCGCTTCCCCCAAAGCCCTGAAAGTCGAAGATCACCACCGTCCAGCCAAACTGCGTCAGCATGTACGGCGTCAGGAGATAGCACGACATGTCGCCGACGGCGCCCATGGCGTACAGCAGGACGCCTCGCTGCTCGCCCTCCGCGGGCATGAGCCAAACGCGGAGCGCTGCACCGTTATCGCTTTCGACGAACACCTCTTCATACGTCAAGCCCAACTCGCCGGGGTCATTCACGACGGTGAGGTGTTCGACGCCGAATTGCGATTTGAGTTCTTCGCAGGTCTTGTGCGGCGCCAACGCCAGTGTGTCCGCGATCTGCCGGGTCACCGACGCGTGCAGCAGTGGCTGTGCGACAGAGACGCATCCCCCGCAGAACGCGAGCAACGCGGTCAGACCGAGCCATAATCGGCCGGTGGGCGTGAGCCGCAGCCGCGCAGTCAAAGCAGACATTCGTTCACAGGCCATTGGCGAAAGTGTACCATGCAGGGGTTGGGAGCGAATTGCACCCGTGATTCGCTGCAGAAAAGTATGTTTTGCAGGAGGTCAAAACCATGGATGGCGCCCAAACACGTTTGTTCCGACTCTGGACCCGTTGTCGTCGCGTGATGCTGACCGCGACAGCGACCGCCGCGCTCATGCAGAGCGGCTGCTTCCTGTTCAATTTCGGTGAAGACGACGACCCGACCCTCGGCGAGGCGTTTGACGCGCTTGGCTCAGCGTCGGAAGACACGCTCTCCGACTTTGGCGACTGGCTCGACCAGGTTTTCTAAGCCGGTCATCACTGGGAGCGCGGCGCAGCCGCCCCATCAAAGGCCTGATTCGCAACGTCCAACACATCTGCGCGTCGAAAGCCGGAGATGGCGGCCAGACGCGCGTGGATGCACGCTGCGTCGTTCGGCGTCACGACCACGGCCGTGTCGCGCGGCCAGCGAGGCCAGCCGTGCGGGTCGCAGACCTTCAGATCGATCATCGCCAGCGTCGCGGCATTGGCGAAGTCGTCCGCAACGCACAATTCAATGCTGACGGCCGCACGTCGCAGTTGCTCAATCAGATTGAGGCCGTTTGATCCGACGCCGTAGATCAATACCCGGCGAATGTGGGGCCGCTGTCGAACGTGGTGCACGATGCGTTGCGCCGCGGCGAGCGGGTCAAACGTGACCCGGCCGAGCGCATTCAGAATGTCGCTGGCCAACGCCGCGAGTGGACCGTCGTGCAGCCACGGCTCGATCTGCGCGAGCCAGTCGTCGCGGTGCGTGCGCCACGTCTCGCTGACTGCGCCACGAGCGGTGGAGAACGCCCAGTCAACACCACTAGCGGCGATGGCGGGGAAGTCTGAAGCGAGGCTCACGTCCGGCAACGCACGCCACCACGTAGTGAGCGCATCGCTGTCGCCGCGCGCCAGCGCGAGTGCGCCGCACGCCACGGCCCAGCGGTGGACGACGTCGGCGCAATCCGTGGGATCGACCGCGAAGGGGCGCCAGCGTTCGAGCACCGCGCGGCCGTTGCGGTAGGTGTTCGCCGCCGGTCGCGACATGCTGCGGGCGCGCAAGCGATAGCCCCACAAGACGCGCGGCGCCGGCTGCACGTTGACGCCGTGGTGCATGAGTCGCAGGGCGGCGTCCCAGTCTTCGCAAGCGGTGAGCTGCTCGTCGAAGCCGAGTTGTGCCGCCACGCGCCGCGGCCAGACGAGCGTCGCCGGCGTCCGGTTGGCCTTCAGATAGGTATCGACAGACGCCCCGGGCAGCGACGGGAACCGCTGCACGCCGAGCGGGTGCAGCGACTCGTCGAGATACGCGAACCCGGGCGCCAAGACGGCGTGCGGCGCCCGCCGCGCCGCGGTCGCGAGCACCTCGAGCGCGTCGGGAAACAGCACGTCGTCCGCGTCGAGGAAGAGCACGTGTTCCGCGCGGGCGCGGTCGACCGCCCGATTCCGCGTCGCGCCGAGGCCGCGGTGCGCCAGCGGCAGGTAGCGAACGCGGCGGTCTTCGGCGGCGCTGGCTTGCGCCACGGCCGCCGTCGCATCGGTCGAGCCGTCATTCGCCAGCAATAGCTCCCAATCGCGGAACGACTGCGATCGCACGCTCTTGATCGTCGCGGCGAGCGTGTCGGCGGCGTTGTAGCACGGAACGACGATCGAGAGCAGCGGTCTGCTCATGCCGCGCCTCCCGACCAAGTAAGGGCGGGCTCGCGCAGGTCGAGGTCCCGAGGAATCTCGAGTGCGGCTGACTCGGTCGAGCGCTGCGAGTAAAGCGTGTGAAGCGCGACGCCGCGTGCAGCGAAGACGTCGCACCAACGATCGAAGAGCGCGTCTTCCAACGTCAAGTGGCTGAGCACGATCGCGTCGGTTGAAGCGGCGTCAGCGGCATCGGGCGGCAGCACCGGCCAGCCGGAAACACGCTGCCCCCAGCGCCGCGCGTCTTCGTCGATCACACCCACAATCGTGAGGCCGCTCGCGCGCCAGTCGGCGGCCAAGGTTTGCGTATGCCGCCCGGCCCCGAACAGCATGACGCGCCGCTGCGCTGTGGCCCGCAGCCGAGCGGAGAGTCGACTGATCGCACGCGGCGCGTCGGGCGGTGCGAGCAGGCGCTGCGGGAGGAGCGGTCGGCGAGCCGGCCACACACGGGGCGGTCGCTCGGCGGCGCTGGCAAGCAAGTCGCAGATTCGCGCGAAGTAGCCTTCGTAATCGCACCGTTCTCTCGCCGTCGCGTGCGCGGCGTTTGAGAGCGTATGCAGCCGAGCATCGTTCTGCGCGAGCTGCGCGACCGCGTCAACGGCGTCAGGTACGCGGTGGGCGTGCGAGATGAGGCGCCCATTCTCGCCGTCGCGCACCAATTCCTCGGCGGCGCCGGCGCGGGTCGTGATCGGCACGCAACCCATCAACATCGCTTCGACCAGCGTGAAGCCGTAGCCTTCGTGATCAGAAAGCAGCAGCGCCGCATCGGCCCAGTTGAGCCAATCGGCGGCGCCCTCGGCGGCGGCCGGCGGCTCGCAATGGAGCACATTGCGCGGTTCGCACACGCTGCGCCAGTTCGCTACCCGACACTGCAGCGCCGCGAGGTCGGGTCCGTCGCCGACGATCCGGAGGTCGAACCAGATGCCTCGCCGGTCCAGCCCCGACGCGATGTCGACCAGGTCGCCAACGTGCTTGTTGTCGTTCTCGATGCGTCCGAGATAGATCAGCCGTAGCGGGTGGTCGCGGCGCGGCGAACGCGGGTGGGAAGGCCCGACCACCGCGCCGTGGGGAATGTGATGGATGTCTGCGCGGCGATGCGGCAGGTGCGTGCACAGTTGCTTGGCGACGCACCGCGCGCCGGCCAGCAGCAGCGAACAGGCGGATGCGTAGTGCGACAACACCGCATAGGGGTACCACTCGTCGCCGCGACAGGCGCCGATGACGCGTATGTCGCGCGGGCGTTCGCTGACGAGCGCCCCGGCCAGCATGTACGACGTGTGCGTGACGCAGGGCCACAACAGACACGGACGCAATGCGCGATACAGCGCCAAGCTGCGCGACCAGCCCTCCGCGTCCAGCAGGCTCGGAGCGGTGATGATGTCGACGCCTCGCAGCAGCGGCTCGCGGTCGAGCACTGACGCGTAGCCCGGCTCGGACGGATGAACCACCAGGGTCGCACGTCGCCCGTCGGCCGTCAGACGACGCGTCAGGTGCAGCGCCCACTTCGCGACCCCGCCGACGGTCAATCCGAACGGCAGCGAGATGACGACGCGGGCGCGTCGCTCGAGCACGGGATCGATCCTCTAGACGCTGGCTGGCGTCGGCGGCGCCGCCCCGCGAGTGACCAGCGGCGCCGCGGATTGCAGTCCCGCGATCGGAGCGGTTGGGAGGAAGACATAGTCGACGTCGGGACGGGCGCACACGGCGTCGAAACGCGCCATCGCGGTCGTGGGGTCGGCGACATCCACCAGCGCCAGCGCCGCACGCGGCCAGCGACGCCACGCCTCGATGTCGACGAATGGCTGCTCGAACGCACTGAACCAATTGTCCGGCCGCTCGTCGTCGGCCAGCACGAGGCGGAGATTTTGTTCGGCGCAGTATTGAGCCAGCGACGGCAACAGCGACGCGCTGGAGCGCAGCCCGTAGAGCACGATGAGCCGCGCCGTCGGTCGTTGCTCGATGGCGGCGCGGGCGGCATGAAATCGATCGTCGGCAAAATCGGTAGCGGGCGAAATGGCTAAACGACCGACGGCGGCGGCCTCGGTCGCGGATGAAGGGGTCATCATGTCCGGCATCTCCCATCCCGGGCAGCCGCCAGTGCATCCGGAACCGGCAACGGCTGCGCGATCGAGACTTCTATCGGCGATCGCGCCGGGTTGCGTTCAGTGGTCGTCATCGAAGCCCCGATACCCGGCGCATGATGAGCGCGATCGCCGAGCAACATCTGAAGACCGCACTACGCCTTGGGACCGGGCCCGACCTCCCAGCGTTCGCGAACGCGGCGCAACAATTGCTCGGCGCCGGTTTACGACACGACGGGCTCATTCTGCTGCTCATGCGACGCTACGCCGAGGTGGGATTTTTGCATCCGGCGCGACGTCTGGCGCCGCTTCTGTCCTCGGAACGGCAAGCACTGCCCGACTTTCGAGAGATGCTCGCGGCGCTCACGCCGATCGACCGCGACCAGCGTTGCGATTGGCGGTCGCACCGGGCGCGATTCGAGTCGAATCTGGCCGCACTCGACGTGCGCGACCCGGCCAGCGCTGAGCAGGTGCGCGAGGCGTGGCGCACAGCACGCGAGCGCCTGGAGCTATACGCATCTCGCGACGACGGGCCGCAAGTGTTCGAGCCCGATGCGGGTCTCTGCGGCGTCTGGCGCCCCACGCTGGGACGCGCGGCGCTGCCGACGACCGCGGCGCAATTCGCGGCCCAATTGCGTGGAACGATGCACGCGCCGTTTGTGCTCGAATTCGTCGGACGTGGCGAAGTATTGCGGTGGGCGTTTGACGCCACGCGTGACACGTACGTGGGCGCCAGTGTTCTGCTGCACGTCATCGAGCCGAGCACCGTCGCGCTGGCTGCGGCGATGCATCTGCACGACCTGGCGGATGTGCTGTCGTCGACACGTGTCGAGCTGTATCTGGGGGCGGGCGCCTACGAGGCGTTCGAGGCGCGCGGCTGCCGCGACGTTTGGCGCCCGCCGCCCGGAGTGCGCGTCGGCGGCACGAGTTGGGATCAGGCGCCGCCCCGCGCGAACGCCTCGATCAATGTCTTGCGGCGTCGCTTTCAGGTTGACCTCGAGCGGCGGCGAGCGGCGGTTGCGACGCAGTATGAGGGTCGCGATGTCGCGTGGTGGCGCGATCGATTCGCCGCGGCGCGGAACGGTGAACAAGCGCCGTTGCGGGTGCTGGGGCTGACGACGCGCTTCTCGACCGTCCTCAAGTACACCCTGCGCGACGCGCTCGCAGCGCTCGAACACTGCGGCTGCGTGACCGAGCTCTTCAGCGAGCCGGAAGACCACGACCGCACGACCGAGGCGGCGTTTCTCGAAGCGACGGCGCGCTTCGCACCAGACGTGCTGCTGGTGACGGATCACACGCGCACGACTCGCGGACTTCCACCGGGGATGCCGTGCCTGACGTGGGTGCAAGACTGCCTGCCCGCGCTGCGACGTCGCGAGACCGGCGCGGGTCTCGGGCCGCTCGACTTCTGCTTCGGCATTGGGGCGGAGCTGCTGTGCAGCGAGTACGACTTCCCCAACGAACGGTTTCTGCCCGCATCGATGCCGACGTCGGAGCGCGTCCTAGCCGAGCCGCAGCCGGGTGATGATCTGCGTGAGCACGGCGATCTCGTCTGCGATCTGGCGTTCGCAACCAATCTCAACCTTTCACCAGAGCAGCACTGGCGTGAGTCGCTCGACGCAGTGAGCGCCTCTGAGCGGCGTGTGCTGGGCCCGGCGTGGGAAGTGTTGAACGCCGGCGTGGCGGATTGCACGCTGAGCGGCAGTTGGGACTTCGCGGGCTTGTTGCGACGCTGGACCGCCGAAGCGCACGAATCACTCGACGACGAGCGGCGCCGCGTGCTCGAGCACGATGTCCTGCGGCCGACGGTCGACCGACTCATTCGCTGGCAGACGTTGCGCTGGGCCGCGGATTGGGCTGAGCGCACCGGTCGACGCTTCCATCTCTATGGCGCCGGCTGGCCTGACGCGCCGGAGTTCGCTCCCTTCGCCCGCGGCCCGATCGCGCATGGACCGCGATTGGGGGCGGCGTTTCGCTTGGCGCGCATCAACCTGCATGCATCGATCAATGCGGCGTTTCACCAGCGCGTGCTCGACACGTGCATGGCCGGCGGGTTCATCCTCTTGCGCCGCAATCCAGCCGACACCGGCTTTTGGTATGAGCGCGAGGCGGTGCATCCGCTGATTCGCAGCGGTGCGCTGCAACTCGGCGACCACTTCACGCCGAGCGACCTGCCGCCGCCGTGGGACGTTCGGTTGCGCGAACAGCAGCGGATGTGGGGTCTGGCGCCGGACGCGCCGCGTGACGTGACCGAGGCGTTGATCGCGCGTTCGATGAGCGACCTGCCCGTCACGCCGCTGGTCCCGCTCTGGGGCGACCTGGTCTTTGACTTGTATTACCGCACACAGGCCGAGTTCGAGGCGCAGCTCGAACGATTCTTGAACGATGACGCGGCGCGGCGCGGCTATGGCGAACGCATGCGCGACGCGGTGCGCGACGCGTATTCGTACGATGCCGTGATGAATCGCGTGCTCGATTGGCTGCACGATCGCCTAACGCACGGCGCGACCTAGCGACCGCAGGCGAGAGCCACACGGCGGTTATACTTTCCTGGCCCCCGATCTTCGTGACGGCGCGCCGAACGGCGTGAGAATGGAGATGCGCATTTCAACCACGCCGGTCGAGCCAAGAGCACCAGCACCCGAACGCGCCCAGCGGGAGCGCGCGTCGGGCGGTCATCCATGGCGCATGGGCCGCTTCCCGCAGCTCATGCCGCAGCGCGTCGGCGAGATCCTGTTGGTCTCGAGCCCGTATGACTCGTTCATTCTCGAAGAAGACGGGCTGCTGACGGAGTTGATCTACTCCGAGTACGCCGACCTCGGCCTCAGTCACGCACCGAACGTGACGCGCGTTCCGACCGCCGGGGCGGCGCTGAGCATGATTCGGCGCCGCAAGTTCGACCTGGTGATTGCGATGACGCGGCTGGGCGACATGGACGTCGCCGCGTTTCGCCAGACCGTTCTGGAACGTTCGCCCGACACGCCGATCGTGCTGCTGGTCGGCAGCGAACTCGAGTTGCAGCAACACATCGAAGAGACGCCCGACTTCGACACGCTCGATGCGTATGTGTGGCACGGCGACGCGAAGCTGTTCCTCGCGATTATCAAGATGTTTGAAGACCGCTGGAACGTGGCCCACGACACGCAAGCCGCGGGGGTGGGCGCAATCATTCTGGTCGAAGACTCGGTTCAGTTTCGCTCGCTGATTCTGCCCATTCTCTACAGCGAGCTGGTGCAACAGGCGCGCACCGTCATCGCCGACGGCATCAACCGCATGCACAAGCTGCTGCGCCTGCGGGCGCGGCCGAAGATTCTGGTCGCCAACACGTTCGAGCGCGGCGTCGACTACTTCGACGCCTACCGCGAGTATCTGTTCGGCGTGATCGCGGATGTCCGCTTTCCGCGGGGAGACGAACTCGATCCGTGCGCCGGCATCGAGTTCATCCGCCGTTTGAAGGGCGAATATCCCGATCTGCCGGCGCTGCTGCAGTCGTCAGACGAGACGAACCGGACCGTCGCCGAGTCGATCGGAGCACGCTTTCTGCACAAGCGCTCGCCGAAGCTGCTGCAAGACATACGCGACTTTATGCTGGCGAACTTCGGCTTCGGGGCGTTCACGTTTCGCTTGCCCGACGGACGTGAGGTGGCCCGCGCGACCGACCTGCGTTCGATGCTGCGCGCGCTCGCGCATGCGCCGGCCCCAGCGATTGAGTACCACGCGCGGCGCAATCACTTCTCCAACTGGCTCCGGGCGCGCACCGAGTTCGAGCTTGCAGCGCAGATTCGACCGCGGCAGGTCGGCGAGTTCGGCGATATCGAGGGACTGCGCGACTATCTGCGCAGCGCGCTCGAAGACGCGCTGCGCCGCAATCGCCGCGGCGTCACCGAAGACTTCTCGCGCCAGCAGTTCGACGAAGCAACCCACTTCGCCCGCATCGGCGGCGGGTCGCTGGGCGGCAAAGCGCGCGGCCTCGCCTTTGTCGACGCCCTGCTCGCGCGACACAAGGTCGACACCGCGTTCGACAACGTGCAGATCTTCGTGCCGCGTTCGGTCGTGATCGGGGCGGATGTCTTTGACGAATTCATGCAGAGCAACCGGCTCTGGTCGGTGATCGAGGAGGCCCCGCCGGACGAGATGGTGCGGCGTCGGTTTTGCGGAGCCGAGTTGCCGGCGCGGGTGATCAAAGACCTGCACACGTTCTTGCACAAGGTGCGTACGCCGATTGCGGTGCGCTCATCGAGCCTGCTCGAAGATTCGCAGCACCATCCCTTCGCGGGCATCTACGGCACGTTCATGCTGCCGAACAATCACGACAGCGCTCGCGTGCGCTTGCAGCAGCTTAACGCGGCGATCAAACGCGTCTATGCGTCCGTGTACGAGGAGCAGGCGCGACGCTACATCGCCAACACGCCGTATCGCATCGAAGAGCAACGCATGGCGGTCGTGATTCAGCCGATCGTGGGTCGCGAGCGCGGCGGCTATTTTTATCCGAGCATCGCCGGAGCCGCGCGCTCGTACAACTACTACCCGTTCGGCGCGATGACGCCCGAAGACGGGATCGCGGCCGCGGCGCTCGGGCTGGGCGGATTTGTGCTCGATGGCGGGGCGGCGCTGCGATTTTGCCCGACGCATCCGCAAGTGTTGCCGCAACTGCGCGAGCCGGAGGACTTCATCAATCAGTCGCAACGCACGTTCTTCGCCATTGACCTGAGCAATCCGGATGTCGACTTCAGCGACCCGGCCGTGAAGTCGCAGGTCGAGCTGGACCTGGACGACGCCGAGGAGCACGGCGCGCTGGCCCCGATCGGATCCGTGTGGCAGGCGGACAACAACGCGATCTACGACGGCATTCATCGCCCCGGCGTGCGCGTCGTGACGTTCGCGCACGTGCTCAAGAGCGAGGTGTTTCCGTTGGCGCCGATCCTGAGGCGGCTGCTGAAAATTGGGCGCGCCGGCATGAACGGCCCGGTCGATGTCGAATTCGCAGCCAATCTCGATACGCAGCCCGCGGAGTTCGCGGTATTGCAGATTCGTCCGTGCAACACCGGAGCCGATGCGGGTGAGGTCGATCTGCACGGCCTACCCGAGTCGCTCATGCTTTGCGACAGCCCCAAGGCGATGGGCAACGGCGTGATCGGCGGCGTGCAAGACATCATCTATGTGCGGCCCGACACGTTCGACCCCGCGCACACGCAAGACATCGCCGAGCAGATCGGCCGCCTAAACACGCGGCTGGAGGACGAGCGGCGGAAGTGCGTGCTGCT
>CAZLYU010000071.1:6239-14604 GCA_964563855.1 uncultured Planctomycetales bacterium | reverse complement strand
CGCGGCAACACTCGCCAACCTGGCGCCCCACCGATGTCAATGCAACGCCCGAGGCCGCTCAGCAATCGCTAACCGGCTTCTCGCTACTGCTGGCCGAAGACGACCCCGCCAACAGCAAACTCATCGAACGCTATCTGACCAACGCCGGCGCCCGGGTGACGCTGGTCGGCGACGGCCGCGCCGCGGTCACCGCTCTCGAAGCCGAACCTGACTTCGACGCGTTGCTGCTCGACCTGGACTTGCCCCTGCTCGACGGATTTGCAGCCGCTCAACAGGCCCGCGCGAACGGCTATACCGGGCCGATCGCCGCGCTCTCCGCCCACAGCGCGGCGTCACAGGCGGATCGATGTCGCGCCGCGGGCTTCGATATCCAACTCGAGAAGCCGATCCAGCAGAAGATGCTGATCGAGCGCCTCGCGCAACTCGTCACGCAACGCGCCACTTGCGCTTCATAGTCAACGCGGCGCCGATCGCCCGACGCCGGGTCAACCGCCCACCGCTGACGCGAAGCTCACTTGTACAGCAGGTACGGCGCCCGCGCACGCTTGAACTCGTCCACGCCCTCGTTCCAGAGCGTCAACACTTTACGCAGCCCGCCGTCGGCGAACGCCTTGCGGATCAGATCGGTGCCGCAGACTTTGTCGAACATGTTGTCGCGCCTGCCGCCAAAAAACGCCAACTCGGGATGCATCTTCATCACCGCGTCCATCGCGTGGAACTGAATCGGCGTGAGCTGCGCGCGGCGCGGGTCGGTCAGCACGATTTGCACGCCGCCGCACGTCTCGCCCTCGAAGCTGTGGTAGTAAGGCCGGAAGTAGGTCGGCTGGAAAAACACGCCTGGCAGGCCGCGCGCGTTGAGGTCGTTCGCGAGCCGCTGCGGGTCGAGCCCGGGTCGGCCGAGCAACTCGAACGGCAGCGGATAGCCCACGCCCTCGCTCAGCGTGCGCAGCTCACCGACGATGCCCGTCGTCGCGTAGAACAGTGACGACTCGCCTCTTGGTACGTGCGGAGACGAGGAAATCCAGAGCAGACCGGTGTCGTTCCAGAGCATGCTGCGGCGCCAGCCCTCCATCGGGATGACGGTGAGGTCGCAGCGCACCCCGCCCTCGAGCCAGCCGCTTTCGTTGGTCATCGTCGCAAGCTCACCCACCGTCATCCCGTGCATGTACGGAATGGGCAGGTGGCCGACGAAAGATTTGAACTCCATGTCCGCCACGCGTCCTTCGACCCGATTGCCGCCGCACGGGTTCGGGCGATCAAGCACGACAAACGCCTTCCCCTCTTCGGCGGCGGCTTCCATCGCCACCGCCATCGTGCTGATGTACGTGTACGAGCGTGAGCCATTGTCTTGCACGTCGAACACCAGCACGTCGATATCAGCCAGCATCTCCGGCGTCGGTTTCCGCGTGGCGCCGTAGAGCGACCGCACCGGCAGGCCGGTGATTTCGTCGCGGCCGTCGGCGATCTTCTCGCCCGCGGGAACTTCGCCGCGAACGCCATGCTCGGGCCCGAATAGCGCGATGAGCTGGACGTTCGGCGCGTCGGCGAGCACGTCCACCGTGGCCCGCAGATCGCGACTGGTTCCGCTCGGATTGGTGATCAGTCCGACGCGCTTGCCCGCGAGCACATCAAAGCCGCGCGCTTCAAGCACATCGATACCGAGCTTGATCGGCGGGTCGGGTCGCTCGGCCGCAGCCGCCCCCGCAAGGACCACACCCACCGCCCAAGCGGCGACGAAGCCGCCCCGGCGTAGGTTCAAAAACCGCCCGACGGCGCCATCACGCCGATTCATCCGCTCGCGCATCAGATCTCCCTCGACTTTCGCGGTTGCAACGCGGTACGCTGATCAACCGATCAGCACCGATGCGCAAAGGTACCGCCCCATGTCTCGTCTCGCGACCGTCCTGCTTATGACGCCTGCAATTCCGCTTATCGCTTTCGCCGCCCCGCACGCCGCGCCTGCCGCCCTCACGCCGGCGGGCAGTGATGATCCGCTCGTGCAGCGGGCGTGGTCACTCGTGAATGCGGGTGAGTTTACGCAGGCGGAGCAACTTTTGGCGCCCGCGTTCGACGCCGCGGCGCCGGCGACCAACGAAGCCGCGGCGCTCAACGACATCATCCAGCGCATCCGGCGTGACTTCTCGCTGACCGAAGCCGAGATGCACGCCAAGCTGCAGCGCTTCATTCCCGACGTCACGCTCGCCGACATCCAGCGCTGGCGCGATGCAAACGATCTGCAACATCGCACCATCGACGGTGAGTTACGCTACTTCAATCGCGAGCCAACCAACCTCTTCCTGTTTTGCAAAGACGCTCAGCAGCGCCGCCCCGAGGTCGCCGATAAGGCCGGTTGGAAATGGGATCGCGCCCGACATTTCGCGCATCTCGTCGAACTCGCCAAGCAAAGCGACACACCGGCGATATACCCCGTGAAGCACCAGGTGCGTTACACGCTAAGCGTGAAGCCCGAGCACCCACGACTGCGCGAAGGCGCCGTGGTGCGCGCCTGGCTGCCATTCCCGCAGGAGTATCAGCAGCAGCGCGACGTGAAGCTGATCCGAACCACGCCGACGCAGCACCAGCTCGCGCCCAACGGCTATCCGCAACGCACGATCTACTTCGAGCAGCGCGTCGCCGATCCCAACACCCCACCCAGCTTCACCGCCGAATTCGAGTTCACCACCAGCGCGTGGGCGCCGCGGCTCGACCCCGCCAAGGTGCAGCCCTACGACACGACCACCGACCTCTACCGCCATTACACCGCCGAGCGACTGCCGCACATCGTGTTCACGCCGGAGGTGCGTCAGCTCGCGGAAACGCTTAAACGCGAGACGCCGCTCGAAACCGCGCAAGCGATCTTTCGTTGGTGCTCGAAAAACATTCCGTGGAACGCGGAAATGGAGTACAGCACGCTGCCGAGCCTCACGAAGAAAGGCCTCGCCGCACGCCGCGGCGACTGCGGCGTCCAATCGCTGGTGTTCATCTCCATTTGCCGCGCCGCGGGCATCCCCGCCCGCTGGCAGAGCGGCTTCGAAACCAAGCCCAACGGCTGGAACCTGCACGACTGGTCCGAGATCTACATCGAACCGTGGGGCTGGCTGCCCGCCGATGCGTCGTACGGCGTGGTCGACCATCCCGACCCCGACGTGCAGACGTTTCTCTGCGGCGGCATGGATCCCTACCGCATGATCGTCAACCTCGACTACAACCGCGAACTGCGGCCCGCAAAGACCAGCTTCCGCAGCGAGCCATACGACTTTCAGCGCGGCGAAGTGGAGATCGACGGGCACAATCTCTACTTCGGCGAGTGGAACTGGAAGTTCGAACTCACCACGACGCCGCTCAACGACAGCGTCTTTGCGCTCGGCGAAGCGCTCGACAACGTCATTCCCGATGCGCTCAGCAGCGGCAACGTTCCGGGCGCAGTGCTCGCCGTTGGGCGCAAGCAGGCCGATGGTTCGTTCACGACCTGGACCAAGGCGTATGGCCACCTGCGCAGCGAGCCGCAGCCCATGACCATGCCGCAAGACGCGATCTTCGATCTGGCGTCGCTCACCAAGCCGATCGCGACGGCGACCGCCGTGATGCAACTGGTCGAAGCCGGCAAGCTCGAGCTCGACGCGCCGGTGTCGCGTTATCTCGGCGCACGCGGCGCGACGCGGCCAGCAATGGGCGACGGGGACGGGAGCGAGAGCGAAACCCACGCGTTCACGGTGCGGCAACTGCTCGCGCATACGTCCGGACTGCCCCCCTATCTGTCAGTCGCGGAGCGCGAAGCGCTCATCAAGCACACGGGCACGTTTGCTTGTCGTGACGCGCTGCGCGCGCACGTCCGCGCAATGGCGCCGCAAGACACGCCCGACGCCGCCATGACGTACAGTTGCCTCAACGCCATCATGCTCGCCGAATTGGTCGAGGCGGTGAGCGATCAGCCGCTCGACGCCTACACCTGCGAGCACATCTTCACGCCGCTCGCGATGCACGACACCGGCTTCCGACCCTGGCCAACTGAACGTTCCATGACCGGCGATGACGACCGCGTGGCCCCAACCACCAAGGCGGCTCACTCCGCGATCGCCGATGACTACCTCCGCGGGCGCGTGCACGATCCGCTCGCCGCGATGCAGAGCGGCGTGTCGGGCAATGCCGGTCTCTTCGGGACCGCTGACGACCTGGCGCGGTATGCGCAGATGCTGCTGTCGGTTGGCGAACTCGATGGCCGACGCGTGCTCACCGCTAGCACGATCCGACAGATGACCAGCGAACAGACGGGAACTTTAGAAGCGAACCGCGGACTCGGCTGGGCGCTCTATCCAGTGGAGTCTCGCGACAGCAGCGATCAGAACTGGTCCGGGTTCGGCCACACCGGCTACACCGGCACGGCGATCCGCATCTATCCAAAGGCGGGTGTGTACGTCATCGTGTTGACGAACCGCGTGCACCCCGACGATACCGCCAAAGTCGATGACGTCCGCTCGGCCGCATGGGAGACGGTACGGCGGGTGTGGGGCGACTAATCTGCTTGGAGACGCTTGGAGACGCTTGCATGCCGCGAACGGTTGTTTTCCTCGGACACGCCGGCCTCGGGCACGGCGACGATGTGTTGGGCGCGAAGGTGCTGGGCACGTTCCTGCGCAAGTCGACCGCACTCCGCGGATTCTCCGCCCTGTTGCTGGTGAACGCCGGCGTCAAGCTCACGACAGCTGACTCACCAGTGCGCGTCGAGCTGTCGCAACTCATCGAAGCCGGCGTCGACGTCATCGCGTGCGGCACCTGCGTCGAGCATTATGGACTGACCGACGCGGTCGCGGTCGGCGCGGTCAAGGGGATGGACGATGTCATTCAGGAACTCGATCGGGCCGACAAGGTAATCACGCTGTAGCCGGCGCCGACGCAAGTGACACGACGACCAGACCATGTTCCGCCAGCCGCACGCTCCAGCATGCGTGACGCTGCCGAGCCGTGCTTGTGAACTGCGAACCGCGGCGCGAAGATCAAGTGGGGTGTGGCGCGACTGTCGTTCAACGTCGCTCGCATCTAAGTAGCCATCACCTTCCTCCGGAGCGAATTTCATGCGAATGCACCTTACGGTGATCGGTATCAGCCTCCTTGTCGCCGCGAACCACGCCGTCGCGGCGAGCGACTTCCGGATCGCGTTCGGCAGTTGCGCGCGTGAGCGCCTGCCGCAGCCCATCTGGACCGAGATCATCGCCACCGACCCAGATCTGTTTCTCTTTATCGGCGACAACCAGTACGCCGACCTCTGGCTGAAAGATGGACGGATCGTGATGGCGCCAGTGGAGGACGTTGCGCGCATCGAGGAGGCCTACGCCGAGCTCGGCCGACAGCCCGGCTTCCGACGCATGCAACGGCACTGCCCCATCATGGCGACGTGGGACGACCACGATTACGGCGCCAACGACGCCGGCAACGACTACGTGCTGCGCGAGCAAAGCCAGCAGGCCTTCCTCGACTTCTGGGGATTCAGGGACAACGCGCCGATTCGCGATCAACAAGGCATCTACCACGCACGCGTGTTCGAGCGCGACGGACGCCGCGTGCAGGTGATCATGCTCGACACCCGCTATCACCGCGACCCGCTGGAGCGCGGCCAGCGCCCGGGCGCCCGCGGGCCGTATGTCGCAACCGCAGACGAAACCAAGACAATCCTGGGAGAGGCGCAGTGGGCTTGGCTAAAGGAACAACTCTCCAGTGAGGCCGACGTGCGCGTGATCGCAAGCTCGATTCAGATCGTCGCTGATGAGCACGGCTACGAGACCTGGGGCAATTTCCCTCACGAGCGGCAGCGACTGTACGACCTCATCGACGAAACGAACGCGGCCGGCGTCATCTTCGTGTCCGGCGATCGGCACCTGATGGAGATCTCGCGCGACGCCGGTCGCGGACCCGACATGCGCGTGCCGTACCCCATGTGGGACTTCACCTCCAGCGGCATGACCGAGCGTCCGCGACCCGTCGAAGAGCCAAACGCGTTCCGTGTCGGCCCGGTCCGGCGCGAGACGAACTTCGGCGTGATCGACATCGTGTGGGGCGAAGGCGACGCCGAAGCAGTCATCCACCTAACCGGCTACGGCGACCAGGGGCAGATGCTCACCCGCCAGACGCTGTTCCTTGATCAACTGCGGGAGGAGTGACTGCCGCGGGGCGCGGCCGCCCACGTGCGCGGCGACTGGTTTTCATGAAGGGTGAGTGACGGGACTCGAACCCGCGGCCCCCAGGACCACAACCTGGTGCTCTAGCCGACTGAGCTACACTCACCAGCGCAGCCCGGAAGCGTAGCACGAGACGCACCATTCGCCAAGGGCGGCTCGCGATCCCGCGCCGCGGCTTCAAGCGTCCGCGGAAACACGCGGCGCTAACCGCCTGGGTAATCGTCTTCGAGCTGCTTGATCGCCCGCTTCATCGCGACTTTGTCCGTCGGCCCCATGCGGTCGATGATCAGCACGCCATTCAGATGGTCGATTTCGTGCTGCCAGATGCGCGCTTCGAGCTCCGTCGCCGACACTTCCACTATCCCGCCGTCAAGGTCACGCGCCCGCAGGCTGCATGTCAGCGCGCGACGCATCGTCGCCGTGACATTCGGCAGCGACAGGCAGCCTTCCTCCGCCTCGGCCGATCCGCTCATCTCGGTGATTTCCGGGTTGACGTATGCGCGGGCGTCTTCCGCCTCCCCGGTCTGGCTCACGACAATCAGCCGCAACGGGACGCCGACCTGCGGCGCAGCCAGTCCGACCCCCGGCGCCGCCAGCATCAAGTCGCGCATACGAGCGGCCAACGCCGCCAAACGCTCGTCAAACACCTCCACCGCAGCGCACTTCACGCGCAGCACCGGCGCCGGATACTTGACGATCGCGAGCTGCGCGATGTCGACCATGTCAGGGATGCTGCTCATCGTCGCCAGAGTGTAGTCGTCGACGCCGTCGTGTGGCGGCCGTCCGCAGCGGCCAATCCTCGAACCGGTCTACTTGATCTGCTCGTAGAAATATTGCTCAGCCAGCTCGAAGCGCTCGAAGGCGCGGTCCAGCGCCGCCGTCAATTCATCAATGCGCTCCTGCGCGATGGTTGAGTCGTCACCCGCTTCCCGCAGCGCCTCCAACTGGGCCGTAAGGTCGTCCAGCCGTGCCGCCGCGCTCGCGAAGAGCTGCGCCGCCTGGAAGATCTCTTGACGCTCCTTCTCGCGTTCACTCGGCGAGAACATGCGCCACGGATTCAAGAGAATGTCAGCCACGAGCGACCGAATGTCTCGGCTGGCGTCGCTCACGTTCAGAATCGCTCGATCGAGCAACGGCCGGTTGGAGACGACCAGCACGCGGGCCGTCGTCGTGACCGTGCGTACGTCATCCAGTGCACTCCGCACCACGTCAACGCTCGATCGCACCTTCGCCAGCAATGATTCGTCATCGCTGCGGTCGAGCTCGGCCGCGATCGGCGGGATGACGCGCTCGGCGATCATCCCGGTCGCCGTCTGCACATTGTCGAGCGACGCGGTCAACCGCGGCTGCACATCGCCCAACACCCCGCGGATGGTCCGCAACGAGTCATTCAACCGATCGAGCGCCGTATGCACCTTCGCCATCAACGCCTCATTGACGCCGCGATCCGTCTCCGCCTGCAACTGCGCGGTGATGCTGATCACGTTCTCGGCAATCGTGTGAACCTTCGCCATCAACGCCGCTTCGTCGTCGGCGCTGAGTTGTCGCCGCAGCGCAGCGGTGACGGCGTTCACATCTTCGAGGCTCGTAAGAATTCGGAACACCACCGAGCCAGACCGTTCGCCATCGAAGATCCGGTCAAGCTGGTCGAGCAAGCCGCCGGGCCGAATCAAGTATTCGGACAAGACGTTGATCGCGCTCTGCAGACTCTGAGGCGGTTCGCCCAGTACGATCGCGTCTTCCGGCAGAAGTTCTCCCGACGCGCCAACGTGCAGAATCGTGAGAAAGGCCATTCCGCCGATAACGGGCGCGCTCGACGTGATGCGCACATCCTGGTAGAGCGTCAGCGACTCGACGACGTCGGCATGCACCTCGATGATCGGGACGCCGGGTCGGCCCAAGTCGCCGCGCCGCCAGTCACGCAATCCCACCTCGGTAACCTTGCCGACCTCGACAGCGCCCAGTAGCACGGGGCTGCCCGGCTGGACCGAGGTCATCCCATCGTCGAGCGAGAAGTGGATGGTGACATCCCGCATCGGCGGCGCGAACGGATTGAACTCGGTCAGAAAAACGAACGACCCCACACCCAAGCCGAACACGATGAGCAGCGTGAGACCCAGAACGAAATCCTGATTGCGGCTTGCCATGCGCTCTCTCGCGATCCCTAGCAAATCCCGACCTTGACCCGTCCA
>CAZLYU010000071.1:0-6139 GCA_964563855.1 uncultured Planctomycetales bacterium | reverse complement strand
GGCTTGCCATGCGCTCTCTCGCGATCCCTAGCAAATCCCGACCTTGACCCGTCCAAGGTCGCGCGAGTTGTACCCGACGCACTGCACGGCTGCCAGCGCCGACGGTCGCCGCAGGCGGTGTTCGTGGCCCCAGCGGCCGCTATGCCATGCAAGCAACCCGATAACCGGCGCAAATCTCGCTGCGCTTCTCAACACCGACGGCGCCACGCCACGCCCCGTCACGCCTCGCGCGCGTGTGCGCTGCTACAATGCGAATCGTGTTGCGAATCGGTCACCTCCAGCTCCCGATCCCCGCCGTACAGGCCGCGCTCTCCGGCTACAGCGACGCGCCGATGCGCATCCTCGCGCGGCGTTTCGGCTGCCCCTACGCAATTCACGAGGTCGTGCTCGATCGCCTGGTGACACATCCCGGCAAGATTCAGAAGAAGCTGCTCGCCCTCTCGCCCCAAGATCATCCCGTTGGCGGACAGTTGATGGGCGCCAAGCCCGACGAGTTCGCCGCCGCCGCCGCTCTGATGGCCGAAAGCGGCTACGACGTGATCGACATCAACTTCGGCTGCCCGGTGCGCAAGGTGCTCGGACGCTGTCGCGGGGGCTATCTGCTGAGCGATCCACCGACCGGCATCGAGATCATCCGCCGCGTGCGCGACGCCGTTCCCGCCGGCATTCCGGTCACGCTGAAGATGCGACGCGGGATGGATGACACCGACGAGAGCACCCGCAACTTCTTTGAAATCTTCGACGCCGCCGTCGACGCCGGTCTCGCAGCGATCACCGTGCACGGCCGCACCGTCGCGCAAAAATACGTCGGACCCAGCGACTGGTCGTTTCTCACGCGTCTCAAGCAATACGCGCCAAACGTCACCATCCTCGGCAGCGGCGACCTCTACACCGCCGATGACTGCCTGCGCATGTTGGCCGAAACCGGCATCGACGGCGTGAGCGTCGCCCGCGGCTGCATCGGCAACCCGTGGATTTTCCGCGAGCTGCAAGCCGCGTTCGAGCGCCACGCGAATGTCGCCTCACACCTGAACGCGGGCGGCGAACATGCCGACGCTGACACGCACCTCGGCCAGGCATCCACAGGTCCGACCGTCGCCGAACAAGGGCAGGTCATCCGCCAACACTACGAACTCATCAAAGAGATCCACGGCGAGCAAGTCGCACATCGCCACATCCTCCGCTTTGGCGTGCGTTACAGCGACGTGCATCCCAACCACAAACGCGTCCGCCTCGCGTGGGCGTCGGCCAAGACGCCGGAGCAGGTCGAGCGGGTGCTGACCGAATGGTACGACCCGCATGTCGAATGGGCCCCCGCGCGACGCAAACGCGGCGAAGACGCATTGGTCGCGGCCGGCGCGTGCATGTAGAGCAGTCGACGCAGGCGCGGCCCCGCTTAGAATCGCCGCCGGCACAACAATCCTGATTGGGCCAGCAAGGAGTCTTACATGGGTCAGAGTCTGCTGATTCGCGGGGCCCGGGTCATCGACCCGTCGCAACAGCTCGATCGCGTCGCCTCGATCCACATCGTCGATGGACGCATCGCCGCGCTCGGCGACGCCGCACCAGCGACCGCTCCAGGCGTCATCGACGCCGACGGCCTCATCGCCGCCCCCGGCCTGATCGACATGCACGTCCACTTGCGCGAGCCCGGCGGCGAAGAAGCCGAGACGATCGCGACCGGAACCGCGGCAGCGGCCGCCGGCGGATTCACCGCCGTCGCCTGCATGCCGAACACGACGCCCGCACTTCACACCGATGCCGAAATCGAGTTCGTGCTCCAGCAAGCCAGCAACCACGGCGCGTGCCGCGTCTATCCCATCGGCGCACTCACCAAAGACCGCGCCGGCGCCGAACTCGCCGAAATGGAGCTCATGAAAGCCGCCGGCGCCGCCGCCTTCAGCGATGACGGCTGCGGCGTCGCGAGCGCCGCCGTGTGTCTGCGGGCGATGCACTACGTCAAGATGCTCGACCAACTCTTCATCCAGCACTGCGAAGAACCCACGCTGGCCGGCGGGTGCATGAACGCCGGACCACTGGCCATGCGTCTGGGCTTGCCCGGCCTCCCCGGCCTCGCCGAAGAACTGATGATCGAGCGCGACATCTCGCTCGTGCGCGCCAGCGGCGTTCGCTATCACGTCGCGCACATCTCCACACGCCGCGCCGTCGATCTGGTCAGGCGTGCAAAGCAGGAAGGGCTGCCCGTCACAACGGAAGTCTGCCCGCATCACCTGTTGCTGAGCGACGAACACTGCGCGACCTACGACACGCGGTTCAAGATGAACCCGCCCCTGCGTTCAACGGATGACATCGCGGCGCTGCTCGAAGGGGTCGCCGACGGAACCATCGACGCCCTCGTCACCGACCACGCCCCACACCCGCAGTCAGAAAAAGAACGCGAGTTCCAGCTCGCGCCGTTCGGCGTCATCGGACTGGAGACCGCGCTGCCGCTGTTCGTGGAGGCGCTCGTCACCCCCGGCGTCATCGATTGGCCGCGCCTCATCGAACTCATGTCGACCAATCCGGCGCGCCTGCTCGGCGTGCCCGGGGGTACGCTCGCAACCGGCGCGGCCGCGGATATCACCCTGATCGATCCGAACGCCGCCTGGAGCATCGACGTGTCGCAGTCGCGCTCGCTGGGGCGAAACTCACCGTTCGACGGACGCCGCGTACGCGCACGCGCCGCGCGGACGATCGTTGGCGGCCAAACCCGTTACGCCTGCGATTTGCAGACCGCGACGTAAGTGACTGAAAAGCCGCAGCGGCAAGCCCATCGCCGGAAACCGGTGGAAAGGCCCGCGCTTGGCGAGCTGAACCGGTCTAAACGGCGACGGCGTTCGTATCCTTCTTCTTCGGCGGGTCTTGCTTCGCCGGCTTGCTCTCGCCGCTCGTGCTCGCCGCCTTTCCGTCCGCCTTCGTCTCGCTCTTCTTGTCGCTGTCGGCGGGCTTGCTCTCAGCCTCGGCGGCTTTCTTGTACGAGTCGCTGCGGTAATCGGTCTGGTAGAAACCCGAGCCCTTGAAGATCACGCCGCCGCCCGCACCGATCAGCCGACGCAGCTTGGGCTTGCCGCAGGCCGGGCACTTCTTCAGCGGCTTGGCGGTGATCGACTGGTACACCTCGTAGGCGTGTGAGCACGCGTCGCACTCATAGTCGTAGGTCGGCACGATCACTTCCTCATCAAGGCCGCCTCGCGAAAGCAAGCGGCGCCGTGGTTGGTCTGCTTGGTTACGTCTTCGCTGGACCGCTCGACACGATCACTCGGGCGGGCCGCAACACACGCTCATGCATTCGATACCCGCGGGCCACTTCCTCGAGAACGAGGCCGGCGGCAACCTCCTCCGAAGGCTGCTGTAAGAGCGCTTCGTGCACGTCAGGATTGAACACTTCACCGACCGCGGGAACCGGCTCAATGCTGCGGCCGCGCAGCACTTTCAAAAACTGCTCATGCACGATGCGCACCCCATCGAGCACCGCCGTCGCCGCCGCGTTGTCTGCCGCCGCCGTCATCGCGCGTTCCAAATCGTCGATCACGCCCAGCAACTCGCGAGCGAAATCAGCTTCGGCATAACGTCGCTGCTCCTGCCGCTCGCGCTCCGCCCGCTGTTGCTGATTGCGCAGCTCCGCCATCAAACGCAGGTTCTTGTCGCGCTCGGCGGATAACTGTTCTTCTGCGGACGGCTCGGTCGTCGACGCCGGCTCGACGTCTGCAGGCGTCGTCGCGTCATCCGCCACCTCGACCGGCGCTGGATCCCCGTCGATGGGCGGGCTCTGCTCGTCCTTACGCCGACTGCTCATCGCTCAATCCTCTGAAATACTCCTTCACGCGCTCAAAAAAGCCCTTCGACTCGGGCAGCACGTTCTTGTCTTCCGTCGCGGCGAACTCGCGCAGCAGATCCTTCTGCTTCTTGCTGAGCTTCTTGGGAATCTCCACCAGCGTCTGCACCACCAGATCGCCGAACCGCCCGCTGCGGATGTTAGGCAGCCCCTTGCGATCCAGCCGGAACACCGCGCCATGTTGCGTCCCCGCCGGAACCCGCAGCGGCGTCTTGCCGGTCAAAGTCGGCACATCAAGCTGACTGCCCAAGGCCGCCTCGGTAAAACTGATCGGCAATCGGCAAATCAGCTCGTCGCCGCTGCGCTCGAAGAATGGATGCGCCTTGATGCGCACCACACACAACAGATCGCCCCGCGCCCCGCTCTGTCCCGGCTCGCCTTCACCACGCAGTCGAATCGTCTGCCCATCGTGTATGCCCGGCGGCGCCTTCACCTGCAGCACGCGCTCGCGCGACGCGCGACCCGAACCTTCACAGGCGTGACACGCCTTCTCAAACGTCGAACCGCGTCCGCGACACGCCGGGCACTCCACGATCTGCCGCGTCACGAAAAAGCCCATCTGCTGCTGCCGCTCGACCTGACCATAGCCGCCGCACGTCGTACACGCCCGCGGCTGGGTGCCGGGCTCGGCGCCGTTGCCGTCACAGGTGTCGCACAAGTCCATGCGTTCAAACCGCAACGTCTTCGAGACGCCGGTCGCAACCTCGCCCAAATCGAGTTCGATGACGGTCTGAATGTCGACGCCGCCGCGCTGGCCACGACCCCGACCGCGGCCGCGGCCGCCGCCGAACGCTTCCCCAAACAGGTCTCCAAAGACGCTGAAAATGTCCTCGACGCCCATACCGGAGAAATCGTGAACGCCGGCGCCGCTCAGCCCCTCATGACCGTAGCGGTCGTACCGCGCCCGCTTCTCCGCGTCGCTGAGCACCTCATAGGCCTCAGCCGCCGCCTTGAACAGCTCCACCGCTTCCGGATCTTTGTTGCGGTCGGGGTGATACTTCATCGCCGCCTGGCGATACGCGCGCTTGATCTCGTCGGCGGACGCTGAGCGCTCCACCCCGAGCACCTCGTAATAGTCGCGTTTCTCGGCCACCGCAGCTCGCATCGCAATTCAATTCCACACGCCAGCGTTTCGGCTGCGCTCAGGCCGCACGGTCAGCCCGGCACAAGCAACGCAAAATCTGGCAACGCGAAATCTGTAAACCAAAACTGAAGGCGGCGCACACTGCCGCCGCCTTCGACCTAACTCCTCACACCCTCAAGACCGCGGCGACTTACCGCGTCGCGTCGATCTGCTCATGTTTGTCCTTGTCGAACTCCGTGCACAACACGTCGGTCGTCAGCATCAGCCCCGCGACGCTCGCCGCATTCTGCAGCGCCACGCGACCGACTTTCGCAGGATCGATAATGCCGGCTTCGAACATGTCGACGTACTTGTCGTTCGCCGCGTCGTAACCGATCGTCTTGCCCTGCTTCAACACCTCGTCGACCACCACGCCGCCGTCCTGGCCGGCGTTCTGCGCGATGGTGCGCGTCGGGTGCTCGAGCGCCTTGGCGATGATCTTGTAGCCGAGCAGCTCGTCGCCCTCGACGCCCTTCGCCGCATCGGTCACCGCCTTGATCGCCCGCAGGAACACCACCCCGCCGCCCGGCGCCACACCTTCCTCGGCAGCCGCCTTGGTCGCGTGAAACGCGTCGTCAACGAGGTCCTTACGCTCTTTCACCTCGATCTCGGTCGCACCGCCGACCCGCACGACGGCCACGCCGCCCGTGAGCTTCGCCAGCCGCTCCTGCAGCTTCTCACGGTCGTAGTCGCTCGTGGTCTTGTCAATCTGCTTGCGAATCTGATCAATGCGAGCCTCGATGTCTTTCTTCTTGCCGGCGCCCTGCACGATCGTCGTCGTGTCTTTGTTGATCACGACCCGCTTCGCCTGACCCATCATCTCGAGCGTGATGTTCTCGAGCTTCAGACCCTGGTCGTCGCTGATGAACGTTCCCGCCGTCAGCGCGGCAATATCGCCCAGCATCGCCTTGCGTCGATCGCCAAAGCCCGGCGCCTTCACCGCCGCGACTTTCAGAATGCCGCGCAGCTTGTTCACCACCAGCGCCGCCAGCGCCTCACCATCCACGTCTTCCGCGATGATCAGCAGCGGCTTGCCGACGTTGACAATCTTCTCCAGCACCGGCACCAGATCACGCAGCGAGCTCACCTTCTTCTCGAAGATCAGAATGTATGGATCTTCAAGCACCGCTTCGAGCCGGCCGGCGTTGGTCTCGAAGTAAGGCGAAATGAAGCCCTTGTCG
>CAZLYU010000070.1:0-14900 GCA_964563855.1 uncultured Planctomycetales bacterium | reverse complement strand
GGTGGAATACGGACAGGATGTCGTCATTCTGCTCGACTCGATTACGCGTCTGGCTCGTGCCCACAACACCGAAGTGCCGCACTCCGGCAAGATCCTCACCGGTGGTGTCGACGCCAACGCGCTGCAGAAGCCGAAGCGCTTCTTCGGCGCCGCGCGCAACATCGAAGAGGGCGGCAGCCTGACGATCATCGGCACCGCGCTGGTCGAGACCGGGTCGAAGATGGACGAAGTCATCTTCGAAGAGTTCAAAGGCACCGGCAACAGCGAACTGCACCTCGATCGCCGTTTGGTCGAGAAGCGCGTCTATCCGGCGATCAACATTCCGTCGTCGGGCACACGCAAGGAAGAGCTGCTGCTTGATCCGAAGGAACTCGAGAAGATCTACCTGCTGCGTCGCGTACTGAGCGACATGAACCCGGTCGAGTCGGTCGAGATGCTCCGTTCGCGGCTCGAACGCGTCGACGCGAACGCCGTCTTCCTGATGACCATGAACCTCGCGTAGCAACCCAGCGGTCGAAGGTCCGAGGTCGGGGCACGACGCGTCACTCGGCGCCGCTCAGGGTTGAAGCCTTCGGTGATCAGAGGCAGGGCGCATGTCCGATCATGACACGCACGTGAGCGCACTGCGCGACCTTGTTGCGCAGTTTGTCGCAGAGCGCGAGTGGTCGCAGTTTCACGACCCCAAAAACCTCTCCATGTCGATCGCGATCGAGGCGGCGGAACTCATGGAGCACTTCCAATGGGTGCGCAGCGATCGACTGCAGGACGCCCTCGCCGATCCGTCCGCCCGCGAAGAGATTCGCGATGAACTCGCCGACGTAGCCTGCTACCTCCTCGCGCTGACCAACGCGCTCGACATGGATCTGTCAGACGCGGTGCGACAGAAGATGGAGAAAAACGCGGCGAAGTATCCGGCACGCGAGTTCCGCGGTCGGTACGAGAAGCCGCGTTAGCGGGTCCGCCTCGCGGACGCTACGGAATGTCGCCGGTCGCAACGAGCTGCAACAGCGCCAGATCGTGCAGATCGCCGTCGCCGTCGCCGTCATTGCTGACCGCCGTGCACGCGCCAAACATCGCCACGTCGGGGCCGTTGATGCAACCCGCCGCGAAGTTCAGATCGAGATCGTCGACATCGCCATCCACGTCATAGTCGCCAAACACCGGCAACCCGCAGAGCTGATCGATGTCGTCAAGGTAAACCGTAAACGGGCCCGCGTCATCGACGACCGTAAACGCGAGGTGCTCGAGCACGACGAAGCCGAAAGCCGCCTGCAGCGCCCCATCACCTGTCAGCGTGTGCAGCGGGTCGGTGAGCGGGTCGAAGATGAGCGTCTGCCAGACGCCGGGCTGTGCGGTGACGAGCTTGCCTTGTGGGGCGCCGTTGATGTCGGTGGCGGCGCCGATCCACTCGATGGCGCCGCTAGCGCCGCCATTGTCGCCCAAAACGCCGCCAGTGTTCGTCTCGCGTACGCCGAGCGTGACGCGCAGGGCGCCGCTGTCGAGCCGCAGCCGCACGCGAATCGGACGATCGAACGCGATGATCGGGTTGGGAATGTCGGGCGCGTTGAACGTAGTGAGCCGCACCCAGCGTTGGGGATCAGTGTCGATAAAGGCCCATTCGATCCGCGTACTTTGCGAGCCGCTGAAGGCGGTTGAGTCGGTGATCGTGGTGACGTCCGGGGCCGCCGCGAGGTCGCTGTTGGTCGATCCGCTGAATCCCGGCGTGTTAAACAGAACACGCTCACCCACGCTGTAGCTCTCGAAGTCGGTCAGCTTGAACGCATCGCACGGCGGGAATGCGGCGACGCGCGCCGTCCATTCCTCGTCATCAAACCCCTCGCTGTTCGACGCTCGCACCGTGAACGTGAAGTTCATCCCGATGTCGCCGACACTCGGCGTCCAACCAAAGACGCGGCCATTGGCGTCGACATCGGCGCCGGGCGGACCGTCGAGCAAAGCCCACGAGTCGGCGATTCCCTCAATAAGTGATAGCTGAACTTCGTAGGGCTGCGCCGCGACCGCCGTGTCGGGGTCGGGTGTGACCTCGGCGATAAGCGGCGCCGGCGGCGCGCCCAGCACGAGATCGACCGCGACGACGTCTCCCGCCGCGACCGTCACCTGCTGCGTCGCATCGCCAAACCCGGGAAACCTCGCCGTCAGCGTGTGTGTGCCGGGCTCGACGAGCAGGAACGAGTAGAACCCATCGCCGCTGGAAAGCGCCGTGAAGCTTGCTGTGTCGCGATTGACGAGCGCGTCGGTGATCGAGGCGCCGCCCGGCGCGCGCACGTATCCGTGAATCACAGCCGTGGTCGGTGACTGCTTCCACGGCATGACCGGCGTGGCGACGGGCTGCTGGTAGACCGCACCCAGGTAGTTCGCGAACCAGGGAAACGAACTCCAGGAAAACACGGTCGTGCCTTCGGCGCCGGCGCTGCGGGCGAAGCCGATTTCGTTCAGCAGGTTGGTAAGACCCTGGCTCGTGATCTGTCCGCCCACCACGTGCCGCTCGGGGATGAGCCCGAGCCACTGCGACAAACGGTTGTTCCACGCCGTTCCCGACTCGCCGTAGATCATCGGGACGGCGATGTCGAGCCCGCCGCGCACCGCCCACTCGACGGCCTCCTGATGCTGGTTGGCGGGGCTCGTGAACGGGTTGGGGAAGACCGCTGCACTGACCTTCACATGCGGCTTCACGGCTTGAATGGCGGCGTAGATGTCGTAAACGGTGCGATTGATCTGGTCGGCGGTCCACGCGGTCAGGTCGAGGCTGTCGGGATTGCCGTGGACGCTGTTGAAGCGTGCTGTGCTGATCGGGTCGAACGACGGCTGCCCGCTCCACGGGGTGCGAATGCGGTCGTAGTGCACGCCGTCGACGTCGTAGTTTTCAACGACGTAGAGCACTTGCCGGCGAACGTAGGCCTGATAGTCGGGCACGCCGGGGGCGAACCAGACATAGTCGCTTTCGCTGTACTGCACGGGATTGGTCGCGGTGTTGTGGTGCAGCCAATCGCGGCGAGCAGGGTCCGACGCGTTGCAGTGGTCGTAGAAGATGTGGTTCGGGTTGCTGGGGGGCGTTCCGCTGCCGCTCTGCCAGCAAGTATGCGTGTTGATGTACGCGTGGAACTCAATGTCCCGCGCATGCGCGGCGCTGATTGCGTAGGCCAGTGGATCCCAGCCCGGATCGCCGCCGCCAAGCAACGGCGACCAGACCTCTTCCGGCGAAGGGTAGAGCGTGTCGGCCTGCCCGCGCACCTGGAAAAAGACCGCGTTGAAGTTGGCGTTCGCCAGGTCGTCCATGATGTTGTTGATCCGCGCTTGCGCGACCGCGGGGTTCGCGTCGGGCCACTCGAAGCGCGAGACCCACATGGCGCGAAACTCGGGAGCCTGTGCGAAAGCCGATCCAGCGAGCGCGACGGACAAGATCGCCGTGCTCAGGGTGCGGGTACGGGGGGGCGACGTTTGGATTGAGGCGTTGCTTTGCATGGCGTCACGATAGCGATGCCGACGCCCGGAACCAAACCGATTGCGCGTCAAAGCGCTGCGCGGCGCTAGGCGTCGTCTGGCTCGCCGGTCGTGGGCGGCGGAAACAGCACCCAGTCGCCGTCTGGCGCGTGATATTCGCCAGTGGCCGTGCGCTGCGGCTCGGTGACGGGCTGCACCCAAGTCGTGCTGTGAACGCTCGTGCGTGGGTTGACCAAACGACCGCCGTCGTCATCACGATCAGCGCCCACCGAGTAGAGCAGCGGCCGGCCATCGACTACGCGATAACGCAGTGGATCGCCGGTGAGCCGGTCCACTGGCGGGCTCGGCAACAAAGTCGGCGAGAGCTCGGTCAACGTGCTTGGCCACACGCCCGTTCGCCGCTGGTGCAACTCGAGCGCCACGGCGGTTAGAGTCGCGTCGCGGAATTGCACGGCGTACTCGACGAGGTCAAACGCCCGTGCCAGGCGCGGCGTGTATTCGCGCATGAGCGTCGAGTCGCTCGCGGAGACCTGCGTTTCATAGTCGGCCGCGACGTCGTGCTCATCGCGTCGCCAGAGCGGAAGCGCCCCGTAAGCCTGCAAGTCGGCGAGGTAGTCGTCATAGGCCGCTTCCACCGCGCCGCGGTCAGGCTCGAGCGCCGCCATCACCGGCCACGACCATTCCCTCCCCGGGAATATCTCGGCGACGTCGGTTCCCTCATCCAGCGCAAAGTACAAATCTGCGCCAGCCGGGCGACCGTACGGTCCGCTGGTGTAAACGCGTTGCACGATGTCGAGAAACGACATCCGCTCCCAACGCAGGTCCAGGGTGAGCAGCTTGCGGTCAACCGCGGCCAACAAGTGCGCAGTGCGGACCCATTGCGGCTCGGAAAGCAACGCCGGACGTTCCGAAAGCAGCTCCATCACATCCGTGTAGACCGCCTGCGCAATCGCGAGTCCGACGAGCGTGCTGATCACCACGTCGGGCTCAGCGGCATGACGGGCGATTTGCAGCCGCTGCTCGACCAGCGCCACGAACGCAGCTCCGTCATCGCGGGCGACAGCATCCGCCGAGGCTGCGCGCAGGCCGTATGCCAACCGGCGGACCACCGCCGCGTATTCGAGTATCCCGCCGACCAGCTCGGGGTTGTCTTCCTTCGGTCGTGCGTCGAGATTTTCGAGTTCCGTGCGGCGTGCCTCGGCCGATTCATTGCCCAGTTCGAGCCACTTCAGTCTCAGGTCGCGATCGGGTGAACGTTGGAGCGTGACCCCGAGTTGCAGCGCCGCCGCGCCCTCAGCGATAAGTTCGAGCACGTCCTGGTGCTCGCGCGCCCACTGCAGCACGTTCGGATCCGTTGACGCCTGCAGAATGCTGTTGAGCGCAAGGTCTGGCGGCGTCGACCGCAGTTGAAGGAAAGCGCTGCGATAGCGCGGCCAGGCGCGCTGCTCCGGCGGAATCATCGCGACTTCGGCTTCGAGCTGGTTCCAGTAGTTGGTTTCCAATCCCGGTTGCCGCCACGCCATGCGCACCCACAGCAGTGTGTAGAGCAGCACCGCCGCAGCGAGCAGCAACAGGTTCAGTTTCACCGCCATGCCCAAAGCACGTCGCAGGGCCGACCGCATCCGTTTCTGGGCGCGGGTGATGAGTGGCGCGAGCTGACGGGCGTCGCCGAACTGCTCGACGAGCGTCTCGACGGCGATGCCGCTGTCGAGTCCATCGCGGAAGTGTGCGATCAGTTCGCGGGCGACCGCCGAGCGTTCGAGACGCGTCAGCCGCAGCCGCCGAACGACCTCGTGTACGCGATCGCCGGCGACGGAGGGTAGGGCGGCGGCGTGAATGAGGCCCCGCCAGTCGAGCCGTGCGGTAAGCCGACCGCGCAGCACGTCGCGCAGCGGCGTGTAATTCAGCTTGCGCCACAGCGATGCTACGCGTTCTCTGGATTCGACGGCGTTTGGATCATGGATTGTGTTCATGGCCGCAGCTCCGTGAGCGGGCGATGGAGCGACCCATCTGCATCGGTCTGCCATTGGTCGTTGCGCTCATGATGCTGGCTCGGTGTGCGGTGCGTCGACGACGCCGAGCGATTGCATGGCGCGCAATAATCGCTCCCACTCGCCCCGCTGCTTGGCGAATTGCTTGCGGCCTTTGTCGGTCAGGGCGTAGTACTTACGCTCGCGCCCGGTGGCGGCGATCTCCCACTCGGCGGCGATCCAGCCCTTGGCTTCAAGGTTGTAGAGCAGGGGGTAGAGCGTGCTCTGACCCATCGCGAGCACACCGTCGGTGCGCTTCGCAAGGGCCTCGACGAGCTCATAGCCGTACATGCGTCCGCTTTGGAGGAGTCGCAGCACAGCGACGGGCCCGGCCCCGCGCATCAGTTCGCGTTCGATCTTTCGCATGGCTATGCCTCACATGCTATGTCACGCATAGTATAGCCTGCCGACGACGCGGCTGCAACATGCATTCGACGAATCGGAGGCGAGCCGTGCGCCGGCGCCATCCGCCGGCACGCGTCGGCGTTGGCCCGGCTAGCCGGACGTGACGGGCAGTGCAGCGTCGGATGGGGCGGCGCTGTCGCGGCTCGCAGGCTTGGCCGCGGCGACGTGCGAACTGATCAACTCGACCCGGCTGCGCCACGACTCATCCCGCACCAGCGCTTGCCGCTCAGCCCGTGACGTCGGGTCGCCCAAGGCCGCTTCGCACGCGGCGAGCCACGCATCGGCCCCGTCCGCCGCACGCACCGTCGGGTCATACCGCAGCACCTCCGGCATCGGCGTCGAGACGACCGGCAGCCCCGCGGCGAGATACTCGCGCAGCTTGATCGGGTTCACCGCCCGCACCAGCCGACTCATCGCGAACGGAATCACACCGACATCAAACGCGCGGCAGTAGTCAGGCAGATCAGCGTAGCGCCGCCGCCCGAGCAGATGCAGGTTGGGCAGGCCGGCGCAGACCGAGGTGTCACATGCTGCGTCGCCGATGAGCACGAACGACCACTGCGGTCGGCGACGCGCCAACTCCGCCAACAGCGCCAGGTCAACGTAGTCGCTGATCAGCCCGAAGTAGCCAATGATCGGCCGCGGCAGGTCGGCAAGTTCCGGCGGCGTCGGTCCGGCAGCGAGCGCATGCCCGAAGTGGTCAACGTCGACGCCGTGCGGAATGAAGTGCGGCCGCGCGCCGCAGCGCCGCATCTTCTCCACCAATGGCTCCGAGGTCGCCAGTACGACGTCGCTGGCGGCGACGGTGCGGCGCTCGAGTCGGTCAACCAACTGTGCGTCGTAGCCGCTGAACGCCGCGAAGTCGTCGACGCAGTAGTAAATGGTCTGGTCGGGCGCGAGCCGCGGAATGAGGTCGGGCGCGTCCGGCGTGAAGAGCCAAAGCTGCAGCGGGCGCGGCGGGAGCCGGCGCAGCGCGGAACGAATGCACGCATTCAGGCGCTGTGCGTTCACCCAGCGCGCCAGGCGCGACTGCGGGATCGGCAGCAGCAGCGGGGATAGCAACGTGACGGCTTCTTGAGCTGTCCGACGATTCCCCCGCGCCGCGGCGACCAGTCGGCGACCAATGTGCATGACATCGCTGCGCGTGAAGCGCGGCAGACGCGAAGCATGATAGTTGACCCACACCACGTGGTTGCGCTCGCTCAGGATGCGCATCACGTGCTGTTTGCTGGTCGGGTGGGCGAACCAGTTGCTCGCCAGGCAGACAATGTTGAAATCGCTGATCATGCAGGCTGTAACGCGCCGCCGGCGCCCGTGATCGTTGCCGCCGAACTCACCGGGTCGTTGCTCGACGGGCGCGACGACGTGCTGAGCAGCGTCTCCAGCTTCGGCAATTCCACATCGGCGTTATAAAACTCCATGATGGTGGCCAGGCCCGCCGCCCGCATGCGCTCCGCCAGCGCGTCATCGCGCAGCACGCTTGCGACGGCGGCGGCGAACGCCTGCGGCTGATCCGCCACCAAACACGGCTTGCGTTGCAACTGCAAGCCGTCGGCGGCGTCGCGCGTGATCACGCTCGGACAGCCGGCGGCCATCATCACCAGCGTCTTCGATTGCACGCCCAGGTCGCCGTGAACCGGGTTGGCCGCGACGCGGGCGGCGGCGAGGTGGGGGGCGATATCAACCGGATCCGCGACCACTTCAACCCCGGGCGTGCGCGCCAACTGGCGGACACTGCGCGGTGGGCGGGCCCCGATGATCCGATAACGCGCATCAGTTCGAAACGCTCGTAGCAGCGGCCAAACGCGCTTGACGAACCAGCAGACGCCCGCGGCGTTCGGCGGGTAGTGCAGCGATCCGATGGTGACCACCACCGGGTCGCGCGTCAGCGGCTGCTCGGCGAGCGGCCGCCATTGGGCGATGTCGACGCAGGTGGGCGAGACGTGAATGCGGCGCGGCGCGCCGCGCGCCGCGTACCGCAGCTTGCGCCGTTCACGATCATTCACCAGCAAGGTCGCGTCGAACGCACGTGCCGCGTCGCGTTCGACACGCGTCATGCGCAACGCTTCGAGCGTATAGAGCGGTCGCAGCAGGGGGGCGCCTTCGCGGGCGTAGCGGGCCCACTTACGGCTATCGACGTCGCACATGTCCAGCACGCGGCGCCCGCGGGCCTCTGCAGCGATGGGCGCCAGCGCAGTCGAGAAGCAAAGCACCGCGTCAAACTCTGTTTCTCGCGCCCAACGCGCAATCATGCGCACCAGGCGTTGATCGATGTGATAACCATGCGTGAGCGGCGCGCCGCCGATCAGCGCCGCCGCGCCGCGCAAGAGGCGCCAGGCGTGCGGTGCAGGCGACACGAAGATGTCGCGGCAGCATCGGGCGACAGCGTCGAGGTGCGCGCGTGCGGGCCGCTGGAGCGCGACGGAAGCCAGCCACACGTCATGACGCGCACCGAGGTATTGGAGCTGACGCCAGCTTCGCAGCGTGTCGCCGCGATCCGGCGGGTACGGAAACCGCGGCGTCAGCATCAGGATCTTCATCACAACCTCGACAGCAGAACAGCGCTAGCTCTATCGGCAACTCCCGGACGGTTCTCAGCCGGCGATCGATTTCGACACCCACGCGCCGAGCGAGCGCGTCACGGTCAGTGGCAAACACGGCCAGACGCGCCGGGCGAGCGAGAAATGCGCATTGGCCGGGCTCAGGTCGGGCACGCGGCCGCCAACCGGCGCTAGTCGTTGATACGCCAGCGGACGCGGTTCAAAACCTTGGTTGCGCTTGAAGTTGAACGCGCCGACGTTGTCACGCCGAGTGCGGCCGAAGTCGAACCACGCGAGCTGCTGCTTCACGGCCCGCTCCATCACCGCGTAGTAAATCAGGTTGGTTGCGCCCGTATGGCTCACGCGTTCGTCGACGCCGAGAAAGTAAGGCGCGATCGTGTCGCGGTGGGCCAGACTCAGCAGGCCGGCGATAGGGCGCTGTTCTCGCGTGACCACGGTGATCCAGACATCGCGCCCGAACTGTTCCACCAGTTGCTCAAAGAAGACGCGTGGATAGTTCAACGACCCCAGCCGTCGCATGCTGCGGCAATACAAGTCGTAAACCACCGGCAAGAGCGCCTGATCGTGCCGGACTTCAAGTGCGTCACGCGCCACCGCTTGCCGTACCGCCGCCCGCGCCTTTCGGGGCAGAAACGTCGCAAGGTCGTGCAGCGTGGACGGCAACTGACGTGTAAAGCGCACGTGGCGGGTATCGACGGCGAAGTCGGCCTCGTCGAGCGACGCCGTGCGAAGCTCGAGCAGTCGCGCCCGGTGCTCGACGCACATTTGCACCGCCGCGTCGACGAGCGTACGTCTTACGCCAGCGTCGTCCGACAGCGCACCGCCGAGTGTGGCGTAGGGGCTGCTGACCAGGAGCCGACCGGCGAACACGCTCTGCATTTCGGCCAGTGGCAAGACGCCGACCAGTTGGCCGTCACGCCATGCGGCCAGCGAACAGTCGCGATGTCCGAACGCGCTGGTGACCGCGTCCATCCAGCGTGGGTCATGGAAGACCGAGGCCCCGGCGCAGGTGGCGACGAACGAGCGCCATGCAGCGCGGCTCACCGCGTCGTGCAAGGGGGTGATTTGCGCGCACGGGGCCGCGACGTCGCTCAGGTCAGCGACGGCGCGACCCGGTTCAGGCCTGGTTGTAGTAGTATTGGTAGCGGTCATAGTAGTGCGCCCGGCGGTCGCGGTAGCGCGTCAGGATGGCGCCGAGTACATTGACCTTGTTGTTCTGCAGCGTGCGCACCGCGGCCTGCGCCGTCGGTTCCGGCGTGCGGCCCATCTCAATCACCATGAGCACGCCGTCACTGTGCGGCGCGATCATGCTGACGTCGGACACGGTTGTCACCGGCGGGGTGTCGACCAGCGTGTAGTCGAACGCCGCACGCAATTCGGCCAGCGCCGCCGCCGTGGTGGACCCGCCCAGCAGGTCGCCATAGCCGACGCCGTCGGCACGGCCAGCCGGCATGAGTTTGAGATTCGGGAAGGGCGTCGGCTGGATGACGTCTTCGATCTTCGCCCGACCAGCGAGTACTTCGGCCAGCCCGGGCGCATTCGGCACGGCGAGCATACCGGCGAGCGAACTGCGTCGCAGGTCGGCGTCGACCAGCACGACACGGCTGCGGCCGCCCTCGGCCATCGCGATGGCCAGGTTCAACGTCGTCACGCTCTTGCCTTCTTCAGGGATGCTGCTCGTGACGGCAATCACCTGATGGCTCGCGCCGGCATTCAGCGACAGCAAGCGGGCGCGCACCGCGCGGTACTGCTCGCAAGTCGAAGAGTACGGATCGTGATAGACGACAACCGCCGGGTCGACCTTATCACGATTCCAGTCGACGGTCTCGTCGCCGCCGCCGACGGTCGCGAAGTCGCCTGTCGACGTGGGCGATGCGTCGCTCGCGCCCGACGACCAGACCGGCTGATCATCCCCTTCAAAGGCGGAGACGGAGGGCGCTGCTGACGTCATGAAGGTCGGTTTCGCGGACGCCGGCGCAGGCGTCTCAGCCGAAAGCTCACCCGCGATGGCCGCCGCCGCCGACTCGACCTCTGCAAAGGCTTCGGCAGCCGCCTGCTCCACGTCGAGCGCTTCGTCGGCATCGGGGGACGACTGCGACCGACCAAAGGGGTCGAACGCGGGGCCTTCGTCTGCGTCCAGGGCGTGCGCCGCGGAAGCGTCGGTCGCGATCGACGTGTCGTCGACCATGGCGTCGTCCGGCGCCGCGATCGGACCGGCTTTCTCAGTCGACGCGCGGTCTGACGGCGGGCCGGGCGTCGCGGGCGAAACGTCGTCCGCCGGTGGGTCCATCTTGGCTAGGAGTTTGCTGATTGATCCCATCGTTGCGTCCTAGCTTCCGCCAACTTCTGCTTGCGGCGTTACGGTCAACTGGATCGGCGACAGCGCCGTCAACTTCTTCATCGCGCGTTCATGCAGAGTTGGATTGGTGAGACTCAGATACGCCAGGCCGCCGGCCACGCTCAGTGCTAAGGCCGCAGTAAACAGAACTGGCGTCCAGACCGCCCGGCTGCGCGCCCGACGGGCGCGTTCGCGCGGCGTGTCGATGGTTGCGATGCACTCGATGATCGGGATCCCGATCGACTGCGTCACCTGGCTCGACGTACGCAATGATCGATCGAGCAGCTCCAGCAGCGCGATGATCAGCAAAGCTGCGGCGAAACCGCAGCCGCTGCAGAGCGCAACGACCGAGGCCGCATTCGGGCTGGTCGGCAACGCGTAGCGGCGCGGCTCCTCGACGAGCGTGAACAAGGTTCCGCGCTGCTCCTGCTGAGCGGCCATAACGCGCTCGAGTTGCGCCAGGTGATCACGCCAGACACGGACCGTCGCCGTATGCTGCTCGAGCTGACTCTGCAGTTCTCGCACGTCGCCGGTCTGCTGAGCGAAATCGTTAGCGATCAGTTCGAATTCGTCGAACGACTGCACGGCGCGATTGCGATCCGCCAGCACGTTGGCCAACTGAGCGTTGAGCGCATCCAGTTCCATCTGCACGCGCATTTGCTGCCCGAGCCACACGTCGTCCGGACGGAGTCCGGGTTCGGCTGTCGGGACGGCTTGCGCGATGGCGGCGACCTCCAGCTCGCGCAGCGCGTCGAGCTTCAGTTGAAGTCCGCGCACCGTGGGATGCGCTTCGGTCATGCGGTGCCGCGCTTGCGCGTCCTGGATTTCCATTTCCGTGGTGCGAATCGCCGCCGCCAGCGTTGGATCGGTCGACGACGCAGCGCGCAACGGTTGGTTCGCGGTTACTTCGGCGCCCGCCTCGCGACCGGCGGCCTCGGCGATCTGCGCGAGGAACGCATGCCGCGCGCTGATCTCCGCTTCCAGGCTCGCCGCCCGCTGTGTGAGTTGATCACGATCGCTGCGAAGCTGGTCGAGACGAGCGCTGATGGCGGTGGGGTTCGTCAGGTCGAGGCCCGGCATTTCAGACCACCGCTGCGAAATCAGTTCGGCCGTGTGGTGCGCGTGCTCCTGATGACGCTCCAACTCGCTCTTGAAGAACGACTGACTCCGCTGCAGCACATCCGCGATGCGGTCGCGCGTGGCGCCAATGTAGTTATCGCGGATCGCGATGGCGAAGTTGCGCGCCAAATTGGGATCCGTCGCCGAACACTCCACGCTGATCGTGTCGAGACTAGGGCTGCTGCTCAGAAGCTGAACGTGCGTCTCCAGTCCGTGCGGACCAAGCACGCGCGTGAGCGTGGAGGCTTCCTCTTCCGTGAGCGCCCCCTGACTGGCGAAGTCCGCCGGCGACGCCAGCCCGACTGTGATCGCAGCGTTCGCCAAAGCCCGCGAGCCGGTCATGTCAAGCACGATGTTGGAACGCAACTGATCAAAGCTGTAAGGCGAGTTGCTGTGGATCAGGTTTCGCAACACGGCGTCATCGCGACGTTCAAACAGCGTTGACGCGGTGTAGACGCGCTGCACGTAGTTGCTGGACCAGAACGCCGTCGCTCCGATGAAGCCGGCAACGGTCAGTGCGATCCGCCAGCGTCGTCGCATCACGGCGACGCCTTCGCTCATCCTGCGTCGCAGATCGTCCAGATTGTGATCGGTGCCGGTCGTCATCACGCTAGCCTCGATGGGCGAACGACGGTTGCTCTAGCGATTCAGCAGCGTGCGTCGCAGCGAAAAATTGTCGTCGTTGTCATCGTTGTTACGTTCGTTGTACGTGTCGTTCGCTTCCAGAAAGTCAGCCGGATACACATACGCGTTGTAGATTGGCTCAACCGGATACAGCACAGCGCGTACCTGATGCCCAACCCACGCCAACGGCGTCGGCGGCACTTCGATGATGTCACCGGGCTGAATGAGCACGTCTTGGCGGCTGTCGCCGGTCTTGATCATCTCGTCAAGATTGATCACCAGCGTCGCCGGGTCTTCGTCCGGCGTTCCGGGACGGGTGACCTTGATTTGCGATCGCCACGCAAACTTGTTGGGGCGCGCGTCGGCCAGCACCGTCAGCAACGTGTCGCGGCCGGTGCTGCGCTTCGGTCCCGGACTGAGCACCTCACCGAACACGTAGTGGTACTGACTGGCGAACGAAGCCACATCGACCACCACTTCCGGCTCGACGTAGTAGCGCGCCAGCAGACGCGTCACCTTCTGGCTAATCTCGCGCGGCGTCAGTCCCGCGACGTAGACTTCACCCAGCAAACGCAACGCAATCTTGCCGTCGGGACGGACACGTCGAACCGCGCCGTCGATCTCCGGTGCGATCGGCGAGTGCAGGCTGATGACGTCGGGAGGCGCCACGCGATAATCGCCAGCGCTGACGGTGTGTTCTTGCGAGCGCAGGAACTGCTTGAAGTCGTCGCGGTGCGTGTTGCACCCGACGACGCACAGCAGCACGGTCGCGAGACCCGCTTGGGCTCCCCAACTCAGGCGATAGCGCGCGGTGTTGTGCTGCGTAACCATATCGAGCGTCCTGTTCGCTACAACGCGGCCAGTCGCTTTCAGACGACCACCCGACGCGCTGGTTATCGTCGAGCGATCGGCGGACATGAAATACGGCGTCGTTTGATTGACAGATTTTCGAGCCGCGAATCACCCCCGACAGCTCGCAGCCGTCATGCTTATGGCCAGCCGCGCTTCACCCGATGAGGTGAAGGAATGTCCGCGAATCATCGAGGAGTCGCAGATTGAACCTCTACCGCTCCATGGGATTGCAGGCCGCGCCGTTCGGGAGCACGTTCGACGAACGCGCGTGGTATGACGGCGGGGGCTACGGCGAAGCACTCGCCACCCTTCAATTCGCGATGACGACCGGCAAGGCCTGCACGGTGGTGCTCGGCGACTCCGGATCCGGTAAGTCGCATCTGGCCCAGCTCGCCTGCCGACGCGCAGCGATCGCGCGGCCGGTGCTGTGGGTCTACGCGTCGACCAGAGGCGATCTATCTCCGCGGGCGACTTTTTTGCGCCGCGGTTTTCAAGATCGCGCGCAATCCGTCGAAACCGACTTGCACACCTGGTTGACGCACACCAATCGCGACATGCAGACGCCGCTCGTCGTGGTCGATGACGCCGACCAGCTCCGCGCCGCGCACTGGGGGGTGATCGCGTCGGCGTTGTCGTCAGAGTTGCGCTTTGACGGTCAGCTCAGCATCATCTTGCTGGCGACCCCGCCGCTCTTCCGTCAGATCCGCAGTCGTGACTATGCGCGTCTCCAGCGGCGCGTGTTTCGCGTCCTGAGCCTCGACGCCCTCGCTCCTGCAGAGGCGGTCGAATACCTGCGGGCCCGGGTCGCCGCCGTCGGCGGTGCGCTCGAAGACTTCTTCGACGACGATGCGGTCGAGCAAATCGTGCGCGCCACGCGTGGGCGCCCCGGCCTGATCAATCAACTTGCCGACAACGCGTTGCTCGAAGCGCTCGCCGCCGAACGCCGCCGCGTTGCGATGCGCGATGTCGTGCGTGGCGCAGTCGCGATGGTGGGCGGCGGAACGCACACCCTCGAGGCGCCAAAGCGCTCGCCGCGCCTAACGACATCGTCCGCCCGCGGCATCGAGCGCCGTCACGCCGAGTTGAGCGGCAAGCCGCCACGTCGGCTGCTCGACTTCGATAGCCGCATGCAACGCATGCAGCAGCGCCTCGGCGCTGCACTCGACGTCTTGCGCGGGTCGACCGGCAAACCGGCCGCCGCTGCTCGGCACATGTCGAGTGACGACGGGATCATCGATCAGGAGATCGCGGAGCAGGTGTCCGCCGCGCGGCGCCCCTCTCGATCGGAAGCTCAGCCCGACCTCAGTGTGATGTCGTCGCGCTAGTCGCAGCGCACCAAACTCACCGGTCGAGCGCGGTAGCGGTCGCGCGCGAGCGCCGCTCCATCAGCCAAGGTGTTGCGCTGCCGCCGCGCTTGAGCCCCTGCAGCCCCCCGCCTACGCTGGCTCCTTTGCCGCCCAACAGCCGCAGGAGCCACGCCGCATGTCGCAACTGAACCGGTATAGCGCT
>CAZLYU010000069.1:0-15025 GCA_964563855.1 uncultured Planctomycetales bacterium | reverse complement strand
CCATGCCACTGCGCGTATTGTGCCGCCGCCTGACCAATAAACATCTCAACCCCCGACGCCACCCGCGCACCGGCAGCGGCCGCCTCGCGCAACAGCCGCGTTTCCGCCGGTGTGTAGACCGTGTCGAACACCAGCAAGTCCGGTCGCAGCCGGCTTGCTGGAACGGGCGTTTCATCAACCTCCGGCGTCATCCCCAAGCTGGTGCAGTTGATCATCACGTCGGTGTCGGCCGCACACCGCGCGTCCCATTCATGCGTACGACAGTCCAGCTCCTCCGCCAGGCGTGCCGCCCGCGCTCGCGTCCGATTACAGATCGCAACGTGCGCCCCGGCCTGTCGCGTCGCCGCCGCCGCCGCCCGCGCCGCACCGCCAGCACCCAGCACCTCTACGCGCACGCCGCGAAGATCAGCCATACCCGCCCCATGCAACGCCGCCATCACCCCCGCGGCATCGGTATTGTCACCGCTCCAGACCCCGTCGCGCAGGGTCAGCGTGTTGACGGCGCCGATCGTTGCGGCGAGCTCCGAGACATCGCCGTTGCGTTCGCGGACCCACTGAAGCGCATGTTCCTTATGTGGAATGGTGACGCTCAGGCCGCTGAGTCTCAGTTCCGGGGCGGCGGCCGTTTCCATGAAGCTCGCAAAGTCCGCGTAGGTCGGCTCGACCGGTAGCGGCAGATACACCCCGTTGACCCCCTCGGCATGCATCGCGGCATTATGGACTTCAGGGCTGCGCGAGTGGCGCACCGGCCAGCCGACGACGCCAAACGCACGCGTCTCCCCGTTGAGGCTCGCCCAGCGATAGCGGTGCAGGAGATGGTTGAGCGTCGGCTGCCCGGGGGCCGACGCCTGCGCCGCGTCCAGCGTCGCGAAAGTGAACGGTGCGCCGAACGTGCCGGCCAGCACCCGCGTCGGCAGCCCCCCTTCCCCCATGCCCAGCGCAACCAAGGCCGCCCCGTTCGCCGCACAGCGTCCGAGCTCCGCCAGCAACCGAAAGCTGTCGCGCGCGTCGCGCGTCGCAAACGCAGCCTTGTGGACCGCTGCGGGCCCGCGCAGCAGGTCGTCGAACACCTCCGCAAGGTTTGCGGGCGTCTGCTTGAAATCGTGATGGGAGAGAATTAATCGGCTGCGCTGGCGTCCCCCCGCCGTCGCCGGCGCCCCGCGGGCATGCCTCAAGGGGAGCGTGGTGTCGCAGACCAGTCCGATCTTCTGTCGCACATTCTCGGACCGTCGCCACGTCGCCCACTCGACGTCGACATATCCCGGCCGATAAAGCCCCAGCCGCTCAATCAGCGCGACGCGGTCGGCCTCGCTGTCATCCCAGGCGCCGCCCTCGTCGGCCGACCGCACGGTCACAATCAGTCGTTCTTCGCCGACATGCGCCCCCAAGAACGTCTCGACCGCGTCTACATCGTCGATCAGGTCAACGCGTAGCTCGACCAGATCGGCTCCAGCGCGCAGCGCCGCCTCGAATTGCGCTTCAAGCGTTTCGCCTCGCTGAACGATCGGGACCGCGATCTTGGTTCGGTGCATGCCCGCATACTAGCTCGACCGCGACCCGCGCGACGCTTTCCCATTTGCATCCCCGGCGCGTTACACTGCTCGATTCAATTGGTCGTCAGCCGACCACCTGAGGAGTATCACGAAGTCGTGGAGCCGAAGTTGATCCGCGTGGTCGGGGCGCGGCAGCACAACCTGCAGAACGTGAGCGTCGACCTGCCGCGCGAGCAGCTCGTCGTCATCACCGGTCTTAGCGGCTCAGGCAAGAGCAGCCTGGCGTTCGACACCATCTACGCTGAGGGCCAGCGGAAGTACGTCGAGTCGCTCAGCGTTCATGCGCGGCACTTTCTCGAACAGATTGGCAAGCCCGACGTCGACCGCATCGAGGGGCTCCCGCCGACGCTGGCGATCGAGCAACGCGCCGTCGCCACCAACCCGCGCTCCACGGTCGCCACGACCACCGAGATCTACGACTTCCTGCGGCTGCTCTTCGCACGCGTCGGCACGCCGTATGACCCCACAACCGGCCGGCCCTTGCGACGGATGACCGTCGATCAGATGGTCGACCGCATCTTCTCGTACGACGGCGGCTCGCGTTTGATGGTGCTCGCGCCCCTCGTGCGCGGGGCGCAAGGCGACCTGAAGCCCGCGATCCGCCGCATGCAGCGCGAAGGCTTTGTCCGCGCCCGCGTCAATGGCGAGCTCGTCGAAGTGCGCGACATGCTCGAGGCGCCGCCGAAGAAACGCGCCGATATCGACGTGGTCGTGGATCGTCTGGTGCTTAAGCCCGAGATCCGAAGCCGCCTGGCCGACGCACTCGAGCTCTCGCTGTCGCTGGCTGAGGGGCTGGTCGTGGTGAGTCGCCAGGAGTCGCGCGACAGCACCGCCAGCAACGGGTGGGCGGACGAGACGTTTAGCGAGAACTTCGTGAACCCCGAGTCAGGCTTCACCCTCGAAGCCCTGACCCCACAAATGTTCAGCTTCAACTCGCCGCATGGCGCCTGCCCGCGCTGCGGCGGACTCGGCGCCACACTGCATTTCGATCCCAACTTGATCGTGCCGGATGAAACGCTCGCGCTGTCCGCCGGCGCGATCGCGCCGTGGGGCAACCTCAAGAGCGGCAAAAAGGCCGACAAGGCGGCTGGCGCCTCCATCGCGAAAACGCTTCGCAGCCTCTGCAAGGCCCTCGACGTCAGCATCGACACCCCCTTCGGCGAGCTGCCCGAAAACGTGCAGCGCATCGTGCTGCACGGCGGTACGGCGGCCGACCGCGAGGCCAGCGGCGTCGAGTTTGAAGGCGTCATCCCAAACCTCGAGCGACGCCACAAAGCCGCCGGCTCCGAGTCGTCGCGTAGCCGCCTCGGCGCGTTTCAGAGCGAACGTCCGTGCGAAGCATGCCGCGGCGCCCGACTGAAACCCGAGTCGCTCGCGGTGCGCATCGCCGAGCACAACATTCACGAGATCGTTTCGATGTCGATCGCCCAAGCGACCGATTTCTTCGACCAGCTCAGCTTCAGCGGCGAGCACGCCCACATTGCCGAACCCATTCTGCGCGAGGTGCGGCAACGCCTGCACTTCATGAGCGATGTCGGTCTGGGCTATCTGACCCTCAAACGCACCAGCGCCACCCTCTCCGGCGGTGAGGCCCAACGCATCCGCCTCGCGACGCAGCTCGGCAGTCGCCTGGTCGGCGTGTGCTATGTGCTCGACGAACCCACCATCGGTCTTCATCAACGCGACAACGAGCGGCTGCTCAACGCGATCCGCCGACTCGTCGAGATCGGCAACACGGCCATCGTAGTCGAGCATGACGAAGACGTGATTCGCGCCGCCGACCATCTGATCGATATGGGGCCGGGCGCGGGGCTGCACGGCGGGCGCGTGATCGCCGCGGGATCGGTCGACGAAGTGCTGACCGACCCGCAGTCGCTGACGGGCCGCTACCTGAGCGGCGAGTATCGCATCGAGACCCCGCTCGAACGTCGCGCCATCCGCCGCAGCGACTTCCTGCAGGTGATCGGCGCCGCGGAAAACAACCTGCGGGGCGTCGACGTCGGCATTCCGCTGCGAACCTTCTGCGCCATCACCGGTGTGTCCGGCAGCGGCAAGAGCACGCTGGTTTCGCAGATCCTGCTGCCGGCGCTGCGCCGACGGCTCAACAATTCGCGCGAGCCGGTCGGCGACTTCGATCGCCTGGTCGGCGCGCACAAGATCGATCGCGTGATCGAGGTCGATCAGTCGCCCATCGGCCGTTCACCACGCAGCAACCCGGCGACCTTTACCGGCGTGTTCGACGAGATTCGCCGACTCTACGCCAAAACCAAGGAGGCGCGCATTCGCGGCTATGACGCGAGCCGCTTCAGCTTCAACGCCAAAGGCGGCCGCTGCGAAGCGTGTCAGGGCCAGGGCGTCCGGCGGATCGAGATGCACTTTTTGCCCGACGTGTTCGTCGAGTGCGACGCCTGTCGCGGCTCGCGCTATAACCGCGAAACGCTCGAAGTGCGCTATCGCGGCAAGTCGATCGCCGACGTGCTCGACATGCGCGTCGAGGAAGCGCTGCGTTTCTTCGACAGCTTCGCGAAGATCAAGTCGGGACTGCAGGCGCTCAGCGACGTCGGCCTCGGCTATGTCCGCCTCGGGCAACCGTCAAACTCGCTATCGGGCGGCGAGGCGCAACGCGTCAAGCTGGCCAGCGAACTCGCCGGCCCCGGCTCCGGGCACTCGCTCTACGTGCTCGACGAGCCGACCACCGGACTGCACTTCGCTGATATTCAACAATTGCTGAGCGTGCTCAACCGACTCGTCGATCGCGGCGACAGCGTGCTGGTGATCGAGCACAACCTCGACGTGTTGCGCACCGTCGACTGGATCGTCGATCTGGGCCCCGAAGGCGGTGAAGACGGCGGCGCGATCGTCGCGGAGGGCCGACCCGAAGAGGTCGCCGCGAACGCCGAGAGCCACACCGGCCGCCACCTGGCGCAGAAGCTCGCGCAACACGCGGCGCTCAGCAGCTAGGTCACGCGTTTGGCAATGAACTCCGCCATGGTCACCACGATCACGCCCGACGCCGCCAGCGCCACCGACGCCCACTTGCGCGCCGTAAGCGGCTCGCGCAGCAACAGCCACGCCAGGATGAGCGCGAACGCGAATGTGGTCTGATTCAGAATCGCGTTGATCGCTGCGCCGGTGAACTTGAACCCCGTGTGCCAAAAGAGCAGCGTCAGGTACGTCCCCAGCGCCGCCGCCGGAATCAGGCGTCGCCATTCGTGCTGCGGTTTGAAGATCGCGAGCACCTCACCGCGGTTGGGGCGTGCCAGCACGAACACGAGGAGGATGAGATTGCCGGCCGTAATCCGAATCGTCGCCGCCAACACCGTCGACGTGCGCTCGATCACCGGCTCGGCGAGCGCGATGCCAAACCCCATCAGGATCGCGGCGCCCGCCCCGGCGACGATGCCCGCGAACATCTGCCCCCGGGTGACGCCTTCCGGGCGCTTTTGTTGCGTCGCGATGAGAATGCTCACGATGATCAGCGACGCGCCGACGTAGTGCGGCCACTCCAACTGCTCGAAGGTGATCAGCCACGCGAACAGAATCGTCGACGGGCTGTAAAGACAGTCGACGATCACGAACCAGCCAACGCCCAATCGATTCAGCGAGTAAAGAAACAGCGTGTCGGCAATCGCGATGCCGACCGCGCCGCTGAGAATCAGAATCAGCCAATCATCAAGCGTCAGCGGCTGGACGTCTTCGTCGAACAAGCTCTCGCGGCCAAGCGCGGCGATCAGCAGCAGCGTCGCGCCGAAGAACGCGATCGCCACCGTGTTCTTGAACAGATTGAGCGCAATCGGCCGAACCACACGCCCGGACTGGCGAAACATCACCAGCGCCAACGCCCACAACAAGGCCGCCATGAGCGCGCAAAATTGACCAAACGCGTCGGCGCTCATCCGCGCGCTCCCCGGGAAATGATGTCACATGGCATGCTTGTATTATCGTCGAAAGCACGCCGCGTGTCCGCAACACGCCCTCACCGCAGCGGTGAACATGTGATAGATTTTGGCCAAGGCCGACGCGTGTGGCGCGGCTCTCGCCTGATTTCTCCGCCGAGGCTTAGGATGCCGCAGCCGAACAATCCCCCAAGTCCCGCCGTCATGCGGCTCGTATTCATCGGGCTGATCATGGGCCTGATCGGGTTTAGCGTTGTTGCGATCGCGATCGCCCCCGTGGGCGACGCATCGGTGAACGGAGGGATCCTGCTCATTGCGCTCGGCGCGCTCGTCGTGACCGAGCTCATCATCGCGCCGGTGGTGGCCCGCGTGTTTAGGACCCAGCTCCGCAAGGCGCTGACGCAACCGACGGCGGACGGTTCACCACCATCAGCCGCCATCGATGTACTTATGCACAGCCGGTTGGTATTCGGCGCGATGGCCGAGGGGATGGGGATGTTCGGGTCGGTCATCTTTCTACTGGTCGCCAATCCCACCGCGCTCGCCGCGCCGGCGCTGGCCTTGGTGGTGCTGCTGGCGCTATACCCTACCGACGCGCGCATCCGGCAGACGATGGAGTCGGCGAAACTACAGGAGCCGCTGCGATGAACCCTTCGCCCCTCGCTTTCGGCCCCGCGCTGGTGCTGCTCGCCGCCCTAACCGGTTGCGCCACCGTGCGTGTTGGCGTCACGACTTATGTGCCCGACCCCGACGCCCTGCCGCGGGCGGGCGACACCGTTGCGGTCTACACCGCCACCGAGCCCGACCACAGCGCATTGGCAAGTGATCTGGCCGCCAAGGTCGAGCAACTGCTGGAGGACGAGGGCCTCCGCGTCGTCGAGCCGGACGATGCGACCTATGTGGCGTTCTGCGACTTCGTCGAGCGCGGACCACGGCGGGAGACGCGCCTGACCACGCGGACGACCGCGCCGCGCACCTACCGCACGTATTACCACTACCGTCGCGGCCCGCTCGGTCGGCGTGGGATCGCTTATCAGAGCACTTACGTGCCGAGCTACACGTACGACGTTCCGGTCACCGTTACGCTCTACAACCGGGGGTTGCATATCGCGCTGCACAAAGCCGCGGCTGTGCCCGCGACGACGTCGCTTGAGCGTTCGACGCCCGTCGCCCCGCCGCCGATTTGGCGCTGCGACGTGGTGAGCGAGAGCACGTCCGCGGACACACGCTGGATCGCCAACCACCTGCTCGTCGCCGCGTTTGACTACTTCGCAGTCGACACGGAGCGCCAAGTGACGGTTGAACGATTGTGGAGTGCTGACGCGGTGGAAGCGCTGGCCAACGGGCCCGCGGCGGCCGATTGACAACCCACGACACGCAGTCGCTACTTGTCGCTTCCCGTCGCTTACGCCCACCCCGCGTTGTCGCGGCGTGTCCGGACGATAAATTACGTGATCGGCCGCGGGTCTTAGCGCCCGTTCGGCGGCGCCGGAGGGCGTCGCGCATCCGCGTTACACAGAGCGACTTAACCCCATGAGGAGTATGACGATGTTGCTAAACGCCCCGCAGTTCTCCAAGCGGCTGCTCGTCGGAGCGGTCGTGTTGGTCGGTTCGATGGTTCCGGTCTCCACGGCGGCGGATGTCGAGCAGTTCGAACTGGCGCGCGCGATTCCGTCCGACGCCTACATGGCGATCCACGGTCGCGAGCACAGCGGCCTCACGTTCCTCAACGCGCAGTACGAGCGCGTCTGGGCGAAGCTCGAGAGCCAGCGGCTCGACCGCGAACTCCGCCGCATCCTGAAGCGCACCATGACCGATAGCGGCGCGAAGACCAGCGAGGAGTTCGACACGTGGTGGCAGGACGTCAATGAAATGCTCGCCAGTGTGCAGTGGTCAGAGCTCTTCGCCGACGAGTGGGCGATGGCGATGCGTATGGGGCTTCCGCCGGAGTTTCTGTTGCTGAGCAAGAGCGACGTGGAGACCGCGAAGGTGAATTACGGCGGCATGTCGGACATTCTCAGCAAAATGGCGGAGGGCAATGAGGGGTTGAGCGTCACCAAGCTCGACGCCGGCAGCGGCGCGAGCAGCGACGCCCCGGAAATGACGATGGTCACCACCGGCGGCACACTCCCGTTCCGCATGACCGTCTCGCGCTACCGCGATGTGCTCTCGGTCGCGATCGGTGATCAGTTGCAGGAGCAGAGCCGCGCGCTGCTGACCGGCGAGGGCGGTGAGCGACTGGCCGACACGCAGGTGTTTCGCGATGCGATCAAGCAGTTGCCGCAGGCTGAGGACGGGCTGTTCTTCATGAACATGGACCGCTTCATGAGCCAGACGCGCGGCATGGTTCAGCGGGTCGCCGCGATGGGCGAGATGGCCGGCGCGGACGATCCCAACGGCCCGGTCGCGATGGTGAATAAGCTGATCGACTTCGTCGACGTGATGGACTACATGGCGGCGGTCTCCAGCACCGACGGGATGAAGACCACCTCGACGCTCGTCGCGCAGATGGATCCCGCCGCGCGCGACAAACCCTTCTATCGCGCGATTGCGGGCCTGAAGCCTCTGCAACGACCGCTACGCCACATTCCCGCCAACGCCAACAACATGAGCGCGGCGAACACCATGGACTTCGTCACACTTTATCGCGGCATTATCGACTTCATCGAGAAGGACGTGCCGAACGGCGCAGCGACCGTCGAGATGATGGAGCAGCAGATGGCCGCGTTCGACCTCGATATCGAGCGCGATGTGCTGGGCTGGCTCGATGGACGGCTGGTCACGTTCACGCTGCCCGGCGCCTCCAGCTTCGCCCAGGACGATTGGGCTCTCATGTTCGGCGTGAAAGACGCTGAAAAGGGCCGCGCCATGGTCGATCGACTGATGACGACGCTGACGCCGATGCTCGCATCGCAGGACGGTCAAGTGGTGGATGTCGAGGTGGAGGGTGCGACGGGCTTCAAGAGCGTCCAGATGCCTATGCTGATGGTCATGGCCACGCAGCCGACGATCGGCGTCACCGATGACTACCTCTATATCGCTTCCGGCGCGAATGTGGTCGAGGCGTCACTCAAGGCGGCGTCGTCGGGAGAAGACTTCTCGAGCAACGCGCGTTTCCGCGAAGAGGGACTTGATCTGGGCCGAAACGTGGTCGCGGTCAGCTTCACCGACACAACCAAGTCAGGCGAAGAGATCGGGCAGGCCCTCAGCATGGCGCCGATGATGGCGCTCGCCGGCGGCCCGGCGATGCAACAGAACCCGGTGTTTAACGGCATGCTGCGCATCGCGGGCCGTCTCGGACCGGTGGTCGCGGAGATGAACTTCTTCCTGTCCACCGCATCGCAAACCACGGTCGACGACGCGACCTATCGCACGGTTACCGTGACCAACTATCGCGAGCCGCCGAACGCCGAAACCGCCAGCGCCTCGAACTAAGCCGTCGCGACTTGCCCCCGTGGCGCTCTGCCGATTCAGACGTCGGCAGGGCTTGAGACGGCCGCAGACTTGAGCGGTCGTCACTCAACCCTGGGCTGCCGAAACAGGCGCTCCCGCCTCAACTGGGCGGGAGCGTCGCGCTTTTGAGATGAAGAATTGCGCGACCCGTTCCGGCAACGCGCCCCCATTCCGGGCACGATGCCGACCGCGTTGCTTACGCATCGCTTGTCCTTTGCCGCAGCATCACGGTCACGACAACCGGGAGCGCGCAGATCGCCGCGACACCGAGCACCCGCGGGACGTCGCCGAGTTCAAGACCCACCGGTCTGTTGCTGGTAACCATCCGCACTATCGTGAACGCAGTTAACAACAGGCCAGCGGGGGTACGAATGGCGCGGGTCACGTTTCGCGACTTACGCGGCGCCGCCGTCGGCGTGGTTTGCGCTGGGAGCCCACACTCGGGACACACACCACTCGTGCTCCCGGTAAGCAAAAACTCACAGTTCCCACAACGACCCTGAGTCACTCGCACGGGTCGCCAAAGCACGACATAGGTAATGAATGTTAGAAGAGGACCTCAATCGGGATGCTCACATAAGCCACCCAGTTGTGGCCCCCCGCGGGCGCCCTGCCGTGCAGACGTCGGCAGGGCTTAAGACGGCCGCAGGCTGCTTTCGTAGTCTGCCGCCGCTGTGCATTCATCACAACACGTTGACGGCGCCTGCACGGTCGCAGGGCCGCGGCGTCGGCGGTGTTGCGGCTCACGGCAACACCGGATGCGAGCAGCGCGTGCGCGTGGCAGCCCGCAAAGCGAACGCGAACCGCGCTACTGACGCCGTCGCGGCCGAGCAGCGCCGACCAGCATCAAGGCCAGCGCGAGCGGCGCCGCGAAGCCGAGGCCGCAGCACGGCAGGAAGCCGCCGCCCGTGCTTCCACCGGGCACAGCGTCCAACGCATTCGGAACGCCGTCGTTGTCACGATCCTCGTCGCACGCGTCTCCGAGTCCGTCGGAGTCGAAGTCCGCCTGATCCGGATTGTTCTGAGTCGGGCAATTGTCGGTCGGCAGAAGCTGACCGGTCGAGTCGGCCGTGTCGAGCACGCCGTCGCCCGCCAGCGCGGCGACCGCGTCGCTCCCGCCCTTGCCCACGCGATACGTGCCGAAGCGCGGGCCCTCGGCTCGATTGCTCGCGTCTTCGGGACCACGGCCCAAGCCGCCGACGTCGAACCCATCGTCCAGGTTTCCGTTATTGCTGAAGTCGATGGTGTAGGCCTGCTCCAGGGTCACCTCATTGAATCGCGTGAAGTCGGGGAAGCCGTCGCCGTTGGCGTCGGGCGCCTCGAGGAAACCGTCGGTGTTGGTCGGATTGGGATCGTTCAGGTTGTCCTGATCGAAGTCCAGCAGGCGGCGCTGGAACGCCGTGTCGGTCTGGAAGCCCGTGCCGAACCCCCACCGCGCGGGGTTGATGTTGGGCGCCGGATCGACCGCGTCTTCCAGGCCGTCGCCATCCGTATCGCGCAGCGTTGGGTCTGTGCGGATACCGAAGACCGGCTTGCTGATCGTGAAGGTCGCGCGGGCTGCGAGATTCCCCAAGCCAAGTCCGCTGCTGGCGGCGTTGACCGCCGCCCCGGTGCGAGCGAACGTCGTGATCTCGTCGAGGTCGTTCACGCCGTCGCCGTCGGTATCCGCGACAAGCGGGTTGGAGAACACGGGCCTGGTTCGGCTCGGTTCGTTGCTGGGGAAGCGACCGGTGGAAATCTCGTCCGGATAGCGCGTCAGACGGAACCCGTCGAGCTCCTCCTTGTCAGACAAGCCGTCGCCGTCGGTGTCCCAGTTGCGGGGATCAGTCTCGCCAAGTTCCGGTTCAAACACGCCGTTGAGATTGCGATCTTCACCGTCGATGCGGCCGTTGCCGTTGAAGTCTTCGCCCGGATCGAGCACGCCGTTGCCGTTGAGGTCTTCGGTGCCGTCGACCAGGCCGTCGCCGTCGGTATCGGCCAGCCGCGGGTGCGTGGGGGCGCCGACAAAGTCGCGCTCGACGGGATCGGTCAGACCGTCGCCGTCACTATCGGCTTCGCTATCGAGCGTGGCGGTCGAGATGGTGGCGAACACGCGCAAGTCGTTGGCGTGTGCGATTTCAATGTCGGCGGCGTTGGGGATGCCGTCGCCCTCGACGCCCGCGATCAAGCCGTCTTCGTCAAAGTCGGCGGCTTCACCGATCGGTCGGTTGCGGAATGACGCGAAGTTGTTTTGCTCCGAGGTTTCCATCACCGCGTCGCCGCTGTCGATGAACGCAAACAGGAAGAACTGGTTCACGACGTCCGTCCCGTCGGCGAGCGTCTGCGGAATCGGCACCGCAAAAGACTCGGTATAGAAGCCGACAGCGCGCTCATCGAGGTTGAACTGCGCGGCGATCTCCGCAAACGACGGGTCGCCGAGCTGGCTGGCGAAGTTGGTCGACTCGGTCGCATTCGACACAAAGAACGTGATGACATAATCACGGTCGTTCGCCAGCGGGTTCTGCGTGACGCTGAAGTTCACCAGCACGTCAGCCGTGCCGCCGGGCGCCACGCCGGGGAAGTCGAGCGAGCTGAACGCCAGATCAGGCAGGAAGACGAAGTCCGCCGTGACGGCGTTGTCGTTCTCGTCGCGTTCGACGACCGCGCCGCCGAAGTCGACCTCGGCGCGCAGCCGCGCATCCTCGCCGGAAAGTGCGGCGATGTTGTTGCCGCCAATCGGCACGGAGAACGTGTGCACACCGCCGCGCGTCGGCACGCGGAGCGCGGGATCAGCGACGAGGGCTTCACCCACCTGCACCTCGCTGCCGTCGTTCAACTCCAGCAGCACCCGAACGCTGAACGGGGCGACTCGAACGGGGCTGTCGATGATGTAGCTGACCAGCACCGGACCGCTGGCGTTGGCGACCACGACCGCTTGCGCGTCGAGGTTGACGAGCAGCGTCGTCGCGCTGCCGTTGTTTGCTTCATCGGTCTCGCCAATGGCGTTGCCGACGTCAATCGTGACGACGATCTCGTCGCCGTCCTGTACGTTGTCGCTCAACTGGGCGCCCAAATCGGTCGACAACACGACGCTTTGACGGCCCGGCGCCCGATTGACCGCGTTGTCCACCAGCACCGAATTCGTCGCCAGATCCACCCCGCCGCGACGATGCGACCAGTCGATGGTGAACGGTCCGACGTCGAACGGACCGGTAAGCGTGTAGTTCGCGGAAAGCTCCACCAAATCGCCGACGAAGCGGATCGTCGGCGGTTCCGCGACAAAGTCGGTGCCGGCCGAGACGCTGAACGCATTCGACGTGTCCGACGTGATCCCGGTCGACGACGCCGTCAGCGTATGGCCAGCGCAGACCGACTGTACGTTGAGGCCCGAGAAGGTGGTGAAGCCTTGGGGGGCGCCGGTGTTTGGATCAACGGTCCGCTGCGTCGTGGCGCCGAGGAGCGTATTGCCGCAGCCGGACGGATCGTTGAGAGTCAGCGCGACCTCGACATCGGCCGTGGGCACGAAGTTGCCGAACGCGTCGAGCACCTGAACCGTGGCCCCAAAGCCCGTGGTCAAATCGGTGTTGGGCACCGAGCGATTCGGATCCGCGCCCGCGAGCGGCGCGAACGTGAGCTGCGCCGCCGTACCGGGCGACACGTTGAACAGGTTGCTCAAGTCTGGCGACAGCGTGTCGCCCGCAGTAACGACCGCCTGCAACTGGGCGTTGGTTCGAGCCAGCCGGTAATCGACCCCGGTGATCGTCACGACGCGCGTCGCAACGGACATGACGCCCGTCAGCGTGCCGGTCAGGATGTTGGGATCGGCCCCGCTGGGAAGCCGCAGCTCGACCGTCGTGTCAGTCGTCAGCGTGCCGAGCGTCCCGCCGGGCTCGAGCGCCCGCACGGTGACCGCGAACGGCGCCCCGGCCACCTGGTTGGCGACCGGATCGATGCGCAGCAGCGTCGCGGGGCTCGACTCGACGTCGATCATGAACTGCAGCGGCGGAAGCCCGCCGCCGGCAACTTCGAGCGCGACGCCGGGATCCGGCTGTGTGACCGTCACGGAGAAACTGAACTGGCTCTGCCCCGCCGGGAGCGCGACTGCGGTCGTGCCGGTCAGCGTGGTGGGATCGCCGTTGGTTCTCGCGAGCGTGAAGTTCTGCACCATCGAGAACGACGTGGCGTTACCGCCGACGTCGACCACGCCGACCAGAACCTGGAACTGCTGGTTCACGTTTTGCGCGTTGGCCGGATTGGGCGCAATCAGCGTCAGCGCGTTGGGGGCGCCGGCCCGCGTCGCCAACACGGCGAAGCCGCGCGCGAATTCGTCTTCGAGGACCTCGCCCCCCGCCTCGTCGATTGCGACGAGCAGGAGCGACTCTCCCGTCACGTTGTAGGTCATACCGGTGAACGTCACCGCGGATTGGCCGGCCAGGATGGTCTGCGGCTGCGTGCCGGCCAGCACCCCGGTCGGCGTCGGCTGCCCCGGCAACGGGTCGACGCGCAGCCGCACATCGCTGGCGGTTTCGACCGGCGCGGGGTTGCCGTTGCGATCGACGGAATTGACGACGACCTGGAACGGATCGACCGACGGGATTTCGCTCAGCCCCGCGTCGACCTCGAGGAACGCCGCCACCTGAAAGTTGTTGGACGCTGCGTCGAGCATCGCGTTGCCGCCCGACTCCGACGCGACAACAGACACCGTGCTGTCCGCCCAGTCGTACGTCAGATCCGTGAACTGAACGAAGGTGTTCGCCGCCGAGACACCGGCTGGCAGCGTCAAAGTGAGCGTAGCCGTCGTGCTGGCGATGTTGCCCGACGCGTTGACGCCGCCCGTTACGGTGACGTCCGTCGCTTGGGTGATGCTCGCCGGGGCGCCCGCGCCGTCGACAACACGCACGGTGACCGCGAATTCGTCACCCGCGAAGATCCCGGACCCAATCGCGTCAATCGCCAGTTCGCCGCCGATGTTGACGTTCGGCAAGTCCACCGAAATGAACGGCAGACCGGCGCCCGCCGCGCGGAATGTGACGTTGCTCTCGATCGTGTCGAACGCGACGCCGGAAATCGTGGTCGAGAATGTCCCCCCGTTGATCGTGCCTTGCGGCGCTGCGGGCGTCAGCGCGCCAACACTCCCGGGCGTCGTCAACGTGATCGCCGTGTTCGCGGGAACGTTCAGCCCGCCGCCGGCTTGGTTGGCGACCGCAACGGCCACGTCGAGGCTCGCGTTCGCCAGCGGCAGATTCTCCGCGTTCGCCGCGGTAGGCGCGACGCTGTCGACCTGCAAAATTCCAAAGACGTCGACCCCCGTCAGGTCGACCGAGATGAACGGCAGACCGGCGCCTGTCGCACGGAATGTGACGGCGGCTTCGATGCGGTTGAACTGCAGGTCGGCGATCGTGGTCGTCGACGTGCCCGCGACGATCGTGTCGTTCGAGGGCGTACCGGTGATCGAGCCGGTGCTGCCCGGCGAGGTCATCGTGACCAGCGTGTTCGCAGGAACGTTTAGCGCGCCGCCCGCCTGATTCGTGACCTGCACCGTAATGTCCAGATCAGACTGCGCGACGGGCAGGTTCGTCGGATTGCTCGCGTTCGCAGCGCTGGAAACGATGTTGCTGATCGCCAGCAAACCGGAGACATCTGCTGTCGCATCCACCTGAATGAACGGCAAGCCCGCCCCCGCCGCCCGGAACGTCACGCTGGCTTCGATGCGGTCGAACTGCAGATCGGCGATGGTCGTCGTCGACGTGCCCGTGCCGATCGTGTCGTTCGACGGCGTTCCGGTGATCGAGCCGGTGCTGCCCGGCGTCGTGATCGTGACCAGCGTGTTCGCGGGGACGTTCAGCGCACCGCCGGCCTGATTCGTGACCTGCACGGTGATGTCGAGATCAGACTGCGCGACCGGCAGATTCGTCGGGTTGCCGACGTTGGCGGCGTTCGAAACGATGCTGCTGATCTCCAGCAAACCGGAGATGTCCACGTTCGCCAGATCGACCGAGATGAACGGCAGACCGGCCCCCGCCGCACGGAACGTGACCGCGGCTTCGATACGGTCAAACTGCAAGTCGGCGATCGTGGTGGTCGACGTACCCGCGCCGATCGTGTCGTTCGACGGCGTTCCGGTGATCGAGCCGGTGCTGCCCG
>CAZLYU010000068.1:0-15799 GCA_964563855.1 uncultured Planctomycetales bacterium | reverse complement strand
CACCGCCACCGGAACCCCCATCAGAACCTGTAGCGGCAGCGTCAGCAGCGCGCTTTCGAGCAGCATCAACGGCAAATGCACCGGAGCCGGTCGCGGTCGCCCCCGCGAACGCAACGCCCACACCAGCAGCCCCGCAAAGACCAACGCCGGCGGCGCCCACACGCCCGACGCCCCCAACTGTCGCAGCAGCCGCGCACTCCACTCCACAGCCAACACATCCGACGCACCAGCCGAACGCGTCGCCCACACGCCGAGCAGATGCAACGACATCAGCGGCGTCAGAAATAGGAGGCTCGACCACGGCTGTCGCGCTGCTTGCCAGTAGCGCGCCAAGCCGTAGCGTGGCGCCCGCTCCGCGTCGGGGCTCGCTCCGCGACGCTTGCCGGCGCCATCACGAACCCGCATGCGACTCCGACTCCACTGCTCGCGATTGCCGCAGCGCCCACGCATGAAACGCGACCGGCCAATCCGGGTCGCGGCGCCGCAGTTCACCATCAAAGTCGAACGCCGCTTGATCCCCCCGATCAGCAGCCAACCAACGCTCCAGCACTGTTGGTCGCTGATCGAGGAGATACGCCGCGAGCACACCGCACAACGCGTCGCCCTCAATCGTCTCGACGGCGTCCGCTTCGAGTAAACCTCTCAGATCCGGCGCCTGCGCGGACGTCGGAAAGCGCTTCGCGAACTCCCGCCATCGCGCCGCCGATACGCCCCAATCGATGTCGGTCGCGGCCGCACCGCCATCCAGCTCGCGAGCGGCGTGCTCCAGCAACTGCGCGAATCCCTCCACGAGCCAGCGCGGCGCCGCGTTCGCGTCAAACGGCCCAGCCGCATGCTGCACCAGATGCGCCGCTTCGTGCGCCGCAACCGGCGCCAGCAGCCCCCATCGCTGGCGCTCCAATTCGGCGCGGGCCGCTGCCTGTCGCTCGTTCGGTTGAGCCGCGATCCGAGCCGGCAGATCGACCAACGCGGGATGCGCCAGCGGCTCAAGCACCACCGCGACCGATGCCGTTGTGTCATGGAAGCCCGCGGTCTCCTGCGGCAGGTCACGCCGACGCACCGCAAACTGAAACATGCGATAGTCACGCGTCACCACCAGCCGCAACCGTCGATCGATCGCCCGCGGCGTGAGATTCAGTCGGCCAAGAAGGCGCAGATTGGCCGCGTACACCGACTCCGCCGCCCGGCCGACCCGAGCCAGCATCTCCTCATCGCCGACGTCGCTCTCGATGATGAAGTGCGCCGTGGTGTGCTCCGCCCGCACAGATTCCGGAGCCGACGCCGCCAGTCCGACGGCGAACAACCCCAGCGCTGTAAGCCCCACGACGCTCACCCGTGGTACCATCGTCACGGCGCGCCGCCGCGCCAAGCGAGTTTCCGATTGGAATGAGTCGCCGTTCATAGCGACAGCATACGCCAGCGAGAGTCGCCGCGTGTCGACCAACCCCCCTTCCGCCGAGACCGCCAAACACGGCGAACGCGCGTTCGTCGAACAACTCCGTCGCATGCTTCCACCTCAGCACGGTGCAGCGGTTCCGTTCGGCGATGACATGGCCGAGATCCCGGAATGCAACCTGCTGTCTTCGGTCGACATGTTGATGGACGGCGTCGACTTCCGATCCGCCGAACACGACTGGCGCCGCATCGGCTTCAAGGCCCTGGCCGTCAACCTCAGCGACTGTGCCGCGATGGCCGCGCGTCCGTTGGGCGCGCTGGTCGCCGTCGCGCTCGCCGACGACCTGTCGACCCACGCGGCCCTCGACTTGCATCAAGGATGCATCGATTGCGGAGCGACGTTCGACTGTCGCGTACTCGGCGGCGATACGAATGTCTGGTCACACCCAACCGCCATCAGCGTGACCGTGTTCGCCACGCTCGACGGGCGCCCGCCTGTGCTGCGCAGCCACGCGCAACCCGGCGACCTCGTTTTCCTTTCCGGCCCCGTCGGCGGCTCGTTGCTGGGTCGCCACCTGACGCCCAACCCCAGGATCAAACTCGCGATTCGCACCGCCGAATCACTCGATCCGCGCGCCATGATCGACATCAGTGACGGCCTCGCGATCGATCTGGATCGCATCTGCACGGCGTCGCAGGTGGGAGCCGTACTCGACGTCGCCGCGTTGGAGCCGGCCATCCATCCGGACGCCGTTCGGCGTAGCGCTCAGACCGGAAGCACGCCTCTGCAGCACGCGCTCTACGACGGCGAAGATTTTGAGCTGATCGTCGTCGTCGACCCCCGACACGCCGCAGCAGCCGCCGCGCTCGGACTCATCCAGGTCGGCGCAATGGAAGCCGCCCCCGGCTTGCGACTGCGCGAGGCCACCGGCGCACAGACAACCCTCGCGCCCCGCGGTTGGGAGCATGGCGTATGAGCGGTCACCCATCACCACCGCCGCTCGTCGCCACGTGGCGGACCGCCAGCGCCGGTCAGACGCAGCGCATCGGCGCGACATTTGGAGCGGCCGCGACGCCGGGAACGACCTACGCCCTCATCGGTTCGCTCGGTGCGGGCAAGACCCAGTTCGTCAAAGGCCTCGCCGTCGGGCTTGGCGTCAGCACGGACGAGCCGGTGGTCAGCCCGACCTTTGTCTTGGTGCGCGAATATATGGGTCGTTTGCGCTTGTTCCACCTCGACGCCTACCGCGTCGGCGATATTGAAGAGCTCTGGATGCTGGGGTGGGAGGACATGCGGCGCGACCCGCAGGCGGTCGTCGCGGTCGAGTGGGCCGATCGCTGTGACGCCCTGCTGCCCACCGAGGCGCTTTTCTTCAGCTTCGCACACGATCCACAGCATCCCGATCACCGCATCATCGAGCTGCGCACGACCGGCCGGATCGACGAAACGCTGCGGTGCGCGGCCGATGAAGTTGTGCGTTGACAAACGCCTGGCGACCCGAAAGACTTGTCGGTCGCGGTTGAGCACCGCTCGCGGTTAGGAGTTCTCGCATGCGTTTTCGACTCGGAATTGCGGCGCTGGTCGCCTTGGTTTCCCTCACGGGCTGCGCCACGCTCACGCAAACGAGCGAGCAGAACGTCGCTTCGGTCGGGATCGCGGCGGACAATGACGCCCGACAACTCGCCAACGACTGGAACGTGCTCTGGCTTGCTGATCGCCCGTCTCGTCTGACGCGTTGGCATCAGCGCTAGTCTGGTAAGCGCGGGCCCTCTCGTCTCGCGCAATGAAAGTCGCTGGTGTCGAACGATCCGCTCCTGACGCCCGATCACCCCGATCACGAGCACCACGAGACGCGGAAGCTTCGCGACGGCCTCGCGATCGTCGCGCTCGGACTGCTCATCTTCACCTTGCTCTATCTCATTCTCCGCGAGTTGACGGACATTCTCCGACCGCTCTTCGTCGCGATCTTCGTCTGCTACATCATCGTTCCTGCACAGCGCTTCCTGGTGCGCTTCGGCCTGAGTTCCACGATCTCCTACATCACGATCGCCGCCGTCACGGTCATCCTCACCATGGGCATCGGACGCTTGCTGCTGACCGGTGTGGGCGATCTGGTGCGCGAACTGCCCGCGTACGTGCAACGCATTGAGGCCGCGATCAACACCCAGGTCGACGCACTGCGCGCCCAACTGCCGGTCCTGCAACCAACGACGGCCCCCGCCGACGCCGTTCCCGAACCCGGCGCCACGCGCATCGACCTCATTTCGGCCGAGCGCCTCGTGCCCCTCATTCAGGGCACACTCCAAACCTTCGTCGGTTTCTTCACCGGCGCCGCGGTCGTCACGTTCTACCTCATCTTCGTCCTGCTGGAGATCGCGGGATTCCATCGACGCATGGAGCGCGCATTCGGCCCGGTTCGAGCGGAGCAAATCAAGAACGTCGTCGGCTCGATCAACATCGCCGTTGCACGCTATCTGGTCGTCAAGACCGGCATCAGCCTGCTCGTCGGCCTGCTCTCAGCGCTCATTCTGCTCGCGTTCGATCTCGAATATGCGTGGCTCTGGGGCGTTCTGACGTTTCTCGTGAATTACATCCCCTACGTCGGCAGTATTTTCGCCATCGGCCTGCCGAGCCTGGCCGCCTTCGGCCAGTTCGACACGCTCCTGACGCCCGCGGCGATCTTCGTCTTGCTCACCATCGCCCAGCAGTTCACCGGCGCCTTTCTCGAACCACGCATCATGGGCGCCCGGCTGGGCGTGAGCCCGCTGGTAATCGTGCTCTCGCTCGCCTTCTGGGGCTATCTGTGGGGCGTCACCGGCATGATCCTCTCCGTGCCGTTGGCCGTGAGCATCAAGATCACGCTCGAGAACATTCCGCAAACCCGTGCGCTGGGGCGCTTCGTCTCCAACATTTAGCGCCGCCGACCCCCGTTCAGACGTTGCACAGCCCCTGCGTCGCAGCGAATTGCTCCATCAGGTTCGGCCGGTCCTGATCCGCATCCCCCTTGTGGATCTCAGCCGGCAGAAACGGCCGCCCGACTGCGTACGTCAGGTTGCCGCGCGCGGCAACCGGATGGAAGACATCCGGCAAGTCGTCGGGCGCCAGCCGCCAGTGGGCGCCCGGATGCGTGTAACTCCACGCATCCAGCACATAGCAACGCCGACCGTCCTGAATGGGCGCTCCCGAAACCTGCGACGCGTACTCCTCCGCAACCGTCCCGTGCGATTCTGCTCCGCGCCAGACGGCGTGCGTCACCCGCCCCCACACATTTTCCTCGGTCCGAAAGACCGCGTCGCACCGAACGTCGTAGCGGTACAGCGGGTGCTTCGCGTAGCGATACTCCCGCCACTGCTCACTCGCCAAACTTTCGCGCGTGTTGAGCGGCGTCACGCGACCCGTCGCGGCCGGCGTCGCTTCCGAGGCTTCCAGCTCCATAACGGTCTCTCGGTCCGGCGTATACACCCAGCGCCGCACCGCGCGAACCGCGTAGCCCCGCTTCAAGTACACCGGCAACGCCTCGGGGCCGATCCCGAAACCGCCGTACCAGCCGTCGGCCGCGTCCGCGATCTCCTGCAGCGCGCTCAACAGCGCCCCGCCGAACCCGCCGCCTTTCAGTTCGCGCCGCACGTGCCACAACTGCCCCCAGTAAGACTGCGGGCGGGGATAGGGTGCGACCTGGGCCCCGAGAAACCCCATCAACTCGGAGCCGTCATACAGCCCCAACACGCTCATGCCGCCGCCGAACGTCGCGCGGTCCACCCACGGCGAGCAGTACGTCCACGCAAACATCTCCGCACTGCGCGCCAACACGTGGCCGGCGCGCCAGTGCGTGTCGATATACGCGCGGAGCTGATCGGCGTCGTCACACGGGCGGATGTCGAACGCCATGGACTCGCGCCCTCGCGGTGAGTGGTGGCCTCAGGCGGCAGTGGACTCAGAGGCGCGGCGCTTGGCGAAACGCGGCGCGGCGTGGCGCAGCGCGTCGGCATGCAGCACCTTCTCCAGGTCCATCGCGTCCACGCGGTCGGCGGATCCAAAACACGCCGTGTAACCGCAGTCGGCGGCAATGCGTCGCGTTTCGCTAGTTTCTGCGCCGAAAGGCAGAGACAGCGGACGCTGCGCAGCGCCGAGCAGTTGCGTCTTCAGCCCTTGGGCGCGCTGCATGTCGCGCCGCTGCTCGTCGGCCGACATGTTGCTGTATGGCAGGTGATCAAAGCCATGCCCGCCGATCACGTGCCCAGCGCGTTGCAACGCCTGTAGCTGCGACAGCGACAAGTACCAGTCGTCGGACGACAGGCCCACTTCGCGGTTGATCGCGGTCAATAGCTCCCGCACCCGCTCCGGCGCCAATGCGAATGCAGCGGCGTATTTCAGACGCCGCTTGTGAGGCGCCTCGTAGTGATAGCGGCGATGCATGTCTTGCTCGTCGATCTCGAGCGCCGCGAGCGCGGGCGCCAGCCGGCGTTCGAGCTCGACAAAGCCGAGCTTCTCCGCGAGCGCATGCAGCAGGTGCTGCATGCACCAGCGATCCTCTAGATCGCTGTAAGGTCGCATCGGGGCGAAGAAGACCGCCGGCGCTTGGCACGTCCTCAGAATGTCCGCGGCCACCTGCTGATCGTGCAGCGCGTCGTCGAAGGTGATCAGGGCGGCCGGCCCGTCTCCCGTACGCCACGCCTGAAAGTCTTCTAGACCAACAATGTCGTACTGACTGCGAATCGCGCGAACATGCTGAGCAAATTGCCGGGGGGTGACGCCGACCACGCCGTGGCCGCTGTGCTCGCGGATGTAGTGGTACGTGACGATGAGTCGCTGCTGCATGCATCCAACCCGTGAGTGTTCCCGATCGTGTCTCCGATGCGGGTATCGGACTGGATGGGCGAACGCCTTAGGCGCGTCACGCGCTTTGCGCAATCACGACCCGATCCCCAATAAGACTCGTGCACGCGCGCTACCCGGGGGGCTTCAGCGGCGGCTGCCCGTGCGCCTGACGGATACGCTGCACCACCGCCCACACCCGCGGCTCGTCAGCGAGAAAACGCAGCAAACTCGAACTCGTGACCGCGCAAAACTTTGCCGTCTCCGGCAGTCGACCGCCGAAGTGGTCGAGCGCATCCAACACGTCCGCCACGAGCGATGTGCGAGCCTTATTCGACTTCCCCACGCGCAACCGTCCCTCCCCGGATACTACGCCGTGCGGCCAGGCGGGCGGCGTCGGCGGCACGATGCGCACCTGGAGCGCAAAACTCTCCCGGAGCCGCTCCAACGCCTTGGCGCGATTCTCGTGCTGCGAGCGACTTTCTTCGCCAATCGCGGTCAGTCCACTAAGGCGATGCCGCAGCCGAACCGCCGATGACGTCTTGTTGCGCTTCTGACCGCCAGGCCCGCTCGCGCGATACGTGTCAAACGCGCACTCCGCGAACAGTTGCTCATCGGAAAACAGAATCCGGCGACGCAATTCGAGCGCATCGGGTGTCTGGTCGGCTGTCACACTGGCGAGCATGCACGCGCCAGCCGCCCCAGGCAACCACATCGCACCATTCAATGCAGCGGCGGCCATCAACCCGATGTGGGTCAATGGCCGCCGCCGATTCTTGCATTGCTGGGCCGTTAACGCTCGTTAGCCAGCGGAGCGGCCCAGGCCGGCGGTGATTTAGTTGTCGGGACCGGCGACCTTGCGCTCAAACTTCAAATAGTCGCCGAAGCCGATGAGGTCATCGACATTCCGGTCAAACGCATCGATGCAGCCCTGCGTCGCGAGCGTTCCGGGGTTGTAGCAATCCTGGAACGAGGCGGCGTCGGCAAGGTCGAAGTAGTTGGTCCGCACCTGCGCGACGTAGCACTCGTCGAGACGCGGCTCACCGGTGAACGGACCACCGCCGACCGTCAGCACATACTGCTTGCCCTGGCGGTAGTAGGTCACCGCAGTCAGGCGGCTGACAGTCTGCGGGAAGTCGAGCGCCGGCGCCCAGTCGCCCAGCTCACCCGTCAGCGGATCGACCTCGCTGAAGAACGTTCCGTCGAATCGGGTCGTGCCGAACAAGCCGCCAATGAAGAGAATCCAGCGATCGTCGAGCGTGACCGTCGCGTGCTCGTAACGCGACACCGGGGTCGAGGTGGTCGGCGTCCATGCGTCAAGCGAGCCGTCCGGCTGAATCGTAGCGCGGTAAACGTCGCTCTCGTTCGTGCCGCCGTAGTTGCCCGCAACGCGGTAGATCCAGGTCTGGGCCGCATCGATGATCGCCACGCCGTGGAACCACGAGGCCTGCGGCGTCGAGACCGTCGGAACCCAGGCCCCGAAGTCGCCGGTCTGGTCGAGGCGGTTGTAATGCACAGCCGACTGCAGCGTGCCGTCGTTGTTCTCGCCGTTGATGAGATAGAGCGTGTCGTTCCAGATGAGATCGCCGCGTCCGGCGCTGTCGGCGTAGGCCAACCCGCCCTGATCTGGAATCGTGACGCCCGACACCGTCCACGGGCCGAGGCTGCCGTCGGGCTGCACGTCAGCGTAGAGGCACTCGTTGCTGGTGGTGAAGAACTCGTCCCAACCACCCCACACATACACCCGACCATTGGCCGCGGCGGCGCCATGCCACGCGCGGGCGAACGGCAGCGTGGCGGTCTCGACCCACGCGCCCAACGTGCCGTCAGGCAGCACTTCGGCGTAGAAGCACTGAGCGAAGGCGCGGGTGCCGCTCGTGTCGCCGGCACGACCACCGAGCAGATAGACATGACCGTCGAGGTACACGACCTGCGACTGGGTCACGCCGAACGGCAGCAGGCTGGTCAACACCCATTCGTTGATCGGCGAGTCGATCACCTCGACCGCGTTCGAGGGATCGCTCTCCACGCCCGCGATCGTCTGCGTCGCGACCAGCGCCCGGCCGGCGACCAGCGGAGCGACGTTGAACGTCACCGTGTCGGTGGTCGGGTTGAAGATCGAGGCGATCGGCGTGAGCAATCCTTCGTTGTCTTCGAACAAGGTGACCTCTTCGGCCACATTGGCGATGACGTCGCGCACTTCCACCTCGGTGTCGCCCGGCACGAGCGCCCCCTCGAGCGTGGGCGCGGGTGTGACGACGATCAGCGAACCCGATCCGCAACTCTCCATCCCGTCGATCACCTGCGTCGCGATGAGACGCGCACCGGCCGCCAGCGGGGCGACCGTGATCGTCGTGGTCGCGTCGGTGAATGGCGCCGTGTCCGACCCGATGAGGACGTCATCGGCGTAGATGTTCACCGTCGTCGCGTTGGGATCGATGTCGGTCAGCGTGATGTCCGTCGCGTTCGGAAAGATCGGCGTCTGGATCGTCGGCGTCGGCAGACCGTTCGGCGCTCCGAACGGCGTCATCGCTGAGCCCAGCGTCACCGCAACGTCGTCAAACTGCATGACGGCGCCGTTGGTGCCAAAGCCCGAGCCGAGCACGATGTAGCGGAAGCTGCCGGTATTCGGACGCGGCACACCACCCGGATAGAGCGCCGTGTTGGGGTCGTTCGGGTCGACGCCGTTCACTTGCACCCCGTTGAAGTAGTAATTGACCACGCTGGAGAGGACTTCCACTTCGAGCTCGTGCCAGACGTTTTCTTCGCGCGCGATGCCGGTCAGGCCGTACTCGAAACCGAAGTAGTCCTCCTCATAGCCGGGGTACTGCGAGACGTCGCTGGTCTGCAACAGCGTGGTGTACTGCTCGGCGTACAGACCGCCGACGCCGTTGGTGAACGCCCAGCCCACCGCGCCGGTCGCCCCGCCGACGGTCGGCGAGAGCATGAAACGGCCGCGCACGTTGCCGGAAGCGGCGGTGTGCCGGAAGCGGAGGGTGAAGCGCAGCGGCTCGGCGTCTGAGCCGTTCACGTCGCCCAGATCGTAGATCAGCGTCGAGTGCGTTCCGCCGAGCGTGTTGATCTCGACAAAGTTGTCGCAGCTCGCGGCGCCGCCGCTGGTGAGCTCGACCTTGTTCGGATTCGCCGCGTCGCCGAGCTGCCAGATCTGCTCGAGATCCGCCTGCGAAAGGTAGCTGTCGAAACCGTCCGCGAGCGCGAGGCCGGCGGGGAAGACAACAACCGCCGGGCTGAGCGGACCGGTCACGCCGTTCGCGGTCTGACGGGCGGTGAGGACGTCGTCGGCCTGCAGCACGAGGCTCGTGAACGTGGCGACGCCGTTGACTGGCGCCTGCGTGCCTTGCGACACGCCGTTGATGAAGAGCTCGGCGCTCGTCGCGCCCTCCTGCGTGAACACCTGCACCTCAGTCTGGTCAGCGTTCACCGGGGCGGCGATGGTCGGGGCGACCGTCGGATCGGGAACCGGCGCTTCGAACTGCATCTGATCGATGCCGAACTGGATGAGCGTCGCGGGGTCGCTCGACAGGTTGGTGATGCCGATGTGCTCGAGCACGCCGCGATCGCCAGTCGCGTCGAGAACGCCGTTGCCGGTGAACGGCGCGATGCCGCCGCCCTGAGCAACGTTGTTCAGCGTGACGGCGCCGGTGGCAAGATCGAACTCCAACGAGACGGGGAAGCCGCCCGGCGGAACGATGGCGGCCGGGATGGGACGTCGCAAGCCGCGACCGTCGAGGAAGTAGCCGAACCGCACGACGTCATCGCCGGCGGGAGCCGTATCGAGCACGCCGTTGGGACCGACCGCGATCACCGCGGTTCCTTCCGGCTCACCGGAGACGTCGGCGCCCAAGGCGAACACCTGGATATCGTCGCCCATCGCGGTGGTGTCGACGAGACCGTCCGCACCTGCCGTGACGCCATTGGGCGTGGTGTCGACGCCGACCCACTCGATCGGTCCCGACGAGCCGCCGTCGGCAAGCTGCGGCACGAGTTCACCGGTCTCGCGCACGCCGATCACGACGCCGATATTGCCGTCGAACAGTTCGCTGATGTTGGTGATGTCGAACCGGACCTTGCCCTGGGTGTGTAGCGCCGGGTTGGGGCGCTCGGCGCCGTCGAGCGTGGTGAGGCGGAGCCAGGCGTTTGGATCGCTCGGGTTAACCCAAGAGTAGATCACCTCTAACGCAGCGTTGCCGGCGCTCTGCAAACCGCCCTTGCGGAAAGCCGAGTTCTGATCAAACGCAGCTCCCGAGTTGAGCACTATGTAGTTTCGCGTGGTGCCCGAAAACTGCGGGACGCGGAACATCTCCTGCGCGTCGACTGGATCATCGACCGGGGGGCCTTCAAAGCCCAACACCTCCGACGGGAACTGCGCCTGCGCTGCAGCCGCCGACAACATCGCGGCCAGCAAAACGCTCCCAAGGCTCGCCTTCTTCATTCGCCACCTCCAACTGGAAACCTGGAACCACCACCCGGTCGACGCGTCGACGGGTTTTGCATGCGAGCCGGAGCGCCGCCGCCTGCGACGCGAACCGATGCCGACCCGAGGCTGGCAAGTCTACCGTCCGCAGGAGACGCGTTCCATTAAGAGGGTGTTAACGTCAGGAAAAGTCGTCGAGAATGCCGCCGCTAGACCGCCGTCACTCCCCCGCCATCGACAACAGTTCGCGCCACAGCGGCGCCGGCGTCGGCATGACGGAGAGCCTGCTCATCCGCACCAAAGCGTAGTCATTAAACGCCGGATCGGACTTGATGTCCTTCAGCGTCACCGGGTTCGGCAGCCAACGCTCGAACTTCAGGTCAACGACCGCTAACTTTTCGTTGCCGTCGGGCGCACGCGGCGCCGACGTCACCCGCGCCACCGCGACGATCGCCTTCTGCTTCCCGCTGTGATAGAAGAACACCTCGTCGCCGGGCTGCATCGCGCGAATGTGCTTGAGCGCGACCGCGTTCGAGACGCCGTCCCACACCGTCTCTCGTTCACGCTCCAGATCCGCGGCGCCGTACTCGTCGGGGTCGCCCTTGATCAGCCAGTGAGCCACACGCCGCTCCTCGCGGTTAGACGCTTTCGATCGCGACCGCGACCGCGTTCCCGCCGCCGAGACACAGCGCTGCGACGCCGCGACGCAGCTTGCGGCGCCGGAGGATGTGCGTCAGCGTGGTCAGCACCCGTGCGCCGCTGGCGCCGATCGGGTGCCCCAGCGCGATCGCCCCCCCGTGCATGTTCACCTTCGCCGGGTCAAGCTCGAGGGCGTTGACGTCGGCGACGGTCTGGGCGGCGAAGGCTTCGTTCAGGTCGAACGCGTCGACCTGATCGAGCGTCCAGCCGGCCCTTTCCACCACCGTGCGAATCGCGGCGATCGGCGCGAAGAACAGATCTTCCGGCGGGCCGCCCGCCGTCGTGCTGGCGACGATCCGCGCTAACGGCTTAGCGCCGCAGCGCTGCAGTCCGGCCTCGCTGGCCAGCAGCGTCATCGCCGCGCCGTCAGACAACGCCGAGGCGTTGCCGGCGGTCACGACGCCATCCGCTTGAAACGCCGGCTTCAGACCGCTGAGCGCTTCGAGCGTGGCGTCGGCGCGAATGGTCTCGTCGGCCGTGAGGGCTCCCTTGCCGCGCGGCAGTTCGATGCCGATGCGCTCGTCGTCGAACCAGCCGGCGCTGTCGGCCTGTGCGGCGCGCTGGTGGCTCTGGAGCGACCAGGCGTCTTGCTGCTCACGGGTCACGCCGGCTTTCTTCGCCGTGTACTCTGCGAGGTCGCCCATGATGCGGCCGTCGTAAACGTTCGTGAGGCCGTCGTAGAGCATCTCATCTGTCAACTCGGTGTGGCCGAATTTGGCGCCGCCACGCAGCGACCGCACCAGGAACGGCGCCTGACTCATCGATTCGATGCCGCCGGCGAGGATCACGTCGGCGTCGCCGCTGCGAATGACTTGATCTGCATAGATGACCGACTGAAGCCCGCTGCCGCAGACCTTGTTGACCGTGCAGGCGGAGATGGCGTCAGGCAGTCCGGCGCCGAGCGCAACCTGCCGCGCCGGGTTCTGCCCGCAGCCCGCCTGCAGCACCTGACCGACGATGGCGTCGTCAACCGCGTCGTGCTCCGCCTGAGCACGCTCGAGCACCGCGCGCGCTGTTTGCGCGCCGATCTGGACCGCCGTGAGCTTCGAGAGCCCGCCGAGAAACTTCCCGATCGGACTGCGTAGAGCGCTGACGAGATAGGTGGTTGTTTTGGCCATAGGTCATCTCCGGCGCGTACTGGCTTGATCGCACGCTGCAGTTTGATCCACGAGCGCGGCGGCGACAACAGGCGGTCGCGCGCGAACGCCGGCAAGCGCGACCCTACCGGCCCGACGCGAAGCCCTGCTGATACACCACCAGGTCATGCAGATCACTGTCGTCGTCGCCGTCGGCGTCGAACGTGGCGCAGCTCTGCGTGATGGCCGTATCGGGGCCGTCGAGACACGTGACGAAGCAGCGCAGTGTGCTTGCCTCGCCGGCGCACGACGGCACGAACACAAACTGCTCAATGATCGCTTCGTGATTCGCCCCGTTCGCCGGCGGACCGTTGAGCTGCCAGAAGTTGATATGCACCCGCGGCTGCTCGGGACGTGGAATGTGCGGGCCGGTGTAGGTCCAGGTATGCACGAGCGTCGCGGGATCTTCGTCGGTCGGGCCGCCGTGCCACGCACGCGACTCGATGCGGTCGGGCAGCCAGCGGCAGGCATGGGTGGTCGGCCCGCCGCTGCTGAAATCCATGTCGTAGCGGCTGATGTTGCCGGGATAGCTCCACGGCTGCGTCACGAACTGGCCGAGGCTGTTGTCGGGGTTGTTCCAGCGGCTGAGTTCGATGTCGAACTCGTTGTGCAGGTTCCACGGGTTCGCGGCTTCCCAGCAAACCGGGTATTGCCAAAGGAACAGACCAAGCACGACGTTGTGCGTCCAAAGATCGGGACGGTCGACGACGGTGAATAGGTAGTCGCCATATCCCAGCGGTTCTTCGATTGTGACTTCGCTGCTGTACCAAGCGCTTCCGCTCCGTTTGATGGTCATGTGCAGGCGCTCCTGCACATCGACCCATACGTGGCTGGGGCTGTCGCTGAACAAGCTCGAACCCGGACCGTAGAAGCCGGGGCCCTTCACCCGCCAGGTGTGGCCGCCGAACTCGAGCGTGCGACCGCCGGGGAAGTCATTCCACTGGATGTCGTCGATCGTGGGAAACGTGAGGCGGTTGAACTCGACCGCGTCAAAGTATGCCGCGCCCGGCGCGTTGGACGGCTGCAGCACGCCGAGGATGAGGATCGCATAGGCGGCGCCGGCGGGCGCGGGATTGCTCTCGAACGCAACCGCCTGCATCACGTCGGTGGGAGTCTGCGCATCGGCGACCGTGTAGGAGTCGAAGCTGATCGACTGTTCATTCGCATCCAGCCACTCGATGTTGACGAACGCCAGCGTGTCCCCCGTCAGCGGCTCAGACGAGCTGTGCCCCACGTGCAGACGCACCCGCCACCGCTCACCGGCAACAGTACTCAACGCCTGACCGAACGCCGAGACGTTGAGTGCACCGGTGTCGGCGCCGGCGACACGCGCCGCGACCTGTCCGTGCTCAGCGAGCAGGGTCGCGGCGCTGGCGTCGCCGATAAAGCCCCAACTGCTCTCACCGACGCCAAAGAGCTCGAAACTGGGGTCGATGAGCTGACACTGGGCCTGTGCGTGCGGCGCCGCCGCAAAGCCCGCACCAATCAAAGCAACGATCATCGGATGGCGCGACATCGCGTACTCCCCGTCGTCCCTGACGACGTCTCACACGACCCCCGTCGAGCGACGCCACTGTAACAGCACCACAACCGCAGTGATCAGAACCGCCCCGCCGACGATGTAGGGGAACACCGAGCGGCGCGCGAGGCGGAGTTGTTCTGCAGCCGCCGCGCCCTCTTGCGACGCTAGGAGCGACTCCGCCAAGAACTCGGGAATCGGGGCCTCTTCCAACCGTTCGCCCTGCGGCCCGACGAACCACTGCTTTTCATGAATGTAATCCTGGACGAAGGCCCCCTCGGGAAACACCACCTCGATCGTGTCAGCCGTTATCGATGGATCATGCACTGCAGACGTGAAGTGCCAATCTGTCACAAAGCTTTTGTCATTGTTCGGCTTCTCGATCGCGTGCTGCGCTCGCGTCGGCAACCACACACCTGATCGCATATCACTCTCTAGCGTGATATAGCGGAACGTGTACAGTGATTGTCCATCTACACTAAACTCGCAGTTGAACTCAAGGGGGAGCCAATCTCGGGCGGCATCCATTCGGAGAGAGAATCGCGTCTCCGTCGCGTCGGGGCGCTCGGGGGTGGCGAGATGGGCGCCTTCGACGATGATCTCTTCCGACCGCGGAACAGTGGAGACCTTCGCCGTTGATGCATATCGAAGAAATTCGGCGAAGCTGTACCTTTTGTCAAACACGCGGTATCCAACCGGTGTGGCCACCAGCGTGAAGCTCAATGCGCCGGCAATGTGCTGCCGTTGAATCGCTGCTCCGATATCACCGGACACGAGTCCGCCGAGCACACGCAGTTTTCGATCGTGCCAACTATATTGGTCACGACGCTCGAACGCTGGACCACAGGCAGCTCTTAGCTCCACGAAAAATGAATCGGGCGCCAGTAGGAGCACTTCGCCTTCGTAGTCAAGACACACATCCAGCGTTGTGCGGACCGGCGTCCAATTCGCTTCATCGAACACCGATTGCTCATGGTCGACTTCATAGACGAAGCAAGCGAAGTTGATGCGGAACTGAGAGAGCGACGTTTGGCGCGCATCGAGGCTCTCGACCACATCGCTGATGTCTGCTGCTGACAGGGCAGACGAGGTGACCGCCATCAAGAAAAGGCCGCGAGTCGCAGCGACTAGCGTCATGCTCAGCACTCCGGCACAGTGCAAGCGCCTACCAGGGTGAGACCCTCACAACTCTTGAACGGGGGATCATTGTCTTCTGGAAACCCCACCAGTGGATCCCCCACGCAGCTTCCGCTAAATCGCTGCCCACAGGCCCGCAGGCTGCCACTGAAAGGACAACTTGAGTTCCGCCAGACCGCGCAGCTCTTGATGAAGGAGTCGATTCCGCTGCAATGACTGCAACCCCCTTCGTGGCAAGCGGCGGAGGCCGAACCACACATCATTGTAACGCACTTCGAGTTGTTGATGGTCGATGAGCCGCCGTAGACAACGACTGATCCAACAAACGCCAAGGTGAGGCAAACGACCAATCCAGTACGCATGTTAGGACCCCTTTGTTACTCGCCCCCGCTTGTTGTGAGAGGCTCCGTGCCTCGCCCGCCGGCGGGCTCACCTACCGATAAACTATCACCCCCCCCCAGTTAATCAAGACAAATCCTAGTTTTCGGATGAGGCTGCCTCTAACCTGGCGGCGTTTCGGCACTTGCGCGCTCCACCGCTCCACCGCGGCAGCGGGGCAAGCGGGCCAGGGTCGTCTCCGCCGCTGGCAACGCGACGGCGGTGACGGCGGCTTCGGCAGTCGTGAGGAAGCCGGTGTCGGCGAGGGTTCGCACGAAGGCGTC
>CAZLYU010000067.1:0-16795 GCA_964563855.1 uncultured Planctomycetales bacterium | reverse complement strand
CGGTGCGCGTACCAATCCGGGTCAACACCCGTCTCCGCGTACGCCCGGTCCCAGAGCGACTGATCAACCGTCTCCGTCCAGCCCTCAAACCGCGAGCCACTCCGCCACGCCGCCAATATCGTCGCCCCCAGCCGCCGATCGCCACGCGCCATAACCCCTTCCAGCACGCTCGTGTGTGGCTTCGGCGTCGTCAGCCGCACCGCCCCGCGACGCGAACGCTGATAGCTATACAACACATCCCGCGCGTGCTCGAAGTACTCCAACCGCTTCTGCGACGCCCACTGCAACGGCGTAAACGGCTTCGGAACGAACCACCCCACCGAAGCCGTCACCGCGGCCGGCGGCTTCCCGACCTTGCGACGCTCCTGACTCACCTCATGCGCCAGATCGATAATCGCCCGCAGGTCGTCGTCACGCTCGCCGGGCAGACCCGCCATGAAATACAGCTTCACCCGATTCCAACCCGCCGCGTACGCCGCACGCACGCCTTCCAGCAGATTGCCGTCGGTCACCTTCTTGCGAATCGCCGACCGCATGTCGTCGCGGGCCGCCTCCACCGCCATCGTCAGCGACCCCTTCCGCACGCCGTTCACCATCCACGGAATGTTTTGCAACATCTTGTCGACGCGCAGCGACGGCAGACTGACGTTCACCCGACGCTCGTTGAAGCGGCCATTAATGCGCTGCGCCAGCTCGCCCAGATGCGGGTAGTCCGCCGTCGAAAGCGACAGCAACCCGATCTCATCCATCCCCGTCGCCCAATACGCCTCTTCCGCAATCTCGACGATCTTCTCGACGCTGCGCAATTTCAGTGGACGTTTCGTATACCCCGCGTGGCAAAAGCGGCACACCTGCGGACAGCCTCGCATGATCTCGATCGCGATGCGGTCGTGAATCACCTCCGTCCACGGCACGATCGGACGCGTCGGAAACGGATCATTCTCAAAATCATGCGAGTGACACCGCTCGATCCGCGTCGGCAAACTCGCCCGCCGCGGGCCAAAGTCGCGCAACGTGCCGTCCGCGTGATACGCCGCCGCATAGTGCTGCGGCGCATAGACCCACGGGAAGCGCTCGGCGATCAACGGAATCGCCTCACGCCGACCAACTCCCGCCCGCTTCAACTCGCGATACGCCTCAATGATGCTCGCGGTCGATTCTTCCCCGTCCCCCATTACCACCAAATCGAGAAAGTCCGCCATCGGCTCCGGATTGTCCGCCTGCGGACCACCCGCCAACACGATCGGATGCGCGTCAGTCCGGTCGACCGCGCGCAGCGGAATCCCCGCCAGATCGAGCATCGTCAGAATGTTCGTAAAGCACAGCTCATACTGCAGCGAGATCGCAAACAGATCAGCCTCACCCGCCGGCTGCCGCGTATCCCACGTAAACAGCGGAATGCCACGCTCACGCATCACCTCCTCAGCGTCGACCCACGGGCAAAACGTCCGCTCCGCACAAACGCCCGGCGTGTGGTTGCACATCCAATACAGGATCGCGCAGCCCAGGTGGCTCATGCCGATCGTGTAAGTGTCCGGAAAGCCGATCGCGACGCGAATCTCCGCGCGAGCCCAGTCGCCCGGCTGCGCAAGCTGATTCACCTCGCCCCCAATATACTGAGCCGGCTTGAGAACACGCGGCAAAAGCTCGGCTGAAACGCGGTCGTAAAGATTCATACCCCCAGTGTAGCAAAATCACGCGAAACGCCACGCCGCATCCGCTCGCGACCAGCACAGCCAGTGACCAAACGCCATACAGGTGTCCCCCCCCACCCCAAACCCCCCGCTCTTCACCACGCGGCCAATCCGCTACAATCCCAGAGCCTAAGTCGCAACGAACGCTCGGAGACCAAATGCCACCGCGCCGCAAAACTCGTCAGGTCAGCGTCGGAAACGTCAAGATCGGCGGCGACGCCCCGGTCGCGCTGCAGACCATGACCAGCACCTACACCTACGACATCGACGCCACCCTCGCCCAGATCGAACGAATGGCAAAGGCCGGCGCCGACATCGTTCGCGTCGCCGTGCCCGATAAACGCGACACGCAGGCCCTCAAAACCATCATCCCCGCCAGCCCCGTACCCATCGTCGCCGACGTCCACTTCCACTTCGAACGCGCCCTCGAAGCTATCGACGCCGGCGTCCACAAAATCCGCCTCAACCCCGGAAACATCCAAGACCGCCCCAAGGTCGAGAAGGTCATCGCCGCCTGCAAAGAACGCCGCATCCCCATTCGCGTCGGCGTCAACGAAGGCGGCATCGTCGAACGCCGCGACAAATCGCTCCGCGCCGGAGAGAAGGAAAAACTCGAGCAAGACTACCACGGCGGCCTCATCGGACTCATGCTCGAAAAGCTCGACGAGTATCTGAAAATCTTCGCCGACAACGACTTCCACGACGTCGTGATCAGCGCCAAATCCATCGAGCCCCGCATCGTCATCGAGGCCTACACCGCCATCAGCCAACGCTACGACTATCCGCTCCATCTCGGCGTCACGCACGCGGGAACCCCCGAAACCGGCCGCATCCGAACCGTCGCCGCCCTCGGAACTCTGCTCGCCAACGGCATCGGCGACACCATTCGCATCAGCTACGCCGCCGACCCTGTGCACGAAGTCGAAGACGGCGCCGAGCTGCTCTGCTCCCTCGGACTGCGAGCACGCACCGCCCCCGAGCTGATCGCCTGCCCAACCTGCGGCCGCATCGAGGTCGACCTGTTCACCCTCGTCGAAGACGTCAAGCAGAAGCTCTTCACCGAGATCGATATCCCGATCAAGGTCGCCGTCATGGGCTGCGTCGTAAACGGCCCCGGAGAGTGCGAAGGCTCAGACGTCGCCATCTTCGCCGGCAAAGGCCGCGGCATCATCTACGTCCAAGGAGAGCAGAAGCAGACCGTCACCGAAGACAAAATGCTCGACGCGCTCCTCCACGAATGCCGCGAGTTCGCCAAAAAAGTGCAAGCCGGCGAAGCCCAGCTCAGCAGCGCCAAAGTCGAGATCGCCCCGCCCGACCCCCTGCCACGCAAAGACGGAACACGCCTGCCGGTCGTAGCGCGCTAACCCACGACGCCTCGTGAATGTGACGGCGACCAGGCCCAGCCCCAACCCCATCCCCACAGCACAACTCACCCGCACCGTCGGCGTCTTCGGCGGCGCCGCCATCATGGTCGGCGTCATGATCGGCAGCGGCATCTTCCGAACCCCAACCTCCATCGCACAAGAGCTCGGAAGCCCAGCCGTCATCCTCGCCTTCTGGGTCCTCGGCGGCTTCATCTGCTGGTGCGGAGCCATGACCTACGCCGAGCTCGGCGTCATGCATCCCAAGTCCGGCGGAACCTACGTCTTCCTCCACGAAGGATTCGGACCGCTCGCCGCGTTTGTCTTCGGCTGGACATACATGCTCATCTCACAGCCGATGGCCCTCGGCGGCATCACCACCGTCTTCTCCGAGCACTTCAACCTCATCGCCGGCGTGCAGTGGGACACACGCATCGTCACCTGCGCCGTCATCATCCTCCTCACCGCCCTCAACACCGTCGGCATGCGACTCGGCGCCGGCGTGGCGATGCTGCTCACCTCGCTCAAGGCCGGCGCCCTACTGCTCATCGTTGTCTTGGCCGTCATCCTCCTCAAAGGCGACGCCGCCAACTTCACGCCCCAACCCGCTCCGCACCCGCTCTGGCTCGCGGTCGCCCCCGTCATGGCCGCAGTCCTGTGGACCTACGACGGCTGGAGCAACGCGGTCGCAATCGGCGAAGAGATCAAAGAGCCCCAACGCCGCATTCCACGCATCTTCCTGCTCGGCACGATCGGCATCTGCGCGCTATACGTCGCGATCAACGCCGTCTACTTCTGGCTCATGCCGCTCGACGAGATGCGAACAACCGAAACCGTCGCCCCGATCGTCATGCAACGCCTCATCGGCGACGCCGGCGCCCTACTCGTCACGGTCGTCGTGCTCATCTCGACGCTCGGCGCGACCCACGCGTCAATCATCGTCGGCTCGCGCGTCATCTTCGCCCAAGCCCGCGATCGACTCTTCTTCTCGTTTCCCGCCCGCGTGCACCCCACGTTTCACACGCCCGCCGTCGCCCTCTGGATGCAGGCCGCACTCGCCTGTCTCGCCGTCATCTGGCTCGAACGCTTCGAGGCGCTCATGGGCGGCTACATCTTCACCATGTGGGTCTTCTACGGCCTCTCCGCCGCCGCCATCTTCGTCCTGCGAACACGACAACCCGACGCCGAGCGCGCCTTCCGCTGCGTCGGCTACCCGTTCACACCCATCATCTTCGTCGGCGCCGCGATTGGCATGACCATCCTCTCCATCATGGAGTCCCCCGCCGCAACCCTGCCCTGGCTCGCAATACTCCTCGGCGGAGCACCGGCCTACTGGCTCTGGCGCCGCATCGCGGCGTAGCGCTGTCTTGTGTTGCCGCATCGCGCGAGTCACGCCCGACCGTTTCACAGCCGCCGACCCCTAGCTAACATGCAGCGTCCAACGAACGTTGCTTCAGAGATCCGTCGCCCGCACAAAGAAGCGCCAACGCCGACGAGGAGCCCACCGTGTCGAAACGCCCCTTCGCTGACGCACAGGTCCCCGCCATCTACCGTCGCCGCATCGGCAACCTCGAAATCAACGTCGTCAGCGATGGCTACTTCGACGTCGCCGATGATCTCTGGAGCGTCATCACACCCGAGGAGCTAAACGGCCTCAAACAGAACGCGCACGCCCCCTTCGACGGATTCGTCCGCAACGCCGTCAACACCTATCTGGTCAACACCGGCCAGCAACTCATCCTCATCGACAGCGGAACCGGCGAACTCGTCCCCAGCGGCGGCCGCTTGGCCGACAACCTCGCGAAACTCGACGTCACACCCGCCGACATCGACCTCATCTTCATCACCCACCTCCACCCCGACCACATCGGCGGCCTGCTCAAGGCTGGCGCAGCCGTCTTCCCCAACGCCGACGTCCTCGTCAACGAACGCGACATCGCCCACTGGACGAGCAACGACGCCCAGAACGCCGCACCCGAATTCTCACGAGGCTGGTTCGACGTCGCCCGTGCGATGCTCGACGTCTACCAAACCCGCCTGCGACCTTTCGACGGCGAAGTCGAAGTCGCCGACGGCATCCGCACCGTTCCGCTCTACGGCCATACGCCCGGCCACACCGGCTGCCGACTGACCAGCGCCGGCGAATCCCTGCTCATGTGGGCCGACACGTGCGTCTCAGCGACAGTGCAATTCCCCCGCCCCGACGCCCAGGTCGCATTCGACGTCCAGCCCGAAGTCGCCCACGAAACCCGCAAGCGACTACTCGCGCAACTCGCCGACCAGCCCTTGCTCATCACCGGCACACATCTGCCATTCCCAAGCTTCGGCTACGTCGCCAAACACGACAACGCCTACACCTGGATCCCAGACGAGTGGCGCTACGAGCTCGAAAGTTAGAGTGCTTTAACTTTTTGCCTTAAGTACTCGCTCTGTCGAAAGTAACTTTCGGGGTCGCTCACGGTGATCTTGACGGGCACGCGTTGGATGGCAACCAGAGCATCCTTGGATCTCGCCAAACGCCAGCTTAATTGGGAATCGTATGTGTGGGCTTCCGGCGCTCAGTAACCTTAGCGTCGCACAATGAGCAAGCCTGCCAGCACGATCGCGAGTAAAGCGGGTTCTGGCGCGAGCGTGAAGTTCGCCCGCAGGAATGCCGACCCAGTCGACGCTTGGACGAAGTCAGCAGACACGCTGGACTTCAACGTGTAAGTCCCCGGATCCAACGTTCCGGAGAAAGACGACGGTGGATCCAGAGGTTCGACACGCGCAACTATCCCATGGGTCACGGAACGTGACCCGTGCTTCAACCACACCAACACCAAACCCCTCACCGCACCACAGCCGCCGCACAGGTCACATGCGTCTCAGCCGCAAAATCAACCGCCTGGTGATAATGCAAAACGTCGCACGCTCCATCCGGCAGCGCCCGCAGCAACGTATAGATACACCCCGCACTGCAGACCCGCGTCGCGTTCTCGGTCGCTCGCAACGTCGCCACAAAGTCCTTCTCACGCCGCGCACGCAACAACCCCAGCAGCCGCTGATCACTCTCCGATACGTCGCCCAACATCGTCGGCGTGCTCGGAGCCGGATCGCCGAAATGCCGCCCCACGTGGCTGAGATCAGCCCCCGCAATCACCATCGTCCGCCGATCGTCATCCCCCAAAACGCTCCGCAACGCTTCCGCCAGCGCCGTCGCGCTAACCGCCTCCGAAGGCCCATCCGCCCCGTCCGGCCCACACACGTCCGGGCACAGAATCGGCACAATCTCGAACGGCGTCTCGCCGTGCAGCACCTGCAACACCTGCACCTGCAACTCGACGCTGTGCTCGCGCAGATGATCCATCTCAAACCCGCACAAATCCCGCCCCAACCGTTCCTCGAGCGCCGCCACAAACGCCCGATCAGTCTTCACCAGACCCAGCGGCGTCAAAAAGTCCTGCCGCGTGGCCGCCGCGCCAACCGATCGACCGAAATGATTCGTCCCCAGAATAACGTACCGCTCCGCCAGTCTTCCATCCTTGAGCTGCCGGTAAGCCGCGGCATAGCACGGCGCGCCACGTTCATAGTCCAGATGCGGCGCAATCAACCCGCGCAAATCAGCCCCATGTTCCGACGCTCTTTCATCCGCCGGCGCGGGGGGCTCGAGCGTCAGAACCGCTTCGATCTCCTCCCGCAATGCCGACTCGCTCGGCCAACGATCACGATTGTCACGCGGCCCCGAGCGATACGCCGCCAGTTGCGCCGCATACGCCGCCTCAAACCGCGACGTCTGCAGCATCAATGCTTCATCCAGCGTCTCAACCAGCCCCGCAATCTGTTCCGCCTTCAACGGCAGACCAAACTGACTCGCAAACGCCGCTTGAATGTCAGCAATCGATCGCCGCCCGTCCAAATGCGCCACCACGAAATACGCCGGCAACGACAGCGTAAACATGTGCTCCGAAACCAGACTCGCATCACGCAGCACAAACTGCGTCTCCCCATCCCCCGGCTCGCTCGCCGTCGGCGTCGCCTCCAACGGGCGCACGGCCGGCAGCGGCGCGTCAATCGGATGCATTCGAGCGCCTCCCCACGTCCACTTGATAAGCCCAGCGCGTCGCCGAACCCCAGAACAAATGCACCCCCGGCCGCGTCAACGGCTCATGAAACGTGAAACGCAGCGTCTTGATCCCACGCTCGTCCGCGTCCACCGCACGCACCACGAAGTCGGTCGTCTCAATCCCCGCGCCGTGCAACGCCTCCAACGATACCCCACCCGAAGCCGCGGTCAGCATCCCCAGCGGCCCCTCAAAGTACCGATCACCCGCCACGCTCATCTCAATCTCACGCTCACTCAACACCCGCAACTCGCTCGGCGTCGCCACCCCCAGCAACCGCGGCGACCACACCAGCGGCGCCACCCGCACACCCGCAATCCCCAGCCGCTCCTCCACGCCCAGTTGCGTGTAGTGCGCAATCATCGGCAGATGCGCGACGTAAACCGTGTCGCCGCTCTGCACGCGCCGCGGCGCCGACGCAATCTCCTCAATCACGCGCGTCTCCACCAAGCGCCCCGCGCGCAAAACAAACGACGCATACGTAAACGTCAGCAACGCAAACGTCGCGAGCGCCGCCCCAATCGTCCCAATTGTCAGCCACCGCCGCCACACCGCCGCCCGCGCAGTCAATCCCCACATGATCGACAACACACTCGCCATCACGATCGCCCACCCCACACCCGGCAAGTACAAATGGTGTGGAGACTCGAACGCCGGCAACACCGGCGCCATGAACAGCAGCAACCACGCCGGCCCCAGCCATCCCGCAATCATCCCCCGCCGCCGCAGCCACACCATCACCAGCAGCGCCGCCACAAACGCCGTCGCACCATAGAACAGCAATGGCAGCGCCCGCAGGTAAGGCAAGCCCCCAATCGGCGCCACCGCCACCAGCAAAAACTCCCCCAACAAGTAGTACGCCGTCTTATCCACAATGTGCCGCACAAACTCCGGATCACTCGGCGCCACTACATACGGCTTCGGCGGCAACGCCGCCCCACTCAGATAGATCGCCCGAACCACCAGATAGCCGGCCGCGATCACCCCCATCACCCCCTGCAGCACCAACGACCGCAGCCGCCCGACCTTGGAAGACCGCAACTCCATCAGCGCCAACACCGCCGGCAGCATGATCGCATTTTCGCGACACCCCAGCGCCGCGACGTAGCACACCAGCACCACGACCGACAGCCCCAGCGCCCGCGCGCCGACCGCCGGCGCCGCCGCATCGATCACCAGATCATCGCGCCCCGCCCCAGCCGGCCAGCCCCGCAGCGCCGCAAACGCCAACACCGCCCCCAGCAGAAACACGGTCACCATCAATTCGCTCTGCACCGCGATCCACTGCACCGTCGCCACATTGCCGGGGTGAATCGAAAACAGCAGCACGACCGCCCAAGCCAGCCAGACGTGAAACCCAAGACGCACCAGCAGCCGCCACAGCAGCAAACACGCCAGCAAGTGCCACCCCAGCGACACGGCGTGCATCGGCCCAGCCCGCCAATCCAGCATCGTGTAAGCCGCCTTCATCAACGCAAACGAAAGCGGCCGGAAAAACCGCAGCGTTGTCTCCGGCAACCACCAGATATCGATCACCCCCCCCACCAGCTCCAACCGGCACGCCGCCACCAGATCCCCCAAACTCCAATCCGCCGCCCGCAACTGTCGAAAGTGGGCGTGGTCATCCATGAACAAGCCATGCCCCAGCGCCCCCCCATGCAACAGCGCAATCAGCCCCGCCAGCAGTACCACGCCGCACACGATCGCGAGCGCGCCCCGCGGCTTCAACGGTCGAGGGGCTGGGCCGCTAGGCACGCGACGTATCGACCACTGGCGTATTCGCTGTCAGCGCGATCTCGTCGTCGTGCTCCAGCGCCTCCAAATCGTCCCGCGATGGCGCTCCACCGCTCCACGCCGCCACCAATCCCCCCGGCAACGCCCAGATCAACTCCGCCAGCCGCAAACTCAACGCCAACGTCAACGCCTGCGACGCCGTGTTGCTCAGTCCCCCCGCCGTCAACACCACCACAAAAAACGCCTCCATCCCACCCACACCCTGCGGCGTCGGCGTGAGCGCCGCGATCATGATCCCGATCGGCACGACCACCATATACAACAAAAAGCTTCCATCCATCCCCAACGCCCGCGACGCGACAAACACCGCCGAGTATGCGCTGAACTGCAGCGCCAGCGTCAACCCCAACGCCGTCGCCACATGACCCGGTCTCCGCCCGAGCGCCGTCACCGCCGCGCCGATCCGCAACAGGTGCTCACCCAGCGGCAAACGCTCCGCAATCTGCCGCAACCGCAGCGCCCGACGCAGCGGCGCACTCAGCACCACAACGCCGCCCAGCACCACACCCGCCGCCAGAATCCCCAGCTTGCTCCCGTGCGCCTCCCACAGCGCCGCGTCCGCTTGCACCATCATCATCACCGACGCAAACCCGACCGTGTTGATCAGCCCCATCAGCCGGTCGAGAAAGATCGTCGTCACCGCCTCATGCTTGTGACGCGTCTCACGCACCAGATAAAACACCTTCACCAAATCGCCGCCCGTTCGCGACGGAAACACGAAGTTAAAAAACGCCCCCACATACGTCACCCGCAGCGCATGCCACAGCGACAACCGCTCGTCCTGAATGCCGAGCATCACCTTCAATCGCACCGCACTCAGCGGATAAATCGGAAATGCCACCAGCAGCGCCAACAGCGCCAACCCCACATCCACCCGCTGAACCGTGCTGATCACCCCATACTCGATCGCCGGCACATCCGTGTCTTCCAGCGTCTGCACCGCGTCGCGCGAAACCCGCTGCTCCACGCCGTCCTTCAACACGACAAACGTCTCGTCCCCCTCCTCGAGCATCACCACCCGCTCGCCGGCATCACCGTCCGTCTCCCCTTTCAGCACGACGTGATCACGCCACGACACCGTAAAGACCAGATAGACAAACACCCCGATCAGCAGCGCCGCCTGCAAAACCTGCAATACCCGCTTCCAACGCTTCGACAGCTTCAAGTCCCAACCACCTCATAAACCTCGACGCCCGATGGCCGCCAACCGTCATCCAACTCAACCAACCGCAGCCCCCACGTCTCCAACTCGCTCACCCACCCACGCGAAGGCGCGTTCGCAAAGCCGTACGTCCTGCTCAGCCGCTCAATCTCGGGCCAAGAGAATAGCACGTGCGTCACGCCCCGGCTGCGCAGCCACGCCACGCATTCATCCGACCCAGCCGTCGCGCAATACGCCAGCCACGGATCCCGGTTAAACGCCACCGTGTAATGCAACGGCGGCGCGACGTAAAACACACTCGCCGGCCCAACCAGCCAAACCCGCCGCCCACCGTCGCCGACGCGGTTCGCCAACTCGATCTCCCGCATCAACTGCGTGCCATCGACCCACGTCCGCAACGCGGCCACGCCACCCCCCAGCACACGCTCCGTACGCGCCGTCTCCCGCCACAACCGCTCCGCGCTCATCACCGCACCCAACGCCGTCACCACGAGAATCGGCATCCGCACCCAGCGCGGCGACTCAAACACCGCGTTGGTGTCATACAACCCCGACCCCGGCCCACGCCACAGCAACCCACGCCCCGCCAACAGCCCCAGCGGCACGACCACCGGCAAGATGAACCGCCCCGGCATATACGTCAGCCCGCCCCACGTCAGCACCATCACCACCGCCCACACCACCAGCAGCAACGTCGCCCGATCGCGCACCAGCAACGCCCCCACCACCCCCAGCAGCAGCAGCGCTTCATTGAACAGCAGCGGCCGGCCGGCGCCGCTCGACTGCGACGCATCTGTCGACCAATCGACGCCGAACAGCTCCCGCGCCGCAACCACCCCCCGTCCGAGCTGTTGATCCGCCGCTGAAAGCTGATGCCCACGGCGCCACTGTTCCGCCTGCTCAGCACTCCACGCTTCACCGCCGAACCAAGCGTACGCAAACGGATAGACCGGGTTCCCCGCGAGCACCATGTTCCGCAGCGCCCACGGTGCGAACGCCGCCCCCGCCGCCACACCAAACAGCACCAACGCCGTCAGTCGCCCGCGTAGCGCGCCCCGCCAGCACAGCAGCAACCCCGCCCCAAGCGCGACCGCCACCATCACCAACGCCGTATACTTGCAACCACCCGCAAGACCCGCGCACAATCCCGCCGCCGCAACCAACCGCCACCGCCCCGCCCCCGAGCCGCGCTCGAGCGCATCCAGCAGCAATCCAACCGACACCGCCGCAAACAGCAGCAGCCCCATCTCCACGTACGCCAACGCTCCCGTATACGCGAGCCAAGGCGTCGCCCCGACAAGCACGATCGCGATCAGACGCGGCCACCCCGACGCCGACCACGCCCCGATCGCCGCCACCGCCAACACCCCCAAACAACCATGCAACGCATGCGCCGCGTGCGCCGCCACATGCGCCTCACCACGCAAAGCCATCAACAGCAAGTACAAAATCTCTACTTGCTGCGGAAACTGCGCATACACATTGTGCGGCAGAAAATGAATCCGCCCCGCCAGCAAATACTCCCGTGGCGCCTGCAGGTGATACGTCAGACTGTCATAGCCCCGCGCTTCATCAATCCACAGCACCCCCGGCGGCAACACCGCGCCCAGCAGCAATACCCCGAGCGGAACGGCCAGCGGCGCCATCAGCGCCACACGCGCAACCCGTAGCCGCGAAAAGCTGTCCGACGGCTGCCGCGCGGGAGACGCAGTTGACGCGACCACGCCCTGCTGAACACCAATCGCCGCCAGCAACCAGCCGACGATCACCACGCTCCACGCCGACGTCGCACTGATAAACCCCACCATCCCGAGCGACAGCGTCAAAAACCCCAAGACGCCCAGCCCCAACGCTGTCGCCAGCAACCAAACCTTCCCCGCCGCAATCCCCGCATCGGCCGTCAGCCAACGCGCCGGCCACACGCCCCACCCGACCGCCGCCGGCAGCAGCAGCAACGCCAGCCCGCCTTCCATGATCAGCACCGGCCATCCGTTGGGCGCCCAAACCTGAAAGAAGACCACCGCCCCCAGCAACAGCGCGATCCACTCCGGCCCCAGCCGACGCGACCCGCGACCGCGCGGCCCCTCGCTCGCGAGCGCCTTCGCCGTCATGCCGTCCCGTGCTCGCCGCCACGCTCGCCGCACGCCTCGCCGTTCACGGTGAGCGCTGTCGTCGCCGCCTCGCGTCGGTCACGCCCGTTCGCATAGCACGCCTTGGGTCCGACGAACTCCGGCCACAGGTCGCGGTCCACCAAAAACTGCCGCACGTGCGAGCACAAATGACACTTGTTGGCGTAGCCGTCCGCCCGCGGCGCGTAGCCCAGCGGCAGCGCCGCCTGCATCAGCGCGTAGCTGCCCCCCGCCACGACCGCGCTCACCACCGGATGATCACGCCAATTCGCAGCCAGTTCACGCCAGACTGCATCCACCGGCTGCGCGTTGGCGTTGCCCAGGATGATCCCCGCGCACACGCCGGGAAAGATGTTCCCATACCCATCAATATGCACGTGCCGACTGTGCAACACCTCGCGCACGCAGCGCTCCCCAGCGAACGCCTCGGCCCGCTGCAGAGGCAGCAGCGGCGCGAGCATCTCGGCCGCGCGCCCACCCATGCGATCCTTGTGTCGCGCCAGCGCCCGCCGAAACGCCGCCGCCCGGTCCATCGGCCGCGCCTTCGAGCCGCCCGCCTCCCACTCCGCCTTCCGCTCCTTGAAGTAATCCCACCAGCGCACCCGAACCCGGCCCTTGCCCAGCACCTCCCGCGCCAGACGCACACACCGCTCGACACGGTCAAACTGAACATACTCGTCGTGATACACGTCGCAACTGACGATCAGCTTCTCCATCCCCAGCATGTCGAGCAGTTGCAGCCGCGAACGCGTCAGCCCTTCCGAAGTCGCCCACCCGCCGTTTGTCTCCACCTTCTCGAGCGGCGTCCGCCCGCGCAGCCGCGCCGCATGAATCAGACCCGCCAGCCGCGGCCAGTCGCCGGTCGGTTCGCCGCCCGCAAGGTGGATGCGCATCGTCTTGCCATGATCGGCCGCGAGCCGATCCAGATCCTCCCACATCCGCAAAGCGTCCGCCTGCGTCATCTCGCCGCCCCGATCAGGACCGCTGTAGACATAGCAAAAGGCGCAGCGCGCATTGCACCAGTAGGTGAGCATCAGCCCGGCGTACTCCCACACGGCGAGCTGCTGCGCGTCGGTGTCCGCAGGCGCAGCCGCCGGTTCAGGATTGCGTCGGTTGATCTGTGAGACGCCCTCACGCATCCGCAGCAGTATAGCGCCGCGCAGTTGACCACCGCACGGCCGCGCTTTAGGTTCCGCCGGCGTCAACCCAGAGCGGCGCGCCCGACGCCGCCGTCGCACGGAGAGCTGTTCATCCCCACGCCAACGCGAGTTTCACCCGCCGACCCGCTGCCCAGCCCGCACGCGCCGTCGCTCGAAGCCGCAGAGATGGCCGTCGCTCAGTCCCCGCGCTCCGCCGAGCGTCGCTACCTGCTCGGCTGCGCCCACTGGGACGCACAACTCATCGCGTCCGGCGCACGCTGCTTCATGTGGGCCTATCGACTCGAACCACGCCTCCAGTCGGCGGCGCTGCTCGCGTTCGCCGGTCTCGCGTGGTCAGCGCGCCCCGCCGATCCGCTGCTCGCCGTGTTGCGTGATACGTGGGAGGAATTCCGCCGTCCGACCTTCGATGTGCAACCCATCGAACGCCGCCTCTTTGACGCGCATCGTGAGCCGGCCCCCGACTTTCGCGACGCGCAATTCGAACGACGTCTGTTCCGCTTGCCGCTCCGCTCGCTCCGCGAGCAGTTGCGGGCCGAGTTCCCCACGCTCACCAGTCACGCGGCAACCGCGCTGACGCACGCCGCTGCGGAGAACGCTTAATGCGCTTGTCGGTCGTGATGCCGGTCTACAACGAACGCGACACGCTCGAAGAGATCGTCAAACGCGTGCTCGACGCCGAGCCGCGCGAGAAAGAACTCATCGTGATCGATGATTGCTCACGCGACGGCACCTGGGACGTGGTCCAAAAGCTCCCCGAAACCTTCGTCCCCGCCGACATCCGCGTCTTCCGCCACGAGGTGAACCGCGGCAAGGGCGCCGCCGTACGCAAAGGCCTCGCTGAGATTCGCGGCGATGTCGTCGTCATTCAGGACGCCGACCTCGAGTACGACCCGAACGACTACCGCAAACTGCTGAAACCCATCGAAGACGGCCGCGCCGACGCGGTCTACGGATCGCGTTTCGTCGGCAGCGACGCCCACCGCGTGCTCTACTTCTGGCACTACGTCGGCAACCGCTTTCTCACCCTCGTCAGCAACATGTTCACCGACCTGAACCTGACCGACATGGAGACCTGCTACAAGTGCATGAAGGCCGAGGTCGTGCGCTCGATGACCTTGCGCAGCGATCGCTTCGGCATCGAGCCGGAGATCACCGCCAAGCTCGCCCGCGGCCGGTGGCGCATCTACGAAGTCGGCATCAGCTACTCGGGACGCTCCTATGACGAAGGCAAGAAGATCACCTGGCGCGACGGCTTCCGCGCGCTCTATTCGATCGTCAAGTTCGCCTTCTCTGACTAGCGCCCGCTTGACCGATCAAAACGTCGCGAGATTCAGCCCACGCGCTGCCGAAAACACGACCTCGCACGCCCCCCGGTCCACGCCATGTTCAAGCTGAGCCACGCCCGCCGCGCGCCGGGTTGGACCGCGCTGCTGCTGATCTACGTCGCGATCGCCGTCGCGCTTGCAATTGTCGTCGGCGTCCGCGCGCAACGCGCCGCCGCCGCGCCAGACTTCGACGCCGCCCGCGAGGCCTCCACCCTCGACTTCCGCGACTACTGGTTCACCGCCCGTCACTTGCTCTTCACCGGCGAGTTCACCACCGATTTCGGCGTGCACAACTACCTGCCGTTCTTCAGCATCTTCATGACGCCGTTCGCCGCATTGCCGCTCCCCGTCGCCGCGGTCAGCTTCCTGCTGCTGTCGCTGTTCCTCTTCGCGCTGCTGGCGCTCGTGACCGAGTCGAAGCTCGCCGGCGGCCTAAACAACAAGCCCCGACGCGCACTCCTGACCGCACTGTTGCTGACGGCGCCATATCTGTGGGCCAGCAGCGTGCTGGCCACGGTCAACGTGCTGTTGCTCTTTGTCATCGTCGCGGGTTGGGTGCTGATCGAAAACCGTCGACCGCGCATCGCAGGAGCGTGCCTCGCGCTCGGCGTTCTGATCAAGCTGCTACCCGCGGCGCTGCTGGGTTTGCTGGTTTTGCAGCGGCGTTGGCGCGGCGTTGGCGCTCTGGCGCTGGTGCTGATCGTCGGTGGCCTGGCGCTGCCGCTCGCAGTCGCCGGCTGGGGCCAGACGCGCACCGCGTTTGAAGGCTTCTCGCGCGAAGCGTTCGTCGAGCACGGCGTGCGCCACACTTTGCTCGACGATGAGCCGCGTAAGCGCGACTACAGCAACCAGTCGCTGCCAATCGTCGTCCGCCGCCTGCTGACGCCGCTTGACTCCCGTCCCGGCCAGGAGCGTCCCCTCCTCGTCAACGTGGCCGCTGTTTCACGTGAAACAGCCTTTGCCGCGTACGTGAGCATCGCGACGTTCATCGCGCTTGCCACCATCACGGTCACGCTGCTCGGAATGCGGAAGCCGCTCAGCGAAGACGCGGCGCAGCAGCGCCGCCTGTTCGGCCTGTGGACCTGCGTGATGCTGCTCGCTGCGCCGCTGGTCTGGACCCACTACTTCGTGCTCGCTTACTGGCCGATCGCGGTGTTGGCCGATGCCGCCGAGCGTAACGAAGCGCCGCGCAACTGGCGCCACTGGACCGCAGTGCTGGCGCTGGCGGTCTGGTTCGGCGGCATCGTGGGATTGATCTGGCCTGCAGCCCGCGCCAGCGGCTGCGGGCTGCTGGGGGTGTTGGCGCTGTGGATCGTGCTCTGCATCCACACCCTCTGGCCCGAGCGGGAGGCGACCCCCATAAAACGATTGTCAAACGCTCCACTTACAGTCTCACGCGGTAGCAATTGATTCACTCGCGAGGAGACACTGATGCGCACCACCATGATTTTCCTACTCACCCCGATCGCATTGCTGGCCGTCGGTGGCTGTCCGTTCATCCTGCCGGGCCAGGTTCCCAACACCGTACAGGCCCGCTTGCAAGGCGCGTGGACGCTGACCTTCAACAACACCCAAATCGAGGTCCGCGGCGTTCAGGGCGGCGAGACCACGTCGACCTTCACGACCACCGTCGCGGGCGGCGATATCCCGACGATCAGCGAAGAAGACGCTGCGCTGCCCGCTGACCTGCTTCCGTTCGTGATCGTCTTCAACCAGCAGGTCGCGGCGCTCAACCAAGAGTTCGACGCTGCATTCCCGACGCAGATTCTGATCTCGTTCCAAGGGCTGCGCGATGTGGAATTCATCGACGCCAACAATCTGCTGAACGAGGCGGAACTCACGTTCGAGCCATCGCTCGGCGATCGCTACGTGGGCCTGCGCGGATTGAATGGGGATCCCCGCGGAAACATTCAAGGCACGTTCGACGAAGGCGAGTTGAGCACGACAGGTCAGCTCGAGTTCATCACACTCGTCACGATCGCCGACGGCGAAGGTGTGCAGACGACGATCTTCACGATCACGGTCGACTTCACCGGCCACCGGACTGGCGACATGCCGGCGTAATCCTCG
>CAZLYU010000066.1:0-17254 GCA_964563855.1 uncultured Planctomycetales bacterium | reverse complement strand
GGGAGGCGCGTCGTGTCACCGCTAACTTCTGGTGGTGTGTCCGCATCGATCAGGGCGCTGACGGCCGTCGCAGCGGTCGGCTGCGCGCGCACCAGCGTGACCAGTTCGTGGATGCACTGATGCAGTGGGAACGTTGTGCGCTCCAGTTGCGGCTTAACCGCGTCAAACCGGGAGTAGTCCAGCACGTTGTCCAGCAGCGCGAGCACCATCCGGGCGCCCGCGCTCAGCGCGCCGACATGTTGCTCCTGTTGCGGGGTCAGCCCACTGGCGGCGAGAAGCTGCGCCGCGCCGACCACGCCTGCGAGCGGCGTCCGCACCTCGTGCGCCAATGCCGCCAGAAAGCGCCCTTTCGCCGCCGTCGCCTCCTCGGCCTCGGCATGCGCCGCGGTAAGCGCCGCATTGATCTGTTTGAGGTCGTCCTGCTGAGCCCGAAGCTGCGACTGGTGGGCTTCGAGTTCGGCGTTCGCCGCTTCCAGTCGACGACGGGCTTCGGAGTTGCGGAGGGCGCCGGTGGTCAGGCCCGCAAGCAGGTTGAGCGCCACTAACTCCACGCGCTGATCGTGCTGGTCGTCCGGAGATCGGTCATTCCAGGCGACGATGAATCCGTCCGGCTGGTCCGCCGTCGGTGTAATTCGCAGCGGAGCGGCTAACGCGGGGCACGTGAACGGCGGATCGCCGACCGGCGGCGACTCCGGCGGCATTTCGAGCAGGACGGCGTCCGTGGTCTGCGCTTCCAGCCACGCCACCCAGCCCGGGGCCGCACGCCAGGCGTCCGGGTCATGCTCAAGACCAATTCCCGCCACGCAAGCGGTGCCGCCAGCCGACTTCAGCAGCAGGTTCACATGCGAATATCCGAGCACCGTGGCCGTCAACGCAACGCAATTGTCGCAGACCGCTTGGCGGTCGCCGCTAGCGAGGCGCGGCAACGCGTCGCTGGAGAAGGCCAGCATCTCGAAGATGCGCAAGACGCGCATCGTTTGCATATCGGCTCCACAAGGCGCAGGGGCGTGTCAGTCGCCGCCTACGTCTTCGGTCCCCGCCGACTTTCGCATGCGAAGCCATGCTGGATGCGGACCGTGAATCGAACGAAACCGTCCCGGTGAGACCCTGCCGTCATGCCGATAGGAAAACAGATGAATAGCCGTGTCGAGCAGGCGTGGCAATGCGATCTTTCTCGCAGGGACATCTGATCGCGAGTCGGTGAGCACGGCATGCGCAAGCTCAAACTAGACGACAACGCCTTGAGAAAGCTTCTGGATGAGCTCGACATCCAGGATATGCGCGCGCCCGACGCCGCACAGTTCTTCAGTTATCGGCTGCCGAATCTCCGAATCGACTTCGACTTCTCACGCGACGAATCGACCCGCCTGATGGTCCCGTCACGACGCCTCGGACCGCGCGGCGTCTACTTTCTCACGGCGTCGCTCATCCACAACGAATGCACCTGCCGCGTCCATCTGGTCACGGTCCGCAACAACTGGCAGACGGTCGCCGGCCGGGTCGCGGGTTGCCGCTATCTGCCGGGGGCGAATGGCGTCTACGAAGTCTTTGTTGAGTTCGAGCGACTCATCGATCCTGGAACCTTCGCGGCCAGTGCGAGCCACACGCGCATTCTGGCGATCGACGACAGCCTTGTATCCCAGCAGCTTTACCAGCGCCTGTTCGACTCGCTCAACGTGGACCTCGTCTGCGCCTCCAGCGCCGTCGAAGGCGTCAAACGCGCCCTCTCCGACACGTTCGATGTCGTCCTGATGGATCTCGAGATGCCGGAGATGGACGGCGTGACCGCCACCCGCCTGCTGCGCGGCAAGGGCTATATGCGCTCGATTGTCGCGGTGTCGGCGCGAACGCAGCCCGAAGACCGCGACATGGCCCGCGACGCCGGCTGCGACGACTTCCTGCCGAAACCGATCACACGCGCCGTGCTCCTGCAGGTCGTGGCCCGCAACAAGCCCGAACCACTGGTCAGTGCGCTGCTTGACGATCCCTCCATGGCCGATCTGATCGACCGTTTCGTCGACAGTCTCCGCCGCACCATCACCCAACTCGAAGCCGCCTACGGGCGCCAGAGCGCCGAAGACCTCGAACGCGAAGTGCGCAGCTTGAAGGGTGAGGCGGCCGGCATCGGGTTTCAGCCCATCACCGATGCCGCCGAGAGCCTTGAAGCCACGCTTCGCAAAGGCGTCGAGCTTGATCAAGTGCGTCATACGCTGATCGAACTGATCCGCCTATGCATGTCGGCCCGTCCGGCGAGCAATCGAAGCTCGATCGCCGCCGTTGCGAGCGACGACGAATCCGTCTCCGCGCAAGCTGAACAAAAGACCGACCAGGGGTAGCCGGCTTACGCGACGCCCGTGCGTGTGTCCGTCGAGTTCCTTACAATCGCCGCATTGTCTGACGCGCGGAAGACACAGCGGCGAGATCATGATCATCACCATCGATGGACCGGCGGGGGCGGGTAAATCCACGGCGGCGCGCATGCTGGCTGTGCGGCTTGAACTACCCTATCTCGACACCGGTGCAATGTATCGTGTCGTCACGCTGGCGGCGCTGCGCTCGCAGGTCGACTTGGCTGACGAAGCAGCCCTCGCAGGGGTCGCTCGCCATGCCGACTGGCTGGTCGCCCCGACCAGCGAAGGCGTCCGCGTGACGCTGGACGGCGTCGATGTCGGTGATGCGATTCGCAGCATGCGCGTCAATGAGCACACGCACTACGTGGCGGCGTCGCCGGGCGTCCGCGCCACGTTGATTGAGCGACAGCGACAGATTGCTGACGAACTCGGGTCGCTCGTCACCGAAGGCCGCGATCAGGGCACTGCCGCGTTCCCGCACGCCGACGTGAAGTTCTTCGTCTCTGCGGATCTCGAGACGCGCGCGCAGCGGCGGCTCGCGGAGTTGCCGGAAACGGAAGGGGGCACGCTGGCGGCGGTGCGACGCAACCTGTTGGATCGCGATCGAACAGACGCGACGCGGTCCGTCGCGCCATTGCTGCAGCCGGATGACGCCGTGGTGATCAATACCTCGGCGCTGAGCATGGAGGAGGTGGTGGAGGTCATGGTTGGGGCATTGCGTCGTAAGGGATTGCACTCCGCACCGCAGCGGGATGGATGACGCGCATGCGCTTCTACTATCGCGTCGCGCGCTTCGCCTGTCAGATCATCTTTCTCCTTCTGTTTCGGGGCCGGGCGTTTGGGGTGCATCGCGTGCCGCGGTCGGGCGCCGTCCTGCTGGTGTGTAATCACCAGAGCGTGCTTGATCCGCCGCTGGCTGCGGTCCGGCTGCCGCGTGAGTGCAGCTTCATGGCCCGGCATACCTTGTTTCGAGGCGGATGGACGGAGCGTGTCATCCGTTACCTCAACGCGTTTCCCGTGAAGCGCGACTCCGCTGACATCGGTGCGATGCGTGAAGCGATTCGTCGGTTGAAAGCCGGGCAGCTCGTCACGGTGTTTCCAGAGGGGACCCGATCGACCGACGGCGCGATCGGTCCCATGCACGCCGGAACAGTCCTGTTGGCGCGGCGGGCTCGCGCGCCGATGGCGCCCGCCGCGGTGATTGGGGCGTACCACGCATGGCCTCGCGGTCAGCGTTGGCCGCGGCTGGTACCGCTCCGCGTTGCATACGGGAAACTACTCACCTTTGATGAACTTGCTAAGTTATCAGACGAAGAGGCGATGGCGGAGATTCGTGCACGAATCGCCGAGCTGTATGCACGATATGCACTCCGTGACAACCCCCAGCGTCCGGAAACGCGCACGTCTTGAATGATTTTACAAAATCTTCATCCGTTCCATGCTGACTGATAACGACCTGTGGTATACTTCCATTTCCTCTTTCCCCTGCCGGCCCTGCAGCACTCCTCCTTGCTGCGGGGCCACTTTTTTGCGCTATATCTTGTGGCCCTCCCGAAGCCGTCAACGCACGATTCCGGCGAAGGCACCACACCACCCCGCATTGGGAGATCTGCTAATAGGGTTATCGGTCGCCTTTCACCGCCGATTATTGGAAAATCCCCAGCCAGTCACGCGCCCGGCGCTCGCGCGACGGCACGCCGCGCACGCGACTTCCTTACGACCCCAATACCTTCCTCGCCAGGTCAGGCGGCATCTGCTCGTACCGACTCGGCTCCATGCTGTACGACGCCCGCCCCTGGCTCAACGAGCGGACCGTCGTCGAATACCCGAACATCGAGCTCAACGGCGCTTCCGCGCTGATCACGTGGTTCGGACCGCGCAGCTCGGTACCGTGGATGATCGCCCGACGACCCGCGAGATCGCCGTTGATCGCCCCGAAGTAGTCTTCCGGCGTCACCACCTCGACCTTCATGATCGGCTCCAGCAGCACCGGCGACGCCGCGTCAACCGCCTTATTGAAGGCGATCATCGCGGCGGAGGCGAACGCCGCTTCGCTGGAGTCGGTCGGATGCTCCTCCGCGCCGATCAGCGTCGCTTTCACGTTGATCAGCGGATATGACGCCAGCGGACCGCTGCGGAACGCGTCATGGATCGCTTCGCGAATCGGCGCCAGAAACTGCGGGCGCAGTGTGCCTTCCGGCAGCGCATCGACGAACAGATGATGCTCCTGTCCGACTTCGGGTGTGAACGGCTCGAGCTTCACCTTCACCGCCGCGAACTGGTGCTTCGCACCGATCTGCCGCTCGAAGCGTCCCTCCGCTTCGGCGGGCGTCGTGACGGTCTCGCGATATGCGACGCGCGGCTTGTAGCTGCGCACCGGCACGCGGAAGTCGCGCTCCAGGCGATGCAGCATGACTTCGAGGTGCAACTCGCCCATCCCGCTGATCAGCGTCTGACCCGTTTCGGCGTCGGCGCGATATTCGAAGGTCGGGTCGCTGCGAGAGAGCATCGCCAGGGAGTCGATCAGCTTGTCGCGATCGGTCGAGCTTTGCGGCTCGATCGCCATGCTGATGACCGTTTCCGGAAACTCGATCCGCTCGAGCAGCACTTGCCCTCGATTTTCACAGAGGGTGTCGCCGGTCAGCACGTCGCGCAGGCCCACTCCCGCCACGATGTCGCCCGCCAGCGCTTCTTTCACCTGCTCGCGGCGCTTCGCGAACATGCGGTAGAGCGTGGGCAGGTTCTCCTTCTTGCCGCTCCGCACGTTATGCACACGCGAGCCCGCTTTCAGCGTGCCGGCATAGACGCGGATGAAGTGCAGATCGCTGTGCGGGTCGGCGATGATCTTGAAGACCAGCGCCACGAGCGGTGCGCTCGGGTCGGTCTTCACCTTGACGGTCTTGTCGGGTTTCTCTGGATCGTGCCCGACGATCTCAGCCACCTCTCCGGGGCTGGGCAGATAGTCGACGACCGCATCGAGCACCGCCTGTACGCCCATGTACTTCAGCGAAGAGCCGCAAAACGTCGGCTGACACGCGCGGGCCAGCGTGCCCTTGCGCAGCGCCCCCTTGATCTCGTCGACCGTCAGCGACTCGCCCTCGATGTACTTGTGCATCAACGCTTCGTCGAGCTCGGCGGCGCGTTCTTCGAGCGACGCCCGCGCCGCTCGCACCGCCTCGGCCATCGCTTCCGGCACGCCGCCTTCCATGAACTTGCGGCCGTCGCTGCCGGGCTCGAACGTGTAGCTCTTCATGCTCAGCAGGTCGACGAAGCCGCGAAATTGCTGCTCAGCGCCGATCGGCAGTTGCAGCGGGATCGGGTTGCCGTGCAAACGTGCTTTGATGGTGCTCAGCGCGTTGCCGAAGTCGGCCCCGATTTTGTCCATCTTGTTGATGAAGCAAAGGCGCGGCACCTGGTATCGATCGGCCTGGCGCCAGACGGTTTCGGATTGCGCCTCGACGCCTTCCTTCGCATCAAAGACCACCACCGCCCCGTCCAGCACGCGCAACGCGCGCTCCACCTCCGCCGTGAAGTCGACGTGACCCGGCGTGTCGATCAGGTTCACGCTGCAGTCGCGCCAGGTGAACGAGACGGCGGCGCTGTAGATCGTGATGCCGCGCTGCTGCTCCTCCTGATCGAAGTCGGTGACGGTCGTGCCGTCGTCGACGTCGCCCATCTTGTGAATCGTGCCGGCGTAGTAGAGCACCCGCTCGGTGGTCGTGGTCTTCCCTGCGTCGATGTGCGCGGCGATGCCGATATTGCGTATCTTCGATAGGTCCATGGAGTGCTTTTCTGTGCTGGTTGTCGTCGAGCAAACGTGCTATCGACTTCGACCCGTGCGGCGGGCGCGTCGCTCACGATCAAAGCTTAGTGCGCGGCGCTGGAACAAAAAAGGGACCCCGACGCCGTGCCCGTCCCGGTTTGGACGTCGTTGCGACCGAAGCGCCTCACCGGCGACCGTCAAGCGGGGAAACACGAACGTCGCGTCGTTCTTGCGACGTGGTGCGGATGAGCGCCGTCGAGACTAGGCGCTGGCGAATGGCGATGGCGCCATCGCGGGCAACCCGCGCACGAAGCCTCGCATCAGCCAGTCCTGGCGGAAGTTATAGCCGACGCATACGCCGCGATAGACCGCGCGGCCCACGCCTTGACCCACGCGATAGCCGGTGCGCGCCCAAGCGGTGCGCGTCGCCTCCAACCGACGGTCGATCTCGCCTTGCATCACCAGCCAGACATCTTCGGCGAACTTCTCCGCGGTTCCAAACGCGCCGCACATCGCCGCGCGACCCGCGCGGATGTTGGCGAGCGCGTCACGCGCCGCGGCGCCCTCGGTGAGCGTGTAGGTCGTGCCGACGCGGTGCGTGTGCGAATCGCTGCCCGCCACCAGCACCTTGCGCCCGCGGGTCACATACCACGCGAACGCGTTGTGCGCGTAGCTCCGAGCCCCGTTCAAGCCCTCAAACACGTCGAACAGCTCGAGCATGGTCTCGATCTGCCACGGCTTGAGCACCCGATGCTGCGCCGTCCACGTCAGGTGGTTGATGACGTACAGCTTGTCGATCGTGCGAAGGTAAGCGACGAGCTCATAGATGTTGCTGCGCAGACGCTGCAGTTCGCGGTGCTGGGCCTCATCGTGATCGAACACGTTGATGTGCACGATTGTGCCGTCTTCCGGAAACCGGGCCGACACCTCTTCGCCGATCACGAAATCGCTCAGCGGGCCGCGGCGATTGAGGAGATCGAGGCAGCCGTCGATGGTGTCGTGATCGGTAATCGTCACGAAGTCCATCCCGCGCTGCTTGGCCTGATCGTAAACTTGCTCGGGCGTGAGCAGCGGGTGATAAACGATTCGCGGCAGCCACTTGATGCGCTCGTCGGAGAACGTCGAGTGGCAGTGCAGGTCGAAGCGCTTGCCCGCCGCGCGACGCCACGGCCGATACTGGCCGCCCTCGAGGCGTCGAGCGTATTCGATGATGGGTGTCAGCAAGCCGTTCATCGTCCTTTCCGAGGCGTGCGCGATTCACAGGGGCGTCGGTTGAACTTCCTGTTACAGCTTATTTAGCCGTCGCACGCACCATCTCGTAAGAATGTAACGATTTTGTGAGCGTTGGTCTGTAATCGACCACTTTTTGACAGCCCAAAAAGAATCGCGAGCCAACGGGCCAAATGCCCTGGCTCGCGACGATGAGCAGGTAGGCACAAAACTGCGGCCAGCGCGGCCTTAGGCCGGTCCGGTCACCAGCAGTTCGAACGCCGTGTAGTCGTTGAACATGATCGCGCCGCTCTCGTCGAGGTCGTGACGAAAGCAGCCGTTGCTGGTCAGCGAGCCCTGGAAGCAGCTCTGGAACGAAGCAATGTCGACCAGGTCGCTGTCTTCGTCGTAGTCGATATCCCCAAACGGCGTCTCAACGCCGGGGGCGAACATGTCGATCTCGCGAATGATCGAGCCGACGAACGCCTTGCGGAAGCCGTCCACGTCTTCCGGCTCGACCGTCGGGCAGGCGGCCTGATACGCGGCGTCTTCGTTCGCATTGCCCTGCCACTGATCCTGCAGACGACCATCAATGTTGGTGACGTTGTAGAACACGAGACGAATGTCGGTGGCGCCGGCGACCAGGATCTGACTGTCGAAGTCCCAGACCTCGGTCATCGCGCCCGAAAACGTCGTGTTTACGTCACCGAAGTTGCCCGTCAGAACGCCCTCGGCGACCAGAAAAAACGTTCCGAAGTCGCCGAGCCCGTCGGTCGAGGCCCAGACGTCGTAGTGGTGAAACGTGCGGCCGTCGGCGTTGTTCGTGTTGCCGCCGATCACGCGGATCATCTCGACGTCAGTGGGGTTCGCGAAGCTGTAGCGGACGGACAGCGACACGCGGGCGAAGTCGCGCAGAATGCCGTCGAGGTTGCCATTCAACTGGCCATCAACGAACACGCCGCCGTTGCCGCCTGCGAACCCCGGCAGGAAGCCGTCGCTGCGGACCGCGGTGAGCGGCAGGCAGTCGCTCAAGCTGTCCATGAGCACCGAGGCGATGTCATTGTCGATATCGATGACGCCATCGCCATCACCGGGAACCTCGGTAAAGCCGTTGTTGAAGCTCTCGTTGATGAACAGGTCATTGAGCGCACCCGGCAACTGCGACTCGCCGAACCCGTTGATCAGGTCGGTGCTGCTGGGCTGGTGGCTGAGATCCGTGGGCTGCAGCGCGAGTTCCTGCGTAAAGAACGGGGTGATGGGTTGCGCAGTGGCGACGGTCACAAAAGCGACCGTCACGAGCGATAGCGATAACTTCATGTGCCTCTTCTCCATCCGAGTGGTGCTTGTCGCAAGCGTACTTGTGCGATTCATTCGAACGCGGTGAATTCCCGCAAACCACGCCAACTTAGTACCAGAACAGATCCTGTCCGCGCTTCAGGGTCGCGTCCGGCGTCATGCTCTTGAACGCCGCCGCACCGCCGCCGGTTTCGGGGCGGGTCAACTCACGGAAGTGGGTTTCGCCTTGCCATTCCACGTGTCCGTCGGCGAAAAGCGTGTTGGCGCCCTCGACTTCCGGCGGGGCGTAATTGCTGGCGGCCGACGGCAGCAGCGTCCAGCCCTCGCCGTGGTTAATCCGCCACGAGCCCAGGACCGAGTCGCCTTCGTCACTTCCGATCCAGCGCATCACCGAGTCGGCCATGAGGACATCCTGCGAAGTCGCAATCCGTCCGGCATAGCGCGGCCGCTTTTGCAAAATGTGAACCTGAAGATCGTCGCTGTTGCCCGGAAACACGATCGGATCGTCGTTCGGATCGTTGGCAACCTCATCGAGCCGGCCGAAGTAGTTGTAGCTGATGTGCAGATACTGGTCTTCGGTGGTCGGGATGCCCTCGCCCGTATTCGGCCCAGAAATCACATTGACGTTGTCTACGTCGCGTATCTTCACCGATGGGCAGTAGAACACGTCGTTGGTTCTGGTGAGCTCCCGCTGGCCGCTCTCGTCAAACTCACCGTACTCCAGGCCGGTGCCGAGCATTTCGGCGATCGCTCGATGCACGGTGAAACCCCACATCGCCGCCGCCTCGCGCTGTTCGCGCGACTCATTCCCCAGGCCCGGGCCCTGAATGCCCGACTGCGAAACGCTGTTTTGGTTCGGCAGCCGCCCGTACTCGTTCGTATAGAGCGTCAGCGTGTTCCCGATATCTTTCAAAGCCGCGCCGCACACGACACGCCGCGTCTGTTTGCGGGCCGTGTTCAGCGAGGGGATCAAGATCGAGATGAGCAGGGCGATAATCGCCACCACCACGAGCAGCTCAATCAGCGTAAATCCGCTCCGACGTGCTTGCGCGAACACCTGCCGCATGTCTGACGTGCTCCTTTGGCTACGACTTGCGTCTGCTGAATTGCAGTTGCCGTAATAATACGGCGACGGCACACGCTCCCGCAACTTCTGGGCATGTGCATCTATGGAATTGCCGCGTTCACCCGAAACGGATGAACACGCGAACCGAGAATAACTGTGATTATCGGCAATTCACGGCATACGAGTGGACGTCAGCCGCCCGACGGCCGCGTCGAGCGCCCGGAGCGACGGACCGCCAGATGACGCTCAGCGCCGCACGCTCATCACCATCAGACCTGCGCAGCTCAGCAACATCGCAAACCCGACCCCGAGACACACGGACGATGGCGCCGGCGGCGCCGCGGCGACATCCTCAATTTCGGGCGCCGCGTCGTCGTCGCTTGGCCGCGGTAGATCGTCCGCATCGCCAACGTCCGCGTGGTTCGGCTGGTCGGTCTCAGCCGCGATGGTCGAGCGCACCCGCATCACGCGACCCCCGAAGAACTCGCAATAGACGAGCGTGCCGGCAGCTTCTTGCTGCAGATCCACCGGTCCGCCCTCAAGGTCGAGCACCTGCTCGTGCGCTACGGACACGTCGCCGTCCAGCGTGAGTCGGTACAGCTTGTTGAGCACGAATTCCACGTGGAAGAGATCACCTGCATACCCCGGCGGGAACTGATCGCCGGAGTAGTACACGCAGCCGGTGATCGCCGCCCCTTCGTCGACGTAGCTGTAGATGGGGTCGGTGAACTCGCCGATGCGGTCGGCCGGCGCGGCGCCCTCGACGTCGGGCCAGCCGGCATTGTCACCCGGTCGAATGAGGTTGATCTCCTCACGCCGCGCGTCTCCCGAAGACCCCACGTCCATGACGAACATCCGGCCGTCGGGGGCGAAACAGAATCGATACGGATTGCGGAAGCCGAGCGCGATGTAGGCCCGCGGGGCGCCCGTCGGCGTCGTGAACGGGTTGTCGTCCGGCACGTCGCCGTTGCGGTCAAAGCGACAGAGTTTCCCCGCGAGCGACGTGACCTGTTGGGCGAATTCCGGATGTCCCGTGTCGCCGATGGTGACGTACAGCCGTCCGTCGGGGCCAAACGCAATGCCGCCGCCCACATGCACCCCGTTGCTGCCCGGCAGGCTGTCACGAAGCACAACCACCGCAGGCGGGCTGAGCGTGGTGTCGATGCGAATCATGTGCTGCTCGTCATCCGATACAGAAGCGAACGCGTAGAGCAGACCGTTGTCGCTGAAGTTCGGGTCGGCGGTCAGACCCAACAGACCCGACTCGAATTCGGCGTACACCTCGAGCGTGACGACCGGCTCATCGCCACGCGTTCCATCAGCAGCGACCCGCCAGATGGCCCCGCCTTGCTCGGCGACGAACAGACCTCCGTCGGGCGTCGGAGCGACCGACGTCGGGGCGTCAAAGCCGCGTGCGACTTCCAGAGCCTCAAACGCGCCGGTCGCGGCGGCAGCGGCGTCGCCAGTAAGCGCCATGGCGCAACAGGCGGACACGATCGAGCGATTCAGCATGAGACAATCAATCCTGGATAGGGGGTAAAGCTGACGAAGCCGATCGCGAACGCCGCACCGGAACACGAACGTACACAGCGCCTCGGCGCCGCGCCCGTCCGGTTCCGGTGTTTGAATGAGCTAGCGGAACAACGCCGAACCGACATTGCTGTCGAACGTCTCGCCCTCGACGTTGAAGATCGGCATCGGATCGAATCCCAACCAGTCGCGCACCGCGCTGCTGAACACGGCGCGGAAGTCGACGTAGTACGGCAAGTTCTTTTGGTTCAGGTCGTCCGAACTCGGCATCTGGCCATGTAAGCCGCCGTTAACGTTGGGGCCGGCGAGGATCATGTGGCAGCCGTGACCGTGATCAGTGCCCGGACTGCCGTTCTCCTCATTCCGCCGCCCGAACTCGGTGTAGAACACCACGCACGTCCGCTCCCAGATCCCGATCGCCTTGGCGTCGTTGACGAACTGCTCGAAGTGGTCGTTGATCTTCGGGAAGAGGCGCTCGTTCGCCGACGCCTGATTCGCGTGCGTGTCGAAGCCGCCGTATTGCAGCTTGATGACGCGCGTGCCGAGCCCCGCGGAGGCCAGCGCCGCGGCGCGCCAGAACTGATCGCGAGAGTCGCCGGTCGAGTCGAACGCTTCGGTGCGCGTTCGAATCTCCTGTCCCAGCACATCAATGTTGTCGTAACTGTCGAGCACCGCTTGTTGTGTCGCGGTGTCTCCCGCCCGCAGGCGCGCCAGTCGTCCGAAGGCTTCCTGCGCCGCCTTGCGGTAGGTCGAATCCGGATAGCCATACTTACGCGGGTCGCCGGTGCGCCGCGTATCGAGCACGCCGTACGGCTCGTCGAAGTACATGTTGCGCAGCCGCTCGTACCAGCGCACGTTGGCGCCGGTTACACCGCTCAGATTGCGCACGCCGAACTCGTAGATCTCCTGGCTCTCGAAGTGCGAGCCGTTGCCCCGCGGGTACGCGGTCTGCTGCACGACGGCGAGCTGGCCCTGCTGGTAGAGGTCGGCGAAGAACCCGAACTGCTTGTTGATGCCGACTTCCGGATGATCGTGCAGCGGATGCACGTCATCGGCCTGCAAACCGAGTTTCGGCCGCCGGCTTTGGTAGACGCTGTTCTGATACGGCGCCAGAAAGCTGAGCGCGTCCATGCCGCCGTTCAGTTGGCAGAGCACGAGCAGGTTGCCGGTGCCGCCCGCCGATTGCGCATACGATTGACCGACCAGTTGCAGCAGCGGGTCGGCTCCCGCCAGCAACGCCAACCCACCCAGACCACGCTTCATAAATGCGCGGCGTGACAAAGCTTCATATTCACGACAGGCCGCCATGCGGACCTCCATCTGCGTCTAGCGCGTAATGAACCGCTGATCCATCGCCATGAGGCGCATGACTTCAAACACATGCTGAGGCTGATGGCGAGCCTCGATCAGATGAAACGCCACGTGCCCGTTCTGATCGAGCACTTCGATGTAGATGTCGATCTCGTCGTCGGTCAGATCGAGGTGCAGCGCGTGCGCCAGCGCCAAGACGATCTCTTCGCGAATCTCGCGCTGGTCCCAGCGATCGACGGACGGGAGCAGGTGATAGGGGAGTTCTTCCTGAAACGCCGGGCCAAAGTCCATCGTGCGCCGCAGCGCGTCGACCCGGCTCATGATCCACTGATCTTTCAGCCACGCCACACCCTCCGTCCAGCCCTCCACGCCGGGCGGATTCAGCAAGTCTTGACCAGCGTCGCGCAGGTTGTCGGCAACGCGATGGATGCGGTCGGTTTGCGACTTGTCCGAGTAGATGTGCATGTCCATGGTGCGGGCGAAGCTCACGAAGTGCTCCACCGGCGACGTCACCTGGCTGTAGCGGGTCTGCGGCGCGAACATCGCTTGCGAGAGCAGGATGGTTCTCACCAGCGGCCGGATCTCGAAGTTGTTGGCCACAAACACGTCCGCCAACTCACGCACCATTTCGGGCGTCGGCTCATCGTGGACGAAGTAGACAAACAGGTTCCGTGCCACGTACTCGGCCGCTTCGGGCTGCGCGAGCGTGAGGTCGGTGATTGAGATGTAGTCGTGATTGGCTGGGCCGCTGCCACGCTCCGGAAAGACCGTCTTGGTCGTGTTGTCGTGGTTGTAGAGATCGAAGATCGGCCGCGGATCGTCGTCCTTGGGATAGAGCAGCGTGATGCCGGTGAATGCTCGCGCGCCCTCGACGATGTCGGCCTCGGTATAGAGCGTGTCGCGCCCGAGCGTGAACAGCTCCCAAAACTCGCGGGTGTAGTTCTCGTTCGGGTTGTCCTTCGGACTGTCGTTGCCGTTGAGCCACAGCAACATAAGCGGATCGAGCGTGAGCTGCAGCAGAAAACTGCGATAGTTGCCCAGCGCGTTCGCCCGCAGCATCTCCAAGTGCTGCAACGGCAGATTCCGCTCGCGACCATCGGTGATCACGGTGCGCGACGTCGCAAACCGATCATGCCAGAACAAGGCCATCCGCTCGTGCAACGGCTTCGGCGACTCGATCATGTAGACCAGCCAGCGCTCCGCCAGATCGTCATCGTCGTCGTACGTCTCCGCGAGGTCGTGAATCCAGTCGGGAATCGGCTCGTCAGCGAGCAGCGCATCAACGGTCGCGTACAAGCCCGCCGCCGTCACCTGCTCGACGCGTGCTTCCCGGGCGCCGAAACTCGTTCGTCGCAAGAGGTGAAACGCCTCGTCGCGCGTCAGGTTGTTGCGATAAGGCGCGAGCCGAAACGCGTCGCCTGAGAACTCCACCGAGAAGTCCTGCGGTGCGGGCTCGATCGGGGTGTCGGCCGGAGGCGCTCCCGGGTCGCCGCCGTCGTCTGGAGGCGTGACCGGTGCGCCGGGATCACTGGGTGTGCCCGGGTCACCGCCGCCGTCAATCGGCGCCGGATCATTGATGGGATCGCTTCCGGCGTCGGGGACGGCGCCGGGGTCAGCGTCGTCGCCGCCGATCGGCGTGTCGTCGGGCATGACGCCGGGCGGTGGCGCCGCGGGGCAACCGCCGAGAACCACGACGACGAGGGTGAGCAGGCAAACGTTTAGCAGCCACGGTCGGCCGCGGGCGATAGCGCGCAACACGATCGCATACCTCCAAACCGGGCGCGTCGTGAGCACGCGCCGCACCCGGCAAAGAACATGTCTCGGCTGTCGGCCGCCCCCACGACCTTCCACGGGCTCACATGGGAGTGTGGAAAACGCGACTTGCGTGTCGCAAGTCAGACTTTACCTTCTTCAAATCAACCGCCCGAATTGTCTCCGCATGAAGTCCGAATTTCGTTGACACCCGGCGCGACACGCGCGATATTTATTGGTCGCACTATGTTCGAAACCAACCCGCCTTTCGGGGGATAGGTTTGATCACCCACCACCGCCCCAAAACCGCCTTCACCCTCGTCGAATTGCTCGTCGTCGTCGCGATCATCGCTCTCCTGATCTCGATCTTGTTGCCGTCGCTGAGCACCGCGCGGCGGCAAGCCCGCGGCGTGCAGTGCCTCGCCCACTGCCGGCAACTCATTACCGGCATGACCTACTACCTCGACGAATGGAACAGCTTCCCCGCGCATCAGTGGAAAGTGCCCGTCGATTCCGGCGGCACACGCCGGCAACGCTGGTTCAAGGCGATGGCCGGCTACCTCGGCGGGCTCGACTTGCAAGCCTGTCCCGCCACACCGACGTGGGAAGTCGGCCGCAACAACTCGTACGGCTACAACTACAAGTATCTCGGCAGCGCCCGCACCCACGCCAACGCCGCCGCCAACCCCGGCTGGCTGGAGCGGTTTCCGGTCCGTCAGGTGCGCTCCGCGGGGCGTACGATCGCGTTCGCGGGTACCGATGGCACCGGCTGGGAGTTCGAGTGGCATGATCCGAACGACTTGCCCGAAGGCAAAAATATCGCCCGCTTCGGCAACCACGGCTACACGCTCGACCCGACATATCTGCCCAAACGCTCGGAACAGGCCAGCGAAAAATACGCCTCCGGCGCCGCTCGCACGTACATGACCAATCGCCACCTCGGCAAGGCATCTACCGCGTTCACCGACGGCCACGCCGAACAGGTCGACCCGCTGCGGGCGTATGAGGACAACAGTTTGTGGAACGGCCTCGGGATAGATCCCGCTGAGACCGGCCTCGACGAACTCATGCGACTCGACGACCACGTCGACTACAAGTTCGATCCGTCGAGCGGCTTGGGGTTCCGTTGGCCAGAGATCCTGTAGCTCGTTCACCGCGAGCCGCCAGCGTCGGCCCGTTAAGAATTGCGCGTGTTATGACCGATTGTGGTCTATACTGCCGCCCCTCACGGAGAGCGGCGTTGGAGTCGCCGCCGACGCCGACGACATGAGTCGCTACGAGGGCCGCCAATGCCGCCGCGCGCGACGTGGAAAGGTCAACTCAAGATTTCGCTGGTCGCGATGCCGGTGCGCATGCACAACGCGACCACGAGCACCAGTCGCATTCACCTCAATCAACTGCACAAAGAGTGCCATCAGCGGCTCAAGCAGCAGATGATTTGCCCCGAGCACGGCCCCGTTGATCGCAGCGAGATCGTCAAAGGCTACGAGTACGAGAAGAACCACTACGTGGTCATCAACGACGACGATCTCGAACAGATCAAGCTCGAGACCAACAAGACGATCGAGATCACGCAATTCGTCGATGCCGACGAGCTCGACCAGAAGTTCATAGACGCGCCCTACTACCTCGCACCCGACGGCCCCGTCGCCGAGGGCGCCTTCCGCGTCATGCGCGAGGCCCTGCGCGAGACCGGCAAGGTCGGCGTCGGCCGCGTCGTGATCGCCAATCGCGAACGCATCGTCGCGCTGCAGGTCGAAGGCGCCGGCTTCCTGCTCAGCACACTGCGCTTCGCCGACGAAGTCCGCAACGCGGATCCCTACTTCGAAGGCGTCGGCAACGGCGACGTTAGTCAGGATGAACTGAAGCTCGCCAAACAGCTCATCGAGCACCAGTCGCGCCCGCTCGACACCAGCGAGTTCGCCGATCGCTACCAGGACGGCTTGCTGGCCGTCATCAAGGCCAAGGTCGACGGCGCCGAACCCGTCGTCGTCGAAGAGCAACGCCCCGCGACAGTCATTAACCTCATGGACGCACTCAAGGCCAGCCTGCCCGAAGGCAAAGCCAAGAAGCCCCCAGCGAAGAGCATCAAGACCTCCGCCGCGAAGAAGAAGGCCAAACGCGCCTGAACCGTGAACCGTGAACCGTGAACCCTAAACCTCGAACCCCCGACTCCCGACTCACCGCTACAGCAGCCGCCAAACCCCCACGCCAGCCGCACCAAACCCCAGCACCGCGCCGATGATCGCCATCACCGGCCGGCTGCGCCGCGGCGAGCGCCAGAACGCCGCCGCTCCCAGCACGCCGGCAATCAACCCCGGCACGATCAGGAAGAACAGCGGCCACGCCACAATACCCAGCACCATCGCCCCCAGCCCCATCGTACGGCTCGTCTCGCTCGCCGCCGTCGGCGCCCCTTCGAGCGTAAACGGCGCGCCACACGCTTCGCAGAAATCCGCATCGACGGCGTTGCGTTCATCACACCGCGGACAGACCAGCAGCGTTTGTCCGTCGGCCGCGGTCTCGAACGTCGGCGCCGCCATCCCGCTCGACCCATACGCATGCATCGCCGTCGGATCGTCGTCCGCCGACTCCAGCATCTGCGTCTTGGTCGGCCGCCCGGATCGACGGCGCAGCTTGGGAACGATGAACCGCGCGCCACACGTCGGACAGCGTCCCTCCCGTCCCGACATGCCCGTGTTCGCCTCGAGCAGCGCGTCACACCGCCCGCACGCGAAATTGAAGTACCGCTTCAGCGTTAAAGACGCTTTCATCCCCCGCGGCGGCGGTGCGTCGGCCGGCCCCGGCGGCGGAACCGTCAACGCCGTCTGACAGTGCGGACACGCCACATCCCGCTCCACCCAATCATGCCGCACGGCGATGCGTCGATCGCACGCGGGGCAGCGAATATCGTAACGATCGGGGCCGGCGGTCTCGCTCATGAGCTCGACGCATAGTCTACGCCCGCCGCGCCTC
>CAZLYU010000065.1:0-18449 GCA_964563855.1 uncultured Planctomycetales bacterium | reverse complement strand
TGGACCTTGGCCACCCGCTTGCCGACCGAGGTCCCGACCTCGGACTCGGGCACGCACTTGCCGCCGCTGCAGACGCGGCCACGGCGCCGCCCGGCGGCGCAACCAGTCCCAGCCCTGTCCACGGCGGCTTGGGCGGCTTCGGCGCCGGCTTGATCGTGAACACCTTCATGAGCGCCGCGGTGGCCAATTGCTTGCCTTGCGACACCGCCATGCCCTTGACCGCACCGCCCACATCGCCGCTCATCGCCGCTTGCGCAAGTCCGCCGACCGAACTCAGCGCATTACCCACTGCGTTGCTTTGGCCGGCTCCTGGGTCGAGAGGCTCAGGTAAGCAGCCGCCGGGAAGAAAGTTGGAAGACATCAGACCAACTCCATTGGCACTTGGGTTAACTAGTGACGTGTGGGGCGTCCGTACCGATCCCAGGTCGTCGATCCCGGGCGCCGCGCGTCGGGGTGAAGTTCCCACGGTCGGTGCGGATCATCGAGATGTCCGGGTGGGATGTCCGCCGGATCGATGTGTCCATGGTGGCTTTGGGTGGAGTTGAGTTCCAAGTCACCCTCTTGAGCGTTCTTGACGATCTCAGTTGCGATGTCACCCATGCCGTCCTTAATCGGAACCTTGACCCAACGGACGACCCACCCAACCTTGGGAATCTTCTCCAACCGCGCCAGACCCGAATCGACGGCAGCTTCAACAGCGCGACGTGTCGCGATTTGAACAGCCACGCGTTTAACTTCATCTCGTCCACCGCGCAGCCGCGCTGCTTCCAACAGCGCGGCGTCTGACGCCGCCTCGAGTTTGTCTCCAAGCTCGTCGTTTCCCAAGAATTCGGCCATATCACCTTGCGCGTCAAGGCTCTTGCCGAGGCGCTCGAGTTGTCGGGCGCGATCCGGATCAAGCTGCTGCTCCCTTGGTGTGGGACTATCCTGGCCGTCGGTCGGCAATCCGTCTTTTCCATGGCGCCCATCTTGTGGTGCGAGCGCCTCGTCCAATGGCATCACGCGCGGTACTTCGTCTCGAATCAGTAAGCCATCCGAGTCCAGCAATCCGTCCGTGTTGTACTTGTCGAGTTCGTCATCCAGCGACTGCTGAAGTGCTCGCTCCTGCGCCACGATCTGATCAGAGATCGCATAGTACTCCTCGTCGGATAGTTCTCCCCGATTGAGCATTTCGTACAGTTGTTGACGTTGTTCGCCCAACGCGGCAAGTTCGTCCTGTAGGCCGATGACTCTCTCGCGCGCCTCCTTCGTTAGTGGAGGTTCTTCACTCGCGGCGCCGTTCGCCGCACCACTCGAACCTGACTGTTCCGACTGTGTGTCGCCGTTCGCCGCAGAGGGCGCTTCCATGAGTACCTGCACCGCCACCGATACCGTCGCCTCACCCATCAACACATTCGGCGAAAGATTGAGCGGCGTACCGATCGTTCCCGCCGCACCCTTCGCCGCATGAATCTCTCCCGCCGCCGGCATGCCGTTGACCAGAACCGTCGGGTTGCCCTGGAAGAACGGGCCGGCGTCGGGTACGTCGGGCCACTCGCAAACATCGCCGAGGCGCGTCGCCGGCAGCTTGTTGACCAAGACCATATCCGGCCCAGCGACCGGTTTGGCCAGTCCCAGTCGAACGCTCGCGCTCGACGGCATGCCCGACCAAATCCCATCCCACTGCTTCTGCAGCTCGGCCACGCCGCCCGGCGAAACCAGCTTCTTCAACAGACTCTTGACTTGACCCCTGTACTTGGCCAGCAACTGCTTGACGGTCGATGATCCATCGTCGACGTCGCTGAGCAAGTGATCAAAGGCGAGATCGACGGCCTTGCCAGGCAGTTTGTCGAGCAGCTTGGCGCCGCCGCCACTCGCCGCGACCTGGCTGGCGAGCGCCCCCAGTTGCTGCGCACCTCCGCCCGACACGCCAAGCATTCCGGACAGCAACGCAGAAAGTCCAGCTATGCCGCCCCGGGCTCCGCCGGTGAGTGTGCCGAGTTGCGCGGCGACGTGCCGGCTGTCCTTCCCCGAGCCCGACATCTGCTTGATCAACGCTTGTTTCAGCCCGTCGACCCCCGGCGAAAGGACCGCCGGACGGCCGTCCTTCCCGCCCGTTTCGCGACGCCACAGTTTGGCCAGCGCCGCGCGCGGACGGCCCGAACCCATCGCCTCAACGGCTTGCAGCGCCTTCTGGAACCCGCCCAATGCCCCGCCGCCACCGCCGCGTAAGGCGGCAAGCTTATGCTCCACGTCCTCCTGAAACGCTTCGGAAACACGGCCGGCAACCCCCGGATCGAGCATCGGCAACAGCGCCGCACCATACCCGGCGCCGCCCTTCTGCAACGCCCCGCCCAGCGCCAACGCACGCGACATCAGCGAATGATCGAACAGGTTTCGCGGCGCGGGCCCGCGCAGCGGCGCCGTGTCACGCCGCACCTTCGCCGCCGCCTGCCCATAATCCTTGAACAACCCACCGTGAAACTCCTCAGCTTTCCACGCCGGGTCGTTCATGAAATGCCGCGACCCCTTCGCCACGGCCCCCGCTGATCGGTACACCGGGTCGCGTCCGGCGGCGGCTTCCCGAATCTTGCCGAAGTACTGCCGACCCCACTCGTCCCGCTGAGCAGACGTGCGCGCAGCGACAGCATCGGTGTAGCACTTCGTCGCCGGCCCCCAGCGACGCTGCTGGGATCGCAAGTCGCTTTGCTCCGGAACGCGACTCACATAAGCGCTGGCCCAATCCGCCGCGCTGGCGCCGCCCGCGAGCGGCGCCGGCGGCGCATCGCTCACCGCGAGGTAGCCACCGCCAACGCCGCCGGTCACGGCCGTCTCGAGCGGCGCGCCAACGGCGAAAGGTTGCTCAACGAAACCTCCAGCGGTCGACTCGATCGTCACACGGCGACCGTCCTCGGTCTCGTAGACCGGTACCGCGCGCGGCTTCGGCAGACGCACCCGCTCTGGCGCAAACGGACCTTCATCCAGCGCCGCCTGCGCCGTATCCACGGCTTCGAGCACTTCAGCCCAGTGCGCCGCGCGCGGCCGCATATAAACACCCACAAGCTTCGGCGGCTTCCGGCGTTTCCCGGCCGCAGTCAAACCCTTCGCCTTCACGCGCAACCTCTCCAACGCCCGCCGCCTAGTTGATCTTCACCTGACCGCCCTGCACGACATTGTCGCCGTCGGCGATTACGTTGACTTCGGCGCCCTTAAGTGCGGCGAGCACTTCACCGCGCACGTGCGTCGCGCCCCCTTCAACGAGAACCACCGCCCCGGCCTGGGTCAGCATGACCGCCCCGACCACCTCGGTCATCGGCGCCACCATGCTGTTGTTGACTGTGGCCGCACTCGTAATCACCGTTCCGGTAATCGAAATGAAACCCGCCTGGTTCATGTGAATCCGCGCTGCCCCGCACTGCAGCGTGATCGACGTCTTGGCGTTCACCATCATCGTGTCGCAGTTGATGTTGTACGCGTTGGTCACATCGGTGGATTGATTGTTCCCAACGCTCTCAGTCTTGTTGTTGCCGACGACCTCGGTCGAGTCGACCCCAACCGACACATTGCGGTTGTTGCCGATCTCCTCCGTCTTGTCGTACTGCGACTTCATGTAGAAGTGCTCTTGGCCCGCTGTGTCGTCCATGGTGATTTCGTTGCTGCCCGTACCCTTATACGTCTGCGAGCGCAGACTGCTGCGCACCTTGTCCTTCGGCAACGACTGCGGCACACGCTGCTCGGCGTTGTACACGCGACCAGTGATGATCGGTCGGTCAGGGTCGCCCTCCAGAAAGTCGACGATCACCTCCTGCCCGATGCGCGGGATCGTCATGCCCCCGTAACCCTTGCCCGCCCACGGCTGATTCACGCGAATCCAGCAGGTCGGGTCAGACGCGCTGCGGCCGTCGCGTGCAAAGAACTCGTCGCGATCCCAGAAAAAACGCACCTTCACGCGACCCAACTCGTCGGTGTAAATCTCTTCGTCTTCCGGCCCGACCACCACCGCCGTTTGCGAACCCTGCAACACCGGCTTCGGCGTGAGGCGCGGCGGACGGAACGTCGCGTCAAACAAAATGCACTCAAACTCACACTCATAAAGCGGAACGTGCGCCTCCCGGCGCCGCCCACCGCTCGCGTGGTTCACGTAGTCACGCGGATCGCCGCCCCGCGCCGCCGCCATTCCCGTGGGCGTCAGTTGCGTCTCACCGGCGTTGCGCACCCAGGCGCCGACGTCGCTCGGCTTGGGCCACCGCTCACGCTGCAACGCACAAGCCTGCTGCGCGAGCGCCTCCGCCATGCCCCGCACGACCGGGTCGTCATGCGACCGGGCGCTCACGATCATCGGCCGCAGATGCGGGTCGAGATCTTCGAGCGCGCCGTTCGACCCGCCGCCGCTGGCCCGCGTCGAGCCCTGTCGGCCGACATGGCGCACCTTGGTCACCGTATACGCGGCGTTCCAACGCTCCAGCGGATGGCCGTGCAGATTGAAGACTCGGCCGGGCGCGAACTCGGGGCAATTGCTGCGGCCGACCCCGAGTTCGCCGGTGCAGGCCAGCTCTTCGCGGCGTAGGCGGGCCAGCCGGTGACCGCTCGACTGCTTGTCATACTTGCCCGGATAGTCGCTCACGACCAGCTTGCCGCGCTGCTCCGACGCCGATGTGCTTTGCAGATCCAGCGGCGGCTTCTCATAGTTGTAATCCCGCAACACCACCACATCAGGCCGCACCTCGCGCGAACGACAGAACGCATGCACGTGATGCATGCCCGGCGTCATCCCACTCGGCGGCACGTACGGCAAGTCCGGCTGATCCGGAAACGGATTGTGAAACACCGAGTCGCCCAACACGAAGCGGCACTCGTGCTCGTCGTGCTCGAAGTAGTAGAAGATCCCCTCATCTTCCAGCAGTCTCGCAATGAAATTGAAGTCGCTCTCGCGATACTGCACGCAGTACGCGCGCGGCTCGTAGCCGTCGATCAGATGTTGCTCCTGCGACAGCGTCTTGCACGGCAGCACCCCGCTATCGTTCAGCAGATGACTCACAATGTCCGGCGTCGAGCGATTCTGAAAGATGCGGCAGTGTTGTTGATGCGTCAGCAGCCACAGACGCGGCAACAGTTCAACGCGATACAGCGCCTGGTCGTGACCCTCTTCCAGGTACGTCACGCGACTGATCACGCCATGCACATAACGAACGCCGTGCGGCGTCTGCAGTTTGAGACGCGCGTCTTGTCGCACCCAGTCGGTCAGGTCCTGCCGCGGGTCAAACGACGCAACCAGCAACTCGAAGCGAAACAGCATGGAGAGCCCCTCCACGCCTTCGTAGCTGACGAGTTCGATTTCCGACGCCTGCTGTCCGACCACATCCAGCGTCGACTCGATCAACTGTTCTTCAACCATGGGCATCGCAGCGTCCCTCGTGCGGCTCGACTCGTATTCCAAGCCGGAGCGGGCGTCACCGATCGGCGGCTGCCCGAACATTCCCCGTCGACGGCCCACGCGCCGCCCCGGCTCACATTTACGCGTAAACCGCGCCGCGCTTGATTCAAAAATTCTCAGAACGGGTTCAGCGCCACCGCCGCGGCGTCAATCGCCGGCCGTGGCGCACGATGGAGATCAGAGGATGACCGCCGCGACGGAGGCCTGACCTGCCGCCGGATGCAACATCGGCCGCCACTCGCTCGCGAGGACAACGGCCGCGACAGAGGCCTGACCTGCCGCATTCATCAGGATGCTGTGAAGTGACGCCTGCTTGTGGCCGGAGCGCAAGGCGCAACAGCCAGGCAACCGGCGAACCGCGGCCGCCCCACGCCCGGCCTTGTCATGGAAAGGTTTGTCACACGGCCGCGCTCGACGCGCGCCGCGTGCTTGCATGGCGCCGCGCCCCGCAGACCGAGCCCGCGGCGCTCGACGCGTCGATTCGGTAAGTGAGCCTCGGGCTCAGGCCCTTAGGCGAACGACGAGATCTGCTCGAACAACTGCACGACCGGCGCCGCTGCACCACCCCCGCCGCCGCCCACGGTGTCCGTACCCAACAGGCGCAGGAACAGCGCCTCGATCAACGTCACCGCGCTCCCCGCCGTGGCCGTGCCGAACGTCTCGACCAGCCCCGTGGCGAGTCCGGCGCTGACATTGCCAAACCCGCCGATCAGCGTCTCGCGGTACACCGGCTCGCAGCCGCTGGCGATCCCCGTCAGGTTGATCCCAGTAAGAACGAGAGCAGTTCGGCGAACACGCGCCATCCAAGTCCACTTGCGCATCTGACAACTCCTATGTTCGCGATGCGGCCGATTCCGTGAGTGTCGCCACGCCGACGGCCCACGCGGAATATCGGCGCAAGCACGCGATGTCATGAGCACGACCGCCAACGCGCGAAATTGGCTCGAATCCCCGTCGCGCTGCTGGGCGCAAAGAAGCCACGCACCGGGCTGCTCTGGAGCACCGCTGCGTGGCTAGGTCGTCCTACTCGCCAGCGTCAATGCCCGATCCGGCACACACGCGAGCGAATGGTCGTCGAGAAGCGGTCCGCTTAGCGGCGACGGATCGCCAGACCCAGCAGGCTGAGCAGCGCCAGCGACGCCGGCTCCGGAACAATCGTGATGCGCGCGATCACGTCATCGCGACCGAACGTGTCCGTGATCGTGCCGCCATCAGCCGTGCCCGAGTTCAGGAACGAGTCGAGGTAGGCCTCCGCGCCGGCATCGGCGAAGAAGTTGCTGACTGGGTTCGACTCATCGACGCCCACGCCGCCGTTTGACGAGAACGCCGCGCCGGCCGAAGCGTCGTTCACCTCGGTGCCGTTGTCGTTGACCATGCTGCCCAGCACCTCGATCACGACCGGACCCTGAAACTCGCCAGCCGCGTTGAACAGCTCGATCGCCAGCGGGTTGCCGTTGCCGATGAACAGGTCGTTGCTCGGCACGACCATCGACGCGTAGCTGAAGTAGCGATTGACCGTCGGGTCGCCCGTCTCAAAGGTGAAGGTCTCGCTTTCACCCGGCGTGAAGGGCGGGGCGCCGGTCGTCGAAACGAGCGTCGCATCAACGCCCACGCCTTCGTTCGCAAACCGCGTCATCAAGACGCTCGTGTCCCCTTCTTCCGCGATTTCAGTGATCCCGCCGAAACCCGCGGCGAGCGCGCCGCCGTCATAGGTGTCGAAGTTGCCGTCATGGGCGGCGACCCACACCGGCGTGATCGAGAAATTCCCCGCGCCAAGCGGGTTCTCGACCGTGATCTGCAGTTCAACGGCGTAGCTCGACGTGGCCAGCGCGGCGACCATACCAGCGATGACAGTGCGCTTCATACTCATTGCTCCTTTCAAACCAATGGTTTACGAACGCCCCACTACTCTCGCCGGGGCGAACAATGCGGCCCGCGAACCAAGCGGGCGCGACCGCTCCACGCACAACGCGTCAGAGCCAAAACCTCATCACGTCCAATACTAGGTTAGTGAGCGTTAACTAATCAACGCGCTGCAGCACTTTCCCACCCTCCGCAACGCCCCCCACCACGCCGCAATCCACACAAGTGCAGCAAAAACAAGGGCTTTAGCCCTTCACCGCCCCTATGCTCAGGCCACCCACAAACTGCTTCTGAGCCACGAAAAACAGCACGACACACGGCGCCATGGTCACAATGCTCGCCGCCATCAACAGATGCACATCCCCGACCCCGCCAAACTGATTGCGAAACGCATTGAGCGCCAGCGCGAGCGTGCGGTTCTCTTCGCTGTGCAAATAGATCAGCGGCCCCAGGAAGTCATTCCAGGCGAACATAAACGTGAAAATCGCCGTGATCGCGATGACCGGCCGACACAGCGGCAGCATGATCCGCCACCACACGCCGAGCTGGCCGCACCCATCCAGTCGCGCCGCCTCCACCAGCGCCTCCGGGATCTGCGCGAAAAACTGCCGGAACATGAAGATGAAGAACGGGTTGCCGAAAAACATCGGCACCACCAGCGGCAGCAGCGTGTCGATCCAGCCCAGCGACCGAAACAAGATGAACATCGGAATCATCGTCACCTGCGGCGGCAGCATCATCGTCGACAGCATGAAGACGAACAGCGGGTCGCGCCCGCGAAAGCGAATCCGCGCAAACGCATAACCGACCAGGCTGCACGACAGCACACTGCCAACCACGCACAGCGTCGTCACCACGACCGTATTCGCCAGCGCATCGAGGAACCCGTTCCAAGAGCCCGCGCCACCTTCCGCTTCCGAAGCCGCGCCCATCTCCCGCAACGCAGCCGGGTAATTCGCCCACTGCGGGTCGTCCGGCGCGAGCGAGAAGCCGGCGGCGTCCGCCGCGGCGTTGCGCGCCTCCTCAGCCGTCTCCAGGCTGACCACCACCATCCACCACATCGGAAAGAGCATCGCGATCGAGATGATCGCCAGCAGCGCATAAATCAACGCGAACTGCGCCCTGCGTTGCGCACCGCCCACCCGCTCCGGCGCGCGCGGTGCGGCAGGCCTGCTCGATGATGCGTTCCCGTTCGCCATACCCGCCTTTACTTCAATGCCTCGTAGTACACGAACCGCTTCGAACCCCACATCACGAACAACGTCAGGCTGAGCGTAATCACCAGCAGGATCCACGCCATCGCCGACGCATAGCCCATATGACTCTCGTCAAACGCGATGTTGTAGAGATACAGAACGAAGAAACGCGTCGCGGCCCCCGGTCCCCCGCCCGTCATCACAAACGCCTCCGTAAACACCTGGAACGAGGCGATATCGCCATGATCCCATTAAAGAAAATCACCGGGCTCAGCATCGGCAGCGTGATGTTGCGGAACCGCTGCCAGAGGCTCGACCCGTCAATCGCCGCCGCCTCGTAAAGCTCAACCGGAATCCCTTTCAGCCCGGCAAGATAGATCACCATCGTCCCACCCAGCGCCCAAAAACTCATGATCGCAAACGCCGGCGGACCAAACGTCCGCGCGTCGGCCGTAAACCAGCGCGGCGACTCCACCCCCAGCGGATCGAGCACCGGGTCGAGCAGGTAGGTATTCAGCAGTCCCACCTCACCGTCAAACACCCAGCGCCACAAAATCGCCACCCCCACGCCCGCCAACACACTCGGCAGGTAGAGCGCGCTACGGAAAAAGCCCGACAGCTTCAAGTCATGGTTGAGCAGCAACGCCAGCGCCAATGCGATCATCTGGCCGATCGGCACCGCGAACAGCGCGTAATACGCGGTCACCCACAAGCTGTTCCAGAAGCGGCCGTCGCTCCCAAACAGCGTCGCATAGTTCGCACCGCCGACCCACTCCGCCTCCGCCAGCGTTGTATACCCAGTCCACCGCGCAAACGACAGAATCAACGACATGACAATCGGAAAGGCCATGAACGCCGCGAAGCCCAGCAGCCACGGACTGATCATCGCGTACCCGCTCAGCTCTTCCCGCTGCGCGATCACGCCCGGTCGCCCCGCCCGCCAGCGCCAAAGCCCGAACGCGCCGAGCGCAGTCACCGGCGCGAGCACCAACACGAGCACCCAGTCCCAACGCAGCGCGGGAAACGTGCCCGAACGCAACGGATTGGCGCGGTCGCTCTCCCACTCCTGCTCCAGCGCCCGCAGCGTCTGCTCCATCGGATCGCCCGATCGCAGAAACTGCTCGAAGCGACGACTCAACGCCGCCTTCCACTCCGGATACCCCGGGATCTTCGCCACCCGCGCATACTCGGCTTGCTCAAGGTAGACGTTGTCGTGCTCGGGAGGCACGGTGGGATCAGAGAATGCCGCCGAATTCGCCACCGACTTCAGCGTCGGGATCGCCAGTCCGAGCTCAGCAATACGCCGCTGCCCACTCTCGCCGGTCAGAAACTTCACCAACTGCCAGGCGGCTTCCGGATGCTCGGTGCGCGCGTTGATCGACCACGCCACCGTCGCCACCAGATTGGCGCGTTCGGTTCCCATCGGCATCGCGGCGAAGTCCCACTCAAACGCCGTGATGTCGCGATAGATCGGCGCAACCCAGCGCCCCAGCGGCCCCACCATGCCGACCCGCCCCGTGACGAAAATGTCCTGCCCCTGCGCCACCTGGCTGTCGCCGCTCACGAGCGTGTTGATCGACGTTCCATCCGGCTGCAGTTGCCGCCACGGCTCCGAAAACCGCCAGTCGTAAAGCTGTTTCAGTCGCCCGTAGACCTCCGGCTCGAACAAACGCGAATTGAATTCGTCGTCGACCACGTCAACGCCGTAGCTCCACAGATACGCCCGCACCGGGTCGTCCCACACCGAAAACTCCGCCCCCCCCAGCACGCCGGGCAATTCCGCCAGCCGCCGCGCATAGCGCGCAAACGTCTCCCAGGTCCACGACTCGACCGGCAGGTCATTCGGATACGTCAGCCCCGCGGCGTCAAACAGGTCTTTGTTGTAGTAAAAGCCCCACGTCGTGAAGTCTTTCGGCACGCCGTAGAGCGCCCCAGACCCCGTCGTCTCGCCGTCAAACCGAAAGCTGTCGAGCGTGTTCTGGTAGAAATCGTCGAGATCGAGCGTGTCGCGACCGGCTGCCTCATCCGCGCGGATGAGCGGTTCGATCTCCATCAGTCGGCCGCTCGCCGCAAAATTCGCGAACCGTTCGCCGCCCATGTAAAACACGTCCGGCGCGACGTTTGCAGCCATCATCGTTTGCAGCTTGGTGTTAAACGAGCCGCTGTCGCCTGGATTGATCCGCTTGATGCGAATGTCCGGATGCTCGGCTTCAAACCGCGCGATCAGATTCGCGACAATCTCTTCTTCCTGACGCCCCCCACCGCCTGACCAGTTCATCACCACGAGTTCGATGCTGTTCTCGCCCAGCGCCGCCGCACGCCACGGCCGCGTCGCCACCCAGTAAAACGACCACACCACCAGCGCCACGGCGCCGATGCCTACGATCGTCTTGAACCCGTTGGAGACCAGTTGCCACGCGGAACTGAGCATGCCTGTCTAACCCGCGGCGATTCGGTGGGGTCGTGTCGAATGGAGCAACGAAAGCGTCGCGAGTATAGTTCCGGCATGAACCCGATGAAAGCCACCCAACCCGTCGTCCTCACCCTGAGCTTGGTCTTCTGCATGACGCTATCCGCCGCCGCCTGGCCGCCCACGCCGCGCTTCGAACGCACCCTCAATGACGACCCCGGACAACTGCCGCAGTCGGTACAGGCCGAGCGGCTGCCCAGCGGTCTCTGGAGCTGCACCTTCCGGTTCAAACCCGGCCCAGACGTCGGCTCCGTCAGCCTCGCGGGAACCTTCAACAACTGGAGCCTCGCCGCCACACCGATGCAGGGTCCACGCGGCGACGGCTACTGGCTCGTCACCACCGAACTGCCACCAGGACAGCACCAGTACAAGTTCGTCGTCGACGGCCAGCGCTGGTTGCCCGACAACGAAAACCCCGTCGACGCCGACGATGGACACGGAAACCGAAACTCGCTGCTCCGCCTCGGACAAATCGCCCAGCTCGACGTCTCCGACGCGCGGCGCGGCGACGGCGCGATCAACGCCGACGCGCTCACCCACGATCCGTCGTTGCCGCTCTACTTCCAGGCGCTCGCAGCCGACCGCGTGCTCATCCGCTATCGCTCGCTCGCCAACGACATCGAGCAGGCCGAGGTCGCTGTCCGCAACGGCCCTGTCGAGCCCATGCACGTCGTGCAGCAAGACAACTTGTGGACCACATGGGAGGCCAACGTCTCGCTGCCGTCGTCCGCCGTGGGTCGCAACGCCTCGCAATTCGACTACACCTTTGTCGTCACTGACGGCGACTTGCGTCGCGCCCACCCCACCGACTTCACGGCCAACTACCGCCACGCCGACATCTTCCAGACCCCCGACTGGGCCAAGAACGCGGTCTGGTATCAGATCATGCCCGACCGGTTTCGCAACGGCCGAGACGACAACGACCCCCCCAACGCGATCCCTTGGACCGCCGACTGGTACGCCCTACAGCCCCACGAGCGACGCCGACAAGAAGAAGAGGGCCAGACCTTCTACAACTGGATCGTCTTCGATCGCCTCTACGGCGGAGACTTCGCCGGTCTCGAAGAGAAGCTCCCCTACCTCAAAGACCTCGGCGTCACGGCCCTCTATCTCAACCCCGTATTCATCGCCAGCAGCCACCACAAGTACAACGCCACCAACTATCTCCACATCGATCCCGCATTTGGCCCGCCGAACGACGACTACGACGCGATCGTCGCCACCGAAGATCTCAAAGATCCCAACACCTGGAAGTGGACCAAGGCCGACAAACGCTTCCTCGCGTTTCTCAAAGCATCGAAGCAGCACGGCATCCGCGTGATCATCGACGGCGTGTGGAACCACGTCGGCGACAACCACCCCGCGTTTCTCGACGTGCGCGACAAGCGCCGGGCCTCACGCTACGCCGACTGGTTCGATGTCACCTCCTGGGATCCGTTCGAGTATCGCGGCTGGGGCGGCTTCGGCGCGTTGCCGCAGTTCGCCAAGAGCCCCACCGGGCTCGCCAGCCAGTCCGCCAAAGACCACGTCTTCAACGTGACGCGCCGCTGGATGGACCCCGACGGCGACGGCGACCCGTCCGACGGCGTCGACGGCTGGCGGCTCGACGTCCCCAACGAGATCCCCGCGCCCTTCTGGACGGAGTGGCGCGCCCTCGTCAAGTCGATCAACCCCGAGGCCTACATCGTCGCGGAAATCTGGGACCGCGGTGATCAGTACCTCACCGGTCAGCATTACGACGCCGTCATGAACTACATGTTCGCCAAGGCCGTCATCGACTGGCTCTTCGACAAGACCACCAAGATCACCACCAGCGACTTCGACGCGCAACTGCGCGAACTGCGCCTCGCATACCCCCGCGAAGCAACCTACGTGCTGCAAAACCTGATGAACAGCCACGACACCGATCGACTGGTGTCGATGATCATCAACCCCGACCGCCCCTACGACGACGGCAACCGCATTCAGGACAACGGCCCCAACTACGACGCTCGCAAGCCGCCGGCCGAAGCCTATCAACTCGCCAGACTTGTCGCCCTCATCCAGATGACCTACGTCGGCGCGCCCATGGTCTATTACGGCGACGAAGTCGGCATGTGGGGCGCCGACGACCCGACCTGCCGCAAGCCCATGCTCTGGAAAGACCTCCAGCCATATGAGCTGCCCGAGCAAAACTTCGTCATGGACGAGCACCGGGCGCACTACAAACGCGTCATCGCGCTGCGCAACGCCCACGCGGCCCTGCGCACCGGCGACTTTCAGACGCTGCTCACGGACGACGAAAACGACGTTTGGGCGTTTCTGCGCTGGAACGACGACGAGCAGATCATCGTCGTCATCAACGGCTCGCAGCGACCGCAAAGCGTCACAGTGCAACTGCCCGAAGCCGCTCGTGGCGACGCATGGCGAACCGCGTACGGCCCCGACGACGCGATCCAATCCGAAGGAACGCAACTCCGCGTCCAGGTTCCGGCGGTCGACGGCGTGGTGAGCGTGCGACAGTAGGCGTCGCGCCGGACGCGACCGGCGCAGTTCGCATCTCGCCAAACGCTTGCGGGCTATCATGCGCGGCGCAGATCGGCCGCGGAGGCACATCACGTGCGTTGGCGTCAAGCCATCATTTCAACCAGTCGCGAGGCGCCGAAGGAAGCCGCCACGCCCTCACACGCACTGCTCGTGCGCGGCGGTTATGCGCGCCAAGTCGCCCCCGGCATCTTCACCTACTTGCCGCTCGGCTGGCGCGTCATTCGCCGCATCATGCGCGTCTGCCGCGAAGAGCTCGATCGCGCCGGCTCGGTCGAGCTTCGCATGCCGATGCTCGCCCCCCTCAGCCTATGGCAGGAGACCGGCCGCGACGACGAGTTCGGCCCGATGTTGCTCCGCATCGCCGGCGGCGACAACGACTGGCGCTCCAATCTCGTGCTCGGACCGACCCACGAAGAACTCGTCACCGATCTCGCGCGCACCTTCATCCAGAGCTATAAGCAACTCCCGCTGAACGTCTTTCAGGTCCAGACCAAGTTCCGCGGCGAACCGCGCGTGCGAGCCGGGCTCATGCGCACCCGCGAGTTCATCATGAAAGACGCCTACAGCTTCCACGCCGATCACGCGTCGCTCGAACAAGAGTACGACCGCATGCTCGAGACCTATCGCCGCATCTTCGCCCGCGTCGGTCTCGACCCCACCGTCGTACAGGCCGAGCCCGGCGCCATGGGCGGCGAAGCGTCGCACGAATTCATGGTCTTCACCGACGCCGGCGAAGACATCGTCGCGGTCAGCGACGACGGAAGCTACGCCGCCAACGTCCAGCGCGCCTGCGCCAAACCCCCGAATCCAGCACCCGACGGCCCGCTCGACCCGCTCAACGCCGTCCACACCCCGCAGGCAACCAGGGTCGAGGGCGTCTGCCGCCTGCTCGGCGTCACGCCCGCCTGCATGATCAAGACCATGATCTTCTCGCCCGAATTGCCGATCGGCTGGTCAAGCCGACGACCGCGAAAGCGGATCGTGGCGCTTATCCGCGGCGATCATGAAGTCAACGTTCACAAGCTCGCCCGGGCGTCGGGCGTCACCATGGAGCTTGCCGACGCCGACACCGTCGCCGAGCTCACCGGCGCCGCGGTCGGCTTCTCCGGTCCCGTGGGTCTCAGCGACCGGGCCGATCGGATCATCATCGACCCCGAGGTCGTCGTCATGCGCAACGCCGTTGCCGGCGCGAACCGCACCGACTACCACTACGTCGGTGTGAATCCCGGGCGCGACTTCCCTCTCGATCACGCCAAGTGCACGATCGCCGACATCCGCAACGTCACCACCGCCGATCACGCCCCAACGCCGCCCCACGGCCGGCTTACCCTGCGCCGCGCGATCGAAGTCGGCGGCCTCTTCAAACTCGGCGAGCGCTACAGTCGCCCCATGAGCGCCGCGTTCGTCGATCGCGACGGCCGCACCCGCACGCTGCAGATGGGCTGCTACGGCATCGGCCTCAACCGTCTGCTCGCCGCCGTCGTCGAAATGCACCACGACGAAGCCGGGCCGCTATGGCCGGCGAACATCGCGCCGTTCGACGTCATCCTCATCGTCATCGAACCCCAGCACGAACACGTCGCCACCGCCGCCGAACGCTTGTATGACCAGCTTCGCGCAGCCCAGATCGACGTCCTACTCGACGACCGTCACGAACGCGCCGGACACAAGTTCCACGATGCAGACCTCATCGGCGCGCCGTTGCGAATCGTCGTCGGCGACCAGAGCCTCGCAGATGGCGGCGTGCAAATCGACCGGCGCCGTCGCGGCGATTCCGCCCGCGAGCTGCTCCCGCTCGACAGCGCGGCCGAGCACGTTATCGCCGCGGTACGCGCCGCGCAGACCTGACCCCGCCCGTTACATCTCCTCATACAACTTCGCATACGACAAGTAGCGCCGCACGCTGATCGCCCCCTGCGCAACCGCCGACCGCACCGCGCAGTCATCCTCGACCAGGTGCGTGCAGTTCGCAAAGCGGCACTGCGCCACCAGCGGAGCAATCTCGACGAAGTAGGCTTCCAGCTCGCCCGACGCCACGCTCCACAGATCAAAACCGCGAATGCCCGGCGTATCCACGACATAGCCCCCAAACGCCAGCGGATGAAGCTCCGCCAGCGTCGTCGTGTGCCGCCCCTTCTCGCTCTCGGCGCTAACCTCCTTCGTCGCTAGCCGCAGTCCCGGCTGCACGGCGTTGATCAACGAACTCTTGCCCACGCCGCTCTGCCCCGACACCACCGTAATCTTGTCACGCAGCGCGTCGCGCAACTCGTCAACCCCGACGTCGTCCGTCGCGCTCGTCAGCACGCAGTGGTACCCCAGTCGCTGAAATTCGGCGATCGCATCACCCACCGTCACCGCCGCCTGCTCGTCGACGAATTCCCCCTCGGCCGCGGCGAGCTCTTCAACATCGGCGAACGCGCTCTCGTCCAGCAGATCGACCTTGTTGAAACACAGCACCGGACGCAACCCACCCCGCTCCGCCGCGATGATGTAGCGATCCACCAAGTGCGGCTTCAGGCGCGGCTGCGCGACAGCGAACACCCCCAGCAACTGATCCGCATTGGCCACGATCGCATGCTCGCGCCGCCGTTGAACCCGCCGCGACAAGACCGACGAGCGCTCATCCACGCGATCGATCACGCCCACCGCCGCCCCGTCGTGATAAGCGCTCAGATCGCTGAACCACACGCGGTCGCCGACGACAACGCTCGAACGCTGCTCGATCAGCAACGTCCGCAAGACGCGCCGCACGCTGCACTCCCACGCGCGTCCCTCAAGATCGACCACATAGCTGAGCAGCCCGTGCACCCGCGTCACCAAGCCGCGCACCTGCTGCGCCGGATCAATCACGGGCAGATTCTGATCGTCAACCATGATCGTGCGCCGCCGGGACATCGCCCCTTTGGCGCGCACCTGCTCGCCACGCTGCGCATCGGCGAGTTGGTCCTCGTCGGCGTGGAAGCGACGCGTCCAGTCGTCAGAGCGCGCCCGCTCGCCGCGATTCTGACGAAAGTCGACGCGCACCTTCCGACCGCTCTTTTTGCTTGATCGCTTCGCCACAACGACATGGTAGCACGACGCCCCGCCAGTTCGCCCAACCCCTGTGATTCGCTGATTCGATTGAAGCGACGCCCCGGCCCCCCACCGGCCCACGCACTTGCGGCCAATCACCACGCCGCCGAAAATCGCTGCGGCTGCGTATGCCGCGCAAGCCAAGCGGGAGAACCGAATGACCGTCACCCAAACCAGAACCATACTGCTCACGTTGGGGATCGCGATGTCGCAGGCCAATCCCACCGCCGCAGACGCCGCCAGCGTTGCCGACACGACGCCGCTCGAGCTCGTCATCCGCATCGACGACCTCGGCTACTGTCACGCCGCCAATCTGGGACTGAAACGCGTGCTCGAAGAGGGCGTCTGCACCAGCGTATCGGTCATGGTCAGCTCGCCCTGGTTCAACCAGTGTGTCGAGATCCTCAAACAGCACCCCAACGTCAGCGTCGGCGTCCACCTCACGCTCAACTGCGAATGGCGCGAGTATCGTCTCGGCCCGGTCCTGCACCCGACCGACGTGCCATCGCTCGTCGACGAATTCGGCCATTTCAAGGGAACCCGCGCCGCGCTCATGGCGGCCGAGCCGAAGCTCGACGAGGTCGAACGCGAGCTGGAGGCACAGATCAAGCGCGGCCTGCAGAGCGGCCTGAAGATCTCATACGTCGACTATCACATGGGCGCCGCGGTCGGCGCCCGCGAGTTTCAGCAGATCGTCGAAAAGCTCGCCCGCAAGTACGACCTCGGCATCTCGCGCTACTTCAGCGAGTCGTACGCTGCCAACGTCTACCACCCCGCCCCGCAAGACAAGCTCGACTGCGCCATCGAGATCATTAACAACCTGCCGTCGACCGGTCGACACCTCATGGTCTTCCATCCCGGCGCCGACACCCCCGAAATGGCCGCCATGACCGACATGAACCCGGGCGGCGTGACCGAGATGTCCAAACACCGCCAAGCCGAGACCGACGTGCTGTGCCATCCCCGGTTCATCAATGCAATCAAAGAGCGCGGCATCAAGCTCGTCGGCTACGCCGAACTGCGCGAGCAAGGGCTCGACCGAATGACCCGCCCCTTCGAAGCGCCGCCCTACGCCGAGGTCGTCGCCCAGGCCAAGTCAGACCTCGCCGAGCAGCGACCGCCCCGCGAAAACCAGTCGATGCCCTCCAGCTATTCGCACTAGCTCACCAACAAGCATCATCACGCGGTCGGAATGGTCGCCCGGCCGACGGCGAATGGTGCGATGAAGTTGGACGCCCTGCCGATGGCTGTTCGCATCGGCAGGCCGAACGCAAACACCGCTCGCCTACATCATCCGCGAATACTGCTCAGGCAGCTCGCCTTCATCCCCCGTCAGCGACGCGTCATCCGAACCACGCCGATACGCCTCGAGCTCCCGCCGCTGCGCGATGAGATCCGGCGGCATCTTCGCATACATGTGCTCGAAGAACGCCATCGGCTCGACCCGGTAGGCGTCATACGCCTTCACCGCTTCGTCGAGCGTGCGGGTGATCTCCTCGTCAATCACCTGCTCGACCTTCTCGTCCAGCAGCCCTTTGCCCTTCAGATAGTTGCGGAAACGCGGAATCGGATCGCGCCGCTCCCATTCGGCCACCTCCTCCTCCGTGCGGTACTTCTTCGGGTCATCAGCCGTCGTATGCACGCCCAGCCGATACGTCACCGCCTCGACGAGCGTCGGTCCGCCCCCGTTGCGCGCCCGGTCAACCGCTTCGCGACCGGCCGCAACCGTAGCCAGAAGGTCATTACCATCCACCTGAATCGCATCGAAGCCGTACGCGATCGCCTTCTGCGCAATCGTCGGCGACGCCGTCTGCCTGTCGCGCGGCAGCGAGATCGCCCAGCCGTTGTTTTGCACGACCATCACCCGCGGTAGATGATACCCGCCCGCAAAGTTCATCGCCTCGTGGAA
>CAZLYU010000064.1:0-19229 GCA_964563855.1 uncultured Planctomycetales bacterium | reverse complement strand
GGAGTTGTCGCCTTACGACCTGGAACGGGGACGGATCACTTATCGCCAGCGATAGCCAGACGCCGCCCGCCGCGGGTCCTGAACCGGCTCAAAGCCACGTCGCGCCCGCCATTCGGGTGATGATGATGCCGCGCGACACGAACGCGCACGGCACGATCTTCGGCGGGGTCTTGCTGAGCTACATCGACCAGGCGGGGGCGATCGAAGCACGCCGACACACCGCTCACACCGTCGTCACGGTCGCGATGGACAAGGTCGCGTTTCACGAACCGGTGTTCGTCGGCGACGTGCTCAGCTTCTACGGAGAGTTGAAGCGTCGCGGCACGACCTCGCTGACCATCCGCGTCCGTGTGGAGGCGCAGCGATTTCGAGGAAACGAAGTCACGCCTGTCACGGAAGCATGCCTGACGTACGTCGCGATTGACGAGCATCGCCGCCCGACAGCCCTCTAGGTTATCATGACCAAGTGGCGGGAACCGGGGCCGCAAGAGCGGCTCGTGGCCGTTCTCGGTTCCGTCCCGAGAAAAACGCCCCTCACGTCGCAAACAGCCCCGCCCGGGCGCGATCGTTTGAACGATTTTCATTGCGTTTCAGCCGCCAATGTGCTAGTAATCTAGATGACGAAGCTGCGACGATATCTGGTGGACGGGAACAACCTGCTGTTCGCAACACGCGAGCTCGAGCCCCCGGATCGTCCACTCGGGCGCTTCATGCTGGTCCAGCTCATCGGGCGTTGGGCTGAGGGTTGCGATCAGACGGTCGAGGTGGTCTTCGATGGACCGCAACCCTCACCAAACATCGTCAGGCAATTGTCACACCACGCGGTCACGCTCGCGTTTAGCGGTCGCCGCCCGGCTGATGACGTCATCGCCGAGCGACTACAAGCCGACACGGGTCCACGCGTGGTGGGCGTCGTGTCGAACGATCGAGAAGTTCAGGCCGCGGCCCGGCGCAGGAAGGCCACACCGGTTCGCGCGGACGTGTTTTGGCGGATGGTTCGACGATCGCTCGCTCGAGCGAACGCGCCGTCGGAGGCGGAGGAGAAGCCCGGCGACCTAAGCGCCGCCGAGACGGAAGCATGGCTGCGGGAGTTTGGGTACCGCCCGAAATCGCCGCCGTCATAGATCGTTGAAGTGTGAGCCCCCCGTGGTTCTCACGCCTCGTCGCGAAAGGAGTCGAACATGTTATCTATCCATGCCACGCCGACAACCAGCGCCCCGCGAGGGCTGCGCGAACGTCGGCTCGAGTCGCGACAGGAGGTGATCTGCCCCCTGTGGATGATCGATCACGCCGGCAGCGCCATGATTCGCTGCCACTGCATCGAGCTGTCGCAAAACGGCATGCGCGTGAAAGCGCCATTAGGGTATGGCATTGCGACCGGACAGCGCTACGAGCTCAAGGCGACCGTTCCTGGAATGATTGAGCCCGGAGCGTTCAGCTCGGCCCAGAGCCGCTGGGCCACCGTGATTCGCGCGGTGATCTGCGCCGGCGCCCAGGAAGACTATCTCGAACTTGGACTGGTGCTCGACGAATCCGCCGCCAACGTCTGACGACCGCCAGGGCGCGAACGCACATGCTTATCGCGTCACGCCGCAGGCGCGACATCAACCAGACCAACACGCATTGGGTGAGGCGCCGGCCGCACCCAATCGCGCGTTCCACGTTCAGCGAACCGGCAGCAGGCGCAGAATGCGATCGTCATTGGGGCCGGGTGTCCCGCGGCCGTCGCGGTTGCTCGTCGCCAGGTACACATAACCGTCGGGGCCGACCGTCACATCGCGCAGCCTCCCAAACTCGTTCTGCAAGCCACGATCGAGACTGAGCACCAACGATGGATCGGTGTCGTCGACGTGCATCACCCACAGCGACGCGCCGCGCAACCCGACGAACAGAAATGCGCCCTGCCAAGCGGGAAAACGATCGCCAAAGTAAAACACCGCCCCCGCCGGAGCGATCGCGTCGTCGCCAGACTCGAAGATCGGCGGCGTGACGCCGTCGGCGGTTTGCGAGCCGACGACCTCGGGCCAGCCATAGTTCGCCCCGGCGCGAATGGCGTTGACTTCATCCAGACCCTCGAGCCCGCCGTCGATAGCGCCGCTCGGGCCATGCTCGGTGGAGAGGATGAAGCCGCGGTTGGGATCGAAGGCGATGCCCTGCGGATTGCGGTGTCCGAACGAGAAGACCAGCGAGCCAAACGGGTTGTCCGCCGGGACCCCGCCGTCGGGTTCGATCCGCAGAATCTTCCCGGCCAGCGAGTTGAGATTCTGGGCGCTGTTGCGGTCGAGCGCGTCGCCGGTGGTCGCATACAGCATCCCGTCGGGACCAAATCGCAGACGCAGCCCGTCGTGCAGGAACGCCGCCGGAATCTCGCCGACCATCGGGAACTCATCGATGCGATGGAGGGCGCCGTCGACGAACTCGAAACGGTCAATGACATTCTGAAATCCGGACAGATTCGCCGACGTATACGCCAGGTATACCGTGTTGTCGTTGGCGAAGTCCGGCGAGACCTCGAGACCCATCAGCCCGACTTCCGACTCGGGCAAGGCGCCGACGACAAACGGAACATCCGTTCGTGACAGCACGTCGCCGGTAGCGCTGTCCAGCACCGCAAGACGGCCGATCCGCTCCGTCACCAAGAGCCGCGCCCCGTCGGGCGTGAACTTCATCGACCATGGGACCTCCAGGCCGCTCGCAAACTCCTGCACCACGAAACGTTCACCGCCAAACTCGAACACGCGGCTCACGGTATTGCCGGTCGGGGCCTGATCGGGATTCAGCGCCGGGATCAGATCGAACGGACAGCCGCCGACAAGCAGCGCTGCGGCCAGCGTGATGGCGATGGTGGGTAGACGTCGTCGCATCGTGGCAACCTCCTTGGCAAACCTTACCGTCGAGAGCGTTCGCCGAGCGACGCTTCGCGCATCGAGCCAGCGCGACGAACGCGGAATTCGTGTAACAATAGCACGGCAGCGCGCCGGCGACGTTCCGGCGCTCAACGGTTTTGACATTTGTCACTGATCACGCATCACCCTCGGAGGTCGAGGATGAAACTCGGTGTCATGGGCGCCGGCCTGGCCGGCATGGCTTGGGAGCAGGCGCTCGACTATTGCAAGCAGGTCGGGCTCGACGCGATCGAACTGCCCGTGGGCGCTTATCCCACAGCGCCGTTCTTTGATCCGGCCGAGGTGCTCGCCGACAAGGGCAAGCAGCAGCAGATCGTCGACGACGTGAAAGCCCGCGGGCTCGAAATCATCGGCCTCGCCGTGCATGGCAATCCGGTGCATCCCGATGAGAAGCTCGCGCAGGATCATGGCGCGGCGCACGATGTCGCCGTCAAGCTCGCCCCCACGCTCGGAACCGATGTCGTCATCACGTTCTCCGGCTGCCCCGGCGGATCAGCGGCCGACAAGACCCCCAACTGGGTCACCTGCGCTTGGCCGCCCGACTACGAAGCCGTTCTTACCTATCAGTGGGATGAGGTCCTGATCCCCTTCTGGATGCAAAAGGCGCGCGAGGCCGCCAAGAACGGCGTCAAAATCGCATTCGAAGCCCACCCCGGCTTCTGCGTCTATAACCCCGAAACCCTGCTCAAGCTGCGCGACGCCTGCGGCGACTCCCTCGGCGCCAACCTCGACCCCTCGCACTTCTTCTGGCAAGGCATCGACCCGGTCGAAGCGACCCGCGTGCTCGGCGATGCAGGTTGCATCTTCCACGTCCACGGCAAAGACACCGCCATCGACCCCCACAACACGCGCATCAACGGCACGCTCGACGCCAAAAGCTACGGCGACCTCCACCAACGCAGTTGGGTCTTTCGCACTTGCGGCTACGGACATGGCGACGAGTTCTGGAAACCTTTTGTCAGCATGCTGCGCACCAAGGGGTATGACGGCGTGATCAGCATCGAGCACGAAGACAGCCTGATGAGCGTGCAGGAAGGTTTTGAGAAAGCCGTGTCGTATTTGCGCGGCGTGCTGATTCGGGAAAACGCTGGCCAAGCGTGGTGGTTTTGATAAGTTATCGGCGCAGGTATTGACGCATACGCCGCTCACGGATGAAGCGGCTCATCAAACACGGAGGTGCAGCATGGCACGCGTAAGCAAACGAACGTCGTCGAAGAAGAACTCGACCAAATCCGCCACTTCTGGCAAATCGACTCCCCCGACCAAGAGCAGCACGTCGGCACGCGCGCGGCAACCCAAGCAAGTCGCGAGCGCACCAATCGAAAGCGTTATCACGGAAGACATGGTGCGCGTGCGAGCTTATGAGATCTACTGCGGCCGCGGTTGCACGCCCGGCGATCCCAACGCGGATTGGCTGCAAGCCGAGGCGGAATTGCGCTCCGGCGTCTAAGTCGCGCATCAGCGCAACGTCGCGCGTCGCGCCGAGCGAAACCAGCGCGAACGCGTAAACCGCGGCGGTCGGCGGGCCTCACGAGCGATGCCGACCGCCGTTTTTCTGCGCGCCGCGCCGAACGCGAGGCGCCGGTTCGCTCAGTCACGCCGCCATGCCGTCCGATGATCAGGAGTATGGTCGGCACAGGCTTGAGGCGCTGGGTGACTCGAAACGCGGGTTGGCGGCTGTGGCTGGTCGCGGTCGCCGTGCTGCCGACCGGTTGCAGCGTGCGTGACGACCCGGGCTACAACGTGTACAACTCTGGGGAGGGCCGACCGGCCGTGCTGTCGACCGTTGATGAGGCGCTGGAGCGGGCGCATGAAGCCGTCAACGATCTCGACCGTCGCGCCGAAAACGCCGTCTACTGACCCGCCGGGCTGCCTCGGTCTGACGCCAGGCGTCGAGAGCGATCGCGGATGACAACGGTTTTCACGAGCGACATCCACGGCAGCGCGTCGCTATACGACCAAATCGGCCAGGTCGTGGCGCGCGAACGCGCCGAGCTGCTGATCCTCGGCGGCGACTTGTTCCGCGACGGCGACGGGGACAACCCGGCGATTGACCAACAGCGGCAGGTCGGCCCGTTGCTCGCACGCATCGCCTCCTGGCGCCGCTCGAGCCCCAGGCTTGCGGTCGCCTTCATTGGCGGCAACCACGATTGGCGGCCGACACTCACGCTGCTCTCGGAGCGCGGCGCCGGTGACGGCGTCTCCGAGCTGACCATGACAAAAACGCTGCGTTGCGATGGGGTCTCGATCATCGGGTACGGCTGCGCGCCGTGGTCGCCGCACACGGTCAAAGATTTCGAGCGTCTCGACCTTCCGGACGACGCGGCCCCGTCGGCGGGCGGGGTGGTCTGGGACGACGCCGCCGGCGCACCGCGCCCCGTCACCGCCGAAGAACACTACTTCGAGCAGAAGTCGATGTGGGACGAGTTGAACGCCGCGACGACGCCAGCAGCGCCGTGGGTGCTCGTGTCACACGCGCCGCCTTACGACTGCGGCTTGGACGAGTTGCCCGAGCACGGAAAGATCGGGTCGCGCGCGGTGCGGCGCTTCGTCGAGCAGCGACAGCCTTCGCTCTGCCTGTGCGGACATGTGCATCAGGGCCCCGAACTCAGCGGACGATACGCCGCCGACCTCGGTACGACGCTGTGCATCAACCCGGGGCAAGGCGACGACGGCGCCTTGCACGCGGTCACGTTCGACCTGCACGATCCGCGCAGTACGCTGCGACATACCCGCTATGGATAGCCCGCGACGAAGCAACATCGTCCTGATCGGGTTCCGCGGCGTGGGAAAGTCGTCGGTCGGCCGGGCGCTCGCCGCGTTGCTCGAATGGCAGTGCGTAGATACCGACGCCGAGATCGAAGCCGCCGCCGGACGCACGATTCGCGACATCTTCGCGACCGATGGCGAAGCCGCCTTTCGCCAACACGAGCATGACATCCTGTCGCAGGTAACCGCCAACGAACGACAGATCATCAGCGTCGGCGGCGGGGCGGTGTTGCGAGCCGACAACCGCGCGCTGCTTCACGAAGCCGGGCTCTGCGTCTGGCTGACGGCGCCGGTCGCCACGCTGCAGGCGCGGATTGAGGCGGATCCGTCGTCCGCCGCCACGCGCCCGGCGCTCTCATCCGCCGGTGTGATTCAGGAGGTCGCGACGGTGCTCGCGGAGCGCGAACCGCTCTACGCCGCCCTGGCCGACCACGTGCTCGACACCAGCCAACACAGCATCGATGACGCGGCGGCGCAGATCGCGGCCTATCACGCGAGCTTTCGCGGGTGACGCCTATCCAGCACGTTTTCGTTGGGGCGTTCGTGTGGGCCGTGGGCCTGTGCGTCGGCAGCTTTCTGAACGTCGTGATCTATCGACTTCCCCGCGGAATACGGCTCACCCAACCGCGCTGGTCATTCTGCCCGCACTGTCGCCGCACGCTGGCCTGGCGCGACAATCTTCCGGTGTGGGCGTGGTTCGCCCTGCGCGGACGCTGCCGGACGTGTCGGGCCCCGATCAGCGTTCAATACCCGGTCGTCGAAGCACTAACCGGGGCCGCGTTCAGCGTCGTCTACGTGTTGCTCTTCGTGGTGGAGGCAAGGCCCGGCGTGTCGACGCCAACCCTGCCCACGCACGCCCCGCTGCTGATCGCGTGGCTGCTGCTCATGTCCGGGATGATCGTCTGCAGCGCGACCGATCTGGTCGCGTATGTCGTCGACACGCGGGTCACCAACTTCGTCGCCGCCGGCGGCTGCGTGCTCTACGCCCTACAGCCCGGGCGCGAGCTCTTCGGAACGGCAAGCCCACTCGCACTCGCGGCGGTCGCGGCCTGCGGCCTCACGCTCATCGTCCTGCTCTGGCCGACACGACAACCCGAGCCCGACGAGCCCGAACCCGACCAGACCGCACCAAGCGCCCCCGCGTCGACGCAGTGGCTCGCAATCACCGCGACGCTGCTGTTGGTCATCAGCACGGTCGCGCTGCTCGCGGCCCCGCTTCTGGATTCTCATACATCCGACGGAGTCATCCGCGGCGCGCTCGTCGCCGTGATCGGCCTGTTCTTCCTCACGATGGTCTGGGTCGGCGGGCAGGAACGCGAGGCGGATGAAACCCTCGCCGCCGAACTCGAAGCCGAACAGCCGGCGGCGCGCCTGACAGTGCTGCGCGAACTGGTGTGGCTCGCGCCGATCATCGGCGTCGGGGTGCTCGGAGGCGTCGCCGCCGCGTTGGCGCCGTCGGCTTGGGCGGCGGCGTTCGGTCTTGGCTGGTCAACGTGGCAGCCCATCGCCGGTCTCTCTTACGCCGCCATCGGACTCACGATCGGCGCCGCCGCCGGATGGGCGCTGCGCATCGTGTTCACGCTCGCGTTCGGCCGCGAAGCCTTTGGCGTGGGAGACATCTTCATTCTCGCTGCGGCGGGCGCGACCGCGGGGTGGGATCTCACCCTGCTGGGCCTCGCGTTCGCCGTCGTGCTGGCGCTCGCGGGCTGGATCGTCGGCCTGGTGCTGAAGCGCGCGTCGATGATTCCATTCGGCCCGTGGCTCGGTCTGGGGTTTCTCGTCGCGCTCTGGATGGGCAAGCCCGCACACGCTGTGGTCGGCGCCTACGTGGCCGACGTGCAGAACGCGTGGCGGGTGAATCCCGGCCTGATCATCATCGGCGCCGGCGTGCTGCTGGTCGGCGGCGTCCTGAGCGTCACGCTTTCGCGCGTGCTGCGCCGCGTCATCGGAACCGACCAGCCGTAGCCGCCCCCGCTGGCGATATGATCACGGCGGTTTGGTCGCGCGCTTACGCTCACGGAGGAGACGATGCATCGACCGCTTGCGGTGTTTGATTCCGGACTCGGGGGCTTGTCGGTCGTCCGCCGTCTCCACCACCTGCTTCCCAACGAATCAGTCGTTTATTTCGGCGACACGGCCCGCGTTCCCTACGGTGTGAAATCGCGCTCCACGGTGACGCACTTCGCGCGGGAGCTGGCCCAGTTTCTACTGACTTTCGACCCGAAACTGCTGATCGTCGCCTGCAACACGGCCAGCGCGCTCGCACTCGAAACGCTGCAGAGCGAACTCGACACACCTGTGGTCGGCGTGTTGGCGCCGGGCGTCGACCAAGCGATCGAGCTGGCCGGCAACGCCCCGATCGCGATCCTTGCAACCGAAGCCACCACCGCATGCGGCGCCTATCCGGCCGCGATTCAGCAGCGAGCGCCGCAGCAGCAAGTCGTATCGATCGCGTGCCCGCTCTTTGTCGCCATGGTCGAAGAAGGGCGCAGCGCTGACGATCCGATCACGCAACTCGTGGTGCGCGAATATCTGGCGCCGCTGCAGCAGGCTCGGCTGGGCGCCTGCGTGCTCGGGTGTACGCACTATCCGCTGTTGCGCGATGCAGTCGCCGCCGAGCTGCCCAACGTCCCGATCGTCGACAGCGGCGCCGCCACGGCCCGCGCCGTGCTCAAGCTCCTGCAAGACCAGCACGACTTGAACCCGGCTGACGCCGGAGCTACTTTCCGCTGCTATGTCAGCGACAATCCAGAACGTTTCCAACGAATCGGCGCGCGGTTTCTCGATCGACCGCTCGACCACATCGAGCATGTGCCTCCGGAGCGCTACGTGTCATACGGAGCGTCGCTCTCCCACTAAGCTGCTTGGCCCGGCGGTGGTCTGCCTGGCGCTAGCGCTGACCGGCTGCCAAATGGGCGCCAAGTACGGCACGCCGCAGGAAGCGCTCACATTCGCACTCGGCGATGGCCCCGCCACCGAGCGCCGCGCCGCCTTGCTGGAGGTGGTGTCGAGCCGCGCCAGCGACGAAGCCTTCGCGTTTGACGGCTACCAGACCATCGCCTCGCTCGACATTGATCCACAGATTCGCGTGATCGCGATTCGCGCGCTCGCCGATGGACCCGAGCCCGCCGCTACCGACACGCTGCTGGCGGTGCTCGAATGGCGGAATCATCCCCGCGCTGAAGTACGCGAACCAGGCGACTTGGCGCGCTGGGAGGCGACGCGCACGCTCGGCCTGCGCGTGCATCAAAATATCACGCCCATCGACCGTCGCGACGTAACCGAGGCGCTCTTGCGACGGCTGCAGAACGACGAAGACAAGCAGGTGCGGATTGCCGCGGCGCATGCCCTTGGCGCATACGTCGGCGACTCGGTCGTCGTCGGGTTGATTCAAGGCCTACGCGACGACGACTTCGCTGTCACCGCGGCTTGCGAGCAGTCTTTGGTCGCGATGACCGGCGTGACACACCACTGTGACGCAGAGGCGTGGACGCTGTGGCTCGAATCGCAAGGCGATCAAGCGTTCGCGCGTGCCGGCGAGACGCCGGAAGAACGCGAGCCCCCACGCGGCGTCGGACGCACATGGTGGGGCGTCCGCGAATTCTTCCGTGGCCGATAGCCCGGCTGAGTGAGCCAACCGTTATGTCATTAGCGGAACCGACCGACCCGAAGTCGCTGCTCGAAACATTCGCGAACCCCGCGCCGCAGCGCGACTTCGTCATTCGCCACGATGCGCCCGAATTCACCAGCCGCTGCCCGAAAACTGGCCAGCCAGACTTCGGCACGGTCGTCATCGCGTACGTCGCGAGCGAGACGTGCGTCGAGCTCAAGAGCCTGAAGTTCTACCTGCAGTCGTTTCGCGAGCAGGGCATCTTCTACGAAGCCGTCACGAACCGCATGCTCGACGACCTCGTCGCCGTGCTGGCCCCACGCTGGATGCGGGTCGAGACGCATTGGCATCCGCGCGGCGGCCTCACCTCGGTGATCACCGCCGAGCACGGGAAACGCACACCGAGCAACGACTAGTCCGTTCAACCGGAGCAAGCCCGCGGCATGGCGAAGACGACGCTCGAACAGTTGCAGCGCCGGGCTTCGCAGATGCAGGCCGAGTTCGTCGACCTGTGCTACACCGATCTGCTCGGCCGGCTGCGCCACGTCACCCTGCCAGCCGACCGCTTGCCGTATGAACTGCTCGAAGATGGCCTCGCCCTCGAAGACGGCTCGCGTCTCATCCCCGACGACGACGCCGTCTTCGTCGACCCCTTCGGCGTCTACCCCGCTCTCGGCGTCTTGTGTGACGTTCGCGGCGGGCTCTGCGTGCGCACCGCCGCCAAGCGCGCCGCTCAACACTTGCGCAGCGCCGGCGTCGCGGATCAGGCGCTGGTGGCCGCACGGATCGAGTTCTTCATCTTCGATCAGGCGCACTACGACGTCGCGACGAATCGCTCTGCGCATTACGTCGAGTCGGCCGAGGGCGCCTGGCGCCGCGGAGACCCATCGGCGGATAACCTCGCCGTTCAGCCGCGACGCGCGCACGCCCACCTCGCCAGCCCACCCGCCGACGCGCTCGTCAATCTCCGCGCGGAAATGGTGATGGTCTTGCGCGAGATGGGCGTCGCGGCGGACCGGCACGAACGCGGACCCGCCGCCGGCCCCCACGGCGCGATCGAGCTCGCGCAGGCGCCGCTGGTGCGGGCTGCAGATCAGCTCGTGCTCGCCAAGTTCGCCATCCGCAACGCCGCCGCCCGTCATGGAAAGGTGGCCACGTTCATGGCGCAGCCCCTCGTCAACGACGCTGGCAGCAACCTGCGCCTCGGCCTGCGACTGACCCGCGGCGGAGAAGACCTCTTCGGAAATGAAGGCGACGCGGCGACCTTTCGGCAAGCCGTGGCCGACGGCATTCATCAACGCACGGCACTGCTCTCCGCATTCCTCAACCCCAGTATCAACAGTTATCGCCGCCTCGCACGATGCAAGAATGCTGCGCCAGTCGCGTCAGGCGAACGGCTGACGCTGACGCAGGCGGATTCGCTCGCGCATCCCTACCTGGCGCTCGCCGCGATCGCCTCGTGTGCCGTCGCCGGAGCCGCCGACAGCCAGCCCGCGCGAGAAGACGCGACGGCAGGGACGCCGGCCCATGACTTGGCGGCCGCCCTCGACGCGCTCGCCGCCGAGAGAGACTTCCTCGCTCGAGATGGTGTATTCGATGCCGAACTCGTATCGGCGTGGATCGAGCACAAGCAGTGCAGCGAAGTGATCCCAGCGCGTGAGACGCCGCAACCGCTCGACTTCGAGCTTGGATTCGACCTCTAACATTTGTCAGGAAACGCCCCAGCGTGCCGCTGCTGTGTAGCAATGGAGATTGCTCGCACGCGCGGGCGCCTCGCCGCCGGGCGCGCCCCCGCAACGGGCAAATCTACTGAACGACGTTTGACCCGCAATGCGCGGCTCCGGAGACTCTTGGCATGAAAATCCGAATCGCCCACAGCCCCGACCCCGATGACGCATTCATGTTCTACGGCCTCGCGTGCGGCGCCGTCGACCCCGGCCCCTATCAGTTTGAACACGTGCTTAGCGACATTCAGACCCTGAACGAAAACGCGCTGCAAGGCGTGTACGAGGTTACGGCGATCAGCATTCATGCCTATCCGTACCTCGCCGACCGCTACCACCTCATGTCGTGCGGCAGCAGCATGGGCGACGGGTATGGCCCGATGATCGTCACCAAACAAGCGGGCGTGACGATCGACGATCTGCGCGGCAAGACGATCGCCGTGCCAGGCGAGCGCACGACCGCCTTCCTCACGCTCAATCTGCTGTTGGGCAAGGGCGCGTTTACGCACCGCGTCGTGATGTTCGACGAGATTCCCGACGCCGTCGCCCGCGGCGATGTCGATGCCGGACTACTGATTCACGAAGGCCAGCTCACCTACGCCAAAGCGGGGCTGCATCTGGTGGTGGATCTTGGCGTGTGGTGGCTCGAACGAACCGGGCTGCCGCTCCCGCTCGGCGGGAACGCAGTGCGACGTGATCTGGGCGCGGATCACTGCGCCGAGCTCACCCGCCTGACACGCGCCACAATTCAGTATGGGCTCGACCACCGCGACGAAGCCGTCAAGTACGCGCTGCAATACGGGCGCGGCCTCGACAATCAGCTCGCGGATCGCTTCGTCGGCATGTACGTCAATGAATGGACGGTCGATTACGGCGATCGCGGTCGCAACGCGGTGCAGCGTCTGCTTGACGAGGGAGCCAAGGCGGGACTCACCCCGACCGTCGACCAGATCGATTTTCTGTAGCCAACGCCACCCGCGTCGCGCTCAGCCCGCGCTCTGCGCCACCCAGCGCAGCATCCACATACACAGCATGCCGGCGTACGTGCCCAGCACATAACCCGCAACCGCCAGCAGCGCGCCCACCGGCGCGAGCGCCGGGTGATACGCCGCGGCCACGACCGGCGCACTCGCCGCCCCGCCGATGTTCGCCTGCGACCCAACGGCCACGAAAAAGATCGGCGCCTTGATCAGCCACGCGGTCGTCAGCAAAAAGATCACGTGCACGGCGATCCAGATGAACGCCACCACCATCGTCGGCCAGTAGGTCACGATGAGCGTGAAGTCCGCCCCGGCCCCGATCGTCGCCACCAGCAGATAGAGAAAGACCCCGCCCAGCTTCGACGCCCCAGCCCCTTCCAAGTTGCGCACCGGCGTGAACGACAGCGCCAACCCGATGGTCGTCACCAGAATGAACTTCCAGGAGAGGCTGCCGAAACCCTGCGCGACGAAGCGGCTGGTTTCGTATCGCGACCGCTCCCCGCTGCTCAATTGGTCGAGCGGGTCGCCGGCGTCGCTCTCCCGCGCCGCCGCCTGCGCCGCGTCGATCGCCGCCGTCATTTCGTTCAGCGTGGCGGTTTCGGCCGCGCCATCCATCACGATCGCCGCCGCCGGCCGCACCTGATTGACCAGCGCGTCATTGATGGCGTTGCCGCCGGCCGCGCCAATCCACGAGACGACGAACGCGAGGCCGACGAGCTTCATGAGATCGGCGATGCTCGGGATGCGCGACACCCGCGCTTGAAACGCCTCGAGTTTGTGCTCGAGCGCGCGAATCGCGGATGCGTCGGCGCCGGTGCGTCTGTCGATCGTGTGCTGAATGGTCGCGAAGAACAGCAGCGCTCCCATCCATACGTTCGCCGCCAGCACATCGGGGATCACCATCAGGCCCATCACTTCGTCGCTCGCGCCGGCCATCGAGCCGATCGCGACGAAGTTCGCCCCGCCGCCGATCCAACTTCCCGACAGCGCTGCGAACCCGCGCCACAGGTCCGGCGAGAGCGACTCGGGCGCGAAGAGCTGGAGCCCAATCCAGAAGGCGACCGGCCCGCCGACGACCACGCCGGCGGTGCCCGCCAGCAGCATGATCACCGCCTTCGGCCCGAGCCGCAGAATCGCGGGAACATCGAGCGCGAGAATCAGCAGCAGCAGCGCCGCCGGCAGTACATATGCTTTGATCCACGAATAGAGCGGCGAGACATCCGGGATAACGTGCAGCGTGGTCAGCGTCGTCGGCACGAAGTAGCAAAACAGCAGCGCCGGAACAATGCGAAAGAACGACTTGCCCGGACCGCTTTGGCCAAACCAGAAAATGACCGCCAAAACGCCCAGCAACACCGCCAGCACCCCCGCCGGATCGGTAATCATCGGCGCGGGCCCGACCTCGGGAGTCGCCGGCGCAGCGAACGCCGGTGAAGCCAGCGCACCAGCGAGCAATCCGAACGCAACGACCCGAAACGGCTGACGTGAGATGAATGTCATGCGGGTAGAGATAGATGGAATGCCGATCCGCTTCAACCTCGAGCGCGCCGATGACGCTCGGGCTTGCGGCGCCGCGCTCGCTGCCCGACGCCGCCGCGCGTCTCGGTCTAGGCCCGCCGCCCGCGCCTCAACAACCGGATGCGACGTCGCGAGTCGACGACGTCTTTGGCATCCGCGTCGAACCACTCGCGCAGCACGCCGGCGTACACATCGCGGAAGTCGACCTCGAACGGAATGTCGCCTTCGTTCAGCCGCCGCAGATTCGGCATGCGGCCATGCAGCCCCGCGTCGACTTCACCGCCGACGAGGAACATCGGCGCCGCCTGGCCGTGATCCGTACCGCGGCTGGCGTTTTCTTCGACGCGGCGGCCAAACTCCGAGAACGTCATGATCATGACGCGGTCGAGCAGTTTGTCGCGCTGCAGATTCTTGACGAAGCCCGCCAGCCCATCGCCGAGCGTGCGCATCAGCCGCTCGTGTTGCGGACGCTGATTCGCATGCGTGTCGAAGCCGCCCAGCGAGACGTAGTAGACTTGTGTCGGCAGATCGGCGCGGATCAAACTGGCCACGGTTTCGAGCTGACCAGCAAACGACGAGGCGTTCGCCCCGCGCCGCAGCGCCGCGCGAATCGTCTCCGCCCCGACTTGCGCATCGAGAACCGCACGCTGCAGGAACGCCGCCTGATTGCTCGAACCGCTGGTTTGCACCGCACCGTCACGTCCACGGTTGTTGAGCTGCCCAAAAGCAGCCGCGGCGCGTTCGTCGCCCTGTGGGCCGCGCCATTGCAGGGCGTTGGCGTCGTCGAACGCAAGCGGGGCGAACGTATCCCCCTGCAGCGCAAGCGGAGCAGTCTGCGTCAGCGCCACGCCGCTCACAGAATCGGGCGCCGTATGCGGGTCGGCGCCAGAGCACTGCGCGTCAAAGTAACGCCCCAGCCAGCCCGACTTGCGACGACCGGTCGGGTCGGCCGTCATCCAAATGTCGGAACTCGTGAAGTGGCTGCGATTCGGATTGGGATAGCCCACGTTCTGCACAATCGAGAGCAACCCGTTGTCGTACAGCTCCTTCAAACCCGTGGCGGCGTTGTGCAGGCCGACCCCGCGCTCGAGCCGCAGCGTGTCGCTTTCGCGCAACGCGAGCTCGGGCCGCGCCCGCCGATACTCGTCGTCGTCATACGGCACAATCGTGTTGAGCCCATCATTCCCGCCCGCCAACTGCACCACCACCAGAATGCGATGGCCGTCGCTTGCTGCTCGCGGCGCGTCCGTCCGCCCGAGCGCCAACGCCGTACGGCCGAGAAAGATCGGCATCGTCGTGGCCGCACTCAGCAGCGTCAGGCCGCCGGTGATGAAGTCGCGTCGCGTCGTGTAAACCATCTCATCCGACATCGTTTGCTCCAATCTGAGCGAACACCCGCGGCATTCACGCAATCTAATGCAGTTGATACTCCGGCGTACACATGAGCAGGACGAGCGTACGCCGGATCCGCACCGCAGCATCGCTGCTGTAGATATCAAAGTCGTTATCCGCCCCCCGCAAATAGCTCACGAGCACGTCGCGTTTGGCTGCATCGAGCGGCGTCGCGAGCAGATACTCGATGTAAAAGTCGACAATCGCTTCCGCGGTCTCCAGATAGCGCGACTCGATGAGCGGCAGCGGGTCATACGCGGGCTGGTTGCTCGACGTCAGCCGCGAAGACGGGTCGCTCATGAGCCGACCAACCCAGCCTCCGGAGCGATCCCGATAGCCTGTGACGAGCTGCGTCACGCTGTTGTAGCGCTGAAAGAGCGTTGCGGTCGTGATCCACTTCGGCCCGCCGTCCCAGCCCTTCACGCTCGGCGGATTGAACAGCTCCTGCCCCATTTGAGCGACAGCGCGTTCCAGCGCGCGAATCGATCGCACATCCATCTCGAGCTGTCGCGCGGTTCCAACCATCAGCACCACCGGGCTCTTGATCATCGAGCCGCGCGCTTCTGACGCGTAGAACGCCTCGCTGCGCAGCAAGACATCGAACACCTCGCGCAGATCGTAATGCTCGCGTTGTATGCGGCGCCCTAAGCTGCGCACCAAGCGATCGCTCGGATCAGGGCGTACGAATGTCGTCAGCAGCAAGCGGGCCACGTGCCGGGCGCATTCGTCCTGGGCGGCGATGATCGCGACGATGTCGTGATCCTTCCAATTGCCGCGCCGACCGAGGAAGGTCTTCATATTCCAGTCGTGGTCTTGCACGCGAAACTCGAATCCGTCTTCGCCGATCCGACCGCCCGTAAACGACAGCGCCGCCGCGCGCACATCGCGTTCGGTGTAGGCCCCCTCCCCGAGCGTGAAGAGCTCGAGCAGTTCGCGTGCGAAGTTCTCGTTCGCCGCTTCGTCGCTGTTTTGCGCCCCATCGAGATAGCGCAGCATGGCGCGATCGCGACAAACGCTGAGCACCAGTTGCCGAAAGTCGCCGAGCCCCCCGCGACGCAGCAGTTCGTTCTGCTCAAACATGAACACCGCGTTCCGCACCTTCCGAGCGCTGCTCGTGAAGTGGCCGTGCCACATCAGCGTCACCACCTCTTCGAGCGGTCGCGGACTTTCCAGCATGCGCTCCACCCACCACAGTCGCACTTCCTCCAGCGTCCCGCGTTGTAGCCGCCGACGGTCACGCAAGACGCGCCGACGCTCGTCCTCGCTCAGACGACGCAGACGCCGAAAGTCGACCCGGCTGCGCGCCGCGTCGGGAATGGCCGCCGCCACCGGCTCGTACTCAATGTCTTCAAAGTGCAATAGATGCTCGACGGCGGCGTCGACGCCTTTGGCGTGCAGGCGATCCACCTCATCCGGACTGCCGCCAAAGCTCGCCCGGCGCAGCAAATGCGCCGCGGCCGCACGCGTCCAGGCGTCTGCGGGGATCGGACGCAGCGACTCGGCGTCGAGCGCCGCCCCGCCGCCGGCGGATGACTGTGCCGTAATGCTCAGGCCCCACAGCAGTGCGAGTATCACCATGATCAACTTCCCTCTCACCGTTTGCCTGGCGCCAAGTCGGTGGCGCTGCGTTCTCGGAGAGGTCAAACGTACGCCCGCAGGCGGCTATTGCTCTCAAGTGTAACTGTGTCAGCCGCTTCGCGGTCTAATATGCAGTGTAGCGCGACCGGAAACTCCGGACCCACCGAAGGAGTCACACGTGAGGCTCCCGGGAAACTCGTCGCCGCACGGCCGCACACGGCGTTTGACAGCCATGCTGCGGGGACTAAAATTGTCCGAAATATCGGGCATTGGCAATCACCGTTGGGAGTGCAACCATGGCTGGTCCAAACACGCACACGTTCACCGAAGACAACTTCGAGGCCGAGGTGCTGCAGTCAGAGCATCCGGTGCTGGTGGATTTCTGGGCCGAATGGTGCGGCCCGTGCCAGATGCTGGCGCCAACCATCGACGAACTTGCTGACAGCTACGTCGGCAAAGTGAAGGTCGGAAAGGTCGACGTAGATCAGGCCCAGAAACTGGCGATCCAGTTCGGCGTTCAGAACATCCCCACCGTTGTGCTGTTCAACAAAGGCGAGGTGGTGAAGAAAATCGTCGGCGCGCAGCAAAAAAAGGATTACGCCGAGGCGATCGACGCACACGTCGCCGAAGCTCACTAGCACGCTGCATTCGAACAACGCCAAACGGGGTGCGTCGCGCCGGCGACGCATCCCGTTTCTCATCTTCCGCCTTCCAGTAGTCTAGCTCACTTCCCACGACTCACCGCCGGCAAGCAACTGGCGCAAGTCGCCTACTCCCTCGCGCTCGCGCGCCGCCGCAATTTGCTCACCGATGATTTGCTCATACGTCGGCGCCTCCACCGCGCGAAACACACCCACCGGTTCGGGAAAGTCAGGCTGCCGCATCCGGCTGAGCAGATACGCCAGGGTCGGCTCGCTCGCGTGCTCATCGTGCACCAGCAAGTCGTCATGCGAAACGCCGTCCAAAAGTGACACCACCTCGGGCGTCACGCCGTTCAGACGGATTCCCTTGTCACGGTCGCGCCCGAAAATCATCGGCTCACCGTGTTCGAGGTAGAGCAGGTGATCCGCGCGTGCCGCTTGGTTCGACACGTAATCAAACGCGCCGGCGTTAAACACGGCGCAGTTTTGATAGATCTCGACAAACGCCGTCCCGCGGTGGGCGATCGCGCGTCGAAAGACCGCTTGCGTGTGCTGCGTGTCCATGTCGATGCATCGAGCGACAAACGTCGCCTCCGAGCCGATCGCCACGCAAATCGGATTGATGGGCTTCGCCGCCGTGCCGTACGGCGTGCTCTTGGTGCGTTTCCCGAATTCGCTGGTTGGCGACGCCTGCCCCTTCGTCAGCCCATAGATTCGGTTGTTGAACAGGATGATCTTCAGACCCATGTTGCGGCGAATCGTGTGCAGGAAGTGGTTGCCGCCGATGCTCAGCGCGTCGCCGTCGCCGGTGACGACCCACACGTCGAGTTCTGGATTCGCGAGCTTGATCCCGGACGCAATCGCCGGCGCGCGACCGTGAATGCCGTGAAATCCGTAGGTGGAAACGTAGTAGGGAAAGCGGCTGGAGCAGCCGATCCCGCTCACCACGCACATCTGCTCGCGACGCACACCATGATCGGCGAGGGTCTTGAGCAGTTGCGTCCAGATCGAATAGTTCCCGCACCCGGGACACCACTTGACCTCCTGATCGCTCTTCAGATCTCGTAGCTTCACGGGACTGACGGCAGTGCTCATTCACGCTCTCCATCAAGCAACGCGTTGATACGTTGCTCCACTTCATCCACCCGCAGCGGCTTGCCCTGCACTTTGTGGTAGCCGAGCGGCTTCACGCCGTAGTGCGCCGCCAGCAGGGCGCGCAACTGTCCGGCATTGAGTTCGCACACCAGGACCGTCCCATAGCTAGCCAGCACGGCCCCGATGTTCGCGGGCATCGGGTTCAGCCAACGCAAATGCGCATGCGCCGCGCGACGATCCCCGCGCGCGTGCATCCGCTCGATCGCCGATCGCACCGCCCCAAACGTGCCGCCCCACGACACCACCAGCAGCGATCCCGACGCGGGCCCAAAGACCTGCTGAGCAGGCACATCCGCCACGACGCCCGCAACTTTCGCGGCGCGCAGCTCCGTCATCCGCTCGTGGTTGGCCCCATCGTGACTGACAGCGCCCGTCGCGTCCTTCTCCAGCCCCCCCACGCGATGTTCGAGGCCCGGCGTGCCGGGAATCGCCCACGGCCGCGCCAGGCGATCATCCCGCGCGTACGGCCGAAAGCCGGCCGGATTGGTCGGATGATCAACCGAAATCGGCGCCAGCTCCTCGACCGCCGGAATACGCCACGGCTCCGCCCCGTTCGCGAGATACCCGTCCGTGAGCACAACCACCGGCGTCATGTACTTCACCGCGACACGCACCGCCTCGAGCGCGGTCCAGTAGCAATCCGCCGAAGATTGCGCCGCAACCACCGGCAACGGACAATCGCCGTTGCGTCCCATGACGGCCTGCCACAGATCCGATTGCTCAGTCTTGGTGGGCAGGCCCGTGCTCGGGCCCCCGCGTTGCACGTTGACGATAACCATCGGGAGTTCGGTCATGACCGCCAGCCCAATCGCCTCCTGCTTGAGCGCCATGCCGGGACCGCTCGTCCCGGTCGCCGCGATCGCGCCGGCAAACGACGCGCCGATCGTCGCGCACATCGCCGCAATTTCATCCTCAGCCTGAAACGTCCGGACGTCGTGCTGCTTGTGAACCGCAAG
>CAZLYU010000063.1:0-19738 GCA_964563855.1 uncultured Planctomycetales bacterium | reverse complement strand
TGAACGTCCCCCGCCTCATTCGCCGCCTCTTTAAGCAGCCCTATGACGGCTTGCGCCATTACGGCGTCGTCGCCGAGGGGGTGCTGTATCGCTGCGGGCAGCCGACGCCGGCGGAACTCGCCGAGCTGATCGAGCGGCTCGGGCTGAAGACGGTGATCAGCTTTCGCGGATCGCGCGACCCCGACGATCCCGACGAGTGGGAACGCGCCGAGCGGGCCGTGTGCGCCGAGCACGGGGCCGCGTTTCACCTCATCCCGTCAAACCACAAGAACCCGCCCACAGCAGCCCAAGCCGCGGCGTTTCTCGACATCTGCACCGACCCCGCGCAGACGCCGGTGCTGGTGCACTGCCGGCTCGGGCAGCAGCGCACGCTGCTGTTCTGCGGGCTCTACTGGGTGCATGTCGACGGTCGCGATCCCGACGAAGTCGAGCAACACATCGAAACGCTCGGCTTCGCCGGCGGCAAGCGCCGACACCACCAGTTGCGCGAAGCGTTTCGCGAACTGGCGCGCCAAGCGCTACGTCGTCACGGGTCGTAGCACGAGCCAACACGCCTCGCCGCTGATGCGCATGCGGACACCCGCTGCAAGAACGCCTCCAGATCAGCACGCAAGCGACGCGGCTGCTCCAGGTTGGGCGTATGGCCGCAATCGTCGTAAATCAGCAGCCGACTCTGCGGCAAAATCCTGGCCAGACGCCGCGACACCGACACGGGCACGACCTCGTCGTGCTCGCCGGTAACGATCAGCGTCGGCGTCCCCAGCAGCCCGTATCGCTCCCGCGCTTGCGACTGCCCAGCGGCCAGCTCCGCAAACAGCGAGCGCGCCGCGCGGCCGACCGACTTCCGCGTCTCGAGCGCGCTCAAGTTCACGCCACGCTCATGCAGAATCAGTTCAGGGATGCGGTCATCGCGATGAAACGCGTTGCGAAACCCGATCCACGCGAGCTGCGGGCCGGAGCCCAAGTAGACGATCATGTCGCGCAGCAGGTCGTTGAGCACGAAACGCTGCTCTGGGCGCAAGTTCCAGTAGAGCGCCGCCGGCCCAATCAACACCAGCCCACGCTGCCCGCTGTCACGCGTTACCCAGCGCCGTCGCGCCAACTCGAGCGCCACGCCGCCGCCATACGAGACGCCGACCAGCACATACGCCGGCGGATCGATGGCCGCGAGCAACGCGTCGAGTGCAGCGGCCTGACCGGCGGTCGTGAGATCGAGGTCGGGCCCCTTACTCGAGGCGCCATGGCCAAGCAGGTCCACCAAAATCACGCGATAGTCGTCGCGCAGGTGCGGTGCGATCAGCGCCCAATCAACCATCGACCCCGCCAAGCCGTGAATCATCACCACCGTCAGCGCGGCATCCGCCCGTCCGACATCGCGATACACGATCGCACCGCCCTCGGACGCGAACGTCTGGTTGTAATGCCGCGTCAGCTCGCTCCAGGTAAGCGGTCGCGGACCGCAGCCAACGTTGAGCGGCAGCGCCGTCCCCGCCAGCACGATCAACACCAGCAGCGTCGACGCGTCGCGCCGCATCAGGCGCCATCCCGCCGCAAAGCAGCCAACACACGCCCCGCCGCCCCGAAGTCGTCGTCGCCAAAGAACACGAACGTCGCCGTCTCGGGGAGCGCGTGACGCTCGAAAAACGCCGCCGTCGCGCCCAGCGCGATCCGCGTCGCGTCTTCAACCGGGTAGCCATAGACGCCGGTGCTGATGGCCGGGAACGCGATCGTGCGGAGGTCGTGCTCGCTCGCGATCTGCAACGCACGTCGGTAGCAGTTTGCCAGCAGATCAGGCTCGCCGTGGGCGCCATCCCGATAGACGGGACCGACGGCGTGAATCACGTACCGAGCCGACAAGTTGAAACCCGGCGTGATCTTCGCGTCCCCCGTGTCGCAGCCGCCCAGCGCCTGACACGCCGCGAGCAACGCGGGCCCCGCAGCGCGGTGGATCGCCCCGTCAACGCCCCCGCCGCCCGCCAGCGACGAATTGGCGGCGTTCACGATCACGTCCACCGAGCATCGCGTGATGTCACCTTGTGCGAGTTCGATGCGATTCCACACGTCCGTCGCGTTCATGCGTCCTCCTCCGAAGCTTCGAGCAGATGGTAGCGGCAGGTTCGCCCGGCTCCGGCAACGCCTACGATGTCGGCATGGCGAACAAGACGCTGTACATCATCGACGGACACTCGCAGATCTTCCGCGCCTACTACGCCCCATTCGGCGCCCTCGCGTCCCCAACTGGCGAGCCGACCCGCGCCACGCATGTCTTCTGCCAAATGCTGCTGAATCTCATCCGCGATCGGCGGCCCGACTATCTCGTCATGGTGCTCGACGCCGACGAAAGCAAACTCCAGCGCCGCGAAATCTACCCCGAATACAAAGCCAACCGCGAGCCACCTCCCGAAGACTTCGGCGTGCAGGAGCAACGCATCTTCTCGATTCTGGCGGCGGTCGGCGTGCCGATGCTGCGTATCGAACGCTACGAAGCCGACGACATCATCGCATCGCTCGTCACGCGAATGGTTGACGAGGCCCTCGGCGTCACGATCGTCAGCCGCGACAAAGATCTCGATCAATTGCTGCGTCCCGGCGTCACCATCTATGACCCGATGAAGGACCAGGAGATCACCGCCGATACACTCGAATCGCTCAAAGGCTGGCCGCCCGAACTCGCGGTCGAGGCGCAGGTGCTCATGGGCGACTCCGTCGACAACGTGCCCGGCGTCCCCGGCATCGGTCCCAAGACCGCCGCCAAGCTGCTCAAGAAGTACGGCTCGGCGGCGTCGCTCATCGAGCACGCCGACCAGCTCACGCCCAAGCAGCGCGAGAATGTGCTCGCGTTCGCACCGCACGTGGAGCGCACCCGCCACCTCGTCACGCTGCTGCGAGACGTCCCGCTCGACGTGTTTGATCTCGAAGCGTGCGCGTGCGAAAAGTTCAACTGGCCCGCCGCCCAGCCGATCTTCGCCGAGCTCGGATTCCGACGCTTGCAAGAGCAGTTGCCCGGCGGTGGAGATGTGGTTGCTCCGACCGCACCCCAAGTCAACGAAACGCAAGACGAACACGCCGAACTGCTCACCACCCTGCGCGACCCGGCCGAAGGCGAATACGAAACGGTCAACACGCCCGAAGCGCTCGACGCGCTCGTGACGCAACTCACCGCGGCCGACGCCTTCGCCTTCGATACGGAAACCACCGACCTCGGCCCGATCGATGCCGAGTTGGTCGGCCTCGCGTTCAGCACCGCCGTCGGTCGCGGCCATTACGTACCGCTGATGTCGATGTATGGCGGCGAGCTGCCGTCCGAGCTCGTCCGCGCAAAGCTTGGCCCGCTACTCGCCGACGAATCAAAGCTCAAAGTCGCGCAGCACGTGAAGTATGACCTGCTCGTGCTGCGACACGCCGGCTTCACCGTCCGCGGCCCGCTGTTCGACACGATGATCGCGGCGTTCGCGCTCGACCCGACCAAGCTCAGCTATGGCCTCGACAAACTGGTCAGCGACCTGTTCGGTCACACCATGATTCCCATCACCGATCTGATCGGCAAAGGCCGCGATCAGCTGCGCATCGATCAGGTCCCCCTCGAACACATCACCGAGTACGCCGGCGAAGACGCCGACTACACCTACCGCCTCTATCGCGCGTTCCAGCCGCAACTCGCCACGCGCGGCGTCGACAAGTTGTTCTACGAAACCGAGATGCCCCTCGTCGACGTGCTCACGCAAATGGAATTCGAAGGCGTCAGCCTCGACATCGACTTCCTCGCTCAGATGAACAAACGCATGGTCGCCCGGCTTGACGAACTGCGCACCGCGATTCAGCAGGCCGCCGGCGTCGACTTCAACCCCGATTCGCCCAAGCAGCTCGGCGACGTGCTGTTCGAGCAGCTCGGATTTCGCAAAATGAAACGCACCGCCAAGGGCGGCGCTGCATCCACCGACGCCGAAACGCTCGCCGCGCTCGCCCGCGACCCCGGCGAAAGCGTGCTCGACGAGCGGGCCCGCGCCGTGCCGGGGCTGATGCTCGAGTATCGCGAGATGCAAAAGCTGCGGGGCACATACGTCGACGCGCTGCCCAAGGTCCGCGCGCGTCGCACCGGCCGCATTCACACGCACTACAACCAAACCGGCGCCATCACCGGCCGACTCAGCAGCAGCGAACCCAACCTGCAAAACATCCCCGTCCGCGGCGAGCTCGGTCGTGAAATCCGCCGCGCCTTCGTGCCACGCTCCGCGAACGAGCGCCTGATCGTCGCCGACTACTCACAAGTCGAGCTGCGCGTCCTGGCCCATTTCAGCGAAGACGAGCAGCTCTTGGCCGCATTCCGCGAAGATCAAGACATTCACGCCTTCGTCGCAGCGCAGGTCAACGGCGTGGCGCTCGACGCGGTCACGAGTGAGATGCGCGCCCGATCCAAGGCCGTGAACTTCGGCATCGTCTACGGTCAGACCGCGTTTGGCTTGGCGCAAACCACCGGCATGAGCCGCAGCGAGGCCCAGCAGTTCATCAACGCCTACTTCGCCCGCTATCCGCGCATTCGCGCGTTCATCGACCAGTGCATTCAAACGGCGCGCGACACCGGCGAGGTGCGCACCATCCTCGGTCGCCGGCGGCCGATCTGGGACATCACCTCGCGCAATCCGTCGGCGCGGGCGCTCGGGCAGCGGCTGGCCGTCAACACGGTCGTGCAGGGCTCAGCCGCCGATCTGATCAAAGTCGCCATGATCAGCCTGCACCGACGCATTCACGACGAGTCGCTCCCGCTCCGCCTGCTGCTGCAGGTGCACGACGAACTCGTCTGCGAAGCGCCCGCGGACCAAGCCGATGCGATGGCCGCCATCGTGCGCGACGTCATGACCGGCGCGATGCACCTCCACGCGCCGCTCAAGGCCGACGCGCAGATCGGCCGGAACTGGCTCGAAGCGAAGTAACAACCGGCGACGTCTATTCGTCAGCAAATTCTTCGGGATCGGGCGGCAGATGGCTGCCTGTAAAGCGCGGGTCGTAATCGATTTCCGGATCAGCCGTGAAGTACCGCACGTGCCCATCGCCGAAGAGCACGTTGAACCGCAGCCCCGTGTCCTCGTGCCACGACGCCTCAAAATTCTGACTGCGGTAGTAATACCACTGTGCGTCACCCCCAAAGACGAACGAGCTGAGCGGCGTGCGAATCTGCTCGAAGATCAACGGGATGCGAATCTTGTTGATGCGGAGGCCGCGAGCAAGCAGCTGATTCGCCGGGTAACTGTTGCCGAAGTACTCGAACGCAGGCAGCCTGGGCTCCCAACTGGTGTAGTACTGAGCGTCGAACCCGCGCACGCCGTCGTCCGACGGGCATCGAAACACGCCGCGTGCGTCGTCGCCTGACAGGTCGTCATACCCGACATACGGATTGAGCGGGCGCACGTCGCTGCCGTTGCCCACGCCAAAATCAATGTGGTAAAGGTCGCGTTTGCCGCCGTAAGACCACTGCGCGTTGCCGCCGGTGACCATGAAACGGCCCTTGTTCTCCGTAATGTAGAACATCCAGCCCGACCCGACGGCGCGCAAATTGGCGGCGCACACCGAGCGTTTCGCACTTTCGCGAGCGGCGCTCAGCGTCGGCAACAAAACCGAAACGAGCAAGGCGATGATCGCAACCACCACCAGCAACTCGATCAGCGTAAAGCCGCTTGCTCGATACACATGCTTCGATCGCATGCTCGGGCGCTCCTCGGTGATCTGGCTCGCTGAACTGCCGCTCGTGCGACGGACGCGACGGACTCGCCATAACCTACAGCGTAATCGTATCAAGTTTATGCGGATTCAAACCGTCCGCGATGCTGAAAATAGACCGCCGCCGACGGTGATTGACGCTTTCTCAGCGGCGGAACCGCCAATCGGCAAGCCAAAGCGACCCGCCGCCAAGCAGCGTCTAACGCCCCCGCTTCACGCGTCAGCCGGCCCCACTCAGGTTTTCACGTGACTTGCGGGAGCGAACACGCTAGTATGACGGTTCGGAGGAGGTTGGTGAGGCCATCCGGCCGCGTGGGTGAGAGAGGCAGGCTCGCCCATTCCGCGCTATTTCTTTTAGCTCACTGATCGACGCGGGCGTCGCTAAACGCGCTCGCTGAACTAGGCAGGACTTTGCACTTCTGAGGAGGAGTTAGCCAATGGTGCGCAATCTGCTTGTAACGACGACCGCCGCCGCGCTCGTCGCCGTCGCGACCGCCCAGACGCCGTCGCAGACCTTCAATCTTGGAAACATCGTGGTCTCCGGCGAGACGGTCGTTCCGCTGAATCTCGGCGGCGTCCCCTTCGCTCCGCCGTACGTCGCCTATCGCGTGACGACCGACTGGTCGGTCGCCGGTGGTGACCCGTTCTCCAGCGAGGCGAGCGTCTTCTTCGGCGATCCCTCGACCTTCACGATCATCAGCGACATTGCCGACGGTTACAACGCCGCCGGTGACGGCCTTCCCGTTCCCGGCCTCGGCTTCACCGGCGCGTTCACGCCCGAGTTGACCGGCTTCCCCGCGATCGACTTCGTCGCGAACGCGGGCGGCTTCGGCGATGCCAATTTCGACAACACGGTGGTCGAGTGGTTTGTCGAGAGCGATCTCTCACTGCCCGCCGTCGGCGCTCCGGCCGCCGTCCAGCCGACCGCCGTCGACCTCGGCGTGCTGGGTGACGAATCGGCTTCGTTTTCGATCAACACGTTCGGCACGGCGTTCGACACCGAGCTCGGCCTGTACGGGCAGGACGGTGCGTTGATCGCCAACAATGACGACGCGGCGGGCGTGCTGCAGAGCGAGGTCTCCACGGGCGGCGTCAGCTTCGACGACATGGGCGGCATCTTCAGCGGCATCGCTGCCGGCGAGTACTTCATCGCCGTCGGTCGTTTCAACACGGTGTTCAACCCCGGCTTCGACGTCGTTGGCGACGAGGAAGCTGGCGGCGTCTACACGCTGAACGCCGGCGCGACGACCGTCACCGGCGACCTGCTGGCCGACACCATTGACTGGTACAAGTTCACGATCACCCCCGAGCCCACCAGCCTCGTGCTGCTCGCGCTCGGCGGCATGTTCATCCGTCGTCGCTAGACGACCCCCCCGGCGCCCGAACCAACGTTCCCGCTGCACCTGCCTGAGTCGCAGCAGTTCGGAACCGACCGCAGCAGCCCGCAACGGCCAACGCCGTCGCGGGCTGCCGCACTTTCCAGCATTTGCCGACCGACGCCGACGACGTTTCTAATGCGCGGCGGCGTGAGGCGACGCCCGCGCGCCACCCCATCGCACGAATCCAAACCATCGACGGAGTGCCCGCATGCGTCTCGGCCTGCTTACCAACCTGAAAGAACACGACGTTCCCTTCCTCGCGCGCCACGGGTTCGGAAGCTTCGAACTGCTCTGCTGGCCCGGCGACCCCTTCGCCCCCGGCGTCGCCACCGATGCGGCGGTGAAGACGCTTCAGGCCCAGATGGCCGAACACGACGTCGAGCTGAGCTGCGTCGGCTACTACCCCAACCACCTGACCGAGCCCGACGCCCCCGAACACTTCCTTGGCGTGATGAAGCTCGCCCGGCAACTCGGTCTCGACACCGTCAGCACGTTTACCGGGCGCGAGCCGGAGAAGACGATCGAAGACAACATTCCCGCCGTCCAACAGTATTGGCGCGAGGTCGGCAAGCGCGCCGCGGATCTCGGTCTGCGCATCGCGTTCGAGAACTGTCCGATGTTTCACTGCCATCCATTTCGCGGCACGAACATCGCGTTCACGCCGCACGCCTGGGAGCTGATCTTCGACGCGCTCGACGATGATCCGACGTTCGGACTCGAGTGGGATCCGTCGCACCTGATCTGCCTGCTGATCGAACCAACGCCCACCATTCGCCAGTTCGCGAGCAAGATCTATCACGTCCACGCGAAGGATGCGGAAGTGCGCTGGGATGTCGTGCGCGAGCAGGGAGTCTTTGATCCAAGCGCAGTGCGCCATCGCATGCCTGGCCTCGGCCAGGTCGATTGGCGCGCGGTGATCAGCACCCTCATCGAAGTCGGATACCGCGGAAACCTCGATATCGAAGGCGCCCACGACGCCGTCTACGGCGGTGAGCTGGAGACCCCGGGGTTGCTCATCGGCCTCGAAACGCTCCGCCGCTACGTCCCACAGTCCTAGCGCGCCCGACCCAACCTACGACCCGGCCAACTGTACGATGTCGAGTTCGCGGCCGATGACCATCAGAATCTGATCCGCTTCCACCCGGGCGTCGGCCCCCGGCAGGTACTCATAGTCTTCGTCTGAACGCTTCTTCACCGCCACGACCAGCACGTCGTGGTTGCGTCGCAGCTCCAGCTCGGCGAGCGTCTTGCCGATCAGCGCCTTCGGCGCCTCCAACTCAACAATGCGAAAATCCCCGGACAGCGGGAACATATCCACCAAGTTCGGCGTGGCCACCGTACGCGCCGCGCGCTGCGCCGTTTCGCGCTCCGGGAAAATCACGTGCGTCGCGCCGACCTCGCGCAGAATCTCCGCGTGCTCATCGCTAATCGCCGTGCAGCGCACCTTCTTGACCCCCAGACGCCGCAAATTCAGCGTGCACAACACGCTCGGCTCGATGCTCTCTTCACCCAGCGAAACCACCGCCTCGTCGATCGTCGCCGGCAACGCGCTCTCCAGCGTTTCATAACGCCGCGCGTCGCCCAGCAACGCGCGATGCACGTCGTCGCGCACGGCGTCGACCCGCTCTTCGCGCTTGTCCAGCGCCAGCACCTCGCACCCCATGCTCACCAGCGTACGCGCTAGATGCGCCCCGAACTGACCCAAGCCGATCACGCAAACCTGTCTCATGCTTGCACCATGTCAACGCCGCTAACCAATCATCACCCCCTCGTTCGGATACGTCACGTACGTGTGCGGCGTGCGCAAGACCGCTACCGCAATCGTCAGCGGCCCCAGCCGACCGACGAACATTGAAAGCGTGATCCAGACCTTACCCACCATCGACAGTTCGGTCGTCAGTCCCGTCGACAACCCGACCGTCGCAAACGCCGACACCTGCTCGAACACGACGTCCTGCAGCCCCAGCTCCGGATTCGCCATCGTCTCGCTCGTCGCCAGCACCATCACCCCCACAAAGTTCCACAGCGCTGCAATCGCGATGACCTGCGCGGCGCGACGCGTGACCTCGGGAGGGACGACGCGGTCCAGCACGCGCGTCTCCGACCGGCCGGTCAAGCCGCCGCGAACCCGTCCGACCCAAACCGCGAGCGAGGTGGTCTTGATCCCGCCCGCACACGAGGCCGGCGCGCCGCCCACGAACATCAGCGCGATCAGCACCAACATCGCGGGAATCGGCAGCGCGCCGATATCCACCGTGTTGAAGCCCGCCGTACGCGCCGTCACCGACTGAAACAACGCATGCGGCGCAATCTGCCACCACGTCGCTCCGCCCCAGCCAACATCGATCAACAACAATGCTGCCGCCCCGCCGCCGATCAGCAGCAAGCTGCTCCGCAGCACCACACGCGAGTGCAGCGTCAGGCGCAGCTTTGGCGGCGGTCGACGCAGTACGAACGACTTCACCCGGCCCAGCAGCTCGATCAACACCACATGCCCCACCCCGCCCACGAAGATCAGACTCATCACCGTGATCAGAAACAGCGGATCATCGTTAAAACGCATCACGCTGTCGGCATACACCGAGAACCCCGCGTTGCAGAACGCCGAGATCGCCATAAACGCGGCGTCAAACAGGCTCCGACCCAGATCCGCGTCATACTGCGCGATATCGAACCACAGCATCAGTGTCCCCAGCAGCTCACACGCGAACACGACCAGCACAATCCGCCAGAACGTCCCGCGAAAACCGCCCTTCACCCGCGCCTGAAACAGCGCCGTCTCGACCGCCGCCTGCGAGCTGAACGAGAGTCGCCGGCGCAAAAGCTGCATGCCCAGCACACCAAACGTCATCACCCCGAGACCGCCAATCTGCACCAGCACGATGACGACCGTCTGGCCGAAACGCGACAACGACGCCGACCCGCCGCTGATCGTGCTCAGCCCCGTCACGCAGACCGCCGACGTCGCCATGAACACCGCGTCCAGCGGCGCGAGGCGTTCCTCGCCGGCCGGCGTCGCCTGCGGCAGCGACAGCAGCACCGCTCCCACAGCGATCAGTCCGAGAAACGTGCCGACCAGCAGCACCTCGGGACGCGAATACCAACGTGTCACCAAACGATCACGCGTCATCGGCAGGACTCAAAGCGGGCCCCCGCCAACACGGCCGACGCCCAACGGCAGCGTAATCGCCAACCCCCTCACAGTGTTAGCCGCCGCGGCAGGCTTTGCGCTCGCTCCGCCTGTTGTGTTCGACCACGCAGCGCACCGATATGATGCCTGCCGCGAACAGGAGACCCACGAGCCCATGATCCGCGCCCCGCTTTCTCGTCCATCGCTCACGCTCGCACTGACCGCTGCGGTCGCCAGCCTCGTGCTCGGCGGCGTCGCGTGTGTGTCCAGTTCGCTCGGCGCCTTCGACAGCGGCATCCCGGTCGGACGCGAAGTCGCCCTCGAAGTCGTTTCCGCCGGAACGTGGGCCACCGCGCTCGTCTCCACCAATGACGGACGCGTCTTCTACGCCGAACGCAACACCGGACGCGTCCGCGCCATCCAAAACGGCGCCCTCGTCGACGCCGCAGTCTTCGACTTCGACGTCAACGCCGTCGGCGACCGCGGCCTCATGGGCCTCGCGCTCCACCCCGATTTCTCCGGAAACGGCCGAATCTACGCCTTCTACGCCCTCAGCGGAACCGCCGGCGACACCTTCCAAAACGACAGCATCATCGACTATCGCATCGTCTACTTCACCGTCGACGGCGTAACCGCAACCTCCGGCGAAATCCTCGTCTTCTCGATCCCAGCATCAGAGGCGTTCATCCGCCTCGGCGGCCCCATCGCCTTCGGCCCCGACGGCATGCTCTTCGCCGCCATCGGCGATCAGGTCACCGGCGACGCCGCCCAGAACCCCGACAGCCTGCTCGGAAAAATTCTCCGCCTCACCGACGACGGCATGACTCCCGCTGACAACCCAACCCCGAACTCGCCAGTTTACGCGTCCGGCGTCAGCGATCCACGCGGCATCACCTTCGACATTCAAACCCCCAACGGCTACGTCAGCGAGCAGCAGATCGGCCCGCTCGGACCCGCCGATCTGCCTGGCGGCGGCAACGAGTTGAACCTGCTCGCGCCCGGCGCCAACTATGGATGGCCCGCCGTCACCGGGCTCGCCAACACCGCAGCCGAGCAAGCCTTCGTCGCCGCCAACCCCGCCTACCGCGAACCAATTCTCGCGCGCGCGAATCTACTCACCCGGGCGTTCGCCGGCCTCGCCGTCAACCCCAGCGGACGCTACGGCGGCACATCCGCCAGCGCCTTGTTTCTCGCCGACGACGGCCCCGACTCGCTCTTCCAACTCACCCTCACCACCGACCGCACCGGCGTAACCAGCGAAACGTTCTTCTCGCTCGCCGGACTCGGGCTCGCCACCGACATCACCTTCACCCCCGCCGGCACGCTCTACATCGCCACGCAGACCGGCGTGCTCCGCGCCGTGCCGATTCGCTGAACGATAGCGCGAAAACGCTAGCACCCGGTGCTGCCCCAAAGGCCTCAAGCGGCAGCCGTCCTCGCCTCACACCACGCGCGATCGCTAGTCGAACAGCTCCTTCAGCCAGTGCTTCCGCTTCTTCCGCTTGTAGGAATACTTCCCGTAGTCGCTGTCATGCATCGTGTGCGGCGGCGGATAGTGCGGCGGCGGGGCGGCGTAGCCCGGCTGTGGCGGAGGAGCCTGCGGCGGAGGGGGCGGAGGCGGCGGCGCCGCCGACACGACCTCCTCCCGCAGCGCCCGATCAATGATCTTGTCCAACTCGCCACGGTCGAGCCACACACCGCGACACTGCGGGCAGTAATCAATCTCAACGCCTTTACGCTCGCTCATCACAAGTTCCGGCGATTGGCAGGCGGGGCACTTCATCGCATGTTCTCCAGGGCGCGAATCAGACGGCTGCTGAAATGGAGCTACGGCTGAAACGCATCCACGGTTCGCGTCTCACCATCCGATCTACGACCCCGCATTCGCGGCCAGCCAGTCGCGCAAATAGTCGAACGGACTGCCAGACGCCCCCGCCGCCCCGCGAAACACGTCCAGCGTCGCGCTCCACTCAAAGCCGGTCGCTGCATGCACCGCGGCGAATACGTCCAGATCAAACCCGTACCGACGATTCAACAGCACCCACGCGTTGTTCACCGGCAGATTCGTGTACCGACTAAACAACTCCGGATAGAACAGCTCCGGCTGAACCTCGCTCGCAAACCGCTCACCAGCCGCCGCGAAAAACGCTGCCCGCCCACGCAACAACGCGAGCTCACCCAGCGGCTGCGCATAGTAATCAACCAGCGATTCGTAAAACGAAATCATGAACGCATCGACCCGGTCGCTGTCCGCGTAGTAAGCCGCGGCAGTCTCCGGCCAGCCCGAGTCCGCCCCAAACTCGACCGCCAGAAACTGAATCGCGCCGGTTCGTCCCACATAGGTCGCTAGCGATTCATTAAACACCGGATCGCCGGGCCGAAAGATCGTGTTGTGCGTCAACTCGTGGATCATCACCTCAGCAAGCGTGATCGGGCCGTACCCCAACATCGTCGAACGCACCGGGTCGTTCAAGATCCCCAGCGTGCTATACGCCGCCACCTCATACGTGTACACGTCATAGCCCGTCTGATCGAAACGCGCCGCGTAGTAGTTCAGCAACTCCTCGTCGTAGAACGACAGACTCTCCGACGTGCCGACGATCGGAAAGTCCCACGTGATCGGCGCCGCACGCGTCGCTTCCGACACGCTCAAACTCCATTGGCTCGGATCGTCGCCGCTGTCGTAAAACATCTGATACGAGTCGCCCACCGACAGTCCGATCACCTCCCCCGCAAAGTCGCGCGCCCGCACCGCTCGCCGAAGCTGCTCACCCTCTTCGTCCGTCAGCCGCCCCGAGTTCAGCACCGCCTCGATCGGCTCAGCCCCACCCTGCACGCCAAGCTCACCAACGCCGAGATGCGCCAGATAGTGCAGCTCGACGCAGCCGCTCAGCCCCGTCGACAGCCCAACCAACGCCGAGAACAATCCCGCTCCAACCAACCGTGAGCCGATCGACAGACGCATGGACAACATCCCTCAGAGGCAATCGCGTCACCGCGGCGCTTTCCCGCCCACCGCGTCGCCGTCGGTACGCATGGTGGATGTTCCCGCCACGCTATGCTATCGTGACGGACTCGGCGGAGCGAGACGATCGTGGCGGCGACCCGTCCGCTCCTGACCGAGTTCGCCCCGCAGGAACGATTTGACGCGCGTGGGCGCCGCCCCCTCTGTGTGCGTGGGTCGCGGCGCCGCCCATGAGTGAGACGCGAGAATGTCGAAAGAGCACGATCAGCCGATCAACGTGCCGACCGATAGCAACGGATCGGAGCCCACGCTCAACAAACTGTTCAAGGCGACCATCAAACTCAAGGTCTCCGACCTACACCTCAAAGCCGGCAAGCCCCCCATGGTCCGCGTCAAGGGCGACCTGAAGCCCCTCACCGCACCAGAGCTCACCGGCGAGCAAATTCGCGACGGCATCTTCGAGCTGCTCACCGACGCGCAGAAGCAGTACTACAAAGAAAACGGCGGCATCGACTTCGCGTACGACGTCGGCCCCCAAGGCGACGCCGACCGCTTCCGCATCAACGCCTTTCAGCAGCGCGGCCACATGTCGGTCGCCGCCCGCCGCGTCGACCGCAACATCCTCTCCTTCGAACAACTCAACCTCCCCGGCTCGATGGAGAAGGTCGCCCAAAACAACCAGGGCATCGTGCTGCTCGCCGGCATTACCGGATCCGGCAAGAGCACCACCATCGCCGCGATGATCGACTACATCAACTCGCGCTACCCCGTCCACATCGTCACCGTCGAGGACCCCATCGAGTACCTCTTCACCGACAAGAAGGCGCTCATCAACCAGCGCGAGGTCGGCATCGACGTGCTCGACTTCCACGTCGCCCTCAAGCACCTCATGCGTGAAGATCCCGACGTCGTCCTCATCGGCGAAATGCGCGACCAGGAAACCTTCTCCGCCGCGATCCACGCCGCCGAGACCGGACACCTCACCTTCGGAACCATCCACGCGTCGAGCGCCGCACAAACGATCTCGCGCTTGCTCGACCTGTTCCCCGCGCAGGAACGCCGACAGATCCGCCAGGCCCTCGAGTTCAACCTCAAAGCCATCATCTGTCAGAAACTCGTGCCCTGCATCAAAGACGGCGTCCCCGTCGTGCCGGCGGTCGAAATCATGATGACCAACCCGTCAGTGCGCAAACTGATTCGCGAAGAACGCGACAACGAAATCATCGACGTGGTGCGCGCTTCCTATGACGACGGCATGGTCGACTTCACCGAGCACCTTCGCCGACTCGTCGACCTCGGATTCATTGACCATGCCACGGCGTATGAATTCGCACCCAATCCCGACGAGCTGCGCATGGCGCTCAAGGGCATTCGGTCAGGCGGTACGGGCATTCTCGGCTAATCCACGACTGCAAGCGCCCGCGCGGCGCGCGACGACACGGGAGTGACTATGGGCTTGCTCGCCTCGGTTGAGCTGCTCGCTCAGTTGCCAGAGACCTTCACCTTCATCAGTTGGTGGAAGCTGCTGCTGGTCACGCTGGTCTTCGTCGGTTGGGCCTACCTCGCCCAATGGATCGACAAAGACACGCAGATCGTCAACACCTATCGCGACATCTGGAATCTCACCACCATGGGCGCCGGCGTCGCCGCCACCGCCGTCATGCTGCTCGCCCCATTCGTCATCGGCTTCCCCACATTCGTCGTCCTGGTCGGCGCTGCCGCCGGCGCCTATGTCATGCACCGCAACGGCATGGTCCGCGACGAAGATAAAGTGCTCACCGGCGCCCACATCAAATCCTTGTTCGCCGGCGACGGAAAGAAAAAGGAAAAGGAAGTACGCGAAAAGGTCGCCATCCGCGGCGCCGACCGAAAACGCGTCAAAATCCCCGAAGATCCCGATCAACGCGAACGCTATCGACTCACCCAGGAACTGCTCTTCGACATCCGCTGGCGCCGCGCCCAACGCGCCGAACTCGCCCCAGGTCGCGAAGCCGCCAGCCTCGTCTACGAAGTCGACGGCGTACGCACCGAGCAAGAACCCTGGACCTCCGACGAAGCCGAACACGTCGTGCAGTTCCTCAAGGTCATCGCCGCGCTCGACCTCGAAGAACGCCGCAAACCCCAAACCGGCAAGATCTCGGTCGCGATGGGCGAAGAATCCGTCACCGTCGAAGTTCGGACCGACGGCTCCACCCAAGGCGAAAAACTGACGCTCCGCGTCATCGGCGAAGAAACACGCTACAAAATCGAAGACCTCGGCTTCACCGCGCCCCAGACCGAACAGATGCGCGCCGCCATGCTCGCCGGTGAACCAGGACTGGTCGTCGTCGGCGCCCCGCCCGGCGGCGGAATGACCACCACGCTCTACAGCCTCACCCGCACCCACGACGCGTTTCTCAACAACATCCAAACCCTCGAATACCGCATCGAACTGCCGATCGATAACGTCACCCAAATCGAGTACGTCCCCGCCGACAACAAAACATTCGCCGGCGAACTGCAGAAACTGCTGCGGACCGACCCCGACATCATCATCCTGCCCGAGATTCGCGAGCCCGCCGCCGCCATCCTCGCCACCGAGGCCGCCGGCAAGAAGCAGTTCGTCTACGCCGGCCTCCAAGAGCCGACGCTCACCGAGTCGCTCGCCGTCCTCCGCAAATGGATGGAGCTCGTCAACGACAACGCCAAGGTCGCCAAAGCACTCTCCGCCGTCACCAGCCAGCGGCTGATCCGCAAGCTCTGCCCCTCGTGCAAACAGGCCTACAAACCCAATCCCGAACAGCTCAAGCGGCTCAACATGCCCGCCGACGCCGTGCTCTATCGCCAACCCGAACCCGAGTTCGACAAAAAGGGCAACCCCATCATCTGCCAGAACTGCCAGGGCTCCGGATATGTCGGCCGCACCGCCATCTTCGATCTGCTTCTGATCGACGACGACTTCCGCCACGTCGTCCGCAACGCCCGCGCCTTCGCCGATGTCCAGCAATACGCCGTCAAACGCGGCGGCTTCGGCTTCCAGACCCACGCGCTGCGCAAAGTCCTCGAAGGCGTCACCAGCATTCAGGAAGTCCAACGCGTCCTCAGCGGCAAAAACACCGACAAATCCAAATCAAGCAGCGGCGGCAAACCCGGCGCCGGCGGCAAAGCCGCGCCGCGCAAAGCCGCACCCGGCAAACCCAAACCCGCCGCCGTCGCCAAACCAAAATCCACCCCCAAAAAGCAGGCCGGCTAGGAGTACGCCGACATGATCCTCACCATCATCGTCATCGTCTTCGTCATCGGCCTCACCATGCTGCACGCCCTGTGGGGACTCTTCAGCGGCGTCATCAACGTCTTCTGCAGCATCGTCGCCGCCGCCATCGCATTCGGCTTCTTCGGCCCGCTCACCGCACTGCTCGCCGCCCAGGGCCTCCACCCCGCCTGGACCGAGCCCTCCGTCTTCGTCGGCCTCTTCGTCGTCGCCCTCGCAGCACTACGCTTCGCCGCCGACAACTACATCCGCGGCAATGTCCGCCTGCCCATGTTGGTCGACTGGATCGGCGGAGCCGTCTGCGGACTCTTCAACGCCCAGGTCGCCGTCGGCATGCTCGTCATCGGCTTCTACATGCTGCCCATGGGCGGCACGAGTCTCATGTTCACCCGCTTCGAACGCGTCGGCGAAGTCTCCGCCGGCGGCTTCGCCGAGTTCAAACGCAACAGCGCCTCATTCCTCAAGCCCGACGAATTCGTCAGCGGCATGTTCGCCTGGCTCAGTTCCACCAGCTTGCAAGGCGGCAATGTCGTCTCCGAAGAACATCCCAACCGCTCATTCAGCAGCGTCTATCCCGACTTCACCCAGTGGGTCTTCTGGTCGGGCAACACCGTTCAAACCGAATCATCACCCACCGCGCTCCCCAAAGACGACGCTTGGACCCGCGGCGTCACCGTGCAGCAGTGGTGGCGACAGGACAGCGTCGTCGCTCGCTATCGCGAAGCCGTGCCCAGCTACGAAAACCGCCGCGAACTCGGCTTCCGCCCCCCCGAAACCTATCAGCCCGGCCCCGGCCGCACCCTGCTCGGCATCCGCGCCAACTTCAATCGCGCCGCCGCCGAACAGGGCCGCAGCGCCGCCCACCGCTTCCGCCCATCCATGATCCGCCTCGTCGGCGCCGTCGGCGATGAACCCGCGCACTTCATCCCCCGCGTCATCGGCGGCTTGCCGGTCATCGAACCGGAAGCACACACGCCTCGCCGCATCGTCGACCTCGACAACAACATCACCACACCGCCGGACGTCGAGTTCGACTTGTTCTTCGACACGCCCGACAACTTCGAACCATGGTTCCTTGAATACCGCCGCCACGTGCGAACCGAACTCAGCGCACCACCCGCGGAATCGCCCCCCGCGCTGCTCGGCGAAGAGCTGACCCCCGCGGCCGACACCGCCGCCGCCAACACCCCCGACGCACGCCCCAGCGAACCCACCGCCGGCGAGCGTCGCGGCGCCTTCGGCGGACTCGAAGAAGTCATCGTCGATCGCAGCGGATTCGACATCAACACCCCCGTACGCTTCGCCACGTCCGCCCTCCAAGACTTCGAAGCCGACGGCCGAGCCATCAAGACCGGCCGCGCCGCCGGCTTCGTCGAACAGCTACGCGGCTCGCTCGGCGCCGTCAACGACTACTGGGCCCCCGCCGGACAGCGCGTCCTCGTCGTCGCCACCCGACCCTTCGCCCCCGGCTCCCTCCTCGGACAAGTCGCCAACTTCGCCGGCAGCAACACCAGCCAATACTTCGCCGCCACCGACCGCGGCCAACGATATCCCTTGCGCGGCTACTACGGCGTCGTCGACCGCGACGGCCAACCCTACATCGAGTTCTTCTACGCCGGAGACCCCGATTCGCCCCAGGGCCTCAGCTTTCGCGGCATGACCGACTTCAAGGCCATCGCCCCCGAGATTCGCCGCAGCCAGGGAACCGCCGAGGTCGGCCTGATCTTCCACGTGCCGCCCGGCGAGGTCATCACCGAGGTCGTCAATCAACGCGGCCAGGGAATCACCGGGCTCAACTTCGAGTAATGCCGCGCCGCGAAGGCGCCACCAGGCCCCGTCACGCGGGTATCACCTAGGTCGCAACGGACGGTACGCAACCATGCCCATCGCCGAAGCACTCGTTGAACGCGGCCTGATCAACCACGATCAGCTTGACGAAGCACTCTCCGCGCGCGCCTCACAAAGCGAACGCATCGACCACGTGCTCGTCCGCAAAGGATTCGTCACCGAACGACAGATCCTCAAGGTCCTCAGCGAACAGTTCGCCATCCCGCTCATCGAGCTCGGCGAAAACGACGTCGACCGCGAGCTGCTCACCCTTGTCCCCAGCCGACTCGTCCACCGCTACGCCCTCATCCCCGTCAGCCGCAACGGCCGCGGCGTACGCATCGCCACCTCCGACCCGTACAACATGTACGCCCTCGACGACGTCCAGACCGTCATCAACCTACCCGTCGAACCCGTCCTCGCCACCAGCACCGAAATCAACAACCTCATCAAGACCTTCTACGGCGTCGGCGGCGACGTGCTCCATGAGATGGTCGCCGAGAAAGACACCGGCGGCGTCGAAGTCATCGACGAAACCCCCGTCGACTCCACCGACCTCGACGTCCAGATGGCCCAAGAGGCGTCGGTCATTCGCCTCGTCAACGAAATTCTCATGGAGGCCCTCAACGAGCGCGCCAGCGACATTCACTTCGAGCCCTTCGAAAACGATTTCCGCGTCCGCTACCGCGTCGACGGCATGCTCCACAACGCCAACGTCCCCCCCGAAATTCGACGCTTCCAAAACGCCGTCATCAGCCGCATCAAAATCCTCAGCGGACTGAACATCGCCGAAAAACGCCTCCCCCAAGACGGCGCGTTCAAGATCAAAGCCCGCGGCCGCGAGATCGACCTCCGCGTCAGCATCGTCCCGTCCACCTTCGGCGAAGGCGCCGTGCTGCGCATCCTCGACAAAACCGCCATCCGCCTCACGCTCAAAGAGCTGGGCATGCAGCCGGACTCCCACGAAAACTACGACCAGGTCATTCGCAAGCCGCACGGCATCGTCCTGGTCACCGGGCCGACCGGCTCCGGAAAAACCACCACCCTCTACGCCTCGCTCAACACCATCGTCAGCGACGAAACCAAAATCCTCACCGTCGAAGACCCCGTCGAGTACAACTTCGAAGGCATCGTCCAGGTCCAGGTCGCCCCCCGCATCGGCCTCACCTTCGCCAGCGGACTCCGCGCCTTCCTGCGTCACGACCCAGACATCATCCTCGTCGGCGAAATTCGAGACCTCGAGACTGCGCAAGTCGCCATCAACGCATCGCTCACCGGTCACTTGGTCTTCAGCACCCTCCACACCAACGACGCCGTCTCCGCCACCACGCGTCTGCTCGACATGGGCGTCGAGCCGTTTCTCGTCTCCAGCTCCCTCGAAGCCGTCGTCGCGCAGCGCCTGGTGCGCACCATCTGCAAAAACTGCGTCGAGGAGTACCAGCCCGAAAACCCCGACGCCCTCCCGCCCGACT
>CAZLYU010000062.1:0-19770 GCA_964563855.1 uncultured Planctomycetales bacterium | reverse complement strand
CGCGTCAATGATCGCGTCGTGCGTCGCGAAGCCGCCGTTGCCCGCGTTGGGCACAAAGCCGGTGCTCCAATTGGCGGCGTCATTAAACGAGCCGTCCGCCGCAGCGAGCCAGTTTGACGACGAGTCGGCCGCGAAAGCCGCTTGGTCCGATAGCACTCCCGTCGCCGCCATCAGCGCGGTCGCGACGCACATTCGTTGAATCATGAGAAGCTCCCTGTCCCTCTCTCCAGTCGACGCGCCCGAACGGACCTCCGTCGGAACCTGACGCACGGATTCATTTCACCGTTAGGTGTTAGGCGAGGTGAACGCTCTGAATCAAACTGCAACGTCTATCGGGACGCTACGATGCCGTTGACGTCGGAAACCAGGTGCAAACCGCGGTCGACGTCGACGAGTGCGTCGCGCGTGGTCGACTCGCCCCCGCAACCACCGCACCGTACCCTACGCATATGCCCACGCCTCTCCCCGTCATCGTCGTCGGCGCCGGCCACATGGGTCGGCACCACGTCCGCAAATACAGCGAAATGGCCGACACGCGCCTGGTCGCCATCGTGGATCGCGATCTCGACAAGGCCAGAGCCATGGCCGAGCCGCTCGGGGTTCGCTATGCCGACCACTACACGCCCGAGCTCGGCGACGTGGCGGCGGCGTCAATCGCGGTACCCACCGTAGCCCACCTCGAAGTCGCCAAGCCGCTGATCGAGCGCGGGATCGGCGTGCTGATCGAAAAGCCGCTGGCCCCCACGATCGAGGAATCTGAAGCGATTGCGGCCCTCGCGCGCAAACACGACGCCATCGTCGCGGTCGGTCACACCGAGCGGTTCAATCCCGCCGTGCGGGCCGTCGCGCGCCTCGGGTTGGAGCCCAAGTTCATCGAGACGCACCGCATCAGCCCGTTCACGTTTCGCTCGGCCGATGTCAGCGTCGTGTTCGACATGATGATCCACGACATCGACATCGTGCTGCACCTCGTCGGCGGTCAGCCGGTGCGCAGCGTTGACGCGTACGGCGTCGACGTGCTCGCGCCCAGCGAAGACATCGCCAACGCCCGCGTCGTCTTCGAGAGCGGCGCCGTTGCAAACCTTACGGCGTCGCGCCTGGCGCTGAAAACCGAGCGTAAGCTGCGGGTGTTCTGCCACGACGCGTATCTCTCGCTCGACTACCAACGCAAAGACGGCGTCGCGATCCGCCTCGACAAGAACCTCGACGTGCTGAAGCTGGCGCGCGAGAAGAATCTCGACGACCTGTCGCAGCTCGCGGGCGTCGATTTCGGCAAGCTGGTGCAGGTCGAGCCGCTGCAGATCGACGACCAAGACGCGCTCAACGCTGAGCTGGTCGCGTTTCTCGACGCCGTTCGGAACCGCACGACGCCGCCGGTCAGCGTTGACGACGGCGTAGCGGCAGTGCGGCTGGCGACGCAGATCGTGGAGTCGGTGCGCTCGCACAATTGGGGCCGCACGCCGGGTGACGCGCTGCGCGGGTGATGGGTCTGGCGCGGACGAGGGAGGCCGACTCTTGGCGAACAAGCTCGACAAGCTGACGATCCGCGGATTCAAGTCGTTCGAGTCGCTGGAAGACTTTGAGCTCGGCCGCGTGAACGTGCTGATCGGCGCGAACGGCGCCGGCAAGAGCAACTTCGTCGAGTTCTTCCGGCTGCTGCGGGCGATGGTCGAGGAGCGGCTCCAGAAGTACACGATCCAGAATGGTCCGGCCGACGGGTATTTCTTCAATGGCGTGGCGTACACCCGCAAGATCGAAGCGGACCTGATCTTCGGTGAAAACAGGTATTTCTTCTCGCTCGAACCGACCGCCGAGGGCTGGTTTGTCATCAGTGAGGAGGCAACTCAGTACATCCCCCTGGGCAAGTTGCGCTCCATTGGCGGTGGCACCAGCGAATCGCAGCTTCGGAAGCGTAAGGACGATTCCGGTAAGTATAAAGGACCCGGACAGAACTGGTACGTCTGGGACTCGGTGTCCAATTGGAACCTCTACCACTTCCACGATACGAGCATGACGGCCGGCATGCGCCGAGGCAGCGGCATCGAGCAGACCGGGAAGCTGGACGCAAGCGGTGACAATCTCGCGGCGTTTCTGCTCGGCTTGCGCGACAAGCACCCGGCGGTTTACGAGAGCATCCGCAAGACCGTGCAGCGGATTGCACCGTACTTCGATGATTTCGTCCTCAGCGTTCGCAGCGGCAAGGCCGAGGACCAGGTGCGCCTGACGTGGCGGCAGAAAGGCAAGGACTACATCTTCTCGCCCGGGCACCTCTCCGACGGGACGATTCGCTTTCTGTGCCTCACGACGGCGTTGCTGCAACCGTCGCCCCCGTCGACGATTGTTGTAGATGAGCCCGAGTTGGGCTTGCATCCCGAAGCGTTGGCCATCCTCGCCGGCCTGCTCCGCTCGGCCTCAACCCGCATGCAGATCATTGCGGCCACCCAATCGCCGGTCTTGTTGAGCGAGTTTGAGCCGGAACAGGTCATTACCGTCGACCAGGTTGGCGGCGCCACGCAGCTCGCGCGGCTAGATGCCGAAGCGCTGCAGGCGTGGCTGGAGGACTTTAGCCTTGGTGAGCTGTGGCTGAAAGGCAACGTTCGCGGCGGGGTGAACAATGCGTGAAGTGCTTGTGCTGTGCGAGGGGCATACCGAAAGGGAATTCTGTCGCAGTGTGCTCGCCGAGTATGTCGCCAACAACTACGGGATCGCACTGTCTGGCACGCTGGTTGGTAAGCCGCAGCGCAAGCACGGGGGAATCCGGGACTGGTCGGTGTACCGCGAGGAGCTGCTCCGCCTGGCGAAGGTGCGTGCCGATCGGGTTGTCGGCGTCCTCGTCGACTACTACGCCATGCCGCACTCGTGGCCGGGGCGGAGCGAGGCAGCGAACCAACCATGTACACAGCGCGGCGAATACATCGAAAGGCGGCTGCGCGATGACCTGCAGCCGGAGCTGGGAACGCGCTTTGGACCTTGCGTGCAGCTTCACGAGTTCGAATCGCTGCTGTTCGTCGACCCTGATACGACGGCGCTAAGTATCGGTACGTCGTCAACTTGGCTGTCGAAGATCAAAGCGGATTTCGGAGGCAACGTCGAGGAGATCGATGATTCACCCGAGACTGCGCCGTCGGAACGGATCGTGGGCGTGTTCCCCGGGTATGACAAGGTGGCGTGGGGCGTTACCGCCGTGAAGGACGTGGGCCTGGACACGCTCCGGGCTGGATGCCCCTGGTTGGACCGCTGGTTGCAACGCCTTTCATCTCTTGCGGGGAGCGCCGTGAGGAACGAACCCACTAGAACCGCATAGAGTCCGCCGTGCGCACAATTCTCGGCCCCGCACTCGGCAATGTCAGCGGGTAGCGTCGGTGATGCCACCCAGCCGCGTGGCGGACATGCAGCAATGCCCACCCCAACCGCCTTCTCAAAAGGCGACACGGCCGCGTGACGCATTCGTCACACGACCGTGTCTATGCTGAAGGTATTTCTGTCACGCAGCGTCGCTCAGCGGAGCGATGCTGCGTCCATCAGGTTCACTCGCCTAAAGCGGCCAGGCGCCGGCGGCAATCGACTCGTCAACCAGACGCTCGGCTTCCGCGAGGATGTCGCGGGTGTAATCCGGGTTGTGCATGCCCAGGCTGCCGTCGGCCTCGACATACGAGATGAGGAACCGGGCCTTGCGGATGTTCTCCGGAATCGCGCTCTGGTCATCGCTCGACGGGCCGCCCGTTGCGCTGTACTGCCACGTCGACGCGTCGCCCAGCTTGCCTTCGATCCGAGCGAGGGCCGAGGTCACGCCCGACTGCAGCGTACCCTGGCGACCAGCCGCCTGCTCCACCGATGTGTGGCAGCCCGGCAGCGTGCAATTCTGCGTCGTCGCGGCGAACGTGTGCTGCGACAGGGTCGGGGCGAACGGATCATCCGGCGTCTCGACGCGCGGCAGGTGGCACGCGGCGCACTGCGTCGGGGCGTCGGCGTGAACCGAGACACGGCTGTCGACCAGCGGGATCGGAACATCGCCATCCGCCTCCGGCATCGGCATCTCACCGGCCAGCACGTTCGACTGAACGCTGTGGTGCGGTCCGCGGCTGTTCGACGTCCACGTGCGGCCGCGGCTGTGGTGGCACTGACCGCAAAGGTTGAAGCGATCGCTATCGGTGGCGGCGGCGACCGTGTTCGTCGCGGCCGGCAGCTTGAGAATCGGGAACCGCAACTGGAAGTCGCGACCGTCAGGCGTGAGCGACGCGTTGTTGGTTTGCATGTGCGGCTCGTGGCACATGGCGCACTCGGTCGCCATCAGTGCTTCTGGCGGCAAACCGGCGAGCGCGTCGTCGGCGACCGGGGTGTCGTTGAGGATCGCGTTGTAGTAGTAGTCGCCGGAGTGGCACGCGCCGCAACTGCTCAGGCGGCCTGGCTGACCATCGATGAAGGCTGACTGCACGTAGCCGTCAATGGCCGCATGACGCGAGCTCGCCCACTGCGTGAAGTGCGGCTGGCTGTCGCCGACGTGGCACTGGCCGCACACCTCCGACGCGAGGTCGGCCGGCGGACGCAGCGTTCGATCAACCACGTTGTTCGCGTGATCAGCCGCCGGACCGTGGCAAGACTCGCAAGTCACACCGGCGAGCGACGCCGTGGTTTCCATGTTCATCCAGCCGTCGCTCTCGTTGAACCCGGTCACGTGGCAGGGCAGGCAGTCGGCATTGTTTTCCTGACCGACTTCCATGAGGGTCTGGTAGGCGCCGGCGTGCAGGGTGTCGCCCCAGGTGTCGTGGGTGTTGACGTGGCACAGGCCGCAACGGGTCGCACCGGCGAACCGACCGGTGAGCCCCCCGTCGCCAGGCGGGGGCGTGGTGGGATCCGGCGTGTTGGGATCCATCATGTTCGGATCCGGCGTGTTCGGGTCGGGGGTGTCACCGCCACCTCCGGGCAGATTCAGGAATGGGCAGCCGGCGTTGAGGCCGACCAATGCGGCGAGCGTGAGCACAACAGGTGTACTACGTGACATGAGCTGCTCCCGTGCGAGCGGCCTGAGATATGTTGAGCGGTCTCCGATACCGCCTCATATTCAGCCTGATTCTTCTGCAATTCTATCGGAATGCCCGCAATTCGCAATCGGTACGCGATGCAAAAGTCGTAATTTCTTTACGCCCCCGGCGATCTGACCGCAACCATCTACAAGCTCATTGCTCACAAGCACTTGGGTTCTTCACCGCCGCCCACCGGCACACCGCGCACGGCTCGGCCATCACGAAACTCAGATAAATTAGACTGATCTTGCTTACAGGCGACACCAGGATCGCTAATATGCCGCACGTCATGAAACCACACCCTGCCACGCTGCTTTGGATCGCCGGCGTGTTCGCGACGCTTAGCGCTCCCGCGATCGCCGCCGACCCCGACAACTGCCTCTACTGCCATCAGTTTCGAGGCCTCAGCCGCTATGACGCCGACGCCGACCGGGTCCACCTTTACTTCGTCGACCCCAGCTATCACGAACAACTGCTCGGGGCCCACGCGCGGTTGGCGTGCACCGACTGCCACCCCCGCAATCAAGTCGCCGTCGTGCCCCACGAGCCCGTGTCCAAGGTCGACTGCACCACCACGTGCCACCTTTCGACTGAATCCGGACTTTCCCGTCGCTTCAGCCACGCCAACGCCGCGCAAGCCCTGCGCGACAGCGCCCACAACCCGGAAACCCTCGGCAACCTCCAGTTCGCCGACGGTCCGCTCCTCGAGCCCGATCAGTCGCAATGCCTCTACTGCCACGATGAACCCGTCTTCCGCGATGACGCCTTGCTCGGCCCCGCACAGATGCTCGGCGACGCACGCTGCGCGTCGTGCCACGTCGAACAAATCCCGATCGATGTCGCTTATTACATCCGCCACGTCAACGCCCGCCTCGGGTCAGCTCGCGCTCCGCTCGATCAGGCGCAGACCTGCGGCGTGTGCCATGCCGACGCCGGCGTTCTCGCTCAGCACGACGCCCCCAACACGATCACCAGCTTCGTGCGCAGTTTTCACGGCAAGGCCGCACTGCTCGGCGACAACAGCACCGCTGACTGCGTCGCCTGCCACGTTGCGCAGCGGCAAGACCCGCACGCGATGCGGTCGAAGCTCGACCCGCTGAGCTCGGTGCATGCCGACAACGTCGCCAACACGTGCCGCAGCACCGAGTGTCACCCCGGGGCGGATGTCGCACTGAGCGCGGCCGGCGTACACCTCGACCTCCCCTCCGCCCACGGCACCATCGAATTCTTCATCGCGGCGGGGTTCATCGTGCTGACGGTGCTCACCTTCGGCCCGTCGCTCGTGATTTGCCTGATGGAGTTGTTTCAGATCGTCATCGGCCGCCACCCGCCGCAGTTGCACTACGCCAAGCAACTGACCGCGCAAGTGCTGGCGCATCCGCAGGGGCGCGCTCGCCTGCAGCGCTTCACGGTCGGCCAGCGGTGGCAGCACTGGATTCTCGCGCTGCTCTTCGCACTGCTCGCGATCACCGGCTTCCCGCTCAAGTTCGCCGACACCGCCTGGGCGCAGTGGTGCGTCGAGGCGTTCGGCGGCCTCGCGACCACGCGACACCTGCACCACTGGGCCGGCGTTGCGCTCGTCCTCGGGTTTGTCTATCACATGATCTACGCGGTCGTGAAGACGCTCGGCAACGTCCGGCAGCCCGGCCCAGACGGCCAACCGCAGTCGCTGCTCACGGCGTTCTGGAACATGCCGATGCTCATTCATCCGCAAGACGTAATCAAAATGCAGCTCCTCATGTTGTATCTGTTCGGTCTGCGCAAGAAGCCGCCCACCTTCGGCCGCTTCACAATCAAAGAGAAGTTCGAGTACATCGGCGTGTTCTGGGGCACGATCCTACTGGGCGTCACCGGTGCGCTGCTCTGGGGTGAGAGCTTCTTCAGCCACTACATCGATGGCCGCGTCCTGAACATCGCGCTGATCGCCCACACCTACGAAGCGTTCCTCGCGATCATCCACGTGGGCATTCTGCACATCGTAAACGTCACCCTGTCGCCGCACGTCTTCCCGCTCTCGCCCGCGACGATGACCGGCGTCACACCGCGCAGCGAGTTGGCCGAGCAGCACCTCGACTTTGTCGAAGACGCGGCCCGCGACCTGGGCATCCCGACGAAGGAGCGTCAATAATGTCCGCTCACGCCCCTGCCGCCGCCGGTGAGCAACACCGCTCGAGCCTCCTATTCGAGCTGATCAAACGGCTCTACGCGCTGATCATCATCGCGGTGGTGGCGTACGTCAGCTATCGCGCGGTGCGCTACCTCGTCGTCACGCTCATGCTCCCGACACCCGTGCCCGACCAGATTCTCGGCGTGCCGTTGCGGCTCGACGCCGCCGTGCTCGAAACGCGTCGTGACGAATGGGGCGCCCTGGGCGAAGACCGGCTCAGCCGCAGCCCGCTGTCGCACTACCACCGCATCACCGGCTGGGTGCAGCCGGACGACGTCAACACCTGCACCGCTAGCGGCTGCCACAGTGCGCTGCCGCATGCCGAACGCAAGGAAGTCCGCGCCTTCCTCAACATGCACGCCACCAGCTTGCATTGCGGCGTGTGCCACATGCAGGCCGAGACGCCGCTCGACGTCACCTGGTACGGGCTCACGGACGGCGCGCCGCAAAGGCGCCCAGCCCTGCTCGCAGCCTACGCGCTGCTCACGAGCAACGACGGCGCGCCGCCTGAGCCGTCCGACGACGTGCAGCAACAGATCGTCAGCTTGCTGCGAGCCGCCGCCCGAGACGCAGACGGCGCTCCCGCGCTGGTCACGCTGGCGGATCATCTGCACGCGGTCCGCGCCGACAGCCCCATGTTCGTCGAACTGCTCGAGACCGCGCGACAGGCGCTGCCGAGCCACTTCCGCGGCGAGTACAACGCCAAGCTTGCACTACGCGAAGACGGCCGCCCGCTGCTCGGCCATCCCGGCGCCCCCGCCGACGCCGTGCGGCGGCTGCGCACCAATCCGCCGGAGCGCGGCAGCGGCGACTACGAACAGTTGGTCGCGCAAGTGCACCCACGACGCCGCAGCGCGCCGCTGCAATGCAATGGTTGTCACGTTCGCGACGACGGCGCGCTGACGTTCGCCGACGCGGGCTACCCGCCGTCGCGCGTCGCAGCACTCACGCAGCCACTGATTTTCCGCATGATCGAGAACATCTCCAAAGGTCAGCCGTTTTACATGCCGGGGTTCGCCGCGGGTGGTGATCCCGCCGCACCGGCCACTGAACTGGACTCATCGCCGTGATGCCGACGCTGTCGCGCTGCCGCCCTTTGCTGCTGGCGCTCGCAATCCACCCCGCGTTCGCCGACCCGCCATTACAGGGCGTGCGCGAGGCGACGTTCGCCATCGCTGGCGAGGCGGGCCTGTTTCTGCCGACCGACGTTACCGTCGCCTCCGACGGACGCGTCTACGTCGCCGACGGCGTGAACGATCGCGTGGTGTGTTTCACGTCTGCCGGCGAGCCCTGCGGCGAGTTCACCGTCTTCGCCGGACGCGTGCTGGACCGACCGCTCGCGGTCACGTGGGCTGACGACGAGCTCTACATCGCCGATACCGGGAACCAGCGCGTCATCATCGCAAGCAGCGCCGGCGCGCTGATCAGCGAAGTCTCGACCGCGGGCGCAGTCGACATCACCGACGTCGTCCCCGCGCGCGACGGCACGCTGTGGATTGTCGACAACGACGCACATCAGATCGTGCTGCTTGCCCGCGACGGATCAGAACTCCAGCGTCTCGGCGCGCGCGGCGTCGACCTCGCGTCCTTCGATTATCCGTATCAACTGGCCGCCAGCGTTAGCGGTGAACTGGCCATCACCGACGTGATCAACGGGCGCGTCATCGTGCGCAATCGCGACGGCCAGCCACGCCGTTCGCTCAGTCAGTACGGCGTGCGCACGGGTGAACTCTACCGCCCGAAAGGCGTCGCGTTCTCCGCCGACGGAGCGGTCTGGGTGACCGACAGCGACCTCGGTGTGATCCAGTGCTTCGACGTTGACGGGGCGTTTCGCGGCCTGCTGCGCGACGCCGACGGCGCCCCGTTGAAGCTGCAGATGCCCACCGGTCTCGCCTTCGACCGCGCGGGAAGCCTTTACGTCGTCGAGACATCCGCACATCGCGTCACCAAATTCCGCATTGAGCGCTCCGACGCGCAGCCCGCCGCGCCCCCGCCCACGCCGCTCGTCAGCCAGCAGGCGCGCCACTGCACGGCGTGTCACATCGAGTGGATGCGCCCGCTCGACCGCGGCGAGTCGACCGAACTCATCGCACCGCCGGTCAGCGACCCCGAGCATCCCTACGTCAGCCGCGCGGCAGTTTGCCTCTCGTGTCACGACGGGTCGGTCACCGACTCCCGGCGCCGCGTCTGGCGCGAGCATGGCCACCAAACTGGTGTGCAGCCGAGCGCGGGCATGGTGGTCGCGCAGCTACCGCTGGCCGACGGCGAAATCGTCTGCCGTACGTGCCACTCAGCCCACTCGCGCGCCGGCGTCGATGACGCGTTGGCCGACTCGGTCTTCCTGCGCGTCGACGGCCCCCCCTCTGACTTATGTCTGGCGTGCCACCAAGATTACGACGACGGCCGCACTGCCGGGATGCACCCGATCGGGCCGATGACCATCGGCACGCCCGAGCAACTGCGCTGGTCGTCGACCTACGCCGTTGATCGCGGCGTGGTCTGCCTGACCTGCCACAGCGGCCACGGCGCCGACCGCGCCGACCTGCTCGTGCTCGCCCCCGAAGACAACCAACTCTGTACAAGCTGCCACGTCGAGCTTACGCCGGATCTATTCGCGATCGACAACCGCAGCGCCCACGGCCGGATGCCGCGACTCACGCAAAGTCAGGCCGCCGTCGCCGACCGCTTTGCAACGCGTCTCGGTGAAGACGGCGAGCTGCTGTGCGTCACGTGTCACCAGACGCACGACGCGACCGCTGCGGCCGCCATCCTCGCCTGGGACCAGACCCGCTACGACGCCTGTCTCGCCTGCCATGCCGATCAAGCCGCCGTCGCCGCGTCGATGCACGACATCGCCGCGCGTCATGGCGGGCCGCTTATGCACAGTGACGACGTGCCGACCACGAGCGCCTGCGCCGGCTGCCACACCGGTCACCGGTACGCCCGCACCGCCAACCGCACCGAGCTCGACCCCGCCGGACAGTGCCTGACCTGCCATCGCGACGACGGCATGCCCGGCGCAACGCTCCTGCCCGCACTCAACCATCCCCAAGCCGCGTGCAATGACTGCCACGATCCGCATCAACCCGGCCCACGCAACTGGTTCCTCGCTCGACCCGCCGAGCAGAGCTGCCGCAATTGCCACGCCGACTACGCCGTCCAGGCCCCGGCACACCAACTCGCACACGTGGCCGGTGGCAAAGACGACCCCATCGGCGACGCATGCCTTGCGTGCCACCGACCGCACGCTCACCCCCGGCACGGCCTGCACCGCGTCAGCGGCGACCCGGCGAAACCCGGCGCAGCCTGCACCGGTTGCCACGCCAACGCCGCCCCACTCGCGAGCGGTGCGACCGCCTTACAGCACCCCATGGCGCTGGAGAGTGCGGCCGATGGAGCGACGCCGACGAAATGCAGCAGCTGCCACGAGCCGCATCGTGGTGTCACCGAGTATCTCCTGCAGCCGATGGCGCGCCCCGGCACGACGGAACTGTGCATCTCCTGCCATCCCGCGAAAGTCAACACGACGCACGTGGGTCACGGAGCAGAAACGCTCCACGCCGCCGGCCTTGAGGCGACCGCTTGTCAGCCCTGTCACCGCACGCACGCTGCGTCGGAAGCGCTGGGGGCTCATCTGCAGCCGCTGGCACAGCTCGAGTACCCCGGCGCCGAGGAGATCCCGAGAGCCAGTCGTGACTGCTTGGGCTGCCACCGCGTCGACGGCCCCGCGCCGCCGCCTTTGGTCGCAACGCACCCAGACGTCATCATGTTCAATCCAGTCGACCCGAATGCACGCGGATTTCTCCCCTTGTTCAATGCGGCCGGCGAGGTTGATCCGGACGGCGCGATGGCGTGTCGCACCTGCCACCTGACGCACGGACGCGGCGACCCGCTGCCGCTCACCGACGCGCGTCCCACCGCCAGCGAGCGTGAACGGCGCGCACGTCAGTGGCACGTTCGGGCTTTTGAGGGCGAAAACATCTGCTCCATTTGTCACGGCGTTGATGCGCTGGCGCGCTTCGGCCACTTCCATGAGCCGTCGCTTCGCGAAGGCCGCTTGGGTCGCGGCCGGTAGTCTTGTTCCGGCTGCGTTCGACAATGTGCAGCGGATCGCGCACGTGCGTGCGTATCTCTTATCCGACGACCCGCAGCATGACGGGGCGCAGAGGCCCAGACGCTCTCGAGCGAAACTTCGCCTCGGGGTCGGATTTATCCGATGAAATTTTCCGACAGAGTTTGTCCACCGGACTTTGCAAGCGCCACGCGCCAGGTATGATGAGCCATTAGCAGTCAGTGCTTCAAGATGGTTTTGGAACTGCGAGTCGCAATTCGCAAATGAAGATGGGACGTGTTCCAGGCAAATAGGCGAGTTTTTGGTCGGATGCAAAGGCGCTCATGAACCCGGCTATCCTCAACGCACTCGATTTCGCCCAAGGACCGCTCTTCCGCGCTGCGTTCGCGCTGCTGGTGCTCGGCGTGATCCGAAACGCACTACTCGCGGCGTTCGATGCCGTGACGGCATATCTCGCGCTCGGCGGCGGCCCCCGCTTCTGGCATAAGCTCCGTCTCCGCATCGCGTGGCACGTCGCCCCGAGCTTCCTCTTGCGAAGCGCCAATGCGCCCCACGCGAACTTCGCTTATCACGTCCTGCTCGACGCGCTCGCACTCATCTTCCGAATCGGCGCGATCATCATCCCCACCTTCATGATCGCACATGTCCACCTTTGGGAGCGCGGGCTCGGACTCTCATGGCCCGTTTTGTCCGCCACCGTCACCGACGTCGGCGCGCTCATCACCATCGTGACCGGCGCCGCGCTCTTCCTCGGTCGGCTGTACTCCTCGACGATCCGCGACATCGAACCCCCTTGGACATTCGCCAAGCCGCTCATTCTCGTCCTCCCCTTCTTCACCGGCTTTCTCGCCATGCATCCGCAGTGGAGCCCGCTCTCGTGGCACTTCGTGATGCTGCTCCATGTGTGCTCAGCCTGCCTCGTATTCATCATGATCCCATTCGCCCGCCTGCTGGCCAGCATGCACATGAGCATCACGGACGTCTTGCCGGAAGCTGCCTGGATGCCGGATCAGGACCACACGTCAACGCCGCAATTTGCGCGCCCGGAAACTGGAGTCACGTCGTGACTTACGCAATCAAACCCGAAGACCATCAACAAAAGGCGATCCTGACTGACACCACGCGGTGCACTGGCTGCGAGCGATGTGTCTACGCCTGCAAAGACGAATATCAACTCGGCCATGATCGCGCCTGGCGCTGGCGCCGCAAAATCGACGACCTTTCCAGCACCCGCTTCTGCACCATCATCCGCAAACCAGGCAACCGCTTCATCCGGCAGCAGTGTCGACACTGCAAAGACCCCGCCTGCGTCTCCGCCTGTATCGTGGCCGCGCTCGCCAAGGAAGACACCGGAGCCGTCACCTATGACGCTTCGCGCTGCATGGGCTGCCGCTACTGCATGATGGCGTGCCCCTTCGGCGTCCCCCGCTACTCATGGGAGGACACCGTCCCGCTGGTCACCAAATGCATCCTCTGCCAGCCACGCTTGGAGCAAGGACTCCCGCCCCGCTGCACCGAGGCCTGCCCCTACGACGCCACGGTCTTCGGAACCCGCGCCGAGATGATCACCGAAGCGAATCGCCGAATCGCCGAACAACCCGACAAGTACTTCACGCCCCCCGATGAAGCACATCCGCGCTTGTACGGCTACGACGACGTCGGAGGCGTTTCCGTACTCTACCTGTCCGACATCTCCCTCGACTTCTACCCCTTCGTCTGGCGCCCCGACCTCGGCGCCGAACCGATCCCGGCGCTCACTTGGGCCGCGCTTTCCAAGGTCCCCCCAACCGTCATCGGGGTCGCCGCCGCCATGACCGGCATATACTGGGTGATCGGCCGCCGCATGCAGCTCCAGGCCGAGGCCGCCGCTCGTGTCAACACCGACCCCGAAGCGACCGCCAACGAGCAGGACGACTGAAGTGCTCAACGCCGCCGGCAACCGTAATTTGCAGCGCGTCAAGCTTGTGCTGTGGGCGCTCATGGGGGTTTGGGGGGTGGTGACCGTCGCTCGATTCGTCCACGGCCTCGGCGCCACCAGCGGCCTGAACGATGTCGCGCCGTGGGGCTTCTGGATCGCGTTCGATGTCATGGCTGGCGTCGCCCTCGCCGCAGGCGGCTTCGTCGTCGCCGCCATCGTTTACATCTTCGGCCTCGAGCGCTACCACCACTTCGCGCGCCCGGCGATCCTGACCGCCCTACTGGGCTACATCGCCGTCGCCGTCGGCCTGCTCTATGACCTCGGCATTCCCTGGCACATCTGGCACCCCATGGTCATGCCGCAGCACCACTCCGTCCTCTTCGAGGTCGCGATGTGCGTGATGTGCTACCTGACCGTGCTCGCGCTCGAATTCAGCCCCGCGGTTCTTGAACACCCATTGTTCCGACACCCGTTCTTCCAGCGCGCGCTCGTCGTGATCCGAAAGCTCACGATCCCGCTGGTCATCGCCGGCATTGTTCTCAGCACGCTCCACCAATCCTCGCTCGGCTCACTCTTTCTCATCCAGCCGTTCCGCGTCCACCCGCTGTGGTACAGCCCGTACCTATACGTTCTCTTCTTCGTCTCCGCCGTCGGCCTCGGGCTCATGATGGTCACGCTCGAAGCCCTGGTCTCCGGCTGGCTCTTCGGCCACAAAATCGACCGTCGCGGTCTCGCCGGCTTCGGCCGCCTTGCGAGCTTCGTCCTCTGCTTCTACGTCCTCCTCCGAGTCGGCGACCTCTGGAGCCGCGGCGTCATCCCGGATCGACTCGACGGCTCTTGGGCCTCCGGCCTGTTCCTCGCCGAAATGCTCATCAGCGCCGTCATCCCCGCGACGCTGCTCATGGTCAAACGCGTCCGCGAGAGCATCCCCGGACTGGCTACGGCGTCGCTGATGACTGTCCTCGGCATCATCGGCCACCGCTTCAACGTCTGCATCGTCACCTTCGACCGCCCCGAGGACATGGGCTACTGGCCCACCTGGACCGAAGTCGCGATCAGCGCCGGCATCGTCTCCGGGGCCGCCTTGGTGTTCATTTTCTTCAACGAGAATCTCAGAATTGTCGAGCAGCACGGCGACGAATCCGTCACCCAACGTCCAGATTCATCCGCCGTTCGACCCGAAGCCACGCGCGCCCACCCCTTCGCACCTGCGCTGCGACGCAACTCCCTCGTCTTCGTCGTCAGCGCCGGCGTCGCCGTCGGGCTTCTGCCCGAGCACGCAATCTTCGGCCCCACACCCGAACCGACTCCAGTCACGCTCGCCCGCAATGTCGACGCCCTTGCCGTCGAAGCCCCGGCGCCAATCCGCCGCACATTCTACCTTTCCGGTCTCGCGGGCGGCGTCCCCGCCGACGCAAACCCACGCGCCGTACGTCTCACGCTCATCGACGGCAATCGCGACTGGCGTTTCGTCGCCTTTACCCACGACGAGCACGCCGCCCGCCTCGGCGGTGACGAATCCTGCCGCCTCTGCCACCACCAAAACATGACCTTCGATCGGCACTCGGCCTGCTACCAGTGCCACCGCGATATGTACGAGGTCACCGATGTCTTCGACCACGATCTCCACGTGACCAAACTCGGCATGAATCGCGCTTGCATTGTCTGCCACCAACGCGACATCGCCGGGAAGTCTCGCGAAACGGCGCTGGCCTGCTGGGAGTGCCACGGCGACATGGTCGTACAAGGATCCATCATCCCGCCAAATCCCGCCGGGCTCGTAGGCTTCGCCCCTGGCTACATGGACGCCATGCACGGTCTGTGCATCCGTTGTCACGAGCAGATGGCGAACGAGAACCCCGCTGAATACGAGGAGTTCCACCGCTGCGACGTTTGCCACCATGACTTTCAGAACCGCGATCACCGCCGGATGGCTCCCTACGTTCCGATGCCGCCGGGCCACGCGCGGGACCGCATCTTTCGGGACCCCGCGCCAACGGCGGCGTCCCCGACTTCGACCGCCGCCGCCGCGGACGGGAGGGAATGAGTCATGTCAGCCGGTCACCCGCCTCAGCCGCGCCGCGTCACACTACAATTCCCAAGCTGGATCTCGACCCTCCTGACCGGGGCCAATGTCGCGGTCGTCTCTGTCGTCATCGGACTGATCATCTGGCTTGGCCGCCCACTGCTGATCGCTGTGACCGCCGAGAGACCGATCGTCCTGCCCAGCACCATGGAAAACGTCGACTGGCGCGATCCTGATTCCAGCAAGTACTGCCTCGCTTGTCACGGTCAAGTCGGCCGGGCCGCGGACACCCTCGCGGTCCGCCGCGGTCACTCGCAGAATGTTGCGCTGAACAGCGAACAACTCCAGGCCGTGGACGAACTCGGCGCCGTCGCCGGACCGCGCGGCACGCTCGTCTGCATGTCCTGCCACCAGCTAGACCAAGACGGCGAGCACCCGTTGATGCTTGCCGACACGCTCGACAACAGCGCGCTCTGCCAGCGCTGCCACCCCGGCCACTACGCCCGCGGCACGCCGCATGATCTCCGTGTCTCCGCCCCCAACGAGACGAACCGCCTCGGGCAGACGGTCGCGGAAGGCGGCCCGTGCAGCGCCTGCCATCTCGCCCACGGTTTCGCCCGCGAGATCATGCGCTCCGAGCTCGACCCCGATGGCTACTGCCTCCCGTGTCACTCTGCTTACCACGTGGCCCAAGACCAACCCCGCGCCACGATGCAACACCCCGTCTCACGCTGCCTCGAGTGTCACGACCCCCACGACGCCTCCCACGGCGAATTCCTCGCAAAAGACGTCGGCGCCCTCTGCCGCGACTGCCACGACGCCTATGCGGCCGGCCCCGCCGGCGGTATGCACCCCGTCGGCCGCACATCCGGCGCGGTACCCGTGAGCCTTGCATCCGCCGGCGCTCATCCCTCCGGACAGGACCATGACCTCACGTGCGTCGTCTGTCACGACCCCCACGAAGCCCCGCACCGCCAACTGCTACGCATCACACCCGACACCAATACGCTCTGCCTCACCTGCCACGAAGACAAGCTGCTCGCCAACACGCACGACGGCGTCCTTCCCCGCCATGGCCAACAGCCGAAGCTCGACGATCAGCAGCGGGCTGTCGTCGAGTCGTGGGGCAACCCCGTCGGGCCCGAGAGCGAACTTCTGTGCATCTCCTGCCACGGTGTCCACAGCGCCGAGCCCAACACACAGGTCCTGAGCTTCAAGCCCAAATATGGCGAAACCTGCTCCGCCTGCCATCCGCACCATGAAGGCGTGACAGGGTCCCCGCACGACCTGCGCATCAACTTCGCCGACCTGCCCAACACCGCGGGGCTGCTTCCCATCGAAGCCGGCGTGTGCAGCCCCTGCCACATGGCGCACCAGTTCCCCCAAGAACGAGTCGCCACCGCGGGCGATCCCGCGGGGCAATGCGTCGCCTGCCATCGCGAAGGCGCCTGCGGCCAAGCCAAGGTCACCGGCGGCGTCGATCACCCCAACACCATATGCAGCGACTGCCACGACCCCCACGTCCGCGAGTTCGGCCATTTCCTCAAAGCCGATCCAACCGAGCTCTGCGCTCAGTGCCACGCCGATTCGCACCGCATCATCGGCGGCCCGCATGACGTCCGGATCAACCCGAGCGCCTGGCCCGCCGAGGCCGTCGCTGCGGGCGGCCCCTGCCTCAGTTGCCACGTTCCGCACGGCGGCGACCGAGCCGACCTGTTCCGATTCCGCACCCCCACAGGCTTTGGCAATCACGACGGGGTCTGCCTCACCTGCCACCAGGACGCCGGCTGGGGGCTGCAATCCGACATCGCAGCCATTCACCCGCGCAAGGTCGACGCAGCTCACGCAGAAGGCCACGTCGATCTCTCACTCGTACCCACCGACATCCACGGCGATAAACGCATCGGGTGCCGCACCTGCCACGACCCTCACGGCGGCGGCAAACCCGAACATCTCGCGCGGGTGACTCCTGACCGCGACACAACTCAGCTCTGTCTCGATTGCCACGTCGAAAAGCGTCTCATCCGATTCACCGGCCACTCACCCGCGTCGCTCGACGCCGCCGGCTACACAACCGACTCCTGCAAACCATGTCACGCGATGCACGCGCGCCCGGACGGTTCATACGGCAAGCTCCTCTCGCCGCGCTTCCTTCTGGAGATTCGCGAAATCGACGACCCGAATCTCGCGGCCGACGGCGTCCCTTGCCAGGTATGCCACACAGCCGGAGGTCATGCGCCGACCCGCTCATTCACACAGCACCCCGAAGTCGTGACCATGAACATCGTGCCCGAAGACGACCCCAGCTATATGCCGCTCTTCGCCGCCGACGGACACGTCGATCCCCAGGGACAGATCACCTGCCGCACGTGTCATATCTCTCACGGACGGGTGGAACTGCTCGAACTGGTTGAACGCCAGGCGGAAATGAGCGCGGCTCAGCGCAGCGCGCTCAAGGCTCAGGTTCGACCCTTTGTCGCCCCCAACATTTGCACGACCTGCCACGGCCCCGACGCCCGCGCGCATTTCGCTCGCTTCCATCAGCCGGCCCGCCGCGGCGGTCGCCTCGACCGCGCCCCCTGACGCAGATTCCCGCTTGACAACCTTCCGCCGCCAAGTATTTTCGCCACATGGCAGACTTCACCCCATCGACGAAGGTGCTCGGCGAAGCCCTCACGTTCGACGACGTGCTGCTTCTCCCCGCACGCGCTGACTTCCATCCCCGAGCCGCCGACACGACCACCCAGCTTACCCGCTCGATCCGCATCAACATCCCGCTGATCAGCGCGCCCATGGACACCGTCACCGAGGCCTCGCTCGCCATCGCGCTCGCCCAGGAAGGCGGTCTCGGCGTCATTCACCGCAATCTGCCCGTCGAACAGCAGGTGCGCGACGTCCGCCGCGTGAAACGCAGCGAGTCCGGCGTCATCACCAAGCCCATCACACTCCGCCCGACCGACCCCGTCGAACGCGCCCAACAGCTCATGCGGCTGCAAAACGTCAGCGGTATCCCGATCACCGAAGACAACAATCGTCTGGTCGGCATCCTCACACGCCGCGATCTGAAGTTCCTCGAGCGCACCGATCGCGCGGTCGGCGAGGTCATGACCCGCGAGAACCTGGTCACCGCCGCCCCCGATACCACGCTCGATGAAGCCGCGAAGATTCTCAATCGCGCCAAGGTCGAGAAGTTGCTGCTCGTCGACCGGAATGGCGGACTCGCCGGCCTCATCACGATGCGCGACATCGGCCGCAATCGCGAGTTCCCCCATCGCTGCGCCGACGAGCGCGGCCGCTTGCGGGTCGGCGCCGCCATCGGCGCACGCGATCTCGAACGCGCCGCCGCCCTCATCGAAGCCGGCGTCGACGTCATCGGCATCGACGCCGCCCACGGCCATAGCGACAACGTCATCGCCACGGTGCGCGAACTCAAGCAGGCCCATCGCGTCGACGTCATCGCCGGCAACGTCGCGACCGCCGCCGGCGCCAAGGCGCTCATCGAAGCCGGCGCCGACGCGATCAAGGTCGGCATCGGCCCCGGGTCCATCTGCACGACCCGCGTTGTCACCGGCGTCGGCGTACCCCAGATCACAGCGGTGATGGATGTCGCCGCCGTCGCCGACGTCCCCGTCATCGCCGACGGCGGCGTGCGCTATAGCGGCGACATCGTGAAGGCCATCGCGGCCGGGGCGCACAGCGTCATGCTCGGCTCGCTCTTTGCAGGACTCGACGAATCGCCGGGCCAACTGGTCATCTCGCGCGGCCGGCGTTTCAAGGAATATCGCGGCATGGGATCGCTCGGCGCGATGCAATCCGGCAGCGCCGATCGTTACGAACAGTCCGGCGTCGCCCCCAAAAAGATGGTGCCCGAAGGCGTCGAGGGCCGCGTGCCCTACCGCGGCTCGCTCGGCGAGTTCGTCTTCCAACTCGTGGGCGGCTTGCAGCAGGGCATGGGCTACTGCGGCGCTCCCGACATCGACACCCTCCGACGCACCGGGCGCTTTACGCGCATCACGAACGCCGGCGTGCTCGAGTCGCACCCCCACGACATTCAGATCACCAAGGAATCAACCAACTACGGCGTCGCCGACACGTCATCCGACGACTAGCGCGTTGTCCGCAAGCCCGAGCGAAGCGGTGGCGCCGGGCCTAATAGCGCGCTTCGAGATGATCCGGCCGCTCGCTGACCGGCCGTGCGATGATCTCCGCCAGCAGCACCGACGCCGCAAAACCGCGTGGATGCGAGAGCAGTTTGTCGAGATCGCGCCGACGCACCGGCCGCAAGCGCGTTCGCTGGCGGCGATCGTCAGGACCCACCCTTGTTGCGATCTGCGGCCGCGCTGACGGGTCGATACCCACGTCAGCCTCACCAATCTCGGGCGGCGGCGGCGGCAGCGCCGCCTCGCGACGCGCTGCGGCGTGCCGTTCCGAACGCGTGGCCCGCGGCGCAGGTTCAACCGGCTGAGGTCGTGGGGCCCGGGCGACGGGTTGCGGCGCAGACGGGCGGCTCGGTCTCGGTTGCGGCGCGGGGCGCGCCGGCGACGGCTGCGGCCGCGCCGGACG
>CAZLYU010000061.1:0-19803 GCA_964563855.1 uncultured Planctomycetales bacterium | reverse complement strand
ACCCCCGCCAACGCTGACGCCGACGACCACAACACCCCCGCCCAACAGCCAACCGATCCGCCTCAGCTCGAACTCCTCAGCCGACACGAGCGCGGCGTCTGGCGCGTCCGCGTCACGGCGCCCGATACAACCGACGCCCTCACGCGCATCGGCGAAACGCCCCTCCCGCCCTACATCCGCCGCGCCCAAGGCCCAACCACGAGCGACCGCGGCAACTACCAGACCGTCTATGCCGCCGCGCCCGGCTCCGTCGCCGCCCCGACCGCCGGCCTGCATTTCACCGACGAACTCCTCGCCACACTCGCCAACCAAGGCGTACACCGCGCCGCCGTCACCCTGCACGTCGGCCTCGGCACCTTCCTCCCGCTCTCGGCCGACGATCTCAGCCAACACAACATGCACGCCGAATACACCGTCGCCCCTCTCGACGCACTCCAAACCATGCACTCCTGCCGCACCGCCGGCGGCCGACTCATCGCCGTCGGCACCACCAGCGCCCGCACCCTCGAGTTCCTCCCGACCGTGCTCGGCGAAGAACCTCCCACCGACGCTGTCGCCGGCTGGAACGAAACGTTCATCTATCCACCCTACACCTGGCGAAACGTCGACGCGCTCATCACCAACTTCCACCTCCCCGAAAGCACCCTGCTCGCCCTCGTCATGGCCCTCGCCGGAGAAGACCTCACCCGCCACGCCTACCAATCCGCCATCGCCGAACGCTATCGCTTCTACAGCTACGGCGACGCCATGCTGATCCTCTAACACCTCGGAACAATGCCCCCGCTCCGCCCCATCGGCGACGAGCGGCGACGCCCCCAAGCTGAACCAAAGCCACCCGCGTCGCTATAGTGATCACATGAACATCATCGACCTGCGCAGCGACACCGTCACCAAACCCGGCCCCGAAATGCGCGCCGCAATCGCCAATGCCGAAGTCGGCGACGACGTGCTCGGCGATGACCCCACCATCATGAAACTCGAGGCCCGCGCCGCCGACCTGCTCGGCATGCCCGCCGCCGTCTACACACCCTCCGGCACACTCGCCAACCAACTCGCCATTCGCAGCGTCTGCGAACCCGGCGACGAACTCATCCTCGACGAACTCACCCACTGCTACATCTACGAGACCGGCGGACCCGCCGCCATCTCCGGCGTCAGCTATCGATTCGTCCGCAGCCATCGCGGCGTCTACCGCGGATCCGACGTCGCCGCCCTCGTCAGGCCCCCATCCATCCACTTCGCCCGCTCACGCATGGTGATCGTCGAGAATTCCAACAATCGCGGCGGCGGCGCAGTCTGGCCCGTCGAATCCGTCGCCGACGTCGCCAGCACCGCCCACAACGCCGACCTCCACGTCCACATCGACGGCGCCCGAATCATGAACGCCTGCGTCGCCAAGCACGTCAACCCACGCGATTACACCCAACACGCCGACACCGTCAGCATGTGCTTCTCCAAGGGCCTCGGCGCCCCGGTCGGCTCGGTCCTCGCCGGTTCAATCGAGCTCATTCAACGCGCCCGACGCTTCCGCAAGATGTTCGGCGGCGCCATGCGACAGGCCGGACTGCTCGCCGCCGGCGCCCTCTACGCGCTCGACCACCACGTCGAACGCCTCGCCGAAGACCACGCCAACGCCAAACGCCTCGCCGCCGGGCTCGCCCAGCTCCCCAACATCCAACTCGACCCGGATGCCGTCGAAACCAACATCGTCATCTTCGACGTCGACCCCGCCTGGGGAACCGCCCCCGCCTTCGCCCAGCAACTCCGCGAGCGCGGCGTATGGTGCCTGACCGAAGGCGAACAGCGCGTCCGCTTCGTCACCCATCTCGATGTCAACGCAACCCAAATCGACGCCGCAGTAGGCGTCTGCGAGGAACTGCTCGCCAGCCCAACACCAGCCCACGCGTAGCGCGAGGCGCGCACCGGCGTCCGCCCGCAGCAACCTGGCCCCCGCGCTACGCCCCAGTCCGCACGCCGATGCTTCCCGCCTGATCCGCGCCGCAAGACCGCCGAACAACGAGTTCCGGCTGCAGCGAAACACGCTCCGGCGCACGGTCCGGATCCGCGATCCGCGCGCACAACAACTCAATCGCCCGCGCTCCCATCTGCGCCATCGGAACCCGCACTGTCGTCAGCGGCGGAGACGTCATACGCGCGATGCGAACGTCGTCGAATCCCACCATCGCCAACTCACCCGGCACAGCAACCCCCTCTTCATGCGTCGCAGCCAGGATCCCAACCGCCATCTCGTCATTCGCCGCGAACACCGCGCAGCGGCCGCCAGCCCACTCGCGCACGCGTGATCGCGCGAACCCGAGCGCCGTTTCATATGTGTAGTCCAAAAAGTGAATGTCATCCGGATGCAGCGTGAGCTGATGCTCGGCCAGCACTTCGCGGCACGCCGTCATCCGCGCGATCGTGTCGACATTCGTCTCTTGCCCCCCAACAAAGACCACGCGCCGAACGCCGCGCGCTTCGACCAGATGCCGAACCAGTTTTCGCACGCCGTACGCTTGATCAATCACCACGCTGTCATGCACCGGCCCCACCACATCCCCATCGAGCAGCACGAACGGCTGACGCAGGTCGGCCAGCACACGCTCCACACGGTCGCTGATCTCCGCCAACATGATCGCCACCCCGTCCACCAGCGCCCGCCCCGCGATCGCGCTCAGCAACGCGTCGCTGTCCTCGGCGTGTTGCGACGCCGAAACAACCAGCTGATACCCCAGCGCCCGCGCCTGTTGGTCGGCGCCGCGAATCACTTCCGGGTAGAATTCGCCGTGCATGTCGGGCAGGATGAGCCCGATGAGGTCGCTGCGCCGCAGCATCAATGCACGCGCAAATGGGTTTGGTCGGTAACCGAGCGCCTCGATCGCCCGCTCGACCCGCGCACGCGTCCGGGCGTTCACCAGGTCGGGCCGATTGATCACCCGCGACACCGTGCTGATCGACACTCTGGCGCGCTCGGCGACATCGGCGATCGAGGCGGAAGTTCGATCCTGTGACATCCTGACATTTCAACGCAACTCAGGCGCAAACGCGAGGCAAACCCGGTGAAAAACAGCCCAACACCATTACTCATCAGCACGCTCATCTCGGTCGTCGGCGCCGTGCCGGCGCTCCACGCCGAGCCATCCCGCGCCATCGAGCGCACCCCGCAAACCCAGGCCGCCATCGCTCACCGCTTCTCCCCCGCCGACGACGCACTGCTCAACGAAATCCAACACGGTGCGTTCCTCTACTTCTGGAATGAAGTCGGCACGCCCTGCCCACTCGTCAAAGACCGCAAGCTCGGACCCGTCTGCAGCATCGCCGCGGTCGGCTTTCAGCTCGCTTCACTCCCGATCGGAGTCGAGCGCGGCTGGATCACCAAAGCCCAGGGCCGCGAACGCGCCGCCGACGTCCTACGCTGCCTGCTGGAGCGCGACGACAACAAAACCCACGGCGTCTATCAGCACTTCCCCGACCTGAACACCGGCGGCATGTCAGACCTCGGTTACGAGCGCGTCGCGAGTACTGTCGATCACGCGCTGTTTCTGGCGGGAGCGCTCGTCGCCGGAAGCTACTTCGAAAACGAGGTCGGCGAACTGGCCGATCGTGTTTCACGTGAAACAAACTGGCGCCCCTACGCCGTCGGTCCCAAGGGCTACATCTCCATGGGGTGGCGCGTCGAAAACGTGGATGACCCGCAAGGACCCGGCCAATTCCTGACCAACCACTGGTGGAACGCCGGGGCCGAAGAGCGGCTCATCTACTTCCTCGGCGCCGGTCATCCCGACTCTGATCGCGGCATCGACCCGAAGATGTACTACCAACTCGAGCGGCCCGTGACGCGCTGGCGCGATCACCCGCCGTTCGTCGTCACGTGGCCCGGTGCGCTCTTTACGCACTTCTTCGCGCAGTGCTACATCGACCATCGCGGCTTCGAGCATGACGACCCGCAGCAGTTCGGCAGCGACGAGCCGCCCGTCGACTGGTTCGAAAACTCCCGCCGCGCCGCGCTGCTCCACCGCTTGCGCGCCGTCGAACTGAGCAAACGGTACAAGACCATGTCGGCCGAGCGCTGGGGACTCAGCGCCTGCGACGGGCCGAACGGCTACCTCGTGCCGCACTTGCGGCCCAACATCGAAGACAAGGACCGCCTGCACAACGGCGTGGTGGCGCCATACGCCGCCGGCTCGGCGATCATGTTCACCCCGCAGGAAAGCATCGCGGCGCTGCGCGCTTTCCGCGAACTGGAGCACCCGGAAGGCGGACCACTGCTGTGGAGCGACCCCGCCAAAGGCGGCTACGGCTTCGCTGACGCGTTTTGTCTCGATCCGCTCTGGGTCAGCAAAGACTACCTCGGCATCGATCAGGGGCCGATGCTGCTCGGCATCGAGAACGCCCGCACCGGACTGATCTGGAAGCTGTTCATGCAGCACCCGGTCGCGCAGAAGGCGGTGCGCCAACTGCAATTCACCGCCCGCATCGACGCAGCAAAGACGACAAACGTTGACCCGACCGGCGGCTAAGCCCTACGCTCGCGGCCGTCGAGCCAGGGCTCGGGACCTCTTTTCAAAGCGATTGCGCGTCGCGCGGAGACTGAATCATGGACCAACGGGTAGCTGACGACGCTCGCGCGCGAAATCAGTACGGCCACTTCAGCGCCGATGGACGCGCCTTTCGCATCACCGACGTCAACACCCCCCGGCCGTGGGTCAACATCATCGCCAACGAACGCTTCGGGCTCGCCGTCAGCCACACCGGCAGCGGTTTCACCTGGATCGACAACTCGCAGCTCGCGGTCGTGAACCGCTGGCAGCAGGAGTTCTCCGAAGACACCTCAGGAAAGTTCCTCTACCTGCGCGACGCCGACAGCGGCGACGCCTGGTCGCTCTCCCCCGCCCCCACGTGGACGCCGTTCGACAGCTACGTGTGCGAGCACGGCGTCGGCTACACGACGTTCCACGTCGAGCAGGCGGGTGTACGGTCGCGGTGGACGCTGTTCGTGCACCCGACCGAGACGTTCGAGGGCTGGTTGGTCGAGCTGGAGAACGTGAGCGGGCAGGACCGTCAGCTCGAACTGAGCGCCTACCTCGAGTGGAACTGCGGGACGACGCCGTCGCCGCGGCGCGAGTTTCAGAAGCTGTTTCTCGAGACCGAGTACGACGCCGACCGCCGAGCGATCTTCGGCCGCAGTTTGATGTGGGAGACGGCGAACGAGCGTTTCGGTCACTGGAACAACACGTACCCCTACACGAGCGTCATCGCCGCCAGCGAGCCGCTGAGCGATGTGCAAGGCGACAAGGCCGCGTTCTACGGCCGCTACGGAAGTCTGCGTCAGCCGGCTGCGATCGCGCGGCCCGAATGGCAGCCGTTGTTTGGACGTCACTTCGACGCGGTCGCGGCGCTGCGCAGCAAGCTGGTGCTCGGTGCTGGCGAGACCAAGACCGCCGCTTACGTGATCGCTTCGAGCCGCGATCGCAGCGAGCTCGAGCGTTACATCAGCGACTTCGCCTCACCCGCCGCGATGAACACCGTGCTGGCCGACGCGAAGGCGGCATGGTCGACGCGTTTGGCGGCGCACCGCGTGCAGACGCCGGACGCTACGATCGATCTGCTCACCAACGACTGGCTGCGCTATCAGGCGATTTCGGGTCGTATCTGGGGACGAGCCGGCTATTACCAGCAGAGCGGCGCATACGGCTTTCGCGATCAACTGCAAGACTCGCAGGTGTGGCTGACGATCGATCCGCAGCGCACGCGGAAGCAGCTCAACCTGCACGCCGAGCATCAGTTCGCCGACGGGTCGGTCTATCACTGGTGGCATCCGTTGACCGAGCAAGGCCTCGTGACGCAGATGACCGACGATCTGCTGTGGATGGCGCTGGTGTCGGCGGCGTACATTCGCGAGACGGGCGATCTGTCGGTCATTGACGACCCGACGCCATTCCTTGACGACGCGACGCCGGCGCCGCTGCGCGAGCACGTGCAGCGGGCGTTCGATCGCGTGTTCAAGCGGACGAGTCCGCGCGGCATCCCGTACATCGGGGCCGGCGACTGGAACGACGGGCTCAGCGCCGCCGGTTTGCAGGAGCGCGGCGAGAGCTTCTGGCTGGGGCAGTTTCTCGCGGGGCTGCTGGCCGATTGGACGGAGATCTATCGGCGCGTCGGCGACGGCGCGAAAGCTGACGACTTCGTGCAGCGTCGCGAGAAGCTGGTCGCGGCGATCAACACCCACGGCTGGGACGGCGCGTGGTACTTGCGCGGCACGCTCGACAGCGGTGCACGGCTGGGCAGCAGCCAGAACCGCGTCGGCCGCATCTTTTTGAACGCGCAGACGTGGGCGATTCTGAACGACGTGGCCGACAGCGAGCGGGCGGCACAGTGCTGGAAGTCGGTCCGCGAACACCTTGTCACCGAAGCGGGGGCGCTGCTGCTGGCGCCGGCGTTCGACACGCCGGAAGAAGAGATCGGCTACATCACGCGCTATGCACCGGGGCTGCGTGAGAACGGCGGGGTGTACACGCATGCCGCGACGTGGGCGATCGCCGCCGCCGCCAAGCAACGCGACCACGACATGGTCGCGCGGTTGCTGACGGCGATGAACCCGGCGGTGAAGGACCCCGAGCGATACTGGGCTGAGCCGTACGTGCTGCCTGGAAACGTCGACGGCCCACAGTCGCCGCTGCACGGCCGCGCCGGATGGACGTGGTATACGGGTTCGGCGGCGTGGCTGCATCGCATCATCACGCACTGGGTGCTGGGCGTTCGACCGGAGTGGGACGCGTTGCACGTGGAGCCGTGCCTTCCGCTGGCGTGGAGCCACGCAAAGATGACGCGTCCGTGGCGCGGCGCGACGTATCACTTCACGTTCGAGCACGACGCGGCGCGGAAGGGCGCTTGCGAGGTGACGCTCGACGGGGCCAAGCTGGACGGGCCGCTCATTCCGCCGCCGACGCAGGCTGGCGAGCACGACGTTCAAGTGCGCTGCTAAGGCTGTGGCGCCAGCGCGACGACCTGTCCGTCGCGGTTGACCGCCACGAGCAGGGCGCCCAGCATCGCTTCCGAAGTCAGACAGCTTTGCTGTATCCCTGCGTGCATCGCCGCGGGCGTCTTTCCTTGACGGGTCCGATTGGGTCACGGTGTGTTCGGTCGGCGGGGGCGGTTGCGAAGGGGTGGGTTTCGGCTAATATGCAGTGGCACTGCACATTGGCCGGAGTCGCATGTATCACCCGCGCGCCATCAGCGACCAACTTGCCGCCGCCTCTCGGCAATTTCCCGTCGTGCTGCTCACCGGCCCGCGCCAGGTTGGCAAGACGACGCTGATGCGGCGTCTGGCGGGCAAGGAGCGCCGCTATGTCACGCTAGACGACCCGCTGGCCCGCGAGCTCGCCCAGCGCGACCCCGCGCTGTTCCTCGAACGGCATACGACGCCGGTACTGATCGACGAGATTCAGTATGCCCCGCAGCTGCTGCCGCTCATCAAGGTCGCGGTTGATGAGAAGCGTTCGGCGGGGCGCTTCTGGTTAACGGGGTCGCAACAGTTTCGTTTGATGTCGGGGGTGTCGGAAACGCTCGCCGGACGCGTGGCGATTCTGTCTCTGCTGGGGCTGACGAACCGCGAGCGCCGCAAGCGCTTACTCGATCTTCCAGCGTTCCTGCCGACGCAAGACGTGTTGGACCGACTCGAGCCGTCAGCGCCGAAGCTGACGCTTAAGCACGTGTACCGCGACATTTGGACCGGGGCGTTTCCGGCACTCGTGACGAAGCAGGTGACCGATCGCGATCTGTTCTATAGCTCGTACTTGCAGACCTATCTGCAGCGCGACGTGAAGGACCTAGCGCAGGTTGGCAACGAAGCCGCATTCCTGCGATTCATTCGCGCCTGCGCCGCGCGCACCGGACAACTGCTGAACATTACGGAGCTGGCTCGCGACGCGGACGTGGCGGTGAACACGGCGAAGGGTTGGCTCTCGGTATTGCAAGCCAGCTTCCAAATCCATCTACTCGAGCCGTACCACACCAACATCACCAAGCGGCTGATCAAGACGCCGAAGCTGTACTTTCTGGATACCGGGCTGTGCGCCTACCTGACGCAGTGGTCAACAGCCGAGACGCTCGAAGCTGGCGCCATGGGCGGCGCGATGTTCGAGACGTACGTCGTAGGTGAGGTGCTGAAGAGCTGGTGGAATCACGGCAAGCAAGCGCCGATCCATTATTACCGTGACAAGGACGGCAACGAGATTGACTTGTTGTTTGTGCACGACCAGGTCGTGCATCCGCTGGAGATCAAGAAAGCAGTCACAGCCCGGCTGAACTGGGCGCATCGCTTCCACGTGCTGGACCGGATTCGCCCGCGACGCGCTGCGGGCGGCGTGGTCTGCCTGGCGCGTGAGCGAGCCCCGTTGGCTGAGGGCGTGGACGTCATCCCGATCGGGTATCTGTAGGCATCATCGCTGTGAGCGGGGTGAACGCTCGCAAGCGCCCGCTAGCGCTCTTGCACAGCCGCGCGGATTCGCAGGACGGTCGTTAGCAGCGCTTCGAGTTGTTCGAGCGGCCAGACGGTGGCGGCGTCGCTCTGGGCTTGATCCGGGTGGTCGTGAACTTCCATGAAGAGGGCGTCGATGCCGGCGGCGACCGCGGCGCGCACGAGCAGGGGGATGTGTCGGCGGGCGCCGCCGGTGACGGGGCCCGCTCCGGGATGTTGCACTGAGTGCGTTGCGTCGAACACGACCGGGGCGTACTCGCGCATGATTTCAAGCGCCGTGAAGTCGTTGACCAGACGCTCGTAGCCGAAGAACGTGCCGCGATCGGTGAGTAGGACGTTGACGTTGCCGGCGGCGCGCACCTTTTCGACCGCGAGGGCCATCTTCTCGGGGGCGATGAACTGCCCCTTCTTGATGTTGACGCACACGCCGGTCTGGCTGGCGGCGATCAGCAGATCTGTCTGTCGACAGAGAAAGGCGGGGATCTGCAGCGCGTCGAGCACGTGGCCGGCGAGCGTCGCTTGCGCGGGCTCATGGATATCGCTGAGGACCGGCACGCCGACGCGCTCTTTCACCGACGCGAGGATCGCGAGCCCCTGTTCGACGCCGGGGCCGCGGAACGACGCGGCGCTCGATCGATTGGCCTTGTCGAAACTGGCTTTGAATGTGAAGGGGATCGCGAGCCGATCGGCGATGGCTTTGATCGCTGCCGCCATTTGCAGGCAGTGCGTCTCGCTCTCGATCACGCACGGGCCGGCGATGAGTGCGAGCGGCTGACCGGGTCCAATCGTATGCGGTCCCAATCGAACATGGTTTGGGTTAGACATGGGGAGGGATGTTATCGCCGGTCGCGCCGCGTTGCAGGCTTGCAATGGGCTTGCGGGCGGGCTGTATGGCAAGCTTAAGGGGAGCGGCTAGGCCGCCTTGGATGGGAGACCGATAGCTATGTCGCAAACAGCGACGCCAACTTTGGCGGTAGCGGCCGGTGTGTCGCCGCCGATCGTGCACGTTCGTCCGGGCGGCGGGGCGCGGCACTTTGCGTGGTCGGTCCGTCTCGTGACGTGGGCGGTGTTATGGGTCGCGATCGGGTTCGGCGGTCCGCTGTTGCAGACCGCGGGGGCGGTCGGCTTTGGGCTGGCGCTCTTGGTCGACCTCGACGGGCTGCTGCGCCACATGGTGCGCCCGTTCGCGATTGCCGGCGCGATCATGGCGGGCGCCGCGGCGGGTCCATCGCTGGCGGCGACGATCGGCGGGCCGGCGGGGGCGGGCCTCGTGATCGTCTTTGCGACCTCCGTCGTTGCATACATCGTGACGATGTTCGGCCTGAGCTGGATCATTGCGGGGCTGACGGGGCCGCCGTGGATTCGCGCACTGAACCATGCGGGCGGCTGTGTGTTTGGGGCGGCGGAAGGCGTGGGTTTTGTCCTCTTGTTGTTCTGGCTGCTGACGCTGTTCGCCTCGCCGGTGCGTCAGTTGACGGAGCGCGTGGAGGCCAATCAGCTCGACCAGCCGGGGTTCTCGCCGCTGCCGATGCTGTTGAAGGTGCACGATCGCTGGGCGAAGGATCCCGCGGCGTCGTTCGTCGCCAGCCACAACCCGCTGGAGCGCGTTCCGCACGTGCGGCTGGCGGCCGACTGCGCCGACATCGCCTCGGATCGCACGGCGCTCGAGGCGATTTCGAAGAGCGCGGAGCTACGACAACTCGTGCGGGACCCCGAGCTGCAGGCGATCGTGCAGTCGCACCTCGACACGGAGGCGCTACGCGACGCGGTCCGGCGGGGCGACATTCGCACGGTGTTGAACAGTCCGGAGATGGGTGAGTTGACACGCGACGAGCGTTTGCTGAACGCCGTCAAGCAGCGGCTGCCCGAGCTGCGGCGTGCGTTGCAGAATGTGGACCATGCGAAAGTGCGCGACATGGGCGCGCACCTGAGCGAATCCGACCTGCGGACCGCGCACACGATGGTCGACCAATTGCTGAATCGCGTGGCGAGCAGCGGTGAGCTGCAGCGCGTGGCTCGGCATTTGCGTAGCGTGCAATAATGGGGTTATAGCACCTGCTCGAGGGTCGAGGAACGAGCCGGCTGCATTCGGCAGGATCACGATCACGCGACGCAACCCAGTGCGTGGAGTCAGCGCATGCTTCAACCCCCAACTCGCTGCTTTCGATGGTCGCACGCTTACAGCCGGTCGGGCCTCAGCGTTGCGATCGCGCTGCTTGCGCCGCTCGCACTGTTAAGCACTGGCTGTCCGGATGGCTTTGATGGCTCGGATGGCGCTGGCTGCGGCATCGCGATCGCGGTGGGCGCTGGCTCGGGAGACGGGCTGACGTCGGCGGCGCCGGGCGACAATGACGGCGTGACCGACGGTCCGGAAGCGGACGGGAGCGGCGTGGTGAGCACGACGCTGGCGGGGATTGGGAGCGGCGATGACGACGCGCTGACGATTCCGGCGCGGCCGACGGCGTTCACGGTCGCGGCGCCGATCGATGCGAGCGTTGAGCCGCCGGGGCAGCCTGGGGCGAGCTTCGCGCTGTATTCGGCGCCGCTCTTGGATCGGGACGGTCGCGTCGCGTTTTGGGCTGGTCTGAGCAACGCGGCTGCTGGGGTGGATACGGGCTTGTACGTGTTGACGACGAGCGGGGAGGTGCTGCGTGTGCTGGATGAGGGGTCGTCGGCGCCGGGAGACGATAGCGCTCTGACGTTCGGCACGTTGCAGCTTCCGGCGCAGGTCGGCGATTTGGCGTGGGGGGCGGATGGTCGGCTGGTGTTTTCTTCGCCGATCGCGAGCGATGGCGCGGCGGCTGCGGTGAGTTTTGGTGTGTATCGCTGGCGACAGACGGCGTCGGGCGCGGATCTGATTCGCGTGTTTGACAGCAGCCAGCACCGCGCGCTCTACACCACCGTTTCGGCGATCGACACGCTGACGGTGCGTTACGACATGCTCGGCGTGTCGCGAAGCAATCGCGTGACAGCGCTGGCGAGTTACACGCTCAACCTCGCGGGAATCGCTGACCAGAACGCCGTGATGACCAGCATTGGGCAGGGTGTGGAGCGGATCGTGGATGCATTCCCCGAGGCGCAGTTTGAGGTTCCCGATCACCAGGGGGCGACGTATGAAGCGCTACGCGGTCGAATTGCGACGGCGAACGACGGGGCTGTGCTCTATGCGGCGGCGTTTGCGAGCGGTCCGGACGAAAGCGGTGCGGGGGTGTTCTTGCGTGCGGCTGACGAGGTGCTGCTGCGGGTGATCGACAATCGCGTGGGTAGCGACTGGGCGGACCTCCCGCTGGGGGTGGTGGTCGATCCGAATGGGGTTGGGCCGCGGCGGATGGCGATTGGGGTCGGTGAGCGGATCGCGATCGAGACCGACATCGATCGCGGTGCGGGGCCGCGACCGACGGTGCTTTATTATGGGAACTGCACGTGGTTCGAGCTTGGAGGCAACGGGCAGGTCGCTTCGCGGTTGCTTTCGAGCATCAATGATCGCGGGCAGGTGGTCGTGTTGGCGGGTGGGCGGCCGTTCGTAACCGGTGACGGACGGAGCGTCGACCTGACGCAGGCCGCCCCGCTCGCGCTTCAGGATGTCGACTGGTCGGACGCGCAAGCGGCGATCAACAACAATGGACGCGTACTGCTGCGTTATCCGATTGGCGCGGGCGCGGGGCTGGCGTTTTGGAATGGGGCGCAATTGCTTCCCATCCCGGAGCGGTCTGGGGACGGGATCGAGATCATCGGACGGCCGGAGACGCGGCAGGCGGGGCGATCGGGTCCGCTGAATGACGATGATCGCTTCGTTTTTCGGGTGGCTGGCGAAACGATTTTCGTCGGCACGCCGAATGAGTAGAGACGACGGCGTGCGCCTTGCGGCCGCAGGTCGCAGTTGTTACGCTTCACGGCTCGGTGTTTGCGTTGATTTGCCCGTGACGCGCGGGTGAGACCTTTGGGAGCTTGAGGAATGGCGCTGCATGATTAAGGTGAAAGTGCGTGGCAACGAGTCCGTGGAGCAGATGGTTCGCCGTTTCAAGAAGCTCTGCGAGAAGGAAGGCCTGACCCGCGAAATCAAGCGAACGAGCTATTACGAAAAGCCTTCCGAACGTCGCCGCCGCAAGCAGCGCAAGCCGATCAAGCGCGTACCGACCCCGATGCAGTTCTAGCGTAGCGACCGTCGTACGCCGACCAGACGGTCGGCGTTAGTCGCACGACCGGTGCGGGTTTCTCCACTGACGATCTGTCGACCACTTGGGGGGTTGCCGGAAGCGGTTTGTTTGCAGATAGCGCGGCCGCCCCGTCTGTCATAGGAGGGGTTCGTCATGCGTAACTGTGGATGCTCTGGATAAAGAGGTTCACGTAGAACCAGTTGAAGAGCATCATGCCGCAGCCGGCGATGGAGAGCCACGCGGTCCAGAGGCCGCGGCGCTTCACGACGTAGCGCACGTGGATCAGGATGGCGTAGATGATCCAGGTGTTGAGTGCGAAGACCTCTTTCGCATCCCAGCCCCAGGGGCGCCCCCAGGAATAGTCGGCCCAGATGGCGCCGAGAATGATCCCGCCGACAAAGAGCAGGATGAACACGAGGTTGAGGATGATGAGGTGGGCCCAGTCGATGTTGTTGAGCCACTGGGGGAGTTTTTCGGCGCCGGTGTCATCGCCGGGGAGGGCGCCGGCCATGAGCGGTCGCTGCTGACGGGCGGCGCCGACGAAGCTCATGCCGGGCAGGCCGCCGCCCGCGGAAGGGGTGCTGGAGCCGATGCGGTAGGCGTAGTAGCCGATGAGATAGACCACCGCGATGATCGCGCCGGCGAAGCAGAGCGCGTAGGCGGAGATGATCGTGACGGTGTGAATGCGTAGCTGAATATCGTCGAGAATACCGCGTAGCGTCTCGAGCCCGCCGCCGATGGAGCCGCCGCTGATGACCGGGAGGAACTGACCGGTCATCAGGCCGGCGAAGCCGAGGGCTGCGCATGCGACCGGCAGCACGCGGGTGCGGAGGAACAGTTCGAGCACGAGCATCAGCGCGACGCCGATGAGCGCGGATGACGTGATGGCTTCGAACAGGTTGCCGACGGGAATGCGTCCGAGGATGTACCAGCGCAGGCTCTGGGCGTAGATGTGCAGGCCCATCGCGCCGGCAATCATCACGAGCGCTGCGACCCACGCCCAACGCCATCCGGTGAGCAGTGCGAACACGCTCATCAGCAGCGCGACGAAGTAGAGCGACCAGCCGAAGGTGTACTTGCCCATCGCGTAATAGCGGGCCTCGGCGGCGCGTTGCGACTCGGTGGGATAGACGCCGGCGGGGGCCAGCGTGGGCAGCAGCGCGGCGAGTTGGTCGAGCGAGCGTTGCGCGGTTGCGACATCGCCGTTGAGCCACGCCGCCCGCAGCACGCTCCACGCGAGGGTGACCTCTCGGGCGGTGTCGGGGTCGAGATCGGGATTGCTCTGTTGGGCGGAGCGTGGGAGGTCGGCGCGACGCAACCCCATCGCGGCGAGCTGGCTATCGGTGAGCGCGCCGAGCGCCTCGATGGGCGTGTACCACGCATCTTCGCTGGTGGCGCTGCGCGGCGGCACGAGCTTGACTTCCTCGGGCAGCAACGTGGCGTAGTAGCGCGCTTCGATGACGTTGTTGGCGTGCTTGGCGGTCAGGTTGATGCTGACGCGCTGCAGTTCGCTGAGCGCCTGCGCGACGGGGTCGCTCGCGATGTCAGCCGTTGAGAAATATTTGCTCTCGATGGCGGCGAAGCGTTGCTCGTTGGGCAGCGCTGACGCGAGGACGGCGCGAATCTGCGCGTTGCGCACGTAGACGATCGGGGCGTCGAGATAGGCGTCGCGGTTAAACAGCCACTCCAGCAGCGACGCGCACGGCGAGAGTCCGGGGAGTTGCTCTTGGCCGGTGATGCGGGCCATCACCTCGCGGCTGAACGACTCGAGCGTCTTGTGGCGGTTCATGGCCTGCACGCCGATGAGCCGTGCACGGCGCCAATCGATCGATTGATCCAACGCGACGGCCCGCTCCTGCGGGGTGAATTGCGGTTCGGCGAGCAGCGGCGTTGCGAGTGCGAACGCTGTGAGGACGAGCAAGACGGGGCGCAGCGACCTGTGAATTCGGGAGCGGTGCTGAGTCATGCGGTGGCTCCCGGCGCGGCGGCGAGGGATGGATTGGTCGCGCGGCGTTTACGCAGCAAGACCGGCTTGATGTAGAACGCGTAGATGCAGCCGATGGCCGTCAGCACCCAGCCGACGTTCATCAGCAGAATGCCGTTGCGATTTCCCACGCCGAGCACGGTGAAACTCCAGCCGTCGTTGGCGGCGCCGCTTTGGAACAGCGTCCAACCGGCGACGGTTTGCGTCTGGTTGGTGTAGACCGCTTTGTCGACCATGTCGCCGGCAGCGGTGCGTACGCGGATGTCGCTGCGCCACGACGTGACGGCTCGACGCCCGGGGAAGTGCTCGACCGAGAGCGCTTTGCCCGCGATGGCGAACCCCAGCGGGTATTGGCGGCGGGCGTAGGTGAGCTGCCACACGTCGTCGCCGCCCGGCATGCGGAACGTGAGCGGATCGGCGATACGCGGTCCGGTGAGATATTCCTCGAACGGCAGCCAGCGCGTGTCGCGCCAGTCGCCGGCGCGATCACTGATCTCGACGCGGATTGCGGAGCGCTGCCGCGGGTTCATCAAGAGTGGTACGCGAAACATGACCGGTTCGATGACGGGCTCGTAACGGCCCGGGATCTCCGCGCCGTTCGCATCGAGGCGGGTGCGGAAGCCGGCGACGTAGGGCAGATAGCCGGTGACGCGCAGTCGGAACGGCAGTGCGGGGTCGTCGATCTCGATCGGCATGCGCCACGGCTCGAACCACCCGGTCGGGATGCTGACCGGTCCGAGATCGAGCGCCGGCGTGGTGCGGCGCGACGGAACGGGGCGCTGTTGCGTGTCGAAGAGCGGCCCCTCGCCCGGCAAGTAGCGCTCGCGATAGATCGGCAGGCCGACGAGATTGGCCGCGGCGGCCTGACCCGACGTGGGCGAGAAGATGTGCAGCGCCGTCTCGTCGCGGTCGTAGAACGTCTGTTGCGGCGGCGCGGTGACAAGCCGCAGTTCAAGCGCGCCGAACAGGGGCGCCGCTGAGCCCGGCGACAACTCGATGGTGCGTGGATCGGCGCCGGGGGTTTCGACCTCGAGCGTGGCGCTGGTGACCGGCTGCAAGCCGGCGCCGCTCGTCTCGACCACGCGAATGCGCACGTCGCCGGCGCCGAACGGGGTCGACCACGCTTCGCCAGCCGCGGCCAGAAACGCCGCCGTGCGTTCGCGTGTTTCGCCGCGTTGCCAGAGTTCGATGCGTGGCGACTCGAGCAAGACAGCGCCTTCGATCTTGCTGCCGAAGTAGGCGATCGCGCCGATCGCGAGCAGCAGGAGGCCGATGTGCGAGATGAGCGCACCGGCGTTCACGCGTCGCCACGCGATGCGGGCGAAGGTGACGCTGAAGAGCGAGACGAGAAACGCGGTGACGAGCGAGACGAACAGCCAGTGGCCGAAGGCCTGCATCTCGGTAATCTCGAGGACGCCGCGGATGGGGGCGAAGGCGGAGAAGACGGTGGCGTAGATCAGGATGAGGGTCATGAGAATGATGCCGACCCAGACGCTGGTGAGCAGGCGGAGGATGAGAGCGCGTCGCGGGCGCGGTTTGGATTGCGATCCGGGCTCGCGGCCGGCGTGCTGCGCGAGCGGGGCCGCGGGCGTGTGGCCAACGTCGGACGCAGGCGATCCGCTCGTATCGGGCGGCGTGGTGGTCAGCGTGGCGTGATCCATACCTTTCATATCGGAATGATAACGCCGGCACGGCCACGGGTTAGGGCGGCAGCGATCGCGCCTGACGACGCGCCCCGGCGCCGGTCGTAGGCGTCACTGGTTGGTCCGGCGTCCGCAGCGGATTTCGCGTCTTTGGCGTGTGGATGGGCGGATGATGCGGGGCGCAGAAAGTGCTGAAAGGACCGTGCGGGCAACCGACTCTCGATCTAGCTCGGCCCGCATGTAGCCGCTTCGGCGTGCAAGTAGCTTAAGAACAACAGGCCGCCGCCCCCACCATCGGCTAGCTCAGCCCGTACAGCGGCTTGAACTTCGCGTTCAGGTAGTTCAAGAACGGCTGTGACGACAGCGGCTTGCCGGTCACGACTTCGCAAAGCTCGGTTGGCCGGTAGCGGCTGCCGTGCTGGTGGATGTTTTCGCGCAGCCACTCGCGCAGGGCTTTGAACTCGCCGCGGCGGATTTGGTCGTCTAGGTCGGGCAGGGCTTCTTTCGCGTGGTCGAAGAATTGGGCGGCGTAGAGGTTGCCGAGCTGATAGGTCGGGAAGTAGCCGTAGATGCCGAAGGACCAGTGGATGTCTTGCAGGCAGCCTTCCGCGTCGCTCGGCGGGGTGATGCCGAACATTTCTTGGAAGGTGGTGTTCCACTTGTCGGGGATGTCGTTGGTGGCGAGCTTGCCGGCGATCATCTGGCGCTCGATGTCGAAGCGCAGCATGATGTGCAGGCCGTAGGTCACTTCGTCGGCCTCGACGCGGATGAAGCTGGGGCGCACGTTGTTGATCGCGAAGACGAAGTCGTCGAGCTTCACGTCGGCCATGGTCGGAAAGGTCTGTTGGAAGTCGGGATAGAAGCGCTCCCAGAAGCGGCGGCTGCGGCCGACCTGGTTTTCCCACAAACGCGACTGGCTCTCGTGAATGCCCAGCGACACGCTCGAACCCATCGGCGTGCCGGTGTGGTCGGTGCTGAGGCCCTGTTCGTAAAGGCCGTGCCCCGCTTCGTGCATGGTGCCGAAGAGCGACATCGGGAAGTACTTGGCGTCATAGCGGGTCGTGAGGCGTACGTCGTTGGGCGTGGCCCCCGAGCAGAACGGATGCGTCGAGGTATCGATGCGCCCGGCGTCGAGGTCGAAGTGCATTGCTTCGACGATGCGGCGGTTGAAGGCTTCCTGCCCTTCGACGGGGCAGTCGCGTTCGAGGATCGTGAGGTCGGGCTGCTGGGGGGCGTCTTTGATCGCGCGCACGAGCGCGGTCAGCTCGGGGCGCATCGCGTCGAACACTTCCTGCACCTGCGCGGCCTTGGCGCCGGGCTCGTACTCGTCCATCAGCGCGTCGTACGGTTCGGTGTCCCACCCGATGTAGTCGGCCGCCTGACGCTTGAGGTCGAGCAGCTTGTCGAGGTGAGGGGCGAAGGCGGCGAAATCGCTGGCTTTGCGGGCTTTCTGCCACGCCTCTTGCGCAATCGACGAGGTGCGGGCGATGTCTTTGACGAGTTGCGTCGGCAATTTGGTCTCGCGGTCATACTCGCGCTTCGACTCGCGTACGTTGGCGGCGACGATGGGGTCGTCGTCGGCTTCGGCCACGCATTTGTCGAGCAGCGCGCCGAGTTCTTGGCTGGTCTGGCGCTCGTGGATCACCCCGGCGAGCGTCGCCATCTGGTTGGCGCGGTCGGCGGCGCCCTTTCTGGGCATGTAGGTTTCCTGGTCCCAGCCGAGCAGACCGGCGGCCTGACCGAGCGTGTGGATTTCTTTGATCTGCGCGATGAGCTTGTCGTAGTTATCGCTCGGCACGGGTTCGACCTCCGCTGGCCGGCGCCCGTCGGCGGGGCTGCGCGGCGCGTGACTGGGATTGACTTGCGAGCGGTCAATGTACGTCGCCGATGGCTCCGGTGAAAGTCGTAGGGAGCGGGGGCTGAGAACGGCGTGCTCAGTTGATGGCGCGATCGGTCACCGATCGCGGATGGCTTTGGCGTTGCGCCCCCCGTCGGCCAAGCGGCCCGCGCACTGGGGCGTTCTCGCTCGGGTGTCGATAAAGGGGGGAGCGGCATTTGGCTGGGGCGTGTTTGCGCGCCAGGCGGGCTCGTCGACAGGTGGTCACGTGACCGCTTCCGTACCATTTTGTGGTGCGGCCGCGACTCAGATGATGGGCAAGGTGCAAGGTTTGGCGTGTGCAATCGCCGCGACGACGGAGATGAGTCATGAAACGAGTTTCGCTACTCGCGTGTCAGATTGCGTGGCTGGTCTTGCTGACGGGCTGCCCCGTCACCACGCCGGCTCCCACTCCGGATGCGACGCCTTCGCCTGATCCCACGCCGACGGATCCGAACATGGGGGTCACCGATCCGGGGCCGACACCGTCGAATCCTGGGGTGGAGCCCGGCCCGACGCCTCCGCCGCCGGCCCCGGAGCTGACCCTCTCGGATGCGCAGCGGGGGGCGATCAATCAGGTGGCGGCGCGTCTGACGGAAGCGGCGGCAGTGTTTAGCGCGATGACCCCGCTGACGGACAGCACGCTCGACATCGACACGATCGGGACGCTTGGTTCTTCAGGCTCGTGCCCACAGTTGAGCTTCGTTTCGACCGATGAAGTCGCCGTGATTCGCATCACGTATCCCGCGGCGGGCTGCACGCCGGCATATACGAGCGCCGGGCTTGCGGGCGCGGTGGATCTGCGTGTGCAGCGCGGGTCGCGCAGCGCGTTCGTCGAGTTTGCCGCGGCAAGCGACAACCTGGTGGTGAGCGGTGAGGCGGTGGCGGGCGAATCGACGCTGACGGTCACGGAGACGGCGGATGGCGTGGCGCTCTCCGGCGATATTGCGTTTACCGTGGACGGACGCAGCTTCATCGGCGGCATCTCGGTCGGGCTGACGCCGGCGGGCGTGACGACGATGAACTCGCCGTCGCTCACGGTTGAGGCGGGTGGTGAAGTGCTCGCGGTCACGTTCGAAGGACTCGTGGTGGACGGAGCGACGAACGGCAATCTCACACCTCAGGCGGGGGTTGTGTCGTTCACGTCGGGCGGCGAGGCGCTGCGCGTGACGTTTGGCGGCACGTCGCCAGCGACGCGTTCAGCGACGGTTCGTCAAGGGGACGCGAGCGGCACAGTCCAGATAACGAGCGAATGAGTCTCGCGTGGCGGGGCGTGGCGGGTTGACTCGGTTTCGCTCGCGCCCCTACAAGTATTGCGTGGGAGGGCGGTCCCCAAGCGTGCGCGCTGTGCGCCTCCGGGCTTGATCCGCGCGATGAAAATTGTACCTGACCGGTGGGGTCGTCACAGCGTGACGTCGAACGCGGTCGCATCCTACGCCTCAAGGAGCAGTCACCACATGACGCGATCCCGAATGCTGAGCCTCGTCCTGGTTGCCGGTTGCGCCGGTGTTCTTACCCTCGCCACCGGCTGCTGCCCGCTCTTCCCGCCGCCCGCGAACGACCCGCCTCCTCAGATGGACAACGGCGGGGGCACGGGGGGCGATACCGGCGGCGACAACGGCGGGGACACGGGGGGCGATACCGGCGGTGACAACGGCGGGGACACT
>CAZLYU010000060.1:0-20047 GCA_964563855.1 uncultured Planctomycetales bacterium | reverse complement strand
GGCGGTGGGAGGGTCGATGTCGACTACTTTCGAGGCAAGCGGTCCTTCGCTCCCGCGCCGTTGCGGGTGCGTTCGGGGGGGAGCGGGGATGGAGACGAGGCGCTGTTTATCGAGCGGGTCGACCTGACGTTCTCGGATACGAGCGGTGTGGCGGGGGTGCGGCCGCTGGCGGCGCGGGCGGCGGCGGAGCCGGCTGAGGGCGTGTGGCGGCGGCGGATCGCGATTCCGTTTCGCAATCAGCGCACGCCGGACCCGGCGCTGAGCGGGCGGATCTGCAGTCCGACATCGTTGGGGATGGTGCTGGCGTATCACGGGAGCACGCGGACGACGCAGGCGGTGTCGCAGCGGTGCTACGACCCGGTTCATGGGATTTACGGGAACTGGTCGCGGAACATTCAGGCGGCGTTTGACCTGGGGGTCGAGGGGTATCTGACGCGGATCTGCGACTGGGACGAGGCGAAGGCGTACATTGCGGCAGGTCAGCCGCTGATCGTGTCGATTCAGATGGATGAGGGGGACCGGCTGGCGGGGGCGAGCTATGGCGCGATTGGTGGGCACTTGATCGTGATCACGGGGTTTGACGGGGCGGGCGGTGCGTATGTGTCGGACTCGGCTTATGGCTCAGCGGAGGAAGGGGAGCGAGTCTACAGTTTGGCGGATTTAACTGAAATTTGGCTTAAGAAGAAGCATGGGTTGGCTTACATTCTGGCATCGCGGGGGCAGGACGGCGTTTCTGCGGCGGGGCTGTCGCGTTCGCTTGAGCGGTCCGCGCGGGGGAATTAGCGCTTTCTTAACCTAAGAGTCGTTGCCGATTCAAGGTAAACAACTATTCTCTTCGCACGCTCGAAGAGAAGTTGTGCTGGCGCGAGCGCTGTGTTTTCAGCGTGCGAGGGGGAGCAAGGGTCAGTGCGAGCGGTGCGGCGCGCATGGTTCGTCTGGTGGTTCGTGAGGTAGGGTTGAGCGATTCGATGAAACTGGCGGCAGCGGCGGTGTTGCTTGTAGCGGCGGGGGCGTGGTACTGGTTCAATCGACCGGAGCCGGTGCTTTCGAGTCATGTGAACTGGGTGTGCGTCGAGACGGGGGAGCGGTTCAACATTCCGCGGAACGACGTGCGGTTTATTCCGTGGATTAACCCGAATACGGATAGAGAGACGTTGATCCCTATCTCGCAACAGGGCGAGACGTGGATGGTCAACGACCATTACGCGGCGATTTTGAACGATCCGAACTTTGCTCCGCTCAACAAGTTCGTTGACACGCAGACGATGCGGGTCAGGGAGACGCCGGAATGATGCGATCCGCTGCACAGTTGGTTGTCCCGAGCGCCCGCCGCCGGGGGTTTACGCTCATCGAGCTGCTCGTGGTGGTGGCGGTGATCGCGCTGCTGATGTCGATTTTGCTGCCGAGTCTGGATTGCGCACGTGAACAAGCGCGGCGGGTGGTGTGCGGCTCGACGCTGAACACGTTCGGCAAGGGGCTGGGGTTCTACACAAACGAGAACAGCGACTTCTTTCCGGGCATTAACACGAGCGGCGTGCGGCTGCGACAGCATTACATCTTGCAATCGGGTTTGATCGAGGAAGTCACTAACGCGGACGCCCCGGTGCAGACGTACGACTGGATCACGCCGCTGATTGGCCAATTTGATGAGTTGCCGGCCAAGCGGGCGGATCGATGGGCGTTTTTCTGGCAAGAGCGTTACGCGTGTCCGAACGTATCGAAGACCACTTCGGTTTTGTATCAGCCTGGCGGGCTGGGTGCGGAGCGGAACGACTTTCAGGAATACGCGTGGAAGCAGAACAGCTACCTGATGGGAATTTACTTCCAATTCTGGGGCGACGGGACGCAGCGCGTGGAGTTGGCGAAGCACGCACCGCCACTGAACACGCTGAGCATCACGCCGGTACGCAAGCCAGCGAATTGGAGCGAGGTCCGGCTTCCGGAGCGTTACCGCAGCCGCATCAATGAGGTCGGAGCGGCGTCGCGGAAGCTTTTCGCGAGCGATGGCACGCGGTACCTCCCCGGGGGGGACGTGCCGCTGGATCACGACGCCGACATCATCCCGAGTATCTTCGGGGCGTTCACGGAGGCGGGCGCATGGCGCGCTGGGGCGACTGCGTTTGGCGTCGCGCGGGGAACGCAGACGTGGGATGGACGACAGGTCGGCGGTAGCAGCCCGTCCGAGGGGAAGAACATCCCGCTCTCGTGGCGACATGGCTGCGAGACGGATACAAGCGGCGACGCCACGCGTAATCCGGGACAGATGAACGCCTTGTTTTTCGATGGGCATGTCGAGGTGCTGAACGACCGGCAGTCGCGTGAGCCGCATCTGTGGTTTCCGGCGGGCACGGTTATCGAGTCAGCATTCAGCTTCATGACGTTTGTCGAGCGGGGCGACGTGATTCCTTAGAGACGTTGACGGGGCGGCGAACGAACCGAAGGAGGTGTGCATGCGGAAGTGTAGTGGTTTCACCCTGATCGAACTCTTGGTCGTCGTCGCAGTCATCTCGCTGCTGATGTCGATCTTGTTGCCGAGCCTGGAGTGCGCTCGTGAACAGGCGCGGCGCGTCGTGTGCGGTACGACGCTGAGTTCGTTCGGCAAGGGTCTAACGTACTATGTGCAAGAGAACAGCGAGTTTTTGCCGGGCGTGAACACATCGGGCTACGCGATGCAGAAGTACTGGCTCTCGGGTGAGAACGGCCAGGCCGAGGCCTTCACGGATGCGTCGATGCCGGTGCAGAATTATGACTGGATCACGCCGATCATTCGGTACAGCGACACGGAGTTGCCGGCGAAGCGGGCCGAGCGTTGGGCGTTTTTCTGGCAAGAACGGTACGCCTGTCCGAGTGTTGGGAACACGCAGTCCGTGCTGTATAACCCCAACTCGCGTATTCCCGGGCCGGAGCGGGAAGACTTCAAGGCCATTAGCTGGCGTCAGAACAGCTACCTGATGCCGACCTATTTCCAGTTGTGGGGAGACAGGTTTGAACGCTGGCAATTGGGCGGCAGTGCAGGGCAATTCGAGGCGGTTCCGGTGAGCGCGAAGCTGCCGAGCGACAGCTGGGAGCGCAATGCTGAAGATTTTCGTAGCCGCCTGACGCAAGTCGGCCCCCTGGGTCGGAAGCTGTTTGTCAGCGACGGCACGCGGTATCTCGACCGCAACAACCTGCCGCTCGATCATGACGCCAAACCGATTGCTGGATCATTCGGGGCGTTTACGGAGTCGGGGGCCTGGCGTTCCGGGGCGACGGCCTTTGGTGTGCGGGCCGGCTCGAGTCGTTGGGGCGGCGGCGCGGTGAGCGGCGGGAGCCCATCTGAGGGCCGCAACCTGCCCTTGTCGTATCGTCATGGATGCAGTCGGGGTGACGCCGGCGGCGACGCCACGCGCAACCAAGGTGAGATCAATGGTCTGTTTTTTGACGGTCACGTAGATTCACTGAACGACCGCGACTCGCGTGAGCCGCACCTTTGGTTTCCGTCGGGCGCCAAGCTGCGGAACTTGGGGCAGGTCATGGTGCCGTGGGACGTTCAGCAAGTTGTGCCATGAGCAAGTTTTGGCTTACATCGGGGCGGCGTCAGTCAGCCTCTCCGCGAATTTGTTTCCGTGTTGATAGTTACAGGAGATTGGGAATGCGAAAGCTTCTAGCAGTGGTGGTTCTGGCGAGCGCCGTTTCGGCGTACGCTCAGGACAGTGTTTCGTCGAACCTCGGCGGTCTGCCGGGTGATGCGTTGGATCAGTACGATCCTAACTTGGTGTGCGCCGAGTACGTGGTTGACCTCGTTCCGTTCCAGGGATCGTGGGGTACGGATTGGACGATCGCCCCGCTCATCAAGTCGAGCAAGGGCAACCCGGACTTTTTCAACAATCTGATTTCGGCCCAGGGCATCAGCCGTCTGCACCAGGTGGGCGTGCCGTTCGCCGCCAGCAGCTACGACGTTTGGATGACGGCGGGCGCGGGCGTGAACCCGACGGAGAATACGGCGCCGATGAGCGTCAGCCCAACGGGTTCTTCGAACCAGTTCGGCGTGGTCTTCGCCGACTTCGGCTTCACGATGGGTTCGGTCCCGCCAAGCTACAACGGCGTGATCGGCGGCGTGGTGAACTACGACCCGGCCGACGCGAGCCGTCTGTACGTGAAGCGCGTGGTTGCGGCGAGCAACGGCTTCAACGCCACCGAGGCGCGTTCGAGCTTCGGCGTTGGTGCGGTCGACGCGGACGGGAATGTGATGTTCCGGTTTGACGGTTTCGACGCGTTTGATCCGAATGCGGCTTTTGGTCAGAACATTCAGTGGGTTGACCTGCTGGCCCGCGACTGCAGCAGCCTGAACGTGATCGACGGCCAAGGCGCCAGCGATCCGAACAGCGGCAACCTGGTCTTTGCGCAGGCTGCTCAGGATCCGCCTTACAACGTGCCGAACGTTGGTCCGGAGCAGGTCTTCGGCGAGCCGTTCTACATCGGCGCGAACTTCAACCGTCAGTACGCGTACGCCGCGGCCGACGGCGCCCCGGGCATCGCGTTCTCGGAGGCGCACCGCGCCGGCGCGCCGGACCATCGCGGCGCGATCGTGTATCACTCGCGCTTCGATCTGGCGACCTGCGACTTTGGCGCGACCCGTGGTCTGGCGGCGATGATTGGTCACTCGGGTCCGGCCGACCGTCTGCTGGTCTGGGGTCTGGGCGACACCGCGAATGTCACCGGCGCGAAGGGCTACCTGCTGCCGCGTTTCGTGCCGCTCGTCGATCCGACGACCGGCGTCGACGTGAACACGGTTGTCGGCGGTGACAACGAGTTTGACCACTACCACAGCCAGACCGCGTTCCGCGGCGGCACCGGTCAGGTTGGTCTGGGTGTGGATCAGGACGGCCGCGTTCTGGCGGCTGGCCCGGTGTACATGTCGGGCGGCGACACCGATCCGTTCAACTACATCGCGATCGTTCGCGACGGCTGCGACACTGCTCCGGAGTGGAGCGTGGTTGGTTATAGCGCCAGCACGCTGGCGCCGGTGAACGGCAGCTTCCTGGGCAAGCCGATCTACAACGGCGATCCGGCTGACGCCGGCACGGTCGAGATCGGCCGCATGGCGCCGCTGTTCGCGGTCACTGGCGGCACGCCGGTCGGCCCGTCGCTCTCGGCGCCGGCCATCGATTCGGCTGGCAACGTGTGGTTTGTTTCGGCGGTCGAGCTGACCCGCTTCAAGGATGGCTCGATGCGTCCGGAAGTTGACTTCGACTCGGCGCTGCTTCGTGCGGTGTACGATCCGGCGACGTTCTCGTACGACCTCGAGTTGATCGTGGAGCTCGGCGAAGTGTTCCCGGGCGCCAACTCGGCCCGCAACTGGCAGATCAGCTTCATCGGCATCGCCGACAGCAACTCGGTGAGCTCGGGTACGTTCTTCTCGCAGAACATCACGGAGACCGGACTGTTCGGTCAGCGCTACGCCAACCTGCCGCCTGCTGCTGAGGAGCACACGGGTGGTGTGATTCTGAACGTGGACACGACGTACGACGTCAACAGTGACGGCATTTACAACGACCCGTCGTCGAGCAACTTCGACCCCTCTGAGCCGGCGGACGAGAGCTATCAGGCGGTGCTCTACATCCAGCCGTTCGTTGAAGCGACTCCGCAGTGCCTCTGCGGCGACGTGAACAATGACGGTTCGGTGAACGCGGGCGACATCGACTGCTTCGTGCAGGCGGTGGTGAGCGGCACGGCGTGCGACGCTGACTGCTCGCTGATTGCGGCTGACACCAATGGCGACAACGCGGTGAACTCGGGCGACATCGACACGTTCGTTGCTGCGGTTGTCAACGGCGGTTGCCTGTAAGACCAGTCTGGTGATGCATCGGGTTTTCGGTGCATGACGATGCGCTGTTACATGCGACCGGCGAAGCCACTGGCTCTCGCCGGTCGTTTTTCTGAGGTGTTTCCCGACTTGATGCGGCGTTGCTTGAAACGCCGCGCCAAGACGCGAAGCAGAACAACGAGCATCGCTGCGGATCCTGAACGCGGCGCGATCCCAGTCAACGAGGTGAAATCGATGATGATCCGATGCAAAGCTGTATTGATTGCTGTTGGTGTATTTGCGTTTCCGGCGTGGGCGTTTGACCCGGCCGCCGGCGATTGGAGCAAGACCGATCCGACGGACATTCGCGTGATGACGTGGAATGTGGAGCGGAATCTGGATGTGAGCGAGTCGAAGGCGGAGGCTTATAACTCGTGGACGTCGATCGTCGCGATCGTTGCGGGGATGAAGCCGGATATTTTGTTGCTGCAGGAGCCAGCGAACGGCGACAACCAGTCTATGGTTGAGAACACGCTGCGGCAGATGGTCGAGGGGGGCGTCGGCGTGGGTGCGTATGTGCAGAAGTACGACCCGAGTTTCGAGTTGCCGTTCATTTACGTCAGTGCGAACACGGACGGGTTTTTGCGCAATGCGATCATGTCGCGTTTTCCGCTGAAGGATCTGAACGGCGACACGCGTGCACGGTATGACGACATTCCGTTCGTGCTGCCCGACGCCTATGCGCCGAGCGGCGTGGGTGGAATCCGCGGCTTTATGTTTGTGGAGCTGGACTTGCCGGATGAAGTGTATGCGGGCGATCTGGTGGTCGGCAATGCACACCTGAAGGCGTTCAGCGGCAGTGGCGAGCATGAGCAGCGGGTTACCGCGGCGCGGAACGTCGCTTACTTCATCGATCACTTCTACAACGGGGCCGGCCAGGGTGTGGTCGACCCGAACAACAAGATTCTCGAGTCGCCGGTGGCAACGGACCTGCTGGACGATAACACGCCGGTCATTATTGGCGGTGACTGGAACGAGGATGAGACGAAGAGTTTGGGACAGTATGGGGAGAAGGGGCCGGCGCGGTGGCTTACGGAGGCGGCTGTGCCCGGTGGGAGTTCGGACGGGACGGATCGCGACGGGAGCGACATGACATATGACGACGCCCGCACGCCGCGGTCCGGTGATCGTTCGACGCAATCGAGCAGCAAGCTGGATTATCTTGGCTGGCAGGACAGCATCACGACGGCGCGGCACACGTGGATTTTCAACACGGGCGACTACGGGACGTCGCCGCAGTTGTTGCCGCCGGAGGTTGCGGCGTATCCGTCGCTGACTGGGGGGCTGCCGGCGGTGCTGGCGACGGGTCGCGCGTCGGATCACCGGCCGGTGCTGGCGGACTTCATCATGCCGCTGGCGCCGACGACGCTGTGTGGCGATGCGAACTGCGATGGCGCGGTGAATTCGGGTGACATCGATGGGTTCGTCACGGCTGTTGTCAGCGGACAGGTCGCGTGGGAAGCGGTGTATGGCTGCGACTATCTGGCGGCGAATGACACGAATGGCGACGGGCAGGTGAACTCTGGCGATATCGACAACTTCGTTTCGGCTGCGGTGAACGGGGCTTGTCCGTAAGGAGCGAATGCGTCGATCGCGACCCGCCGTCTGGTGGGCGGCGGGAGCGCCTGCGTTTTTGGGGCGGCCGTCCCGCCGCGAGCCGCGACTTGGTGGTTCACTGGGGGAGCTGTGAACGGGCGCCGTGCTCGGCGTTGGCCGCGCGCGGGGGCGCGGCCTGCTAGGGCGTTCTGTTAGACGTACGCCTGTTCGTGGGGGACGTTGGTGGAGACGGCGCCGAGGGCTTCGAGCGCGGCGCGGGCGGCTTTCTGCTCGGCTTCCTTTTTGTTGGTGCCCCAGGCGCTGGCGAACTGCTGTTTGCCAATGGCGACGGCGACCTCGAAGCACTTGCTGTGGTCGGGGCCCTTTTCGTCGAGCAGTTCGTATACGGGGGCGGCGTTGAGCGTGCGGTGTGAGAACTGCTGGAGCTGGCTGTTGAAGTTTGACTGGTGTTCGCTGCGGCTGGCGCGGTCGATTTCGGCGGAGAGGTTGGCGAGGATGAAGCGGCGGGCGTGTTCGAGCCCGCCGTCGAGGTAGATGGCGCCGACAAGGGCTTCGAAGACGCCGGCGGCCATGGAGCGCGGAACGTCGCCGTGGCAGACGCCTTGGCCGAGCAGCATGGGCTCGGTGAGGCTGAGTTCTTCAGCGACGCGTGCGCAGACGCGACGGGAGACGACGGTTGACTTGATCTTGGTGAGGTCGCCTTCGAGCGCGTTTGGGAGGCGCTCGTAGACCGCCTGGCAGACGACGAGGCCGAGGACGGCGTCGCCGAGAAACTCGAGTCGTTCGTTGGAGTTTTTTCGGTGGTCGGCGGATGACGAGTGCGTCATCGCGGCGAGTAGGAGGTCGGGGTTGGTAAAGGCGTAGCCGCAGCGTTGCTGCAGCTCTTCGGCAAGACGGGGGTTCACCGACATAAGCGGGAATCTCTCCACAAAACGGGTTGTGTGATTCTCGCCGATGTCGCAACGCGTCTAGCACAGACGAGGCGCGTTGCGTCAGCGGCTGCCATCAATTGTTTTCGGTTGGACACGGGCCCTGAATTGGATCGCTTTCGTGTCCGCTCGCGGAAGAGTTTACGCGTATCGCGGCATGGCATCCAGCGAAAAAGCGGTTATCGCGCGCCGGGCCGTTGCGGCCGGAGGCTCAAGGCCCTATTATTTGTGGTGTTACGCGACCGCAGCGGGTGGTCGATTATCAAGAGTGGCCGAGGGAACGGGCCCGACGACGCCACAGCAACCTGGTTCGCTGCTCCGCGAAACTAAGGTGCTAAGTCCCGCCCCATGCAGGGAGAGATAAATGGCGCTGCGCACAGCCACAACAACCCGCTCCTAACCGACTGACTTTCCGACCGCGCGAATCGGCCGTTTGGCCGCTGTCGCGCGGGTTGAAATGCAGAGTCGTCGGTTCCCCCGTGATCAGTTCGGCTAGTCGTGGCGCCCCGTGGGCGTTTGCGAACGGCTAGGAAACAAATTTTCGGCGCCGCGCGCGGTGATGGCGCGGTCGTAGCGAGACGGATGATGACCAAACTTACGCAACAGGCCGCAAAAGTCGTGGGCGGCGTTTCGTCGACGCCGGCGGTCAGGCCGGTGCGGATCGGGCTGATGGGCCTCGGGCAGGTCGGCCAGGCGGCGGCGCGGCTGTGCGCGGCGACGCGCGGCACGCTGCGCGAGCGCGGGGTCGACCCGCAGATTGCAGGGGTGCTGGTGCGCGATGCAGGCAAGGCGCGCGAGTTCACGCCGCGCGAGGCAGTGACGACGAGTGATATTGATGCGTTTTTGGTGCAGCCGTACGACCTGGTGATCGAAGTGATGGGCGGCGTGCGGCCGGCGCATGACTTAGTCGAGCGTTGTCTGCGGCGCGGGATTCCGGTGGTGACGGCGAACAAGTCGCTGATGGCGGCGCACGGGGTCGACCTGTTTCGCACGGCGGCGGAGTGCGGCGTGACGCTGCGGTGTGAGGCGAGCGCGATTGCAGGCGTGCCGTTTCTGGCGGCGCTGCGTGATCGACCGCTGATCGCGCGTGTGCAAAAACTGAGCGGCATTCTGAACGGCACCAGCAATTACATCCTTTCGTCGATGGAAGCGGACGGCGTGGCGTTTGACGCGGCGCTGGATGATGCGAAGGCGAAAGGCTACGCCGAACCCGACCCCACGAACGATATCGAGAGCATCGACGCGGCTGAGAAGCTGGTGGTGATCTTGCAGCATCTCGGCATCAGCGGCGTGCGGACGTCGGAACTCGAGGTAGTGGGCATTGGCGGGGTCGAGCCCCACGACTTTGCGCAGGCGGGCGTGCTGGGCGGTGCGATCAAGCCGGTGGCGAGCGCGGCGCTCGGCGATACGCACGTCGAGGCGTTCGTGGGGCCTGCGTTTGTGCCGCACCGGCATCCGCTGGGCGGTGTGCGGTATGAGCGCAACGGCATTTTCCTGCAGGGACCGGCGATTGGCGAGCTATGTTTCACGGGGCCCGGGGCCGGGCCGGAGGTGACGGCGGCGACGATTCTCGATGATTGCTATCAGGTGATCGCGGAGGGCGCTGGGGGGCTGCCGCCGGTGATTGCGCGCGGCGGGCTGGTGCGTCGTGCGGCGGCGCCGAAGACGGGTTGGCTGCTGACGGTGCAGTTTCCCGAGGTGCGCGACGCGGTGGACGCCGAGCAGGCGGCGCTGGCATTGCTGGCGGGGGTGGACGTGACAACGCGACGGAGCGTCGCCTCGGTGAAAGACGGCCGGTCGGTCGTGCATGCGCTTAGTCATCCGCGTCGTCGCGAAGCGGTGCTGCGGGCGACGGAATCCCTAGAACAACACGGACTCGAACTCGGCGCGATTCGCGCGCTCGACTGAACTCGACCCGCGCTGACCGCGCGAGCGGCGGCGCCACGCACTTGGAAGTAACCCACCTCACGGAGAGAGACATCATGGCTGAAGACTTCGTTCGCGGGCTGGCGACGCGCTGCCTGCACGCCGGTCAAACCCCCGACCCGACCACCAAGTCGCGGGGGGTTCCGATCTATCCGACCACCAGCTTCGTGTTTGACGACACGGCGCACGCGGCCGACCTCTTTGCGCTGAAGACGTTCGGCAACATTTACAGCCGTCTGATGAATCCGACGAACGACGTGCTGGAGAAGCGGATGGCGGCGCTGGACGGCGGCGTGGCGGCGCTGGCGGTGTCGAGCGGTCAGTCAGCGATTTACATCGCGCTGCTGACGCTGTGCCACTCGGGTCAGAACTTCGTGACTTCGACCAGCCTGTATGGCGGGACGTGGACGTTGTTTACGCAAACGTTCAAGCAGCTCAACATCGAACCGCGTTTCTTCGACCCGAACGAACCGGAGAAGATCAAGGATTTGGTCGACGAGAACACCCGCGCGGTTTATCTGGAGTCGATCGGCAACCCGAAGAATGATGTGCCGGACTTCAAGAAGATCAGCGACATCGCGCATCAGCACGGCTTGCCGGTGATCTGCGACAACACGGTAATGACGCCGGCGCTGCTAAACACGTTCGAGCACGGCGTAGACATCAATGTGTATAGCTGCACGAAGTTCATTGGCGGGCATGGCACGCACATCGGCGGCTGCATTGTCGATAGCGGCGCCTTCGACTGGGCCGCGGGCGGCGAGAAGTGGCCGGAGTTCAACGCGCCGGATCCGGCGTATCACGGGGTGGTGTTCGCCGAGGCGCTCAAGCCGATCGGCAACATTGCGTTCATCATCAAGTGTCGCACCCATCTGCTGCGCGACATGGGCAGTTGCATGAGTCCGTTTGCGGCGTTTCTGTTTTTGCAGGGGCTGGAGACGCTGCACCTGCGCATGCCGCGGCATTGCGAGAACGCGCACCGCGTGGCACGGCATCTGAAAGAACACAGCGCGGTGGAGTGGGTGAATTATCCGGGGCTGCCCGATCACAAAGACCATGCCAACGCCAAGAAGTTCCTTCCCAACGGCTGTGGTGCGATTCTCGGCTTTGGCGTGAAGGGCGGATACTCGGCGGCGGAGAAGTTCATCAACAGCACGCAGTTGCTCTCGCACCTGGCCAACGTCGGCGACGCGAAGAGCCTGTGCATTCATCCGGCGAGCACGACGCACTCGCAGCTTTCGGAGGCGGAGCAGAAGTCGACGGGTGTGACGCCGGAGTATGTGCGGCTGTCGGTAGGTTTGGAGGATGCTGAGGATATCCTGGCGGATATTGATCAGGCATTGGTGCGGTCGCAGGGTTAGTTTTGGTTGTGGCTGGAGTCGGGCTCGCTTGCTGGTTTGGGCTCGCCACTGGTTGGCGTGCCGATTGGAACCGGCAACGTGGCGTCCTTGCCATCCCTTCGTGGAGAGCACGGGTCACGTTCCGTGACCCATGGCGCCCGGCCCCTTGCTCTTGCCAATGCTTCGTGAGGAAGCACGGGTCACGTTCCGTGACGCATGGCGCCCCCGAAGTGCCGAGCCCGGCCCAGGGTTAGGGCCGCCGCGCCGCGCCACGGGTCAGGGCCACATTGCCGCCGTTGCCACCCCTTCGTGGAGGAGCATGGGTCACGTTCCGTGACCCATGGCGCCGCTCTAGTAGGGGCGGATGCCGGTGCTGGTGGCGAGGCCGGTGAAGCGGCGGGAGCCGAGGGTCCACTCGGGGATGCCTTCGGGCCAGACGGCGACGGTGATGGTGGTGTCTTCGAGCACCTCGTCGGTTTCGAAGTTCACAGCGAAGTACCAGCGCGGCAGTTTGCGGATGTAGGTGACGGCGAGCGAGCCGAGTTCGTCGCGCTCGATGTCGTACCAGAGGCGCGTGCCGACGGTGTGCTTCTCGGTGAGTTTGTAGTTCACGCCGCCGCCGACGATGGTGTAGTCGATGTCTTGAGCGTGTCGGAGGCCGATCACATATGAGAGGCGGGGGCTGCGTTCGATGGCGAGGGCGATGTTGTGGCGATCGACGGCGCGGTCGTTGAGATCCCAGTTGACGTCGTAGAGAAGGGTGGTGGTGTCGCTAAGGCGGTAGATGGTTTCGAACAAGACGTGGTTGCGGGTGCGGCTGTTCTCGGGCTCGAGCGGGTTGACCCAGCCGGTGGCGAGTTCGTCTTCCTGGGGGTCGCCGAAGAAGCCGGCTTCGACGTTGAGCGTGAGCAGATCTGTGACTTTTTCGCGTTCGCCGACGCCGCGTTTGGTCTGGAAGATCTGCTTGACTCCGAAGCCGGCGCCGTAGAAGCCGTCGATGGTTTCGACGCCTTCGTCGAAGGGCCAGATTTCGTCGCTGTCGGCGGTGCTGTGGGCGTTCCAGACGACGAAGTCGGGGTTGATGACGTGTCGGATGCCGCGAATGTTGAGCAGCTCGGAGCGGACATCGGGATAGACGCGGGCGAGGGTGGTCGCGCCGCGCACGCCGTAGAGCGTGAATCCGCGCCAGAGGCCGCCGTCGCCGGTGGGCTGTTGATCCCAGTAGGTTCCGCGCACGGTCATGAACGGGGTGATGTTGATGGGGCCGAGCTTGAGCGGGGCTTCGATTTCTTGTCGGGCGTCGAGCCGCGAGGTGACGCCGGATTCGCCGGTGTTGTCGTAGTCGCTGAACTCGAAGAAGTTGCGTTCGTCGATGCGTCGGCGGACGACGCCGGCGCGTGACTCGTGGTAGAGCGTAAGGGGGCCCATCCATGGGACGGGCGAGGGGAGCGTGTCGCCGATGCGGCGATAGGTGACTTCGGGCAGGTGCTCGGTCTGGTCGATGAACTCGATCATTCGCCAGTTGGTGAGAATGGTGAGCGCTTCGTGGCCGCGGGTGCGCTTCAGATAGATGGCGGTTTCCTGGTCTTTGCTTTCGAACCACTCGTCGCGTTCGTAGGTTTCGAGGAAGCCGGGGTCGGAGAGGTAGCTGAATTCGACGTTGGCCTCCCAGTTGTTGGGGAGGTAGTGCTTGTGGCGGAGCAGGAAGCGGCCGCGGTTGGGTCCGTCGGGCTCGTTCTGGGCGCGGCGGAGGGGGCCGAGATCGTCTTCGCCGGCGTCGTTGATGTAGTACGACCGGATGAGGCCGAAGTAGTTGCGGCGCTCGTAGTCGACATCGACGCCGACGGCGGGGCCGCGGCGCGAGAAGTAGTCGAGCCGGAGGTTGGCGTCGTAGCCTTCGGGCGGCGGGACGCCCATGAGCGAGAAGAGCCGCCAGTCGGTCTCGACGGAGGCGCCGAACTCGTTGCTCCAGCCGGTGGAGAAGCTGCGGAGCGGGGTCTCGGCTTCGTCGATGTTGCCGCGGGCGTAGGGCCACCACAGCAGCGGGGCGCCGTCGACGTTGAAGGTTGCGTTGTAGAGCGTGTATGTGCCGCTGAAGCCGGTTCGTCCGGCGGCGCCGGCGACATCGGGCGTGCGGTCGAAGACTTCGACGCGCTCGGCGCCGATGTGGTAGTGCGGGGTGTGGAACTCGTCGGTGGTGAGCTTCGCGTTGAGGGCTGAGAACTCGCGCGGGGAGTGGCGGCGAATTTCGTCGGCGCGGAGGTAGAGCGGGATGTTGCGATCGGCGAGCCAGGCGCGGAAGACGCCGTCAATGATCAGAGCCTGCTCGGTCTGGAAGTCGTAGAAGATGCGTTGGGCGCGGATGAAGTTTGGGCCGACGCTGAGCGAGACGTCGCCTTCGAGATAGACGGCGCGAAGGCCGCTGCGCAGGTCGGACTCCCAGCGCGCTCCGGCGGCGCCGGTTTCGAGTTCGCCGGAGACGTCGCGCTCTTGGGACTCGTCGTCGGGATCGAGGGTCGAGAGGAAGACGACGCCGTTGTCGGCGCGGAGTTCGAGCAGGTCGCCGGTTTCGCCGGTTGAGCGTGAGAAGTAGACGCCGCCGCGTGCGGTGAGGACGGTTTCGCCGCTGGGTGTTTCGGCGGGTTCGAGATCGGGCAGTACGTAGCGAATGACGGCTGGTGGACTGGGTGGGCGGAGGGCGCGCACTTCATCGGCGCGGACGACGTTGGGGCCGAGGATCTCTGAGGGGCTGCCGCCCTGGGCGGTGAACGTGCGGGCGGCTTGTCCGCGGACATAGAGCGGGAGTCGGGAGAGATCGTCGGCGGCGTCGGAATCGCTGAGTTTGATGAGTTCGCCGGAGCTTCTGAGGTCGCTCACGAAGAGTTCGCGTCCGGAGGTGACTGTGCCTCCGGGTTCGATGATCTTGGCGTCGAAGGCGAGGAAGACATCCATGCGCCAATGGGTGGGGAGGTTTGGATCGGTGACGCGTGTGATCCAGGCGATGGCCTCGTTGGATTGCATGGTGCGACTGCCGAATTGAATTTCGACGCCGCCGCTGCAGTAGAGGGCGAGTTCGTTGTCGACGGTGCGCATCTGGCGGACGTAGCGGGCGCGGAGCGTGATGTCGTCTGGACTGACGCGCAGGGGGAGTAGGGGCTCCTGGCCTTCGAGAATGGTTTGTGAGAGGTCTTGGGCCGTGGTGGGGGGCGCGAGCAGGGTGACCCAGGAGGCGATCAGTAAGGACGCGAGCAGGGCGCGAGTCGATCGAGGCGGGGCGGCGTGCGTACGCGGAGGAAGCAGGATCAACATGAACCCTTCAGCAGTTCGTGATCGCCGCATTATCAGAGTGAATGCCGCGTGGTCAATGGCGCGTAGGGCGCGGAATCAGCGACGAGCGCTGTCATGCGCGACGTGATCGCGTAGTATCGGGTTGCGGTTTCAGCGGCGCCGTGCATGGCGTGTGCGAACGGACGGCTTGAAGGCGATCATGGATTTGCGTGAAGCGAAGCACTCTTGCGGGCTGTTCGGTGTGGTGAATCATGCCGAAGCGGTGCGGACGACGTATTTGGGGCTCTACGCGCAACAGCACCGCGGACAGGAATCGGCTGGGATTTGCGTCGTTGAAGACGGCAAGATCGCGCGGTATGTCGGGCTGGGGGTGGTGACCGACGCACTGGATATCGAGACGTTGAGTCGTACGAGCGGTGCGATTGCGGCGGGGCACGTGCGTTATTCGACGACTGGCGCGCCGAGTCTGGGGAACACGCAGCCGCTGCTGGTTTCGGGCTCGATCGGGCAGGTTGCGCTGGCGCATAACGGCAATCTGGTCAACGCTGAGGCGACGCGCACCGCGTATGAGCGCAAGGGGCATGTTTTCACGACGACGAGCGACACGGAGGTGGTGTTGCACATGCTTGCGGATGAGCAGTTTGCGGGTCAGCCGGACCCGTTGGCTGCGGTTTGTCGGCATCTGACGGGGTCGTACTGTTTTCTCGTGTTGCACCCGGACCGGATCGAGGCGGTTCGTGATCCGTCTGGGAATCGTCCGTTGTGTCTGGGGCGGATTGGTGATGGTTGGGTGGTGGCGAGCGAGAGTTGCGCGCTGGATATCGTGGAGGCGGACTACATTCGCGATGTGGAGCCGGGCGAGATCGTGACGCTGTCGAACAGCGGTCTGCATTCGCGGCGGTTTGTCAGCGCAGATGAAGTGCGGCGCGCGTACTGTGTGTTTGAGCATGTTTATTTCGCGGACCCGGCGAGTCAGGTGTTTGGCGCGAACGTGCATGAGGCGCGGAAGGAGATGGGGCGGCGGTTGGCGGCGGAGGCGCCGGTCGATGCGGACGCGGTGGTTGCGGTTCCGAACTGTGCGCGGTGTGCGGCGATGGGGTATCACGAGGCGTCGGGGTTGCCGCTGAGTCGCGGGTTTACGACGAATCACTATGTGGGGCGTTCGTTCATTCAGCCGACGCAATCGATCCGCGACCTGACGGTGCGGATGAAGCTGAACCCGATTCGCGCGAGCGTGGCGGGGAAGCGGTTGGTGGTGGTCGAGGATTCGGTGGTGCGCGGCACGACGACGCGCGGGAAGATGGCTTCGTTGCGGAAGGCCGGGGCCAAGGAGATTCATCTACGAATCGCGAGTCCGCCGATTCGCTTTGGCTGTCATTACGGCATCGACTTTCCCGAGCGTGAAAGGCTGATTGCGCACGAGCGTGAGGTGGAGGAGATCGGGCGGTTTCTCGAAGTGGACTCGATCGCGTATCTGTCGCTGGAGGGCTTGCTTGCTTCGCTGAAGATTGACGGGGGCGACTTTTGTGCGGCTTGTTTCTCGGGTCGCTATCCGATTCCGATCGACGAGTCTTTCCAGAAGGATGTCTTCGAGCGGCGGCAGTTGCGGTTTTTTGATTCGAAGGGTGACGAGGACGCTGCGTAAGCGCGTGTTGCGGGGGGAAAGCGTAGCTGAGTGCGGGCGCGCGTGGCCGCCGATGTGAACCGGCATCGGCAGGGCGCCGTTGGCGTCAGACGAGGGGCCGCCGGGCGCAACGTGCATGCGCCCGGCGCTAGACTGTCGCCCGCGAGCAGGCGGCTACTTGCCGGATTGCAGCGATGTGTCTGGGTAGTCTCCGAAGTCGATTGGGCTGACGGGCTCTTGCTCGATCATCTGGCTGATGATGCTGACGGCGCTTTCGAGTTGGGGGTCCTGGTTGTCGAGGTAGGCCCCGGGCGGGTAGGGCACTTCGATGTCAGGCTCGACGCCTTCGTTCTCTAACGCGTACCGGCGGTCGGGCTGCCACCAGGAGAATTCGGGCTGGGTTGACATGCCGCCGTCGATGAAGGGCTTGTCGCCACGAATGCCGACGACGCCGCCCCAGGTGCGCTTGCCGATGACGGGGCCGAGGCGGAGCAGTTTGAAGCTCTCGGGGAAGATGTCGCCGTCGGAGCCGGAGAATTCGTTGATGATTGTCAGCTTGTGACCGCGGTGGGTGACGGCGGGATAGGTATAGACCTGTCCGCGGCGCGGCTTCCCGAAGGCCCAGGATTCGCGGGCGAGGACTTGGATGATGAGCTGGGAGACGAACCCGCCGCCGTTGTAGCGCAGATCGAAGATCAGGCCGGGCTTCTGGTGCTGGGGATAGAAGCTCCGCATGAAGGCGGTGAGGCCGCGACCACCCATGTCGGGCAGATGGACGTAGCCGATGCGCCCGTCGGACTGCTCGGCGACCCATTCACGGTTGCGGCGCACCCAGTCGCGATAGCGGAGTTCGCGCTCTTGCGCGAGCGAGAGCACGGCGGTTTGCACGTCGCGGGCGGCGTTGCGGTCGGGTGCGTCGCCGACGGTGAGCATGGCGTAGTTGCCGGCGAGTCCGGCGAGGGGTTCGAAGGGATTGTCGGTCGCGGTCAGCGGTCGATGGTTGATCGCGAAGAGGTAGTCGCCTTCATCGATATTGACCGGGGGCATGGTGAGCGGGGCGTGGACATCGCTCTCCCAAGGCTCGGGCTGGAGGACGCGGTCGAAGCGATAGGCGCCGGCCTGTTCGTCGAACACGAGATCGGCGCCGAGCACGCCGACCGCGACATTGGGGGCGGCGCGGACATCTCCGCCCCAGACATACGTGTGCGAGGTTCCGAGTTCGGCAATGAGTTGCCCGACGACGTCGTTGAGTTCGTCGCGCGTGCCGATGCGGTCGAGCAGTTTCGCGTAGCGTTCGCGCTCGGCGGACCAGTCGACGCCGGTCATGTTTTCGGCCCAGAAGAAGTCGCGTTGGAGGCGCCAGGCTTCGTTGAAGATTTGTCTCCACTCGTCGGGCGGCGTGACCGGCAGGGGCAGCGATGCGAGTTCGACGGTTTCGACACTCTCGTCGTCAGGCTTGATTGGAAGCGATTTGAGCGGAGCGACGTGAATGCGCCCGTCTGTGCGCCAAGCGATCTGCTTTCCGTCGGCCGAGATCGTGTAGCTTTGCAAGTCGGCGATCGCCGTGTCGGTCTCCTGCTTTTTGATGTCCAGCGCCATGAGTGTGCGTTTGGGCGGGGTGCGATCGAAGAAGCTGCTGTCATCGAGCACGGGCGTCGGTTCGCTCATGAAGAGCAGCTTGCCCTTGGTCGCGGAGAGCGCTTGATAGTTTCCGGGGGCGACGGGCGTCTCGATGATGCGGCGGCCGATGCCTTCCAGATCGATCTTCACTTCGGGCGCCGACGTCGATTTGTCGTCGTCCGCATCATCGCTCGCCTGGTCTTCGTTCTCGGCGTCATCGGTCTGCGGCTGCATCTCGTCGGGCAGGAAGGGCGAGACGCCGTCGGCCGCGAGAATGACGACGTAGGGCTTGGCGCTGGTCGGCGCCGCAGCGATGAAGTCGCGACTGTCGAGCATGGGGCGCACCAGTCGGTTTGACAGGAAGTAGAGGAAGCGGCCTTCCGGGTCCCAGGCGGGATTGAAGTCGTTCGTGAATTGATCGGTTACGGGGAACGTGCGGTCATCCGCCACGCTGTAGAGCCAGATGGACGCCGAGTCGTTCCAGTCCTTCGACGGGCGCTCGTAGGCGAGCCACTGGCTGTCGGGCGAGAACGAGTAGTTCTTGATCTCCCAGCCGGCGGCGTCGTCGACCAGGCGGCGCTGGCCGCTTTCGACGTTGACGACGTGCAGGGCGAATTCGAGATCGCTGTAAGCGACGTGCTTGCCATCGGGGGACCAGACGGGCGGGAAGATCCAACCCTTGCCGGCGGTGGTGAGCTGGCGCGGCGGCTCCTTCCCGGCGGCGTCCAGGATGTAGAGCTCTTGCTCGCCGGTTTTGTCGGAGATGACCGCCAGATGCTCGCCGTCGTGCGAGAAGGCGACGGCGCGTTCGCGGATGCCGGGCGTTTGCGCGAGGGGGATGATGCGACCTTCCTTGGCGGGTCGGACCCAGAGCTCGCCGCGGGCGGCGATGGCGACGCGTTTGCCGTCGGGGCTGAGCGCGAAGCTGTCGAAGGCCTTGGCGGGATCACCCATGCGGCCGCGGGCGTCGAGTCGGTCAGTGGGCAGCGTGACGACGAGCTTGCGGTTGGTGTTCTGCGCCAGGTCGAGGAGCCAGAGATCAGCGCCGAGGGTGTAGACGATCTGCTGACCGTCGGTGTCGGGCCAGCGGACGTCGTAGTCGGTATGTGACGTGTGCTGCTGAACGTCGCCGCCGGTCAGATCGGTAGAGAAGATATTGGCTCGGCCGCTGCGGTCGCTGACGAAGTAGACGCGTTGGTTGGCCCACATGGGCCAGGCGTCGGTGCCCTCAAAGTCGGTGAGCTGTTCGACGACGCGGTTTTCGTAGTCGATAAGCCAGACATCTTGGGCCAAGCCGCCGCGGTAGCGTTTCCAGGTGCGAAACTCGCGCGAGATGCGGTTGAAGACGACGCGGCTTCCGTCTGGGGAGAAGTCGGCCAGGGCGCCCCAGCCGAAGCCGAGGGGGGTGGGATTTCCGCCGGTGGTCGGTACGGCGAAGAGCTCGACGGCGCGGTGGGCGTGCTGGCGTCGTGAGCGGAAGACGACCTCATCGCCGCGCCAGGCGACGACCTCGTCGCGTTCGGGGTGGTGGGTGAGGCGTTGGGGTTCGCCGCCGCCGGCTGGCATGACGTAGGCGTCGATGTTTCCGCCGTACTCGGCGGAGAAGGCGAGTTTGGCGCCGTTGGGGCTGAATTTTGGGAAGCCCTCATTGCCGGGGTGGGTTGTGATGCGGGCGGCGAGGCCGCCGGCGGTGGTGACGCGCCAGAGATCGTTTTCAGACGCGAAGACGACGACGTCGCCGTGGATGGTGGGATAGCGGTAGTAGCCCTCGACGGCGGCGCTGGCGCCCGCGGAGAGGATGGTGAGACCGGTGAGGGCGGTGATCAGGCGATGCATGAGCGGGGGATCCTTTGGGCACGATTCCGACTTGCTTGGGGGCATGTTTGCAGCGCAGCAAGATAGCATGCATCGCGGTGGG
>CAZLYU010000059.1:15742-21427 GCA_964563855.1 uncultured Planctomycetales bacterium | reverse complement strand
GGTTGTTCGGAATTATGGCGTTTTTCATGCGCTTCCTCGCGGCGTTCACGTGTTCGGTGTCGATGCTGCAGCCGGGGAAGGCGTTTCTGGAGGAAGGGCTGGGATTGGGGCGTCGCGCTTCGGTGGCGATTCTGGGGCTGATCACGGCGCTGGGCTCGGGGTTTGTGATTTACTTCAGCAAGGGGCTCGTATTTCTCGACACGCTGGACTTCTGGGTCGGCACGGCGCTGATCTTTGTGCTGGCCACGCTGCAAGCCATTCTGTTTGGCTGGGTGTTTGGCGCGGAACGCGCCCACAAGGAGCTGCAACACGGGGCGGCCTTACGGGTGCCGGCGGCGTGGAAGTTTGTCATCCGATACGTATCGCCGTCGTTCCTGCTGATCGTGTTCGGCTTCTGGTGCTATAAGAACGTGGGCAAGAAGTGGGCCGAGTTGGTCGATCCTGAGAACCGGGTGGCGCTGGGCGCGGTCGTGCTGCTGTTGCTGATTTTGGGGTTCTTCCTGGTGCTGATTTCCGTGGCCTCGCAGCGCTGGGGCGATCCGAAACAGCATCAACCTCTCGCGGAGGACGCGGCGTGACGCTGGCTGGATGGATTTTCATGCTCCTGTCGGTAACGGTGGTGGTGTCGCTGGTGGTGTTCTGCTTCTACAAGCTGTTCACGACCGAGACGCCGCCTTCGATGCACGCGCCGCTTGATATTGATACGAAGGATCGGGGGACTTGAGAGAGTTGGCAGGTGTCGCGTGTCAGGTGTCAGGTGGCAGGTGGCAGGTGGCACGTGTCGCGTGCCATTCTTTTCGGTCTGAAGCTTCTCTGTGCGATGCCTCGGTTGTGCTCCTGACGCTGTTACGCCGCTTCTAGCAGCACCAATTCGATCGTCAACCCCGGCCCGAACGCCATCAGCACGCACTTCCCGTTTGCGCCCTGCGCCATCAGCCGTTTGAGAATGAACAGAATGGTTGCAGATGACATGTTGCCGTATTCGCGCAGTACGTCGCGCGAGAGCACGGCCGCGTTGTCGGGCAGTTCGAGAACGTTCTCGACAGCGTCGACGATTTGGGGTCCGCCGGGATGCACGAGCCAGTGGGCGACGTCGCTCAACCGCACGCCGTGATCATCGAGGAATGCGCCGACGCCCTGCCGCAGATGGGCGGCGAGCGTGCGTGGCAGTTCCTGGGAGAGCTCGAGGCGCAAGCCGTAGTCGTCCCCCATCCAGACCATCTGTTCGGCAAACTCAGGTAGTGCGATCGAGCGTGCTCCGACGACGCGCAGCGAGCCGGGTTGCGGCGACAGCAGGACGCCGGCCGCGCCGTCGGCGAAGAGCATGTTGGCGGTCATCTGGTCGAGGGCCTCGCTGTATTGGAAGTGGAGCGAGGAGAGTTCACATGCGACCAACAGCGCCGCGCCGGCGCCATCGCGGCCGCGCGGCGTGAGCCCTTCGATGAGTCGCAAGCCGGACAGGGCCGCTGAGCAGCCCATGAACCCGAGATTCCAGCGGTCGACCGTCAGCGGCAGCGGTGCGTGGTCGAAGATGGGTCGTTCGAGGCCGGGGGAGGATGCGTGCGTGCAGCTCACTGTGACGAGCGCCTCGACCTGCGGCAATGCGTTTTGCGGCAATTGTTCCAGCACGGACTTCACGAGCGGGGCCGCCGTCGCTTCGAAGCGCATGTTGCGAGCGCCCATGGTCGGGCCGTGCGGCTGCTCGGAAGCGGGGCGATAGAGCGGGGCCTCTTCGGCGCCGGGACGCGATGCGAATCCGGCGAGGCAGCGCGTATTGACACAGGAAACTTTCGCGAGGCGGCGCAACAGCTTCATGGTGCGTTCGCTGCTATAGACCTGCGACAGGGCCGCGACGACCTCATCTTGCGTCACGATATTCTCAGGCGCGGCGACGCCGATGGCGTGGATGTACCAGTCACCGTCTCGATGGTTTGCGATGTGGCTCAACAACAACTCCTCGGGATGCGGGACTGGACGTGCGAGTTCCGAGCCGCGCACCGTCCGCCGTGGCGGACCGGGTTTGGTTTCGTCGCGATTGGTCCGCACGGCGGACCGCGCCAGGTCCGCGCGGCGGACGCTGTCGGCTCTGGGATAGTAAGCGCTTACGGCTGAGGCGGCTGCTTGCTCGTGGTTTGATTTGCCGGTACGCGCGCGTTTCGGTTTGCAAGGTGAGCGTGACATAGCGCGTTCGCACTTCGATGCTTGACGGTTTCGATTGCGTCGTGCGGCGTTTGGCGCATAGGCTAGGCGTGGTCGGCGGCGGGATCATGCGTCGCCACGAGCACATCGACTTGCAACACGCCGGAGCATCCCCCCACCGGAGGACAGCGCTCATGCTCGCGAATTCGCATATGCACTCGGGACGAAACTGCAAGCGTTTGCAAGTGACGAGACTGATTGGCGGGCTCGCACTGCTCGCCTTGACGGCCGACGCGTCTGCAGCGACCGATGTGCGGCCGACGCGGCCCAACATCGTGTTCATCTTCAGCGACGACCACGCGCTGCGGACGATTGGGGCGTATGGCGCCGGGGTCAACCAGACGCCCCGCATCGACCGCCTTGCCGACGAGGGCGCGATTTTTCTGCGGAGCTACTGCACGACATCGATTTGCTGCCCGTCGCGGGCGGCGATCCTCACCGGCCAGCACGGGCATCGTAATGGGGTGGTCGGAAACGCCGACGCGTGGAACAACGAGCAGTGGCAGTTCCCGCGGGCGCTGCGCGCGGCTGGGTATGCGACGGCGCTGGTGGGGAAGTGGCACTTGAACCGTCCGCCGGGCGACGCGTTTGATGATTGGCGGGTGCTGTCGGGTTCGGGCGGTCAGGGTGAGTATTTCAATCCCGACTTTGTGGCCAAGGATGGATCGCGGGCGCGGGTGGAGGGGTATTCGACCGACGTCATTACCGACATGGCGCTCGAGTGGCTTGCGGGGCGCGACGCGGATCAGCCGTTTTTGCTGATGTGTCAGTACAAGGCGCCGCACATTCACCGCGTGCCGCCGCCTCGGCATATGGACAAGTATGACGCGATGACGCTGCCGGTTCCGGCGACGCTTTTCGACGACTATCGCGGGCGGGTGGATTATGTGAGGCAGACGCAGATGGAAATCCGGATCATGCCGGAGATGCTGCTGAATATTGTTCCGCTGGCGGGTGAGCCGATTGATCTGAGCGAGCACCGCTACAACTGGCTGGCGCGAATGACTGACGCGCAGAAGGCGGCGTATCACCGGGCGTATGACCCGGACAATCGGGCGTTTCGCGCGATGGTGGAGCGGGGTGAGATGGTGGGGCTCACCAAGGAGCACTACTGGTATCAGCGGTTTATGAAGGATTACCTGCGGTGTGTGGCGGCGATTGATGACAACGTGGGGCGGATTCTCGACTGGCTCGACGAGAACGATCTGGCTGAGAACACGATCGTGATCTACAGCTCGGACCAGGGCTTCTTTACGGGCGAGCATCGCTGGGCGGAGAAGCGCTGGATGTATGAGGAGACGCTGTCGATGCCGTTTATGATGCGCTGGCCGGGGCGGATCACACCTGGGACGCGGATCAGCGCGATGATTCAGAACATCGACTATGCGCCGACGTTTCTCGAGATCGCGGGAGCGGAGATTCCGGAAGACGTTCAGGGACGATCGCTGGTTCCGCTGTTAGACGGGACGCCGCCAGAGGATTGGCGCGACGCGGTTTATTACCACTACGACGACGGTGACGCGTACAACTTGCCGAAGATCGAGGGGGTTCGGACGGAGCGGTACAAGCTGATCAACTACTACGCACCGCGACAGGCGTGGGAGCTGTTTGATCTGCAGGTGGATCCGCTGGAGTTGCGGAGTGTGTATGACGATCCGGCGTATGCGGCGGTGCGGCGTGACATGCTGCGTGAGCTAGCGCGGATGCGAGAGAAGTATGACTCGCCGATCGATACGCCGGCATTGGGGGTGGATGCGTTCAGGTGAACGGGACGTGGCCGGGGGTCGCCGGGGTCCCAGCGTTCGAACACCATGCGGCCATAGGGATCATAGCCGATTCGCTCGACCAGATCGCCCGCCGCGTCGATCACGCCCACCACCGAGCCGAGCGCGTCGTGCAGCAGGTAAACCGTCTCGGCCACGCCGACCGTCGGGTTGTCGCCGGCGGCGGACGAATCGACCAACGCCAGCGGCTCGGGGAAGCGATCGCCCCAGATCACCTCACGCACCAGCACCCACTGGCTGTTCGGATCACGCCCGGCGGCTGGCAGGTTGGGGTCCGCCGCGTCGTTGCGGACGTACTCCTCGATGGTGGACACGCCGGCGTAGACGTGGCGGGTGTTGGCGCTGGGGTCGAGCATATTGCAGACCTCTACAGAAAGTCACCGAAAGTGGCGAGGCTGGGACGGGCCGTCAATGCTCACCTAGAGAAAACCGTGAGGTTGTGGTACCATTGGAGTAATGCCTGACGCCGCCTACGCCCTTCGACAGATCGACACCGTCCGCGAAGAGCTCACTGGAGTGCTGGGGGAGTGCCCGTCGTCTGGTGCCCGGATCGCGAAGGCACTGGCCGCGTTGCAGTCACTCGAACGCGAGTTCATCGCAAACGCCGGTGAAAGGCCCACGGCGCGCCGCCGCGGGCCGAAGGTCGCCAAGACGGTCGAGGACTACAGGATCGAGAAGTTCCCGTCACGGCCGGCGGTGCTGGCCGAGTACCGGAGCACCGACGCGGAGCCGTTCCGCTGCCCGAAGGACATCGTGTTCGCGACCGCCGCCGCGGTGCAGGACCTGAAGCAGTGTAAGTTCATCGACCTGCATGAGGCCGTGCAGAAAGCACTCGGCGAGCGGGTGCCCGACTACCACGTCCGGACCGCCCTGAGGTGGATGAAGCACGAGCAGCTCATACGCCATGAGCGAGCGATGTTCAGCCCTGCGAAGGCAGGCTCGCTGAAGTCGCAGGCCTCGAAGAAGTGGAAAGAAGTCGAAGCCAAGAGCTGACGCTCGCCGGCAATCGCTCGGGCACTTATCAGCCGAGCTCTCGGCATCGTCGCGTCGCTGATCTAGGCCAGTTCAAGGCCAACAGGGTCAAACGTCTTGGAGTGCTTTGCCGTAAACCCCTAAAAAACAAGACCCTGCGAACGCAGGGCCTTATCGAAGCGGAGAGGGGGGGATTCGAACCCCCGGTATCCTCGCGGATACACCGGTTTTCGAAACCGGCACAATCGGCCACTCTGTCACCTCTCCGACCGAGCCGGGCATCGTAACGCGCTGCGTGCGGGCCGCCAATCGCTTTCGGCGGTGGGCGGCCGAGGCGGGTTGGTTCTGGCCGCCCTACCGCCGCGTCGGCTTGCGGCTTCGCCGTGCCGCGCCCGCGTCGCCACGGTGAGTTGCCGCGCCGGACCCCGCGTCGCCAAGCCGGCTTGCCATGCTGTCCCTCGTGCCTCAAGCCGGATCGTCCCGTTTCCCCCCTGCCTCCGTCTTGGCAAGCCGGCTTGCGGCGCCGCCCTACGTGCGTCGAGCCGCTTGCCGCGCTGCCCCCACATTGGATCGCCGCGACGCCCGATGACGTGTTGTCGCGGCGCCGGATCGCCCGTGCCTCGAGCGGGATCGCCCCGTCACGCCCCCCCCTGCCGTGCCGCCCGCGCTGCGCGCAGCGGCGGGTTGCCGTGGGGGCCCCCGGGCGGCGCGCTGGTTGGGGGTGGGGGGG
>CAZLYU010000059.1:0-15732 GCA_964563855.1 uncultured Planctomycetales bacterium | reverse complement strand
ATCGCCCGTGCCCCGAGCTGGATCGCCCCGTCACTCCCCCCCCCTGCCGTGCCGCCAGCGATGCCCGCAGAGGCGGCTTGCCGTGCTGTCCAACGTCCCTCGAGCTGGTTCGCCGTGCTGGCCCCACTTGGACCGCGATCCCCCCCATGCCGTGCTGTCCCACCGCGCGTTAAGCCGGCTCCCTGCGCTGTCACCTCCGCCGCGCCGCGGCCCAGCCGCTCCGACGCTTAGCCACGCGGCCGCTCCAGCGGCCCAGACGTGCTGCCGCTTAGCCGCCTAGCTGCTGTGCGGCGTGGGGTCGCCGGCGTCGGGCTCGGTGGCGGCGTTTGCTATTTTTCGCCGAGAGAGCGGCGGTGGCGGAAGAACTCACGGATCACCTCGCCGCACGGTTCGGCTAGCACGCCGCCGATGGTTTCGGCGCGGTGATTGAGTCGGTCGTCGTGGGTGATTTGAAAGAGGGAGTCGGCGGCGCCGGCTTTTGGGTCGGGGGCGCCGTAGACGAGGCGTGGCAGTCTTGCGAGGACGATGGCGCCGGCGCACATCGCGCAGGGCTCGAGCGTGACGTACATGGTGCAGCCGTCGAGGCGCCAGTTTCCGACGGCTTCGGCCGCCGCGGTGAGGGCGATGATCTCGGCGTGGGCGGTGGGATCCTGGAGCTTTTCGCGTTGGTTGAATCCGCGACCGATGACGCGTCCGGCGCGGGTGATCAGCGCGCCGACGGGGACGTCTTCTGAGTCGAGGGCGCGCAACGCGAGGTCGAGCGCCTGACGCATGAAGCGTCGATCGACTTCATCGAGATGTAACTCTTCGAGCACGTCGGCTCCTTCATCGTGAAGCGTCCGACCACGACGGCTTGTTCGATACCGCCGCAGCGCCGATACTCGACGCTTGAGCCGAGCACCCGAACGTAGCGGCAGCATATGGCGGAACTCCGACATCTCTCTATCGAAGAATTTCTTGCGCGGCTTGCGTCGCGCGAGCCGACGCCTGGGGGCGGGGCGGTTGGTGCGCTGACGGGCGCGCTGGCTGCTGCGCTCGGCGAGATGACCTGTGCGTACACGCTGAACCATCCGAAGTTTGCGGCGGCGCAGGATGAAGTTGCCGAGATCGCGACGCGGCTCGAGCGGGCGCGCGGCATGCTGGTTGGGTTGATCGACGAAGACGCGCGGGCCTACGCGGGGTTGTCGGGCGCGTTCAAGACGCCGAAGACCGACGTGGAGCGTCAGGATCGGATCGCGGCGGCGGCGAGCGTCGCGGCGGGCGTTCCGTTTCAAACGGCGGAATTGGCGGCCCGGCTGCAGTCAGACTTGCAACGGCTGCTCGAGGTTGGCAACCCGATGCTAAGGAGCGACACGCTGTCGGCGCTGGCGCACGCGGATGCGGCGGTGGCGGCGGCGGCGGCTAATGTGCGGGCGAATCTTCCGTACTTGCCAGAAGCGGAACGTGTGCGGTTTGAGTCGGGGCTGGCGCGATTGAATGCTGGGGGCTGTGGGACGGCGCCATAGGTCGTCTTCTTGAACGTGAAGCGTTGTTGGGTTGGTCCGGCGTCGCGTACGTTGCGAAAGATGCGCGGCGGTGGGTTTATGCGGGGCGCGGGGCGGTCCAGCGCTGCTTGAGTCGCAGGAGCGGCGCGATCGTGAGGCCGCCGATGTAGGCGTAGCCGGCGATGAAGGTGATGAGGAACGGCGTCGCCGCCCAGACGCGCTCGAACCAGTGTGAATGCAGCACCATGCCGAGAGCGAACGCCAGCAGATAGGCGGCGAGTGCGAGTTCGAGAAGTCCTTGGATGAGCATGCGCGGTGGGACTTCGGTCGCTCGCATTGCGCGGGAGAGACTGGTGGAGGCGCCGCCGAATTTGGGCGTGCGGACGAAGACGCTGTCGCGGGAGAGAAGGCCTTCGACTGCTGCGAACGCGTTGTTGACGGCGATGCCGATTCCGAACGCCATCAGTACGGGCACATATCCGATGCAGCGTTGCCAAGACTCGTTGAGCGAGCGCTGGCTGACGACGTAGAACAAGAGTGCCGATCCGGCGCCGACGGCGAACAGCACGCCTTCCAAGGCCCATTGCCAGAGGCTGGTGGGCGGGCCGTAGACGACGCGGCCGTACAAGGCGGGCCCGACGAGAACCGTGAGCAGCACCATCAAGACGTAAACCACCCAGCTCGTGAGGTGGAAGAAGGCCTCGATCTTCACCTTGAGCGGCAAGGGCGCCCGCAGCACTTGGCCGAGCAGCTTGCGGCAGGTCTGAGCGCCGCCTTTCGTCCAGCGGTGCTGCTGCGCGCGAAACGCCTGAATCTCTGGGGGCAGCTCGGCCGGCGCGGTGAGTTCGGGCAAGAAGCGGAAGCGCCAGCCGCGCAGTTGAGCGCGGTATGACAGGTCGAGATCTTCGGTGAGGGTGTCGTGTTGCCATCCGCCGGCATCGACGATGGCTGACCGGCGCCAGATGCCGGCCGTTCCGTTGAAGCTCATGTAGCGGCCGGTACGGTTGCGGACCGTGTGTTCGACAACGAAGTGACCGTCGAGGAGGATGGCCTGCACGCGGGTGAGCAGTGAGTCGCCGCGGTTGAGATGCTCCCAGCGGCACTGGACCATTGCGACTTGCGGGTCGTTCAACCAGCGGACCGCGCGGCGCAGCAAGTCGGGCGGCGGGACGAAGTCGGCGTCGAACACGGCGACGAACTCGCCACGGGCGGACTGCAGTCCTGCGGCCAGCGCTCCGGCCTTGAAGCCGACGCGGTCGCTGCGGTGCAAATAATGCGCGTCGAGGCCCTGGGCGCGCAATTGCTCGACTGCGGCCCGAGCGATTTCGGGGGTTTGGTCGGTCGAATCGTCGAGGACCTGGATCTCGAGGCGATCGCGCGGGTAGTCAAACTGCCCGACGTGCCGGATGACGCGCTCGGCGACGAGCGGCTCGTTGTACATCGGCAACTGAACGGTGATGGTCGGGAGTTGTTCAAACGGGCGCGGGGCGGCGGCGAGCCGTCGATGGACCCGCCAGAAGAGCGCGACCAGCATGAGCCGGTGCACGCCGTACACGCAAAGCGCGGCCAGCACAAAGAGGTAGCCGACTTGCGCGGCTTGCCAGAGCCATTCCGAATTCATTGGTGGCTGCGCCGATGACGGATAGCATGCATCTCCACTGCAACCGGCATGCTAGGAAGCGCCCCAAGGAGTGTCAATTTTGCGATCTTCGAACCACCCGCCTTCCAAGTCGTCGAGCAACGACCGGACCGCATCGAGCAAGACGACCCCTTCGCGCTCTTCGCCGCGTGACGCCGCGATCGCCGCGTTCGCGGATGAGTTCTTGGCGGGCCCGAACCGCGACGTGTTGGCGGAAATGCTGGTGACCGTGTGTCGGCTGGCGCGCGACGAGACGGACCGCGGCTCGGTGAAACTGCTGCACAAGGCTTTGGCGGAACTGCGTTACGCGTTCAAGGTGTTCGCCCCGTACCACGATCGCCGCAAGATCAGCGTGTTTGGCTCGGCGCGGACGCCGGCCGACCACCCTGACTATCAGGCGGCGGTCAACTTTTCTCACAGCATGAGCGAAGCGGGCTGGATGGTGATCACGGGGGCTGGCAGCGGGATCATGAAGGCTGGGCACGATGGCGCCGGGGCGGCGTCGAGCTTTGGCGTGGCGATTCGGTTGCCGTTCGAGCAAGCGACGAACGACGTCATTGCGGAGGACAACAAGCTCGTCAACTTCCGCTACTTCTTCACGCGCAAGCTGATGTTTATGAAGGAAGCGTCGGCGATTGCTCTGTTTCCGGGAGGGTTTGGCACGCAAGACGAGGGTTTCGAGGCGCTCACGCTGATCCAGACGGGGAAGGCGCCGATTATTCCGATCGTGCTCGTTGAGCAACCCGGCGGGTGCTACTGGCCGCAGTGGCGGGCGTACGTGAAGAGCGAGTTGCTGCTTGCGGAGATGATCGATCCGGAAGACATGTCGCTGTTTTACATCACCGACAGCGTGACGGACGCGGTCGCTGAGATCACGAGGTTCTATCGGGTCTACCACTCGATGCGCTACGTTGGCGATCGGCTGGTGTTGCGGCTGAACCGTGGGCTGCCGGACGAGCTGGTGGAGCGCTTCAACGACACGTTCGGCCGCATTTTGACGCGCGGACGGATTGAACAGGGACCGGCGCTGCCGCAGGAGAGCGACGAGTATCCCGACCTCACGCGTTTGGTGTTCTCGTTCGATCGACGGAGCGTCGGCGCGTTGCGACGCCTGATCGACGAAATCAACGACACGGTGGACGAGAGCGCGGGTGATGCGGCGTTGAAGGCGGAGAAACCCTAAAAAATAGGGAATTTTTCGGGGCGATCGCTCAAAACCCCTTGACTTATAGGCTGAAACGCGTTTCTTAGGGCGCAGACGTGCGTCGCGTCGACGCAGTCGCGATTTTGGAGCCCGCAGGAAGCGAGCCAAACGCGACTTAGCTGAGCGTCGGGTGAGCCTCGTCCGGCGGACGGGGTGTGCGGCAAGGCAGCCGGAGCGCCGCTGCACTGCACGAAGGTCGCGCCACGGAGGATTTAGCACGATGGCCAAAGCAGCGAAGAAAAAGGCGGCCGCGAGCGCCAGCGCCAACGGCAAGCCGCGCAGCAAGAGCGAAGTATTCACGACGATCGCCGAAAATACGGGCCTGACGCGTAAGCAGGTGGCGAGCGTGTTTGACGAAATGAACACGATCATCAAGAAGGATCTGAGTGGTCGCAACGCGCCCGGCGTGTTCACTGTTCCGGGTCTGATGAAGATTCAGGTGGTCAAGAAGCCGGCCACCAAGGCGACGCAGCGTCCCAACCCGTTCAAGCCGGGTGAGATGATGACCGTCGCCGCGAAGCCCGCCCGCAAGACCGTCAAGGTGCGGCCGCTCAAGGGCCTGAAGGAAATGGCCTAGCCGCCACTCGCCGCGCTACCGCGCGGACCAGGCGACACGCATGCTGAGCGCCGATCAATCGCGATCGGCGTTTCTTATGCGCCGCGGGTCGCCCAGCGGCGTAAGGCGTCGACCAATGGCAGCCGCTTTGCTTCGGTCGGGTCGAACCCGCGGGTCGACATTTCGTCGATGGCGGTCTCGAGCGACCAGCCGAGCCGACCGATGCGGTACGCCGCGACCATCAGCCCCGTGCGATGGAACCCCTGCTCGCAGTGCACGAGCACGGGTCGTCGGGCGACATCGTCGATGAGGGCCAGAAAGCGGTCGAACACGCCGGGGGGCGGCGGGGCGGCGTCGCTCATGCGGACGTGCTCGAACCGCACGCTGTGGGCGGCGCACCAGCGGCGTTCGCGTCCAAACCAGCGCCCGCGGAGGGGGTGTCGTGCTCCGCCGCGTGCACAGAAGACCGCCCCAAGACCGTGCGTGTGATAGATGTGGTCAAGATCACGCGTATGCGGCTGACCGCTGCGCATCAGGACGTGTGGCTCGACGATCTCAAAGTGGCGCAGGCCGTCGTATCGACTGCCGACCAACCCCGCGAGCCATAACCGCCACTGGTGCGCACTTCGCCAGCCGTGCGTGGGGCGCAACTCAGCGGTCGGCGACGAACGTGCCAACATGTTCTCCACCGAGAATGCGGGCGATGGTGCCCGGGTTGAAGAGATTGAAGACGGCGATGGGCACCTGGTGTTGCTGGCAGATGTCGATGGCGGAGACGTCCATGACGCGCAGGCGACCATCGATCACCTGGTTGTAGGTCATGTGGTCGTACATTTTGGCGTTGGGATTGGTCTTGGGATCGCTGTCGTAGACGCCGTCGACTTTGGTGGCTTTGAGCAGCAAGTCGACGCGCAGCTCCGCAGCGCGCAGCGCGGCGCACGCATCGGTGGTGACGTGCGGGTTTCCGGTGCCGGCGGCGAGAATGACGACGCGGCCCTTCTCCAGATGCTGTAATGCGCGGCGACGGATGAACGGTTCGCAGACGCGGGTCATGGAAAGGGCGCTTTGCACGCGGGTGGCCCGGCCCAAGCGCTCAAGGGCTTCTTGCAGCGCCAGCGCGTTCATGACGGTGCCGAGCATGCCCATGTAGTCGGCGGTGGCGAGTTCGATGCCGAGTTCGTCCGCGAAGCGGGCGCCGCGCAGGAAGTTGCCGCCGCCCACGACGACGGCGATCTGCACATCGAGGCGTGCAACGGAGGCGATTTCTTGCGCGACGCGATCGAGCGGAGCGCGTTGCACACCGAACGAGCCTGGCTCGCAGAAGCCCTCGCCGCTGATCTTCAGCAACACGCGTTGATACTTGAGGTTCGCGTCTGGCATACAGCTCCTCGTGACGGTCGGGCTGGGATGATAACGAGCCGCCCGACACCGGGCCACACGGCGGGGGGAACTGGCTGATCGGGCATGACGGCCCCATAATGAAGCCGCGCGCTGCGCGAGCTGGCGCCGCGCAGCGCGAATTCAGTCGCTGATGGATGTTTGATGGCCAAGACCCGCTCAGGGCCGGACCCGGCCAAGCACACTTACGCCGCTGCGGGGGTTGATCTGGAAGCGGCGGACGAGGCCGTCGACCTGATTGGTCCGATGGTGCGGAAGACGTACGGCCCGCGTGTGCTGCCATCGCATGGCGGGTTCGCCGGGGCGTTTCGACTCGACTACGACGAGAAGCTCTTCGCGCGAAACTATCGCGAACCGGTGCTGATGGCGGCGACGGACGGCGTGGGCAGCAAGCTTCTGGTTGCGATTCAGGCGAAGCGCTATGACACATTGGGCGTCGATCTGGTGGCGATGAATGTCAACGACTTGCTCGCCGCCGGCGCTGAGCCGCTGTTTCTGCTGGATTACATCGCGGTCAACAAGATCAAACCTGCGCAGGTTGCGGCGCTGGTCGCGGGGGTCGCGAGCGGGTGTGAGGAGGCCGGCTGTGCGCTGCTCGGGGGCGAGACGGCTGAGTTGCCCGACCTCTATCGCAAACAGCATTTCGATCTGGCGGCGTTCGCCGTCGGAGTCATCGAGCGCAGCCGCATGGTCGACAAGCGTCAGGTGAAACCCGGTGACCAGGTGATCGGCCTGGCGTCGAACGGTTTGCACAGCAATGGGTATGCGCTGGCGCGGAAGGTGCTGCTGCGGGATGCCGGACTGTCGCTCAAGGCGCCGCAGCGGGCATTGGGCGGAGAACCGCTGGTCGAAGCGTTATTACGGCCGACGCGCATCTATGTGCGGCCGGTGCTCGACGTGTTGGCCGCTTATACGCGACGTCGGGTGGTGGTGGGCCTGGCGCACATCACTGGCGGCGGTTTGGAAGGCAATCTCAGCCGTGTGCTGCCTGACAACTGCGACGCGGTGCTGCGGCGTGGGTCATGGTCGACGCCGCGCATCTACGGTCTTTTGCAGCGTTACGATGTGGCTGAAGAGGAGCTTTACCGCGTCTTTAACATGGGTATTGGCTTTACGCTGGTTGTGCGACCGCGGTCGGCGGCGGCAGTGGTGCGACGTCTCGAGAAGGCCGGCATGGATGCGACGGTGATCGGCAAGATTAAACGTGGCAAGGGAAGGGTGGAGTTTCAATAGATGTTGCGAACGCGCGTAATGCCTTTAGCAATCGTTCAATCCCTGGCTGTCTTCTTGTGTTTGAGCGCTGGATGCGCGACGCACGAGGCGATCACCTACGACCAGGAGAGGTGGACTTTCGCCGGAGCCGAAGGGTCTCAACTGACTACTGATCACTATGTGATCTATACGACGGTGGACGACGGCTATCTGGTCAGCACGTTCCCGACGTTTGTGGAAGCGGCGTATCGCGAGTACGCGAGCGTGCTGCCGCCGGCGCACGACCCCAATGAGCGGATGCCGGTGTACATGTTCGCGACGCGCGGCCAATTTCTCCGCTTCACGCAGGAGCGTTTTCCGGCGCGGGCGGTGATGCTCGGTCGCGTGCGCAATGGCGGCTTCAGCCACGACGGCGTGTCGGTGATTCAATATGTGACGCACGGCACGACCTTTCCGCTGCTGAGTCACGAGGGTTTTCACCAGTACGTTCACCACTGCATTCCCAATCGACTGCCGGCGTGGCTGAACGAAGGGCTCGCGGTGCAGTTTGAAGGGCACCGCTGGCGAGGCGACCGGCGCGTGCGGTTTGATCCGGAGTGGAACGACATTCGTCGACAGTCGCTCCAAGACCGCTTGTTTAGCGACCGCGTGATTCCGCTGCGCGTGCTGCTGCGCACCCATGCCGGCGAGGTGCTCTCGAATAGTCCGCCGGGCGGCATCAGCGGGTACTACGCGCAGATTGGGGCGCTCGTTGGATTTCTTCGCGAGCGAGATGGGCCGTACGCCGAGGAGTTCAGCGCCCTGCTTCAAGCGCTGCGGGAGCCCGGGATCGAGTCGCGGGCGCGAGCTGCTTACATCAGCTCTGACGCCGGAGAGCCTTACTCGTACGGCGAGGAGCTGTTTCGGGCGTTCATTGACAGTGACGTGAGTCGAGCGGAGGCGGCGTATGTTCGCTATATGCGGCGGACAGCGCTGAACGAGAAGTAGCGGGGCCTGGCGGCAGCGCTGCTGATGTAGTCGCTGCGGGGCGCGGCGAAAGCGAGACGGTGTGCGTGGCGGGCCCTACGACTTGGTCAGCGTTTGGAATTCGTCCTCGGTCAAGACGCGTACGTTGAGCGACTGCGCCTTGGCCAGCTTTCCGCCGGGGTCGGCGCCGGCGACGAGGTAGTCGGTTTTGGCGCTCACGCTGGAGCTGACCTTTCCGCCGAGTCGTTTGATGAGCTCCTGGATCTCGCGTCGGCTGAAGCGCTCGAGGGTTCCCGTGACGACGATCGTTTTGCCATCGAGCGGCCGATCGCCGGCGGATTCGTCTTTTGGCTGCGTCATGTTCACGCCGACTGAGCGCAAGTCTTCGATCGTCTCGCGACCGACGTCGCTCTGCAGCCAGGTGTGTAGCGAAGCGGCGACTTCCGGTCCAACGCCCTCGACCTCGACCAGGTCTTCCAGACTGGCGTCCTGCAGCGCCTGCATCTCGCGAAAGGCGTTGGCGAGGTCTTCGGCGGTTGCGCCGCCGACGTGTCGGATGTTGAGCGCGGCGAGCACGCGCGCCAGCGGGCGGCGTTTGCTGGCCTCGACGCCGGCGAGCAGGTTGTCGACGCTCTTTTCGCCCATGCGTTCGAGTTGGAGCAATCGCTCGCGCTGGTCGGCCAGCCGGTAGAGGTCTCCTGGTCGGGTGACGAGCTGTTCGCGGACCAGCGTCTCGACGAGCACGGCGCCGGCGCCCTCGATATCCACTTGATCGCGCGCGCAGAAGTACTTCAGCCGCTCGACCACCTGCGCCGGACAGGCCGGATTCAGGCACCGCAGCGCCACGGCGCCCGCGTCTTGCGCCACCTCGCGGCCGCATTCGGGGCAGGCCGGCGGTCGTTCGATCGGCGGCGCATGTTGCGGCCGCTGTGAGGCGTCGACGGCGATGATCTGAGGGATGATCTCGCCCGCTTTGGCGACCGTCACGGCGTCGCCGATATGCACATCGAGCCGTTCGATCTGATCGAAGTTGTGGAGGCTGGCGCGTTTGACGGTCGTGCCGGCGAGTTCGACGGGGCGCAGATTCGCGACCGGGGTGATCGTGCCGAGTTTGCCGACCTGGAGTGTGACGCTCTCGAGCACGGTTTGGGCCTGTTCAGCGGCGAACTTGTATGCGATCGCCCAGCGCGGGGCTTTGCTGGTGGCGCCGAGACGGTCGCGCAGCGCGAGTTCGTCCACCTTGATTACGAGGCCGTCGGTGTCGTAATCGAGTTCGAAGCGGCGCTGCGCCCAGGCGTCAAGCGCCGCGACGAGTTCATCGATGTTGGGGTAGCGCGTGAGATGCGGGCTGGTGGGCAGCCCCCACTTGCGGAACAGCGCGAACAGCTCCATCTGCGTCGTCACGTTGTCGGGAAACGGGTCGATGACGCCGAAGCCGTGACACACCAGCACCAGCCCCCGCTGCGCGACCAAACGCGGGTCGAGCTGTTTGAGCGTGCCGGCAGTGGCGTTGCGCGGGTTCTTGAACGGCGCCTCCCCTGCCGCGCGGCGCGCTTCGTTGACGCGGTTGAAAGCGGACTGCGGCCAATACACCTCGCCGCGCACTTCGACGATCGCGGGCACGTCTTCGCCTGAGAGGGTGAGCGGCGTGCTGCGCAGGGTGCGGACGTTCTGGGTGATGTCGTCGCCGGTCGCGCCGTCGCCGCGAGTGGCGCCGAGCGTGAGTTTGCGGTTTTCGTAGGTCAGTGCGACGGCGACGCCATCGACTTTGGGGTCGACGGCGTAGGCGAGCTGGTCGTCGCGGATGTTGAGAAACCTGCGAACACGCTGGTCGAATTCGCGAAGCTCCTCGGGCGCGTAGGTGTTATCGATGGAGCGCATCGGCGTGCGATGGACGAGATGCTCGAAGCCCTCGAGGGGCTGCTCGCCGACGCGCTGGGTGGGTGAATCGGGCGTCACGAGTTCGGGCCGCTGCGCTTCCAGCGTGCGCAGCTCCGCCATGAGCGCGTCGTATTGCTGATCGCTGATTTCGGGGGCGTGTTCGACGAAGTAGAGGCGGTCGTGACGTTCGAGCGTTTCGCGTAGGTCCGTTATGCGACGCGCGATCGCCGCGGAAGCCGCATCAGTCTTGGCCACGCCCCGTCCTCGCCGACGTCAGCACGTTCGGCGGGCCGAGTCGCATCTGAACGTCGCTGAGGGACAGTTTCGCTTCCACCGAATCGTCGACGCCGGGCTCTGCGTTGGCGCGACCGAAGAGGTAGACATCGATGACGTCGTTGGGGGCGAACGTGAGGGGAATGGTGAGCGCTCGACGCCCCTGCTCGCCGGCGGGCCCGACGTCGGCGCTGTAGGCGAGCAGCGGATAGGTCGAGACGCCGCGCGTTCGGCGGTTGCGCAATTTGAGGTCGAGCGTGACGCCGCCGGCGGTAAACCCTTCGGCAGCCTGCGGGATGACGCGGAAGTCGAAGTCATATTCGACGGTCAACTCGAGATTGCGTTGGGTAGCGTCGTCGTTCTCGAAGGGGTGACCGAGCTGGAAGTACGACCACGCCTCCCCCTCGTTCGCCGCCAACGCGTGGGCGCTCGCTGAGCCGGCGGGGTCGGTCTTGGCGTCGGCCTCGGCAGCGGCGTCAATCGGGCTGGCGGCGCGCTTGTCGGTCTTGGTGATTCTGAATCGGGTTGAAGCGGGAACGGCGAGGTCAGCGTCGCGATTGGGCGGTAGAGCAGTGGCGGCCTCGCGCACCGAAAGATCGCCAGAGCCACCGGCCGCACAGCCCCACAGGATGCCAACCGATAGGACGGTGGCCGAGAGTATCACACAGCGCATCATGCCGTCTCCTCGTGTCCTGCGACATTGAAGCACACCTTTGGGGGGTCAACAAGCGTGGCGCAAGACAGAGCGACACAACCGGATTCCGGTCGTGTCGCTTGACGGCGTGGTTCAGCGATTGTGTTACGTGGCCCTAGCGGCGACGAATGACCGCCAGCGCGGCCAGCGAGAGCAGTGCGAGCGACGCCGGCTCGGGAACGATAAGCGTGTAACCCGGATTCGCGGGGCCGTTGGTGAAGGTGTAGAAGCCCGGCGCGCCGCCGCCGATCGTTGCGGCGTTGACGAACATGCTGTCGGGGCTGGCGCCGACGACGACCGGGTTGAAGACGGCGATGCCGGCGCGGTTCGAACCGCCGGTGAGCGCGGTCAGCGACTGCAGCAGGACGACGTCGGTGGTGTCGATGGTGATGCCCAGACCCGACAGATTCGAGAAGGTGAGCGTGGAAAAGAAGCCGGGCTGCAGCGAGCTAGTGAAGCTGCCGTTAAAACCGCCGATGTCCGTGCCATCCGCGGCGCGGGCCAAACCGATCGAGAGCGTGCCGCCGTCGATGGGGCTCGTATTCGCGCCGCCGTTGGTGCTGTTGAAGATGGTGAGGGTGATCTCATCGAGGACGCCGGTGGCGGCCAGCGTCATCTCATCGCCCCAAGTGGCGGTGAGGTCGGTCGAACTGACGGCGTAAGAGACGGCGGCCGGCGCATTAAGGTTGTCGTACGCCGTGACGGGGCCGGTGGTTTCGATGCTGCCGGCGATGGGGGTTGTCTCGCCGGTGAGGTAGTTGACCTCATAGGCGCCGGCGAACTGCGCCACCTCGGTGTCGGTGGCGAAGGCGCTGGCGGCGACAAGGGCGACAATGATGCCCGTAGCGAACTGCTTCATGTGGATTCCTCCTCGGTTGCCTCTTTCCATGTGGAACTGATTTTCTTCCGGTACGCGACGCGCCTGCGTTTGTTGGCCGCATGGCTGGATTGCGGGCGCACTTTGCTCACAGAGTGTTAGGCGCGCGTAATGCGTGAATTCCACGAGAACTGACGCGACGACTTGTCGCCGATAATGGTGACGCCAACCGCCCCCAAGTTGGCCCGCTCATGCTTGTCGATCACATAACGATAGGAAGTGGGTGGCGATCGAAATCGCGGCGTCTGATATGCCGCGCGTCGACCGGCGTCGACTGCCGGAAGGCGGTGGCGGTTGGCCCGCAGCGCGTTCGCGCGTGGCCGCAACTGTGGGCGGAGCACGGTTCGTGCGCTGTGCTCGAGGCGTAGATGCTTGTATTATCGGGCCTCATCAGGACTTGTCGCCTTCTTTCGGAGTCGGGCTATCCTCCTTTCAACCCGACCTCGGGCTTCGAAAACATGAACGAAGCAGCTTCACCCTCGTAGATTTGGGCGGCGGCCGCCAGCGGAGACCTCCTGCAGATGACAGTTCAGTTGGATTCAACTCGCAAACTTGAGGATGGAGCGGCTCGGCGTTTCGCCCGCAAGGCCGCGTTTTTCGTCGCGCTGAGCTTGGCCAGTCTGGCCTCTTCAGGGTGCATCATTGCGGCCACGGCGGCGGTGATCGCGACGGTCGTCGCGCTGAACCAGCCGCAGGAAGTCACCCTGACGGCGGTGGTCGAGAAAGACGCCGACCGGCTGTTTGCGGCGCTGCGGACGGCGGCGCAGGACCGATATCCGGAGGAACTGGCGGTCGTGCGGGATGACGCGGAGACGCGCGACTTTGAGTCGGAGCGACTCGGCGGCGACGGCGAGAAGGTCCGGATCGCATTCACCACCACGCAGCTCGACGAGGGCGCCAGCGAGCTGCGCTTTGTCTATGCGGTCGACAACAAGGGCGGGGAGACGGTGTCGGCCCGCGCGCGCGAGATGCTCGCCGACGCGCTTGAGCAACTGGATGTGCAGTGGCGCTTCGCGTTCGCTCCGGTTCCCGCGACCGACGGGCTGACGCCGCAGCGATGGACCGTCGCAAACAGCCTCACACGCAATGATCATCCGGGCCGTCGCCCTTGACCCCACGAGCCGCTCGAAAACCGCATCTGCTGGGCACTGACTGGGCGCGCCTCCAAGGGCTATTCAGCCAATTCGCTCACAGCAAAGCACAATCGCGAATCGCGACTTCTAGCGCGGGCTAGCCTTACTCAACATCTGAACGTACTCCGCGAAGTCCGCATGATACTCCCACCGAACGTTCTTAACCTGCGGCCTGAGTAAGAGCTTCCGCCACCGGGCGAGGATCGCGGGATTTGGATCGACCACCGTGATGCGCTGCAGATTCGAATTGTTCAGTTGACCAGATAATGACAAAGCCAAGGCGTCGGTCTCCGGAAGGGAGTAGCCACAGATCACAAGTTCCCGAGCCTCATGGAGATACTCGCAGGCAACGGACCAGAGATAGCGGAAGAGTTTGATGCGCGTGATCGGTTTGTTCGGCATGGGAGGCACGATGCACGGCGATGCATTGTCGTCGGGTGAGGGCGATTTCTTCCTATCGAGCCAAATCTGCTGAATTCGATAAGGTTTGTTCATACTCTCGTTGAGATTGAGAATGTGCTGAAACTCATGCGTGTTGCAACGCCAGTTCACGGACCCGTGTAGCTTGACAATCAAAGGAAACGCATGCTTGGCCGCTCGTCTATCCGTTTCTTCGGACGAATTCTTCAGCTGGTCGAAGTAAATCCGTTGGGGTGTGAAGCCGCGGGACAGCAGGTGCGAATCGAAGAGGTCGTCGTAATTGAAGGTAACGACTCGATCAGCACCATTGTTATCGAGTTGCCGATTGGGTGGGAAGACGATACCGGCGAATATCTTGAATACATCGCCACGCGCTTCGCGGCATCGCCGGAGAACGAAGGTGATCAGATGTGCGAGATAGTCAACGTATTCCGATGCGCTCAACGCTCTCCGACGGCCTCGACGGCGATGAATGGCATCGAAAAACTGCAGGTGGCTGATGTGTCTGATGATGGCGGCTTCAAGCCCGAATGACGAGAACGGCACGTGGTCACGCCAGTTCTTGATGAGCTTAGCTCGTGTAGCCTCCACCCAACCAGGCCTTTGACATACAAGCGCTTCGATTCGCTTGCAGAAGTTAGCGTCAAGCGGTGCGGTCGTAACCGTTTCCTCGCCACTCGTGAGCGTCGCGCTGAAGGAAGCCCCGGCCCCAAGCACGAACAATCGATTGACGCGCAAGCGGTTCTTCTGGTCACGCACGGCGACTTCATCCGTGTTTGGGACCCACCTGGCCGGCGGGCAGAACAATCCACCCAAGAACCTCCCAGGACCTCATTATCTGATCACGAGGGAGGTACGAATAGTAGGACTGGATGAATTTCTCCGCGACACCTTCCTCTGACATCGAAGATAGGAACTTTGCGGCGGTGGATACGACGCTTCGCGAGCGAACGCGCCTCGACTACTCTATGCTTGACGAGCTGCTTCACAACCGCATCCACAGCGTATTGACCGGGCACACATCTCGCTCTCCGTCAGAGCTTCAACACCTCCACGCAGGGCGGTTTGCGATCGATCATCCGTAAAAACTGACCCTATCTGCGCAGCGAGGCGGTCGCGATCGCGCAGCTCACCCTCACTTCCACCGGACGCGAGCTCATGTGAGTGAGATCCGTCGCGAGGTGTCGAAGCCGGCCATAGGCCACGCCGCGGACCCGATCCATAACCATTACCGTGGTCAGGATCAATTCGCGTTTCACGCCGAATACCAGAAGTTCGACAGCGGTCTCGACGACGCGTTGTTGCCCTAGAAGTACCCATTGAAGTGACACTCATTGGGCACATCGATTTCAGCGATCGTAACTCCATAGCTGACAAGACGTTAAAGATTGGAGGCGGGGGGAATCGAACCCCCGTCCCGAAGCATTTCAGCTTAGGCGTCTACGTGTGTAGTCGGTCATTTAATTTGAGCGACCGCCGCCCCGGCCGACAGGGTCAACGTTCGCCGAGCTCCGTTTCATCTCGCTCGCGCGCCACGCAGCAACAATGCGCAAGCCAGCCTGTTGGTTTTGATGCCGGCGACGCTAACAGGCGTCACGTCGCGCGACAGCGCTTAAGTAGTTACTTAAGCAGCCAGACGATAGTTATCGTTGGCATGTAACAGTTTTCGCCAGGTGTTTTACGAGGCCTCCTGACCACCTCGACACGCGACCTAAACCTCAACCTGCCCGGTCGAAGCCAGTTCGCCCCCAGTTTTCAAAGAGCCACAGCCGACGACCCCAAGCGATTCGCCGCGGATCATCGTCGATCTCGGATTGTATCGGCTTTCGAGCCGAAACTCGCGTTTTGATTTTCAAGCACCATCATGCGGCCCCGAGCAAAGCCCCCGTGCCAGTTCGAGGACGAGGCCGCCCGCCAGCGGAGACCCCCTTGTTTGAGGACGGGGCGGGGCGGGGGGGGGGGGGGGGGGGGGGGGGGGGGGGGGGGGGGGGGGGG
>CAZLYU010000058.1:0-22021 GCA_964563855.1 uncultured Planctomycetales bacterium | reverse complement strand
TCGATCCGGCCCGCGTCGTCGCCGAAATACGTGATCTGCTGATCGTTCGCGCCCTGGGCAAGGGCGTCGAACTCGCGCTCAGCGCCGACCGCCGCATTCCGAAATTGTTCCAGGCCGACCCCATGCGCCTCCGCCAGACGCTGCTAAACCTCGTCGGCAACGCAATCAAATTCACCGAACAGGGCGGCGTCACCATCTCACTCGACCTGAACACCGACAACACCGCCCGACCCATCTTCCGCATCAGCATCCGCGACACCGGCATCGGCATGACCCCCGAGCAGCAGCACCGGCTCTTCGAACCATTCATGCAGGCCGACAACTCCACCACCCGGCGCTTCGGCGGCACCGGCCTCGGCTTGTCGATCTCGCACCGACTCGTTCAGCTCATGGGCGGCTGGATCGAGGTCAACAGCACGCTCGGCGAGGGAAGCACGTTCACGGTCTGCCTGCCGACCAGCCCGCTCGAACGCCTACGCCTCGTCGCCCCATCCTTCCCGCGGAGCGGCCAATCCAGCCCCGACGCGCCGAGCACCGACGAACGGCCGCTCACCGACCGACGGATCTTGCTCGCCGAAGATGGCCCCGACAATCAACGCCTCATCGCAGCCGTGCTCCGCAAGTCCGGCGCCGTCGTCGACGTCGTCGAGAACGGCGCCGCCGCGATCGATGCCGCCATCGCCGCCGTCGAAGCCCTCCAACCATTCGACGTCATCTTCATGGACATGCAGATGCCTGTCCTCGACGGCTACTCCGCCACACGCCAATTACGCCAACGCGGCTACACCGCCCCCATCATCGCCCTCACCGCCCACGCCATGGCCGGAGACGAGCAGAAGTGCAAAGACGCCGGCTGCGACGACTACGCCACCAAGCCGATCGATCGCAACGCACTCATCAAGACCGCCCTGCAACACATGAGCGACCAACCGCTCAACGCTTAGCCGCGCACCCAGCTCTCGTGATAACCCTGATCCTCGAGCGCCGCGGCCGCCTCCGTGAGCCGGAAGCGGTCGTACGCGTCGCACATCACCGCCAACTCGCTCGTCTCGCTGCCCCCGATCGAATTCTCATACATGCCCGGATGCGGCCCGTGCGTCACGCCGTACGGATGCAGCGAAATCGATTCGCTATCAATCCCCTTGCGCGACGTGAAGTTGCCCGCCACGTAATACAGAATCTCGTCCATCTCCACATTCGCATGCGCATACGGGCACGGAATCGCTTCAGGGTGAAAGTCCGTCTTGCGCGGCACAAACGAGCAAATCACGAACCCCTCGCCCGCAAACGTCGTGTGAATCGTCGGCGGCAGATGCACCAGCCCCGTCTTCGGCTGAAAGTCGTGGATGTTCAGCGCCGTCGGATACAGCACGCCGTCCCAACCCACCACGTCGAGCGGAAACTGCGGATAGCGATGCAACGTCAACTCATCCGCAAGCTTCACCACCATCTCATACGGACCCGACCCATGTCGCCCCGCGTCAAACTCCACCAGCTCCTGAGGCGTGCGAAAGTCGCGGTGTGAATACGGCGCGTAGTCCGTCAGCTGCCCCCAACTATTGCGATAGTCCCCCGGAATGCTGATCCGCGGACGACCCTCAAACACCAGCAGCGTCGCCGCATCGCCGACCAGGTGCAATCGGTACGGCGTGCTGCGCGGAATCCAGACGTAATCATGCTCGCGAAAGTCGAGCCGACCATACAGGCTCTCGACCCACCCCGCCCCCTGCTTCACAAAGTAGAGCTCGTCGCCGTCGCCGTTCGAGAAAAACCGCGCACTCGCCGGCCTGTCGGGCTTAATGACGCCCACGTGCACGTGCGCAGACACGAGCAGCGTGCGCCGGCCGGTAAGGAAGTCCCCGGCCGGCGCTGCGTCTTGAGACTTGATATGCCGCCGGTGCAGCAGCCGCTGATCAACAAGCGGCGCCGGGCGGAATCCCGGAACCTCGAACGGCTCTGCAACGAACTCATCCGTCGGCGGCGTGCGGTAATAGACGCAGCTATACGGGCCGTTAAAGCCATTGCGGGTGACGCACGCTTCGAGCATCAGCTTGCCCGATGCGTCGCGCAGCACCGTATGCGGCTTGCGGGGAACGTGGCCGAGCGTGTGACGGTGGATCATGGGCGGGCTCCCAAAGCGAATCTTGCAAACGCAGTCTAAACGCCGACCGACCGTCGCGCGCACGTGAGCCGACCGCGGCAAAACAGGCATTTCAGTGACAACAAAAATACCCGCACCAAGTTCGGTCTATGGTAGGGTATCTCTCCGGAGGTCCAACCGCCATGCAGATCAACCAAAAGCTCGCCATCCTCGCCAGCGCCGCCCGCTACGACGCCTCCTGCGCCAGCAGCGGCTCAAAACGCGCCAACCGCGGCGGCCTCGGCGAAACGCACGGCGTCGGCATCTGCCACAGCTACACCCCCGACGGACGCTGCGTCTCCCTACTGAAAATTCTGCTCACCAACTTCTGCATCTACGACTGCAAGTTCTGCGTGAACCGCGTCAGCAGCGACACGCCCCGAGCGCGCTTCAAAGTCGAAGAAGTCGTGCAGCTCACCATGCAGTTCTATCGCCGCAACTACATCGAGGGATTGTTCCTCAGCTCCGGCATCATTCAGTCCCCAGACTACACCATGGAGCAACTCGCCGACGTCGCCCGCCGGCTGCGCGAACAGGAGCGTTTCTTCGGCTACATCCATCTCAAGGCGATTCCGGGCGCGTCCGAAGAACTGCTTGAGCGGGCCGGACGCCACGCCGATCGTCTGAGCGCCAACATCGAGCTGCCCACCGACGCCGACGTGAAACAGCTCGCCCCAGATAAACCGCTGCGCACCGTCCAACTCACCATGTCGACCATTCGCGACCGCTTCATCGCCGCACAGGCCGAACGTCGCGCCTCGCGCAAAGCACCCCGCTTCAGCCCCGCCGGACAGTCAACCCAGATGGTGATCGGCGCGACGCCAACGCCCGATCGCGCCGTCCTGCAAACCGCGAGCCGCCTCTACACACAGCAGCGCCTGAAGCGCGTCTATTACTCCGCGTTCAGCCCCATTCCTCACGCCGACGCCGTCCTGCCCTATCAGCCGCCCCCGCTGCTGCGCGAACACCGCCTCTATGAGGCCGACTGGCTCATGCGGTTCTACGGCTTCGACGTCAGCGAACTCACCGAAGGCGACGACGAGAACCTCGCTCTCGACATCGATCCCAAGCTCGCCTGGGCCCTGCGCCATCGCGACTTCTTCCCGATCGACATCAATCGCGCCTCACGCGACGCACTCGTCCGCATCCCCGGGCTCGGCGTGCGCAACGCCCAACGAATTCTCGCCGCGCGACGCAACCGAGCGCTACGCCTCACAGACTTACGGCGGTTGCGCGTCGCCGTTAAGCGCGCGCAACCGTTCATCATCGCCGCTGATCACAACGCGGCCACACGCCTGCTCGACCATGAGTCACTGCGCGACCAGGTCGCCCCGCGGCAACGGCAGTTGTCCCTCTTCGAAACCGGTCAGTCAGCGCGAAACGGCGAGCTGTAACCCGTGGCCGGATCCGCAAACATTCCCATCACCGGTACGCCGGATCCGTTCGAGCACTGGCGCGCTCGAGCCCGGCGTTTACTCAAAGAAAACGTGCCGCCCGAAGCCTGCGACTGGACCGACCCAACCACGCCGCAGCAGTCGCTCTGGACCACACTCGAAGACGCCCACGAAGCGATGAATCTCCAACCCGCACCACCGCGACAACCCAACGGTCGCAGCGTGCAGCCCACGGCCCCACGCGCCTTCGTCGCACTCGCGAAGAAGATCGCCCTGCATCGCGACGCCGACCGCTGGACGCTGCTCTATCGCGTGTTATGGCGACTGACGCGCGGCGGCGAGCACGATCTGCTGAGCGACGCCGTCGACGACGACATCCATCGACTCCATCTCATGGAGCGCGCCGTCGCACGCGACGCCCACAAAATGACCGCTTTCGTGCGCTTTCGCGAAACACGCGACGCCCAGACCGGAGCCACCCGCTATCTGGCGTGGTATCGCCCCGATCATCAGGTCCTGCGGCGCACCGGCCCCTTCTTCGCCACCCGCTTCGCCGACATGCACTGGACGATCTTCACCCCCCGCGAGTCCGCCGATTGGAACGGACAACGCCTCCTGCTCGGAGGCGGCGTGCCGCTCCCGGAAGTCGCACCGGCCGATGTGCTCGAAGACCTCTGGCGAACGTACTACGCATCCGCGTTCAATCCATCGCGCCTCAACCTCAACGCCATGACGCGCGAAATGCCCAAGCGCTTTTGGCGGCAACTGCCCGAGGCGCAACTGATCGATGAACTGACGCGCCAGGCCCCATCCGCCAACGAAACCATGGCTCGCCAAAGAACCAAAGAAGCCGCCAGCGCCGCCGACCACCTACCCGCCGCCCCGCTCACGCTCGACGTGCTCCGACAAGCGGCCGCCGACTGCCGCGGCTGCGCCCTATGCGAGACGGCCTCTCAAACCGTCTTCGGCGAAGGACCGCCAGACGCCCGGCTCGTGCTCGTCGGAGAACAACCCGGCGATCACGAAGACCGTGCCGGTCGGCCGTTCGTCGGACCCGCCGGTCAGTTGCTCGACCAAGCCCTGCTCGCAGCAAATCTCGATCGCGACACGCTGTACATCACCAACGCCGTCAAGCACTTCCACCACACCCAGCGCGGCAAGCGACGAATCCACGCGAAGCCGAAGCTATCACACATCCGCGCGTGTCGACCGTGGCTCGATGCCGAAATCGATCTCATCAAGCCGCGGCTCATCGTCGCGCTCGGCGCAACCGCCGGGCAGGCCCTGCTCGGCCCAACGCTGCGCATCACTCGCGACCGCGGCCAATGCTTCGACGACGCACCGTGCGGCGTACCCACCTTCGTAACCGAGCACCCCTCCGCAATCTTGCGCCGTGACCCACCCGACCGCGACGCAGCGTTCGACGCCCTCGTCAGCGACCTGCGCCAAGCGCGAGAATTCCTACCGCGTCTGCTCTAACCCCACCGACACAGCGATGACACAACCAGCCGTTCCAGATGATCCGCTATGGAGCCGCTTCGTCCGGCTCGGCCCCGGCCGCCGGACGCTCAAATCCGGTCCGACGCACCAGAAAGTCGCGAAAACGGGCTTGCGCCGAGGCGAAAGGAAAACGCTCGATCGGGTCAATGACCTCGGTCAGGCGCGAAGCGGCTTGTAATTCAAGCGACTCGCGCTCCACGTCATCAAACTGCGCCAACAGAAACGTCGCCACACCCAGCATCGATTCCGGAATCCAGCGCGTCGCCTGATTCGCATTCCGCGCCGCCGACTCGAGCGTGCTCACGGCGTGCTCCGCCGCGTTGCGCCCCTCAGTGCGGGCCGTATCGATGCGCTCCTCAATCGCCTGGACATCAATCGTCGCCCCGCCCGCAAGCAGCGCCAATTGCCGCAGACCTTGAAGCCGTCGCGTCTCGCCACGCAGACGTTGCAGATGCAGCCGCGCTTGCAGCATCGCCGCCGCCGCTTCACTCGTCGCGGCCATCCGCTGGGGCATCGCGTCGGTCGCATCGCGCGCCAGTCGCGGGTCCGTGCGCTCCGGGTCCAGCGACCGCTGCACCTGTCCCGCCGCCTGTTGCTCACGCTGCGCAGCCTGCGCCGCCTGTGCAAACGCCGATCGTGCCGCAGCCGCGGCCTGCAGCGCCGTTTGCTCGGCGTTCAACGCCGCCTCGACCGCCGCGGTCAGCGCCGGCAGTTGCGCTTCCGCCGCCGCCAAACTCGCATCCACACGCGTCTGCAACTCGGCGGCGCGGTCTTGCCGCGTCGATCCGGTGGTTTGCAGGCTCGCGACCCGCTTATCGAGCAGCGCCAGGCTGCTTTCGTAACGCTCAACAAGGTCAGCCGTGATCGCGGCGGCATGCTGCAGGTCGCTCAGACTCAATGACGCCGGGTCGTTCGGATCACCCCCCGACCCCCAACGCAAGTCATGCTCGCGCTGCTCGACCGCCCGCAACCGATCGAATGCCGCTGACAGCTCGCGACGGTACGCCTCAAACGATGCATCATCACCGAGCGTGTAGCCGCGCGATTCCAGCGACAGCCGCGCATCACGCGCCGCGGCCACCTCATCAGCCAGCCCTTCGAGCTCCGCCTCGCGTGCCTCCGCCGCGCTCGTCAACGCAGCAAGCCGCTCGCGGGCCGCTTCAAGACGCTCGCGCACCCACTGTCGGCTACCCGACGGCTGCTGCTCCGGTCGACCGTCAACGAACGTGTCGCCGCGCTCCAGATTCCGAATCGCCGGCTCCGTAACCGCCAGCGCGTAATAGTCCGCCCGACCTTTGAGGAACGTAAAGTCGGTCGCCAGGTCGAGCGTCTCGTTCAGCTCGCCGTCAGCCAGCGTGCGCAGCCGTTGGGCCTCGGCAAACTGCATCTGCGCTCGCAGCATGTTCGCAACACCAGCAATGTATTTGTTGACCGGAGCATCGCCACGCGACGCCTGCTGCGCCGTTTGAACCGCCGTGTCGAGCACCGCTTGATTCGCGCGGCGGCTCTGCTCGAGGTCCTGGCGAACATTCGCGTCCAGCGCCGCCAACTCGTCGCCGAGCACCATCTCCAAACGCGGCAACTGCGTCGAATACGCCGCCGTCTGCCGCCGCGCCAGCTCAACCAGCCGCCCCGCATCATCGGCGGCCCGCTCACTGGTCGTCTTGAGCAATCCCGGAACGGTCACCCACCCCGCAACGATGGCCACCGCAAACACAATTCCGAACAGAACGGGGGGTTTCAAGGCAATGCTCCAGCCGGTGGACGGCACAGACCACAGGGCGACGCGCACGCCCAGTGGCGCCGGCCAGCGACCGTGCCAAAGTGTGGAGTCGGCCCGAGCGACTGTCAACGCACATCCCAAGCGCTAGCGGTTAAGACGCGTCCCGGTTTACGCTTCGCAGGCCGCAACATCGCGAACGTCGCCGAGGCCGTTCATGCCCGCCGCCGAGCCACACCCAAACGCATCTCCCGTGAACTCAACGACCGCTCGCGTCGCGGCGCTCGACGCCCTCCGCGGCCTCGCGATCTTGATGATGGCCTTGTCCGGCTGGGTCCCCTTCGGTCAAACCGCGGATGACGGCCCGAGCGGCGCCCTGCCGGCGTGGATGTACCACGCCCAGCAGCCCCCGCCCGACCACGCCTTCGACCCAACCCTTCCCGGCCTCACCTGGGTCGACCTCGTGTTTCCCTTCTTCCTGTTCTCGATGGGCGCCGCCATGCCCCTGTCGATGGGCCGCAAGCTCGACCGCCTCGACGCCGCCGGCCGAGCCGCTTCGAGCGCCCGCGCACGCATCGTCGGCGGCATCCTCTGGCGCGGAGCGCTCCTGCTCTTCTTCGGCGTGTTCATCCAGCACATGAACCCCTGGCTCAACCCCGTCTGGGCCGGCTGGCCCGCCATCGGCCTCACCGGCGACTCCGCCCACTGGCTCACGGCGCTGCTCGGCATGCTCCTGCTCACTGTCGTCTTCGCCCGCGTGCCGCGCCACTGCCCGCCCTGGGCCGCACCGCTAACCACAATCATCGGACTGCTGCTCGCGGCAGGCTTCCTCGCAACCATCCGCTTCCCCGACGACGCCGGCTTCTCACCCTTCCGGCTCGACATCATCATCGTGCTCCTCGCCCATGTCGCCGTCGCCGGTGCGCTGCTCTGGTGGGCGTCGCGCGACAATTGGCTGCTGCGCTTCGCGTTCGTCTTCGCAGTCGCGGCCATCGTGATCGCGGCCGAAGCGCCCGGCTGGGTGCGACAGGTGTGGCACTTCTGGCCGCGTCCAATGCTCGACACCGACGCCGCACCGGCAACCATCGCCTGGCTCGGCTGGTTCAAGCCGCCGCTCATCCTCGTCGGCTACTGCAAGTATCTGCTGGTTGTCCTCCCCGGAACGTTCGTCGGCGACGTGCTGGCAGGCCGCGCTCCAACCAATTTCAAACGCCCCAACGCCGACCATCCGCCCCAACGAGCGGCACAAGCCGCCGCGGGCCTGCTGGCGGCGGTGCTCGTCACACTCGTAACCACCGGCCTGCAAGCCCGCTGGCTGCCCGCAACCACGCTCATCGCCTTCGGCGTGTTAACGCTTGCCGGCATCACGTTGCGCGCCGCCCCCACCGCCGTCACCGCGATCCAGCGACAACTGTTCTTCTGGGGCGCAACCTGGCTCGTCATCGGACTGTTGTTCGAACCGTTCGAAGGCGGCGTCAAAAAAGACAATCCGACGATGAGCTACTACTTCATCACCAGTGGACTCGCCGTCTTCACCCTGATCATGTTCGACGCGCTGCGCACCGCATGGGGACACGGTCCGTTTCAACGCCTCTTGGAAGCCAACGGGCGCAACCCCCTGCTCGCGTACGCGGGCATCCGCGGCCTCGTTCCGCCCCTCATGGGTTTGACCGGCGCTTACGCGTGGCTCAATGCAACCGATCTCACGCCCTGGACGCGCGCCGCAATCGCCGCACTCCAAGTGCTCCTGCTCGCCGGCATCGTCGCGTTCCTGACGCGGCGAAGCATCACGTTACGCGCCTAACGCGGACCGTCCACCGCGCCGAGCAACAACATTGCATCACTCACATCAACGCACCCACTAAACGCCAGGTCGCTCACCACATCAAAGTCAGCGTCGCCTGAACACCGGCCAAACGCCGCCTGCAAGCGACCAACATCGCCAAGGTCGACGTCCCAGTCCGCATCCACGTTTCCCAGCGGCGTCGTCACGTTCAGCAGATATCGCCACACCGGCAGATACACCGGCACGTCCTCCGCATCGAGCGGCAGATACGCATCGACAATGATCGCGTTATGAAACGTTTCCGGCGGCGCACCGGGCGGGAACGACCGGTTGGTGAAGAGCTCATGTGCGAAGCCGTACGGCGGAGCAGCGTTGTCCACGCCGCGCGGCGGACCAAGCGCCGCCAGCCCCAGCGCCTCCCAGGCCGCAAAGTACGCCGGCGCCGAATCCTGCAAATGCAGAAACCCGAACAGTTTGCTCGCCGCAGTCGCCTGCGGCCCATAGAGCCAGCCGGCGCAACAGCCCTCACCAAGAAACAAATCCGTCCCGCCCGCGAACATGATCCCCCGGCTCACGTCATATCGCTTCGCAATGAACCCGACGTGCCCCCCGCCCTGCGAATGACCCGCAACCACCACGCGACCCCACGCCGGCGCGCCACGCTCCGCGAAGCCGCCCCAACCCTCGCCGGGCCGCAACGCCTCCAGATACGCCAGCAGCGCCGCCAACCGATTCTCGATCGAGTTTGCCGGAGTAACGAAAATGTCCTCCGACACCGCCGCTCCCGTCAGCGTTTCCTCACGCACCTGCGCGTGGCAATCCGGGTTCGGCGACAACCCGCATACGTCGAAGTTCACACTCCACGAATTGGGATAGCGCAACCCGATCGCGAGGTATCCCTCATTCGCCGCCGCCTGAACAACCATCTGGTATTGGCTCGGAATCGCATACGAGCCCGGAATGAACACGAACAACCGCTCCCGCGGCCGCACGGCGGGATTGACCGCCACGTAATGCGGCTCCAACCACGCATCAATCGCGGGATCCGTGTCCTGCGGCGAGACCCAAAAGGCGTCCAACGCCGCCGTCGCACCAGCGGCATGCACCGCCAGCATCAGCGTCACCAGCATCTTGCACATCGCAAACCCTCCGCGTGCATTGCGTTCGTCAGATAAACGCCGCCGCGCAGCAGTTGTTGCAATAGCGAATAAAAAAAACGCTCCAGATGTTTGCTGGCGGCGTCTGGGGCGTCTCGACGCCGGCGTTACGCCAGCGGTCCGCGCGGCGTCTCGTCGGGCCGGTCGATCAGTTTGTCCTTCGCCGCCTCATCCAGCGATGCCGCCGCCGCCGCCGTCTGCCGCGTCTCCACCACCTCCGGCATCCCGCGGGCCTCACCGCTGCTCGCATCCGTTGCCAACTGCTCGGCATACTGCGGCTTCGGCTTGCCAAAGTACACCATCGCATCCGCCGGACACTTCTTGATCACGTCCGTCAGATCTTCGTCGCCGGTGTAACTCACATAGTCGATAAACGCGGCGTTGTCGCGCACTTCGAAGATGTCGGCATACATCCGCTGGCAGAGCTTGCAGCCCAGACAACCCACCTTGCAGACTTCCTTCACCGCCTTGGTAGGCTCTTTGTTCGCGCAAGCGATCACCAGCATCTGCTCGCGTTTGAACGGAATCTGCTCGATCAGGTTGCGCGGACACGCATTGACGCACGCCCCGCAGCCGGTGCACTTCTCGTAGTCCACCACCGGCCGCTCGTCGACCATGTGCAGCGCGTCAAAGTTGCAAGAAACCGCACAGTCGCCAAAACCGAGGCAGCCATACACACACGCTTGCGTCGTGCCGACCGCATGCGCCTCGCTGCACGACTGCACGCCTTCATACGCCACCCGGCCGAGCTTGTCGTCGCGCGTCGCGCCGCAGTGAATCACCGGTCGATAGGGATAAGTCTCGACCACCTCGACGCCGAGCACTTTCGCGATCTTGTTGGCGGTCTCGCTGCCGCCGACCGGGCACCCGTCGCACTTGGCGCGCTGCTCGACCACCGCTTTCGCAAAGTCGCCGCAGCCCGCAAAGCCGCATCCCCCGCAGTTCGCCGCCGGAAGTTCCTCGTTAATCTCGCCAATGCGCGGATCTTCGTAGACGTAAAGCTTGTCTTTCGCCACGCCGAGCAGCGTCGCGAAGATCAGCGTCAATCCGAACAAGACGAGTGCGGCAATGATCAGAATCATGACTTCAACCTAGCGGCGCGTGGCGCCGAGCAGCGACGGACGCCCAGCATCAAGTGGCGGGCGGCGGAGATCCCATTCCTTCGTCCCTCAGTCCCTCGTCCCCGTATCCCTCGGTTTGTCACTTCCCGATTCCCGTAAACCCGGTGAACGCCAGCGCCAAAATGCCGGCGATCAATAGTGTCACTCCGGCGCCTTTAAAGCACTGGGGAACATCACTGAAGCGCAAATGTTCGCGAATCCCCGCCATGATCGTGATCGCCACCGTGAAGCCCAGTCCACCGCCGAACGCGTAGATAACCGCCGGCAGAAGCTGCGCCGTCGGTCCGCCGCCCTCCCCTTTTAGATAGATGTACAAACAAGCACCCAGAATCGCACAATTGGTCGTGATCAGCGGCAGGAACACACCCAGCGCCGTGTAGAGCGGCGGGAAGAACTTCCGCAGATACATCTCCACCAATTGCACCATCGACGCGATCACCATGATAAACGCGACATACTGCAGAAAGTGAAGCGCATACGGATCACCGAACGCGGCCTGCGCCAGCGGCATCAGCACTGCGTGCATGATCAGCCACGTCACGATGCCCGAGATCGTGATGACGAACGTGACGGCGCAGCCCATGCCAAAGGCCATGTCGATCTTCCGCGACACGCCCAAAAACGGACAGATGCCGAGAAATCCCGCCAACACGAGGTTGTTCACCAGCACGACGGAGATAAACACGCTCACCAGAACGCCGAAATCCATCACTAACTCCCCGCTCGCGGATCTTCGATCCTCGGTCGCCGCTCCTCACGCAGTCGATTGACGATCGCCACCACCACCCCCAGCGTCAGAAACGCGCCCGGCGGCAACACCATGATCACCCACGCGTGCGGCTCGAACGCATCGGGAAACTTCACCAACGCCCCCACGACCGGCAACGTCAGACTGCCCGAACCCAACAGCTCGCGAATCAGCCCCAACGTCGAGAGCGCCAGCGTAAACCCAACACCAATGCCGAGCGCGTCGAGCAGCGACTTGCCCAGGTTGCTGCGACTCGCCACCACCTCCGCTCGCGCGATGATCATGCAGTTCACGATGATCAGAGGGATGAACGGCCCCAATTGCCGGCTGGCTTCAAACAGATACGCCTTCAGCACCAGATCAGCGATCGTCACGAACGTCGCAATCGTCAACGTGAAAATCAAAATGCGCACGTGCGGCTGAATCAGATGCCGCATCGTGCTGGTCACCAGATTCGACATCACCACGACGAACGTCGCCGCCGCCCCCATCACCAGCGCATTCTCGAGCGAGTTGGTGACCGCCAGCGCCGGACACATGCCGAGCAACTGCACCATGACCGGATTGTTGCGCAGCAACGCGTCGCCAAAAAGTTGTCGGCCGGTGATGTCGGAACCCGCCACGCCCTACTCCTTTTCCGCCGCCTCAACCCGCGCCCGCAATGCACCACGTTCGAGCTGCCCATTCGCCGACAGCCGCTCCAGTTCCGGCCTGACCTTCGCCAACACGTCATTGACGATGTCGCTCACATAGCGGCTCGACCAGGTCGCGCCCGTGATGGCGTTGATCTGATTTTGCTCGTTGTCCGCCCCCGCCTTCAGCGTCTCGATCGCGACCCCCGCGTCCATACCCGTGTACTGTCCGTACCAATCAGGATCCGTCTCAATCTTGTTGCCCAGCCCCGGCGTCTCGATTTGCTCGATCACCCGAATCCCCGAGATCTGCGACAAATCGGGAGACAGACCGACCACCAGACGAATGTTGTCTACAAAACCACCCCCGCTCGCATCCACCGCAAATCCCAACGTCGCATCGGTCTCCGCGTCGTAGCACACATACACCTCCCGCGCACCAACCCCGCCCGGGATCCCCACGACATCCAGCGCGGGCGCCGGGGGAACCACTGCAGCGGCATCCGACTTCTGCATCACGGGCACGACCGCCTGAAACGCCTCGTTCAGCGCCGCGCGCTTGTTCTCCTGAATCTGCGCTCCCGTCAGCAGCTGCGTGCCGCCCAGCAGCAACGCGAAACTCGCGCCCATCACCAACACCAGCCAGGACTCACGCAGAAACTTCTGCATTCAACCATCACTCCTTCGGCACGTGTCCGCCGAACGGCGTCGGCGTCGTGATGCGCTCGATCAACGGCGTCAGCGAATTCATGATGAGAATCGCGAACATCACCCCTTCGGGGTACGCCCCCCAGACGCGAATCACCATCGTCAGCACCCCCACGCCAACGCCAAACACCAAACGCCCCAGCGGGTTGATCGGCGATCCTACGTAGTCGGTCGCGATGAAGAACGCCCCGAACACCAGCGAACCGCTGAACAGGTGATAGAGCGGACTCGCCGCCCCCAGCGCCCCACCCCACCACGCCGGCAGACCAATCAGCAACACGCCAGCGAACACACCCACCGGCTGACGCCAGTCGGCCACACCCCGCAACACAATCCACAACCCGCCTACCAACGCGGCCAGCACGCTGGTCTCTCCCAAACTGCCGCTCACATTCCCCAGGAACAGGTCGGTGTAGCTCGCGATGCTCGCCTGCGGATCAAACACCGCCTGCAACGGAGTCGGCATCGTGACCGCGTCAACGTCGTGCGCCGTATACGGACTCTTCCAGACGCCCAACGCCGCGGGAAAACACACCATCAGGAAGGCGCGTCCGACCATCGCGGGATTGAACAAATTCTGCCCCACGCCCCCAAACACCATCTTGCCGAGCAAAATCGCGACAGCCCCGCCAATGAAGCACATGTACGGATTGAGCGATGGGGGCAGCGAGAGCGCGAGAATCATGCCCGTAACCAGCGCGGTTCCGTCGGACAGGCTCGTCCACGCCGCGCGACCGCGCAGCCAGTTGGCGAACGCCTCCGCCAGAAAGCAACCGAGCAGCGTCGGAAGCATCACCAGAAACGCGTACTCACGATAGAAGACGATCGCCGCCCCAAAAATCGGCAGCATCGCCGCCGCGACCTCGAACATAATCTTCGACGTCGACGCCCCGCTCGCCACGTGCGGCGCGGCGCTGACCGTGAAGTCGGCATTGACGGCCGAGCGTGATACCGGCGCGTCGCTCATGACGGCTTCGCCTCCGTTCCACTCGCGGTGAGTTGCACTGGCGGCTGCTGCGGCGCCTCGGGCGCCTGCCGCGCTTCTTCGGCCTTCTGCTGCGCCCGCTTTTGCGCTGCGATCGTTCGCAACTGGTTCTTGCCCGCCCGCATGTATTGCGTTAGTGGAATGCCCGCCGGACAGACGTACGAACAGCATCCGCACTCGCAGCACGCCATCAGGTCATAGTCAGCGGCAAGCGCGTAGTCGCGATGTTTGACGGCAACCGCAACCTTGGTCGGCGAGAGATACAGCGGACAGTTATCGATGCAGCGACCGCACCGAACGCACGGCCCCTCATTCCAATGCGCTGTCTCGCGCTCCACCATGACCGTCAAACCGCCGAGCCCCTTCGTCGTCGGCAACTTCAGCATGGGCAGCGTCTGACCCATCATCGGGCCGCCGGCCAGCACCTTGAACGCCGCATCCGTAATGTCGCCGCCCGCATGCTCGACGAGTTCGGCCGCCGACGTTCCGACGGGCGTCAGATAGTTGCCCGGATTCGCGACGCCCTGCCCCGTCACCGTGACGACGCGGTGCGTCAGCGGTCGATCATGCACAACCGCATGCGCGATGCCGTGCGCCGTCGAGATATTGATCACCACACAGCCGACGTCCAGCGGCAGCCCCTTGGGCGCACTCGGCGTCACCCGACCCGTGACCGCCGCGATCAGCTGCCGCTCGCCTCCCATCGGGTACTTGTCGGCGCAAACGGCGACTTCAATCTGGGGATCGTCGGCGACCTGCTTCCGCATCACGTCGATCGCTGGCGCCTTGTTGGCCTCGATCGCGATGATGCAGCGCTCCGCCCCGCATGCGCGAGCCGCCAGCCGCATCCCCGCCACCACCGCCTGCGGTGCTTCAAGCATCAGGCGATAGTCGGCTGTCAGATACGGTTCGCACTCACAACCGTTGAGAATCAACGTATCCACCGGCCGCTTGGGATTCCGCTTCAGTTTGACGTGCGTCGGGAACGTCGCGCCGCCGAGACCGACCAGCCCGCCGGAACGCACCTTGTCGACGATCATGTCCGGGTCGAACTGCGTTGGTTCAACAGCGCCCCACTCGTCGAGCAGGTAGGTTTGCAGCAGGTTCGGCGGCTGCGGCCCATTCTCGAGATCGGGCTTGATCTGCACTGTCGGCACGCGCCGACCGCCGGCGATCAGCATGATCGCCGCGGGCCCGATGACGCCGTTCACCGTCGCATGGATCGGAGCGCTCACGAACGCCTGCGTGTCGGCAATCCTCTCGCCGATCGTCACGGCTTGCTTCGGCTTCACGGTCGCTTCGCACGCCGCACCGATGTGCTGCGACAGCGCGACGAAGAGCGGCTTTTGCGGCGAGAAAAGCTCGATCGGCCGATCGGCGGTGTACTTCCGATGCGGCGGATGAATGCCGCGCTTGAACGCCTTCACGCCACGCATGCGATCCCACAGCGACATTACACGCGCTCCTCCGCGGCGGGCGCGTCAGACGCAGCGCACGCCTGGCGGGCGCGCGAGACGAGCGGGGTCGCGTAGATGATCAGCCGCGCGACACACGCTCCCAACAACAACCCGACAACAACCCCGATCGCCTGAGCGGCTCCGACGGTCAGCCACGCCGGAGCGAGATACGTCGCGCACAGTTGTCCCGCGCCCACGGCCAACGTCAGCGGCAGCAGAAAAATCACGACTGCGGCGCCAACCAGGCTCCCGCCTTGAAACCAGCGGTTGTGTTCGTAGGTGGTCCGAGCCGCCTGCAGCGTTGGGCAACCCTCCTCACCGGAGCAGTGACCGCAACCTTGCCAGAATCGTTCAAGTGTCTGCATCCATCACGCCTCGACCAGTCCGTCACGTGGGCATCAGACACTGCTTAGCAACAGGTGTGCCACTTGTGTCGCCCCCCAACACCGTCGACGCCGCAGGATGGGCGAAGGTCGCCGCAGCCCGCCGCTGCGTTGCGCGGAATGCCGCAGTGCGGCTGTGGCAAACGCCACGCGCTCCAGCGACCGCTATTTTTTGTCTTCAGGAGGCGGCAGAAACTCGTGCGTGATCGATCCGGCTTCACGCCGTGCGAGATCCTCGGCTTGCGGGATCTGCCGCGGAACGTGCGCCATGCGATCTGAACGATGCTGCTCGCGGAAGAAGTGCACGGTTTGCGTCGGGAACGCAAACTCGACGCCGAGCCGCTCGGCGAGCCGCACGATGTCGACGATCAGGCGCTGCCGTTCACGCAGCTCCTGCCCCCAGCTCTTCACCTCAAAGAAGCAGTAAAGCAAAATGTCGATCGAAGACGCGCCAAAGTCGTTCACGTACACGTGAAACGCGTCCTTATAGGTGTGCGGATGTTTGCGAATCAGCTCACGCACGCCTTCAGAAAACGCTTCGAGCGCTTCCGGCGTCGTGTCATACGTCACCGAGAGATAGGTCTTGAACCGCCGCACCGGACGACGCTCCATGTTGTCGACCACGGCGTTCATGATCTCGCTGTTCGGCACGATGACCTGCGATTTATAAAACGTTCGGATGCGCGTGCTGCGCAACCCGACCGCTTCGACCGTGCCTTCGTGATCGCCGACTTTCACCCAATCGCCGACCTTGAACGGCTGATCGAGCACGACGTTCACCGACCCGAAGAAGTTCTTGATCGTGTCTTGCGCCGCAAACGCGACCGCCAAACCGCCGACACCCAGACCCGCGATCAGCCGCCAACTGTCGATGGCGAACGCGGCGTTCAGGAGGAAGATCGCCCCCAGCGCAACGGCAACCACCTTCAACGTACGATCGAGCAGCGGCACGACCACCGAGTCGATCCGCGCCGGCCCGGTGGCGATGCGCATGTTCCAGTAGTTCGCCGTGATGTCGATGATGCGGTAAATCGCCGTCACGGTCGCCAGCAGCATGGCGATCCGCAACACCCACAACACCCGCGTCAACATCGCCTGCGGCAGATCGAGCAACTGCAGGCCAGCCCACCAGACCGTCAGCATCACCAGATAGCCCAACGGTCGGAACGTCCGCCGGACAACGTGCGGCATGATCGCGACGTCGCGGGTTCGCAGCATGCGCTGCGCAATCGGCGAGAACAGCCAGGTGAAGACCAGCAGCGCGAGAATCCCGGCGATCAGCAGCGCGCCCAACCCAATCCATTGCCAGCGCCACAGCAACAGCGTGCGCACCTTGAATTCCGGCGGCACCAGCGTCTCGCGCACCCAGAGCGACGGCAGGTCGCGCGCCGATAGCTCCGCGTCCTCCCACGTCTTGTGAATCGGCTCGCGCTCCACCGCTTCGTACAACGCCTCGATGTCGCGCACCGTCCGCGAGGAAAAGAGCCACTCCCCCTGCCGCGGACCGACCCGCACCCGACGAAGCACGATCCGCCCCTCGACGCGCGTCGGCGGTAGCGGGTCTTGCGCCGCCGCGTCCGACTGATCGGAGACCTCCGACGGCAACACCTTTTCGGCCCGCATCATCGTCAGCCACAGCTTGCCGGCGAGGATGTCCGCCAACTCCTGCTCGGCCGCCGTGAGTTGCGACAAATCAAGCGTGCGCACCGCCGTCTCGATGTCGCCACGCTGCATCGCAAGCAGGAATGTCTCCAACGTCGCGCGCGGCGACCGCGTGTTCTCCGGAAGCGCATCCCCACCCGGAGCGACCGCCGCCGGAACCGGCGCGGGTGGCGGCGTCACCGTCGGCGGCGCGGCCCCCACCACCGCCGGCGCGGGCGCCGGCGTCTTCGCCGGGACCGTCTGCTCACGCACCAGTGCGACCATCGCGGGCAGATCTTTCACCGTCTTCGCGCTAAAACGCCACAGACCTGGGCGCGGCCCTTGCCGCACAAGTGTGATCAGCGTGCCCGGATGAGTCCGCCACTCAATCGACCACGTCGGCTTGACGTAGGCGGACGCGTCTTCCGGCAGATCCTTCAGCGCGAATGACTGGCTATCGAGCATCGCCTGCAACACGGCGTGCAATGCGTCGACGTACCGAATCCCTTCGGTCTTCCGCAACTCAGCCACATATGCCGGACCGCGACGCTTCAGCTCACGATCAAGCTCGATCGGATCGTCAATGCCCCCCTCGTCGCGCAGCTTGTTCCGCGCCACTTCCGTGAAGTCCAGCGTCTCCCACAGCGCCGCGTAGAGATCGCCGTCGGCCGCGGTGCGCGAGTAGGTCTCGAGGAAGAAACGCAGCGCTCCACCCGCGGTCCGCATCGCTTCAAAATCAAGCCCGACCGCCGCGGCCTGTTCGCGACTCGGCGGCGGGTCGACACCAAGCGGATCGCGAACCCGCGCAATGCGCGACTCGAGCTCGTCGAACCACGTCGGAATGTCGCGGACCACCAGCGCCGGAAAACGCCATTCGAAGAGCGTCTCACTCACCGCGGTCGCCGGATCGCCCCCTTCAGCGACGACGATCCGCGGCATGCGCACCAGTTGCAACGCCATCGGATCGAGACCGAACGACGATACCGTGCCCGTCGGCTCATCCGGCAGCACTTCCTTGTCATTCGGGTCGACGAACCCTTCGTCGATAAGGCGCTCGAGGATGACGGCGAGCTTCTCCACATACTCCGGCCCATCCGCCCGCACCGTCTCGGGATCGACTTCGCGGAAGTCGAGCGCGAGCATGCCGTCGGTCAGCTTCGCGCGCCGCGCCGCTTCGTCCTCGATCGCCGCCGCTTCACGCCCAATCGTGAGAAAGTGGTTCAACGCCCGGTGCGGCGTGCGCAAATAGTTTGGCGGGAAGACGGGCTGTGTCGTCGGAGCGGTCGTCGTTGGCGCCGTCGTGGTGGGCGCCGTCGCCGGAGCGTCGGCCGGAGCGGCCACCGACGATTCGCTCTGCGCGAACGCCGCCAACCGCGGCGCAGACCAGACACAAAGGCAGAGAAACAAAATTTGCCGAGGACGGCGTAGCACGTCTTTGGATTCGCTCCGTCACACTCGCGTGATCATGCGCCCGCCAGACTCTAGCCGCCTCGCGAACGACCGGCAAATCGAAGCAACCCGCGTCAATTCGCGCGGTTTGATCCGCACGACCCGGCTGGATACGCTGATCGTTGCGGCGCACATGACGCCGACGACGATCGCGAGTCTCCAGGCAGCAGCGACCCGACGACGATGTCCGACACGTACGACTTCCGTGCAATCGAACCGAAGTGGCAGCAAGCCTGGGAGACGCGGCGCGTCTACGCCGCGGCGAACCCCGGCGAGCCCGGCGCCGATCGACCCAAGTATTACGTGCTCGACTTCTTCCCCTACCCGTCGGGCGCCGGACTGCACGTCGGTCATCCGCTGGGATACATCGCGTCCGACATTGTCAGCCGCTTCATGCGGATGCGCGGCTTCAACGTGCTCCACCCCATGGGCTGGGACGCCTTCGGTCTGCCGGCCGAGCAACACGCGATCAACACCGGCGTGCACCCACGCATCACCACGCAGCAAAACACCACCAACTACAAGCGCCAGCTCCAGATGATCGGGCTCGGCTACGACTGGTCGCGCGAGGTCGCGACCTGCGACCCGTCCTACTACCGCTGGACGCAGTGGGTCTTCCTGCAGATTTTTAACAGTTGGTACGACCCCGACCACACGTGGACCGATCGCGACGGACGCAGCGTCCGCGGCGCCGCACGGCCGATCGAGTCGCTGCCGGTCCCCGCCGACATCACCGCCCAAGGCGACGGCGCGGTCGACGACTATCGCAACGAACACCGGCTCGCGTATCTCCACGAAGCCACGGTCAACTGGTGCCCCGCGCTCGGCACCGTGCTCTCTAACGAAGAAGTCACCAACGACGGCCGCAGCGAACGCGGCAACCACCCGGTCTACCGGCGGCCGTTGAAGCAGTGGATGCTCCGCATCACGGAATACGCCGACCGCTTGCTCAACGATCTCGACGAACTCGACTGGCCCGAGCCGATCAAGCTGATGCAGCGCAACTGGATCGGGCGCAGCCGCGGCGCCTATGTCGACTTCATGCTGCAACGCGAGGTTGAAGGGCGGCGGCCCATGATTCGCGTCTACACCACGCGACCCGACACCCTCTTCGGCGCAACCTACTTGGCGCGCGCCCCCGAGCACCGACTCGTCTCACTGATCACGACCGACGAGCAACGCAGCATCGTCCGCGACTATGTCGACGCCGCCGCCGCGCGATCCGAACTCGAACGCACCGCCGATGCGAAAGTGAAGACCGGCGTGTTCACCGGCGCCTACGCGATCAACCCCGTCACGCGCAAACCTGTGCCGATCTGGGTCGCCGACTACGTGCTCGCCGGCTACGGAACCGGCTCGATCATGGCGGTGCCCGGGCACGACAAGCGCGACCTCGAGTTCGCCGAAAAGTTCGACCTCCCGGTCGTGCAGGTCGTCGAGCCGCCCAAGGGCGAAGACTGGCGCGGCTTCGTCGACGACGGCGTGAGCGTCAACTCGCCCCGCAACGACGACCGCTTCGACGACGGCCCCGACATCAACGGCCTGCCCACGCCCAAAGCCAAGGCGAAGATCACCGACTGGCTCGAGCACCACGGCCTCGGCGAGGGCGCGACCCAATACAAGCTGCGCGACTGGCTCTTCAGTCGACAGCGCTACTGGGGCGAGCCGTTCCCGGTTGCACACGATGCGGAGGGCCGCGCTCGGGCCCTGCCCGAAGACGCCCTGCCGGTCACGCTGCCCGAGATGGAGGACTTTCGGCCGACCGCCAGCGACGACCCCAACGCCGAACCACAAACGCCGCTGTCGCGCGCCGGGAGCGACTGGCTGCACGTCGAGTTAAACGGCCAGACGCTGCGCCGTGAGTTGAACACCATGCCGCAGTGGGCCGGCTCGTGCTGGTACTACCTGCGATTCTGCGATCCCCACAACCAGCAGCACGCCATCGGCGCCGACGTCGAACGCTACTGGCTCGGCGGGAAGACCGCCGACGGCAAACCCAAGGTCGGCGGCGTGGATCTCTACATGGGCGGCGCCGAGCACGCCGTCCTGCACCTGCTCTACGCCCGCTTCTGGCACAAGGTGCTGTACGACCGCGGCGTGGTGAGCACGCCGGAGCCGTTTCACAAGCTCTTCAACCAGGGCATGATCCAGAGCTACGCGTTCGAGCGCGCGAACGGCGCCAAGACGCCGCGCAATCGCGTGCTGCGCCTCACCGGGCGCCAGCCGGAAGACGTCGAAATCGGCGCCCCGAGCGACGACGAGCCGCTCAGCGACGAAGCGGTGCAGCAATGGGAGGCCGCCGGTCGCGCGCTCGCCGAAGACGCGGCGGCGGCGCTGCTGGCGAAGGGTGAAGTGCTCATCGACGTCGAAGACGGCGCCCGGGTCGTGGAGATCGTCGCGAAAATGAGCAAGTCGCTCAAGAACGTCGTCAACCCCGACCAGATCATTAGTGACTACGGCGCCGACACCCTGCGTCTCTACGAGATGTACATGGGTCCGCTCGAAGCCAGCAAGCCGTGGAACACCCGCGACATCGCCGGCCCGCATCGTTTCTTGCAGCGCGTCTGGCGGCTGGTGGTCACGCCCGAGCATGAGGGCGTGCACGATGGCAAGTGGCGCGTTAATCCAAAGATCGTTGCAGCGCAAAACGCCGAGCTCGAGAAGCTGCTGCACAAGACGATCGCCAAGTGCGAGCACGACATCGAGCGATTCTCGTTCAACACCGCGATCGCACAGCTCATCGTCTGGGTGAACGAAGCGGTGCGCGCCCAACAGGTCGGGCGCGACCAGATTCAACGTTTCCTCACGCTGCTCGCGCCATTCGCGCCGCACGTGTGCGAAGAGCTGTGGTCGCGCCTGGGCGGCGACGGGCTGATCGTGCAGCAGCCGTGGCCGAGCTATGACGAATCGCTGACACGCGACGACACGATCGAAATCGCGGTGCAGGTGCTTGGCAAAGTGCGCGGGCGCATCACCGTTCCAGCGGACGCCGACGACGCGACGCTAGTCGCCGCGGCGCAAGCCGAACCCAACGTGCAAGCAGCGATGGCGGGCAAGCCGCTCCGCAAGAGCATCGTCGTTAAGGGGCGGTTGGTGAACTTGATCGTCTAAGCGCCACGCGCAGCGATGCAGACTAGAGAATTCATGAACGTCCCCCGCCTCATTCGCCGCCTCTTTAAGCAGCCCTATGACGGCTTGCG
>CAZLYU010000057.1:0-22295 GCA_964563855.1 uncultured Planctomycetales bacterium | reverse complement strand
TCACAGCATCCTCCACGCGAGCACCGTGCCCAACATTGTCACGTATGACGCCGCTTGGGCGTATGAGCTCGCGATCATCATCCGTGAGGGCATTCGCCGGATGTATCTCGAGCAGGAGCCGATCTTCTACTACCTGACGGTGTACAACGAAAACTACGAGATGCCGGCGCTCGTGGAGGGTGTTGAAGAAGGCGTGCTGCGCGGTCTCTACAAGTTCAAAGCCGCCGAGACGCCGGGCAAGAAGCCGCGTCTGCACCTGTTCGGCAGCGGCCCGATGCTTCGCAGCGCGCTCGAGGCGCAGGAGATTCTGGCGGAGAAGTTTGGCGTGGCCGCCGATGTGTGGAGCGCCACGAGCTACAACGAGTTGTACCGCGACGCGATCGCTTGCGAGCGTCACAACCGGCTCAACCCCGAAGCCGAACAGCGCACGCCGTGGATCGTCGATCAGTTGAAGGACGAGCCGTGGCCGGTGGTGGTCACCAGCGACTACGTGCGCGCCGTGCCGGAGCGTTTGTCGCGCTGGATGCCGAATCGGTTCGGCGTGCTCGGGACGGATGGCTTTGGCCGCAGCGACACGCGCGAAGCCCTGCGGCGCTTCTTCGAGACCGACGCACAGTGTGTGGCTTACACGGCGCTGTACGAGTTGGCCCAGACGGACGCGTTCGACGCGAAGAAGCTGCCGGAGGCGCTCAAGACGCTGGGCATCGACCCGGACAAGCGCGTGCCGCTGAACACGTAGGCTGTAACGAGATCGGCGTTAGGGCGCGTGGTTGGCTCGCGGCGGCCGGGGCGATCGACGCCGCGCACGGCGCTCGATCACCCCTTTAATCAAGCGCTCTACCATTCCCTCCCCGGCTGGTTATATTCCCGGACTATGACGCATCGCGCCCGCGCATTCACCTTGATCGAACTGCTGGTCGTCGTCGCGGTTATCGCGCTTCTCGTGAGTATTCTGCTGCCCTCGCTGCGCGCGGCGCGCGACGCCGCCGTGCAGACGGTGTGCGCGAGCAACCTTCGCATGACCGGTCTGGCGTTTGATCACTACCGCGAAGCGCATGGCGACGTCTACCCGGCGGCGGTGGACCCGGTGAGTGCTGACCCGAGTTACTGGCTCTGGATGGGACGGGGATTTCGCGGGTTCGTCGGCCCTTATCTGGTGGGAGACATCAACGCCGAAAACCCGTCGGTGCTGGTGTGTCCCGCCGATCGCTCGGCTCCGGAGACGTTTGAACGCACGAGCTATGCGTATAGCCTGAGCTTCTATCACAGTCCCGAGCAAGTGGCGCTCATGACGACGCCGGCGCACACGTACACCCCCTCGCTGGCGCTGCCGCCGATGGCGCAGCAGTCGACCGATGTGCGTCAACCGGCGGCGAAGATCCTGGCGGGCGACTGGTCGAGCTATCACCAGAAGATCGAGAACGATAGCGGCTGGTGGGATGCACGCGGCAAGCGGGTGTTTCTGTTTGCCGACGGCCACGCCGAAGCGCTCACGCCGGCCGACATCGAACCGGCGACGGATGGGCTTTCCAATCCGCTGGTAACGATCGGCGGCGTGGAGGGGCGCGACGTTTAGCGTCGCTCGGGCCGTTCAAGCGATGTAAGGGGATGCAAGAGCGGAGAGGGCGGGATTCGAACCCGCGGTACAGCTAAACACTGTACGCCGGTTTAGCAAACCGGTGGTTTCAGCCACTCACCCACCTCTCCGGGCGGGAGCAACTGACGAGTCGGCCGGCGGCCCCTGTCAGCGCAGCGGTACTCTAAGCCGCACGCCGAGCGGCGGCAAGGCGGTTGCTGGGGGGGCTCGCCGTTGATCGACCGTGTCGCACGCGCTCGACGATGCGCAGCCTCACGAGCCAGACGATTGGGAGCCGCACGGGCCCGATTCACGCCGAGCCGCGCGGGCCTCGCGCTCGAGGGTCGCGCGAGGGGTGACCGTCTGGAGCCGGATGCGGCGCGACTATTCGGCCGGCGCGGCCTCCTGATAGAGGCCGATGACCGCTCCCGCGGGGTCGGCGATCACCGCCATCCGGCCTCCGCCGGCGGACCGCGGCTCGCACACCACGCGGCCGTCTTTCTCTCGACACCGCTCGAGGGCGTCTTCGAGGCTCTCGACCCGTACGTAGATGAGCCACTGCGGCGGGATGTCGGCGTTGACGCCGCGGGCGTGGCAGACGCCGCCCGCTGGAATGTCGTGATCAGGCTGCAGCATGACGTAGTCGTGGTAGTCGCCCATGCTCACCGCTTGGTGTCGCCATCCGACCACGGCGGCGTAGAAGTCGCGGACGGTGTCTGCGTTCGGCACGGTGAGGTCATGCCAGCCGATGGATCCGGGACCATCGGATGACGCCGTCGTTGTGCTGGAGTTGCTGGCCATTGGGGGATGCTCTGCTGAGGGGTCGTTGGTGAGTAATCGCGCAGCGTAGCGGGAAGCGGGGGCGGCAACCGAACTCTGTTCGTTTAGCGTCGCGCGTTCGCGTGAAGACGCCTCATTCGAGCAGATCGCGCAGGTCTTCGGCTGAGCCGTAGCGGTGGACGAACCGCTCGCGCTCGGCGCGGGCCTCCGCCGTTGAGAGCGGCGTAACGCCGCCGATGGCCTGGGCGTGGAGCGTGATGAGCGCGGCGCGTTCGAGGGCCTGGTTGGCTGCGAGGGCTTCGTCGAGGTCGCGGCCGCCGACGATGACGCCGTGATTGCCCAGCAGTACGGCGCAGCTCTCGGTCCCGATGGCGTCGCAGGCGGCGGCGGCCATCGCGCGGTGCTCGCCGCCGGCGATGTAGGGGGTGCAGCCGACCTCGGCCCCGATGAGTTCGGCCATCTCGTCGCTGATCACAGTGAGCGTCTGTCGCGCGCAGGCGAAGACGCTGGCGAGCGGACTGTGGCTGTGAATGACGGCGCCGAAGTCGGGGCGGCGGCTGAGCATCTGGCGATGCAGCTCCATCTCCGAGGTCGGCAGACGCTCGCCGCGCAAAACTCGGCCCGCCCACGAGACGACAACGAGGTCGTCGGGTTGCATCGCGTCGTATGCGAGGCGCGTGGGCGTGACCAGCAAGCCGTCTTCGAGCCGGATACTGACGTTGCCGGATGAGCCGATGACAAAGCCGAGGTCGCGCAGCGTGCGGCACGCGGCGATGACCTGCGCGCGCAGTTGCGGCGTGTCGGCTAGCGGTGTGGCGGCGGGCGTCGGCTTCATGACCGAGCAGTCTAACCGCGCTCGGGTGATTCGACCGTCGCGAGCGTACAGATGCCGCCGAACCGATCGAGCGTGGGGCGGATGCCCGCGGCGATCTGCTCGGCGAGCGGTCGGGGACAGATCACCATCACGAGCACGCTGGCGCCGCCTTCGGCGATTTCGTCGTCGCGGAGCACGCCGCGCGGGCCCCGTCCGGTGACGCCGCGAATCAGCGAATAGCCGGGGGCGTTCAGTTGGCCGAGCGTGCGATGCAGGGCGTCGAAAGCGACTTCGGGTGCGATGATGTCGATGCGTGTCTGGGTGTTCATACAGCATCCTCTTCGGAAGCACGCGATGCTAGGCTGAATCCCATACTTGGCGAATCACGAACAAGTACAGCGGGATTCCGATCAACACATTGAACGGAAAGACGACGGCGAGCGAGATGGATACGTAGACGCCGGCGTTCGCCTCGGGCAGCGTGAGGCGCATTGCAGCGGGTACGGCGATGTATGACGCGCTGGCCGCCAACACGGTGAGCAGCAGCGCGTCGCCGAGTTCGAGGCCGAGCGTGTAGGAGACGGCGATCGCCAAGGCGGCGTTGAACAGCGGGATGGCGAGCGCGGCAGTGACGGCGAACGCGCCGACACGCACGAGATCACGCATGCGGCGACCGGCGACGAGCCCCATGTCGAGCAGAAAAAAGGCGAGGATGACCGGGAAGAGGTCCTGCGTGAGCATCTGCATGCCTTCCGCGCCGCGCTGTCCGGTAAGCAGGCCGACCACGAAGGCGCCCAGCAACGCGAAGACAGAACTGTTCACCAGAACCTCGCGCAGCAGTGCCCCCCAGCCGTTGGCGCCGCCCGCTGCGCCGCCCAGGCGATAGAGCAATAGCGCGACGACGATCGCGGGCGACTCCATCAGCGCCATCGCCGCGACCGCGTAGCCGCCGTAGCTGATGGAGAGCTGTTCGAGAAAACCGGCGGCCGTGATAAAGGTGATGGCGCTGACCGAGCCGAAGGCCGCGGCGCAGGCGGCGGCGTCGGCGTTGTTCAGACGCGTGCGCAGGAAGAAAAACACGTAGACGGGCGTGAGAATGCTGAAGCCGATAGCGGCGCCGAGCATCGCCGCGGCGTCGGGCGACAGGCCGTGGGCGCTCATCTCGAAGCCGCCTTTGAGGCCGATGGCGACCAGCAGCAGCAGCGACAGGAAACGCGGAATCGGCTGAGCGATGTCAAGATCGGACCGCACCCACACCGCGAGCAGCCCCAGGATGAAGAACAAGATCGGGGGCTGCAACAGGTTGCGCAGCAAGAGGTCGAACTCGAACATGACGCAACGCTAGACCCGCGGGCCGGCGGCGTAAAGCGGGCTAGAGCCAGTCGGCGATGGGGCGCACATGTCGCGCGAAATCAGCCACGGGCATGTTGACCGTGCCCCACTTCGGCGAGCGCACCCGCGCGTACAGCACATAGGTCTCCAGCGGGATGGCGGCGAAGACGTAGCGCGCGTCGCGAAAGCTGTGCGTGATTTCGGCGGCGGGCTCGGGGGCGTTGGGCGTGGCGAGCAGGTATGCGAACACGAGCAATGGTTGAAAGCCAGCGCCGAAGACCTCGCTCCATTGCATGAGGCCATCCACGTCGGCTTGCGTGGCCCAGTTCTCCCAACTGGGTTTGTTCGCACCTTTGCGTGGGGCCCAGCGGCGCCCCTTGATGTCGACCAGCCAGTTGTCGCGGTCTTCCGCGTAGACGATGAAATCGAAGCTCTTGAGTTTGGCGTCGCGAAAGGCGGCCCGTTTGGCTTCATCGACCGCGACGTAGGGGATGCGCTGCGTCTGCAGGTAGTGCTCGAAAGCGGCTTCGTAGTGGATGTGCGCTTTCATGGGGGCGCGGCCCGTCGTGCGCAGTTAGGGAGTGGACGCGGCGTTGGCGTCGGATGCATCGTCATTCGTTGCAGGCGCCGGCGGTTCGACGGAGGGCGCGCTGGCGAGGGCGTGCGTTTTAGGGTCGTAACATGCGTCGAGCTCGTCGACCGCCGTTCCGTCTGCCAGGGGTGCGCCCGAGCAGTAGCCGGCGCGGGCGAGCATGTGCGCGGCGACAGGCGCGGTGAGAAAGAGGAAGGTGACCACGAGCAGCGCGCGCACCGCGACGCCGCCCTCACCGAACGCCGCGGCGGCGCCGAGCAAGACGCACGCGGCGCCGAGCGTGGCGGCTTTGCTGGCGGCCTGCATCCGGGTGTAGAGATCGGGCATGACGACCACGCCGAGCGCGGCGAGGCAGATGAGCGCCACGCCGACCACGCCGAGCACGACGCCGCCCCACTCGAGTATGACCATCATCGCCGGATTCCCTGTCGTTCGATGAACTTGGCGAACGCGACCGTGGCGACAAAGCTGACCAGTGCGATGACAATGGCGACGTCGAGAAACACCGGCTGGCGATGCGCGACGGCGTAGACCGTCGCCGCGGCAACGGCGATGGCCGCGATCACATCGAGCGCGAGGACGCGATCGGCGAGACTCGGTCCGCGGATGAGGCGGATCCCGGTAAAGATGATCGCGCCGGCCAGCGCCAACAACAGGATGTTCCAGAACGTTTCCGTAGCGCCACTCCGCAAACACGCGTCTTTAGCGCAACAGCTCCAAGACGCGTTTCTCGAATCCTTCTTTGATGCCGCGGCGAAAGGCCTCGACATCGTCAACAAACATACCGTGAACGTAGAGCACTTTGCGATCGTCCGACACGTCCATGCTGAGCGTACCCGGCGTGAGCGTGATGAGATTGGCCAGCAGCGTGATCTCGATGTCGGTCTTGGCGTCGAGCGGAATCGCGACCACGCCGGGTTGGCGATAAGCCTTGGGGGTCACGACATCCCACGCGACGCGCAGATTGGAGAGGAACAGCTCCTGCGCGAAGAAGACCAGGAACCGGATGGTCTGCGGCAGCTTTCGGAAGTACGGGCTGTGCCCCGTGAGCGGCCGCAGCCAGAGCAACACGAAGTAGCCGATGACGAAACCGAGCAGGATATTCGCGAGCCCGGGGTAGCCGGTGGCGGCGCGCCAAATGATGGCGAGCACCAGGTTCAGCATGAACACGTTCATGGCGCGGCCGTCTCCGCGACCGCCGCCAACGGCTCGGCGTTGATCGCATTCTGCAGATTGACGGCGGCGACGTAGGCGTCGACGTCGAGCGCCTGTCGCGCGGCCTCATGCGCCAGCTCGAGGATGCCGCTCGGATACACGCCGATCGCCGTGATGAGCAGCACCAACGCCGCGATGGGCGCGACGCGCGCGAACGTGAGCCGCGGGCCGGCCCCGTCGGCCGGCGCCTCGGCGGGCGCTGGTTTCCAGAAGGCCTCGTTCCAGATCTTCACCATGCTCAGCAGTGTAAGCAGACCGGTGGCGAGCGCGGCCGCGGTCGCCCACCAGGCGGCGGCGTCGAAGCCGGCGCGAATGATGATGAACTTCGCCCAGAAGCCCGACAGGGGCGGGATGCCGGCGAGGCTGAGCGCCGTGATCAGGAACAGTGCGGCGAGCCACGGCGCCGCTCCCGCGAGACCGCCGAGCGGTTTGAGCGCAAAGGTTCCGCGGAGCGCGTGGACGGCGCCGCTGATCAGGAAGAGATTTCCCTTCACGAGCCCGTGGTGCACCATGTAGACGAGCATCGCAGCGACCGCGATGGTGCGCGTTTCGGGATCGGGAGCGGCCAACAGGCCGACGCCCATCACCATGTAGCCGATCTGGCTGATGCTGTGGAACGCGAGCACCTGCCGAAACTCCATCTGTGCGACCGCCCCCAGCACACCGACCACCATGGTCACGGCGGCAATGATCAACACCAGGTGGAACAGCCAGTCGGGCGTCGGGAAGACGACCGTAAAGACGCGGAACAACGAGTACACGCCGACCTTCGTCAACAGGCCGGCGAAGATGGCGGAGACCGCCGGCGGCGGGGATGTGTAGCTCGCTGGCAGCCAGAAGAAGAGTGGGAAGATCGCCGCCTTCACGCCAAACGCCACCAGAAACAGCGTCTGCATGGTCGCAAGCAGATAGGCGTGCTCGTCGGCGACGAGGCTGAGCCGCACGTGCAGATCGGCCATGTTCAGCGTGTGCACCGCGCCGTGCAGCACGCCGACGGCGGCCAGGAAGAGCGCGGAGGCGAAGAGGTTGAGCGTGACGTACGTAAGGGCGCCTTGCAATTGACGCGACTCACCGCCGAGCGCGACCAGCACGAAGCTCGCGATGAGCATGACCTCAAAGAAGACAAAGAGGTTGAAGACGTCGCCCGTGAGGAACGCGCCGCAGACGCCGAGCAACAGCACGTGCAAGAGCGAGTAATAGCCGAAACGCTGGCGTTGATCGTCGACTTCGGCGAGCGAGTACCACATCACGATGAGTCCCATCACCGCGGTCAGGAGCACGAGCGTGGCGCTGAGCAGATCGGCGACGAGCGTGATGCCGAACGGCGCCGGCCAGCCGCCGGATTGCATCGCGATCACGCCGTGCTCCCACGTGTGGGCGACCAGCGCGACGGCGGACGCCACGTGCAGCAGTGATCCGATCACGCCGATGATTCGCTGCCAACCGGCCGGGGCGCTCCACAACGCCATGAGCACGGCGGAGGTGAGCAGCGGGATCAAAACCGGACCAATGACGAGCAGGCTCATGCGCGCTCCGCTTCCAGGTGATCAGAATCGTCGGAGCCGGCGGTGAGGAACACACGCTTAACGAGCACGGCGGTGAAGGCGAGCACGGCGAAGCTGATGACGATGGCGGTGAGCACCAGCGCCTGAGGCAAGGGATCGGCATAGCCTGGGGCGAGCGTCTCAGCGCGACGCGCGATGATCGGCGGCGCGCCGCGCTGCAAGCCGCCTGCCGTGATGATTAAGAGGTTGGCGGCGTGGCTGATCAGCACGAGGCCGAATACGAGCTTCACGATGCTGCGGGCGAGCAGCAGGTAGAGTCCGGCGGCGTATAGCAGTCCGATGACGATCGCCATCACGATGACCATCGGGGTTACTCCTCGTTCAGGGGCAGAAGGATGAGCAGGACGGCGCCCCAGACGATCAGGTAGACGCCGATATCAAACAGCAGCACCGTGCCGAGCTTCACATCGCCGGGCAGCGCGAGCGGCGTCCAGCGGCCGGTGAGGAAGGGGTCGCCGGAGAGCATCGCGACGCACCCGCTGAGGATGGCCGACAGAAGGCCCCAACCGACCAGCGTCCGCGGGTCGACGCGAAGCATGCGGCGAGCGGAGGGCGTGTCGTACGCGAGCCCATAGAGGCTGAAGCCCCCGGCGACGAGCAACCCGCCGATGAAGCCCCCGCCTGGGTCGTTGTGCCCGCGCAGCAGCATGAAGATTGAAAAGAGCACCAGCAGCGCCAGGAGGAAGCGGCTCGTGGTTTGGAGGATGAGCGAGTTCATGCGGCGTCGCTCCGTCGCGTTTCAGCTCCAGCCGGCTTGAGCCGCAGCAAGGCGTAGACGCCGAAGGCGGCGACGGCGACGACCACGATTTCGCCGAGGGTATCGAGCGCGCGAAAGTCGACGAGGATGACGTTGACGACGTTGCGGCCGTAGGCGCTCGGCACGCTGTTGGCGGCGTACTGCGATGCGACGTCGGAGGGGAGATTGAGTCCGAACGACGCGAGGACGAGAGCGGTCATCATTCCGCCGGCGAGAATCGCGAGCCCGCCATCGCGGATGCGTTGCTGGGTCGATCGCAGGCGTCCGAATTTGGGCAGCTTGTGCAGTACGAGTACGAGCAGGATGACGGTCAGTGTCTCAACCATGACGAGGGTGATGGCGAGGTCGGGGGCGCTGAAGACCGCCAGCAGCAGCGTGATCGACGTCCCGGTGAGCCCAAGGGCGGCGGCCGCGGCGAGGCGCGACGTCGTGAAAATCGTGATCGCGGCGCCGCTGACCACACCCGCCGCGAGCAACACTTCGTACCAATACCAGACCAAGTCGTTGACGCTGAACTGCGGCGGCGCCGTCAACATGAGCGGATATGACACGAGCGCCACCGTGGCGGCGATCGTGATGAACATGTAGCGGCGCAGCTTTCCGGACTGAAGGAAGTTGATCGTGATCGCAGCGCCGCTCAGGAGCGCCGGCAACGCGAGCGCGTAGAGGCGCGCGGGGCTGAACTGACTCGCCCGCACGACCAGCGCCGCAGCCCGGTCGAACGTCTTATGCAGCGACCAGAACAGCACGAAGCCCAACGTGAGCGTCAGCGCGCTCAGGCCCAGCGCGGCGAGTGCGTCGGGGCTGAGGCCGTGCCACAGTTTGAGCTTCATTTCCATGTCGGCCCCGGCGATCGCCGACGCCATTGGAGTCGCGATGTGGTTGTCAAACGGGCCGGGCGCCAGCCCGACGGCGAGGCCGCCGACGGCGAGCAGCAACGGACCGATGGTCATCGTCAGGGCGACTTCATGCGGCGGGCGCGGCGTGGTTTTGCGGGCGCCGAAGAACGGCCAGACCGCGACGATGAGCGCCGCGGCGATCAAACCGATGCTGGCGACGACCGCCGCGGCGAGCAGCACAGCCGTCAACGGGTCGGTTTGGAGCTGCGCGATGATCGCCTTGAACTTGTACTCTTTGCCGATGAAGCCGAAGAGCGGCGGGGCGCCGGCCTGGCTGAGCGCGGCGAGCATCGCCACGGCCGCGGTCAGCGGCATCGCGCGGAGCAGGCCGCCGAGCTGGGTGACATCGCGCGTGCCGGTTGCATGATCAACACTACCGGCCACCAGAAAGAGCGCCGCCTTGTAAAGCGCGTGCGCCATGAGCAAGACGACGGCGGCTTTGATCGCGGCTTCGGCGCCGAGCCCGAGCAGCATGGTCAGCGTGCCAAGCACGCTCACCGTGGAGAAGGCGAGTATGCGTTTCAGGTCATGCTGACCGATGGTGCTGATGGCGGCGAGCGCCATGGTGATCGCGCCGATGGTGGTGACGAGCACCTGCCAGAGCGGGAGGTCGCCCAGCGCGGGATGCATGCGGGCGAGCAGAAAGACGCCGGCCTTCACCATGGTCGCCGAATGCAGATAGGCGCTGACCGGCGTGGGCGCGGCCATTGCACCGGGCAGCCAGAAGTGAAACGGCCACTGCGCGCTCTTGGTGAACGCCCCGAGTAAGACGAGCAACAGCGCGACGTTGACGAACGCGTCTGGAGCGAACGTGACGCGATCGGGATCGAGCAGCGTCGAGATGCGGAAGCAGTCGGCGGCGGGCAGTCCGCTAGCCGCCGCGGCCATCGCCAGCAGGATGAGGCCGGCGAGCAGCGCGAGTCCGCCGCCGCCGGTGATGAGCAACGCCTGGAGTGCGGCGTCGCGCGATTCTTGATACTTGTGCTTGAAGCCGATCAGGAGATACGACGTGATGCTCGTGAGCTCCCAAAAGACGAAGAGCGTGACGAGGTCGTCGGCTAGCACGACGCCGAGCATGGCGCCCATGAACAGCAGCAGATAGCAATAGAGTCGACCGGCGCCCGATTCGCCGCGCATGTAGCCCGACGCATAGATCAGGATGATCGCGCCGATTCCGGTCACCAGCAGCGCGAACGCTGTGGCGAGCCCGTCGAGGCGCAGCGCAAACGCGATATGGAGTTGCGGCGCCCAGTCGTAGCTGAAAGTGAGCAGCGGCGTGGCGACTGGCGTTTGCCCGAGCAGCCACACAAAACCCGCGGCTGGGCCGAGCGCCAGCAGGATGCCGGCGAAGCGTCCCAGCCAGCGCGTCAGCAACGGAGCGATGGCCGCCGCCACGAATGGAAGACCCAACAAGGCAAGCAGCATCGTCGCAGAAACTCCCACAAGGCTTGGCGCGCTGACCGCGAAGGACGCGCGCAGCCTGGCTAGCCGAGCCGGGGTACGCTACAGCGGAGGTCGCGACGTCACAAGGCCGGACGAGTTGGCGCACCATGGGATTGAAACGATGTCGATTGTGTGGCTGATCAGCCTGGGGCTCCTCGCAGTCGTCGCGGACCGACCGGCGGATAATCAGCGCGTTGAGCCGACCCGTCCCGCGTCCGACGATTCGCTGGACGACCTGACTGAGCGGGCGCTGGCGGGCCAGGTGGCGGCGCTGGGCGCGGCTGCGGCCGAGGATCGCGAGGCCGCGATGCAGCGGCTGTTGCAGGCGCCGCCGGAAGCAGCGCCATTTTTGAATGAGCAGTTAGCCGTTGCGGAAGATCCCGAAGTGCGGCGGCGATTGCGGTTTGTGGTGGAGAATCTGCTGCCGCCCGACTTCGCTGTGCTCGTGGTCGATGCGACTCCGAGCAGCGCAGCGCGACCCGGCGAGTTGATCACACACGTGAATGGGCGCCGCGTCCGCGATCGCGTCCAGTACCAGAGTCGCACGCGACCCGGCCGCGCGGTGGATGTGCGCGTGTACGGGGCGGCCGGTCCGCGTGAGGTGACGGGCTTCGACCCGCTCCAAGTTCGCAACGTCGCAGAGATCACGCCGCCGCTCGGCGCCGACGCGGCACGGATCGTGCGGCTCTACGCCGACGGGTGTGTCGAACAGTCGTATGCGGTCGTCAAGTCGATCGGCGTCGACCATGTGCGTGCGGCGCTTGGGGATGAGCTCTTCGCGCTGATTGCCTTTACTGCGGGCGACGCTCCGACCGCGGAACGTTTGCTCGCTGACCGGCGCGACCTGGTCGAGCCGGTGCCGTCGCGTAACGAATGGACGGCGCCGTCAATGCTCGACCTCGCAGGGCCGGCGACCGCGCCGCACGCGCTCGCGTGGCGACTGTGGGGCGACGGAGCGCGGTCCGGCGAAGGCGACCCTGACTTGCGCGTGCAGCGCGTCTTGGTTCCTGCGCGGCGCTACGCGTCGGCGATCGTTCGGTCGAGCGAGCTTTGGAGCCAGTTTCGCCAGCGTCTCAACGCCAGCGAACGCGACGCCCGCACGGGTGGGAATATGTTGGCCGTGGTGAGTTGGATGTGCGCCGCGCTCGACTTGCGGGCCGAGTGTTGCCGGCTCATCGAACCGCGCAGCCAACTGCTGCGTGGGTCCGGAAATCTACAGAAATGGGTGCGGGTCGACACCGACGCATGGCTGCCGTTTTTTGCGGGCGATCCGCGGGGTGCGCTTACTGCGTTCAAGGCGTATGCGCGACCCTTGCTGGCGCAGCCGCCAAGCCCCGACGACGGCGTCTACACGGTGCAGAATCCGGAGATCGCGGCTCGGCTGGCCTTCTTCCAGTATCGCTTTCCCGAAGATGAAGACGTCATCGAGCTGCGCGATCTCGTCGCGCGGCCCGGACATCCCGGTTTGCCCGACTACTTTTGGTGGATGCTGTACGGCGTGACGGCGAACAATGCCGACGCCGTTCATCGCGACGCACTCCGTTTGGTCGAAGCGATGACGGCGGACCAATGGGCGCGGTTCGCGCCGGCGATCGCGCGCCTCGAGTACGCGCGGGAAGGCCCTGCGCTGGCGCGTTTTGACCGGGTCAGCGCGTTGCTCCGCCGAGCTGCCGACGATGATGTGGCCGCGGCCGGACGTGCCGAGGTCGCCGCGCTGCGAGCGCTGGCTGCGGATGAATCGGATGCGCCGTCGACCGGCTTCGTCGGCGCCGACGTGCTCACGACGACGCACGCGTTTCGAGCGGCGCACGGCGAAGCAGTCGCGGGCGGCGTTCGCGTGCTCGCGGCCGTCCCGCTGCAGCAGTCGTGGTTGGTGCTGACCGCCGACGCGCAACTGGCGATCTTTGATCCGAGTGGCGGAAGTTGGCGGCCGATGGCGCCCCCGTCGCCGGAGTGGTGGCCGGGGCCGTGGCAATTTCCTTGGCTTGGGTTTGATCGCGCTAGTGGTCGCGCGTGGGTTTACGACCGGCGGCGCGTGATCGAGATCACGCAGGCCGGGGAGACGGGTCGACAATTCAATCTCGAACCGACCGCGATCCGCGTCTTCCACGCGCAGCTCGCGCCGTTTTTCTCGCACCTCGACGACGCCGTTACGGCGTGGAATGCACGCACCGACGCCGCCGACCCGGAAGCCGAAGACGGCGAGTTTCTCCGCGTCGACGTCCGCTCCTTCGCGGCTTACACGACCGATCCGAACCATCCCGAGATCAGCGGCGCCGTACCGACGCCGAACGCACCAGCGGTGACGCACGTGATGCTGCGCGGCGGTCCACAACTGCTGATAGACCGAAGACATGGCGTAACCCTCGACAGTGTTCAGGTGATGGACGCTTGCCGATTGCCGCGCCCGCCGCGGTTTTACCCCCGCGCGGCGCCGCGGGGCGCCGCGTCGATCGAGGCGGACGCAGCGAAGGGGCTGGATGAGCGTCTCTATCTTCTGAGCGATCAGGGGCTGTTGGTCTGGGATCGTGCGACCGGGGCGATGCGGCGTCGCGAACTGCCGGGAGATCAGCCGCACGCGGCGCTGATCCCGGAGTCGGCGCCATACGAGCGCCGGGATCCGCGATTCTTCTACTTCGCGCGCTTGCCGGACGCGGGCGGTCAGGTCTTCCGGATGAACCAGCAGACGGACGAAATCGTCGCGGTTGATCTGGTGAATGTGGTGTTGCCGCCCGAGTATTGGCTGCTGCACCGACGCTCGGAGATTCGCGGGCTGCTGACGCGGCTGCTGCGGGACGAGGGGCTGGCGCCGCTCTCGCAGTTGATCGCGGAGGCGCAGCTCGATCTCGCCGACTGGCGCGGCGTTAACGAGCGTGCCGGCCGGTAGAGGGCGCCGGCGCGTTTGCCGACGCCGAGTCGCACGGATATTCTGCGCGACGGTCAAAAACCGCCGGAGAACGGTCGGCGGCGCGATTTTCAACATGGGTATAGAACGATTGCACAGGAGTACGGGCATGCGATACGTAGTCATGATGCTCACCGCGAGCTTGGTCGCTTCGGCACTCGGTCAGCAGCCGACGCCCATCCGACCGGGACAGCTTCAGCGTGCGCCGCAGCAGCCACAGGCGGCCGGTCCGGCGCCGCTGCAGGATGAAGCCAAGCTCGAGTTTCTGGTCGCGCGGCTCGGTCTCGACGAAGAGCAGGAAACCAAGGCGCAGGTGCTGCTCGACGAGTATCGCGTCGCCTATAACGACACGTCGCAGATGGACATGCAGTTGCTCTCCGACCTGCTGAAGCAATACAGCGCGGCGCAGGCGGCGAACGATGACGCGTCGGCCGAAGCGTTGCGGCGCGAGATCGAAGAGGCGCGCCCCTCGACGCAAGCGCGGCGTCAGTTCATGGCCGGACTAACGCTCGTGCTGACCGACGCACAGAAGCAGCGGCTGGCCGACCTCGAGGCGTGGCTCGAGAAGCACCCCACCGGCAAGATGAGTCCCGGCGACATTCTCGCCGAGGTGATGACGATGGAGCTGAGCGCCGAGCAGCATCGGCGTCTCGGGGAGGTGCATCGTCAATTCCGCGAGCGTGCGGCGCGAATGCGTCCGACGGAGATCACGTCGTCAAACATGGAGCAGGAGTTCGCCGCCGCCGTGCGAGAGGTGCTGACGGCCGAGCAGCAGACCGCGTTCGACAAGCGGATCGCCGTGATTGCGCCGCCGGCGAACGCCTCGAGCTAGCCGCTGCACGACGATCGAAGGGGGGTTGAATGCTTGGAACGTTGAGCACGCCTGACGAGAAAAAAGGGCGGGCGAGCCGAGCATGGGCGTAGGAGGGACTCGGCTCGCCCTATCAGGGAACGGAGTTTGTTTTCAAAGCCTGCAGCGGCCCCGCCGGACGTCCGACGTATTCCGCTCAGGGCGGGGCGCGCCATCCATGGCTCGCTGCAAGCCGTATTACTCTCGCGCGCGGTTCGGGTCTCGGTCCGCGTCGTCGGGATTGCGGTTCAACCGCCCGGCGGAACGGCGACGATGTCCGCTCCGCAAGGCGCCGCACGGGTCGTTGTTTTCGTCCGTCAATAGACCCCATGATCGCAGTTCACTGCGCACCAGCTCTTCGAGGAGCGGCTGCGCGATCAGGTTGATGCCGAGATTGAGAACACGAAACTCGATGTCGGCGGCGAGAAGGCGCGCCGATTCGCGTCGCAGGTGGTAGCGTCGCTCGATCATCTGCGCCAGGCTCGACTTGCGCCACGGCTTCGCGACGCGACGCAAATCAACGCGCCCCAGCCGAACACTGCGACGGCGTAACCGCCGCCATCGACGACGACTCTCGATTCGAACGGCGACCTGTTCGAGTTGGGTTTTGCGCAAGACCGCTTGCAAACAGCGATGCACGTAGTCCGTCGAGGGGGGATGCGGCTCGTCCCAGTTCTGAAGGTGTACTTCGAGGGCTTGCACGAGGGGCTCGGCGAGCTTCGGCTCGACGCCGCAATCCTGCATCGCACTGCCGAGCACGCGTCGCAGTTTCACGCGAGAAAACGGCTCGAGAGCGCCATCGCGTTTGACGATCACGACGCTTTTGACCGTGTTCATGCTTCGCGACCCTCCTCGAATAGGTTCTGCTGACCCGGAATGTCCGCCTGGCGGCGTTCGATGATGTCCTGGGCTTCGTCGATGAAGTCGCCGACATCTTCGAACTGTCGATACACGCTGGCGAATCTCACGTACGACACCTGATCGACGCGCCGTAGCACGGCCGCGACCCGCTCACCGATCGTCTGGCTGTGGACTTCCTTCTCGAAGTTTGCGACCAGGCTCTCTTCGACTTCGTCGACCACCTGTTCGAGCCGGTCGGAGCTGATCGGTCGCTTGTACGCGGCGCGACGCACCGAGTCGGTGATCTTTTGGCGGTCGTAGGGCGAACGGCTGCCGTCGCGTTTGATGACCGCCAACCGCACGGAGTCTTCGACGCGCTCATAGGTCGTGAAACGCCGATTGCAGGCGAGACACTCGCGTCTGCGACGGATGGTCCGTCCGAGGTCTCGGGCACGTGAATCGACCACTTTGTCGTCGTCAGCATGACAAAACGGACACCGCATGCGTCCGTGACCCGCTTGGGAGTGGCAAGTCGCATAGCAACGACCCGCTTGGAACCAAACCTACGACGGGACCCGATTCGGGCCGGAGAACGAGCACACAACCGCTCGTGCTCAACCGAAGACTACTACACAAGATGATGTACGTCAATCCAAAAATCGGACCGCGACAAGACTTTCCCGCGGCATCCGCGTACAACAAACGCCATGGCCTCGGGTTACGAATTTCAGCACGGGGAGTTGGTGGTGCGCGGATATTCCGCCGCCGGCGAGGAGACCTACCTCACGCTGCCGCACATGAACGTCGGGTTCGACTTCGGCCGCGCGCCGCGCGACGTGCTGGCGGTCGACCACGTCTTTCTCACGCATGGGCACATGGACCACGCCGCCGGGCTGGCCTACTACTTTTCGCAGCGCATGTTCATCGACAACGCGCCCGGACACGCTTACATCCCACAGCCGCTTGTCGCACCGGTTCAGGAGATGCTCCGCATTTGGGGCGACATCGACGGCCACACGCCCCCAGCCAACGTGCATGGCGTCGCACCGGGAGACGACATACAGGTGCAACGCGACCTCATCGTGAGGGTCTTCGAGGTCGAGCACCTGTGTCGCGGCCGCGCAGGCGAGCGTTTCAACGCGCTCGGATTCAGCGTCATCAACATTCGCAACAAGCTGAAGCCCGAACACCAGGGATTGATGGGACCGCAGCTCGTCGAGCTCAAACAGCGCGGCGTTGAGATCACTACACGCGTCGAGCATCCGTTGGTGACCTACTGCGGCGATACGGGCCCCGGCGCGTTTCTCGAACTCGACTTTGTGCGACGCAGTCAGATTCTGCTGCTCGAGTGCACCTTCATCGACATGGAGCATCGCGAACGGGCCCGGGCGGGGCGCCACATGCATTTGGGCGACATCGCCCGTATCGTGCCGCAACTCGAAAACCAGCGCATCGTGCTCACGCACCTCACGCGACGCACCGGGATTCACGACGCCAAAAGGGCGCTGCGTGCGGTGCTCAACCCAGCGGATCGCGAGCGCGTCTCGTTTCTCGCGGAACATCGCAGGCAGCGCACCCGCACACTCACGCCGAAGCCGTCCGAAGCGCAGCCCTGAGTGCGCGATCGGCGTTCGGCCGTCGCGAGGCGAGCGTTACGCGGGCATTCGAACCCGCGTTGGGGCGGGCGGTGCAATGAGGAAGCAGGCCCCGCCATCGTGCAGCACATGGGGTTGTGACGCGGCCGGCGCCGCGATCACCGCAATCTCAAACACCGGTGCGTGCGGAAACTGTTGCAGCCACTCGAGCGCGAGCGCCGCGTGCGACGGCAACGTGAGGGCGCGCTCGCGAAACGCCTGCACGCGGCGGTGGCGGCGGAGTTCGGTCGCCCGCGTGAAGAGCGCGTGACGTTGGATCCGCGCGAAAGCGTCGTAGGCGCAGCTCGCGGTGATCGGCGCCCCACGGGCGCGTAACCCTTCGATGAGCCACAAACTGCGGCGGACGCGCCCCCAGTGGTCTGATGAGCGGACTACCCGGTCGCCCAAGTCCCAATACGCCGAACGCGACGCACTGACATAATCGGGAGCGCGGCGCGGCGTATCGCAGGGAGTGAAATCGCCAAACGTCTCTTCGTGAAACGTGTCGAAGTTCCAGTGCACCACGTAATCAGCTTTGGTCGCAATCACTGGGTATCCTGCTCGCATACAGCACGCTGGCGTCCAGCCGAGTGTAGTCAGACCGGAGCGCAACGCGTCAGCGGCGCGGCGGGCCGTGGAAGAGGAAGATGGCATGGAGCTCGACGGTGAGCGCAAGCGCACCCAGCAACTGACGCGCCTCACCGCCGGCATGCGGCGCGTCACGCGGACCGACGAGTGGACCGACGCCGAGCAGCGCGAGTATCTCCAGGCGCTGCTCGACGCACTCATCGATGACGCGGGGCTCGACACGGCGAATTCGTCAGCGGAGTCATCCGGCGACTGGGGGGCGCGCGAGCACGAAGACTTGAGCGGTCAGACGCTGGGCCCCTACCAACTTGTCGAGCTGATCGACCGCGGCGGGATGGGCGCGGTTTATCGCGCCATCCAGGCAGCGCCGTTCGAACGCGACGTCGCGATCAAGGTCATCTTGCCCGGCGTCGGCGGACGACAGGTTCTACGTCGCTTCGATGCCGAGCGACAGACCCTAGCGCGGCTGTCGCATCCGAACATCGCGACCGTGCTCGACGCGGGCGCCGCGGATGACGGTCGGCCTTACTTCGTAATGGAGTTCGTCCACGGCAAAAGCCTCGCCGCTTACTGCGATGAACACCGCCTCTCGATTGAAGATCGGTTGAAGCTGTTTGTCGCCGTTTGCCGCGGCGTTGCGCATGCGCATCAGAACGCGATTCTCCACCGCGACTTGAAGCCCACCAACATTCTCGTGACCGAAGTCGACGGCGTCCCCCAGCCGAAGATCATCGACTTCGGCATCGCCAAGGCGCTGAGCGACGCCGCGGATCCCGCGACCAACCTCACCAAACCCGACCAGATCGTGGGAACGCCGGACTATATGAGTCCGGAACAGGCGAACCCGGAGCTGGGACCGGTCGATACACGGTCGGATGTCTATTCGTTGGGCGTCATTCTCTATGAATTGTTGACTGGGGCGCCGCCCTTTGAGCTGCCCGAACGGCATCGACTCGCTTTTATCCAGCGCGCGCTGCGCGAGGCGGAGCCGCCGACGCCGAGCACGCGAGTGCAACGCCTGCTGCATCGCAATCGCGACGCCCTGACGGCCGCGGCGAATCAGCGCGGGGTTGATCCGCGCCGGCTCGTGAAGCGCCTGCGCGGCGAGCTCGATTGGATCGTGATGATGTGCCTCGAACGGGACCGGGAGCGTCGTTATGACTCGGTCCGCGATCTGGGTGACGACGTAGACCGCTGCCTGCGGCGCGAGCCGGTCAAGGCGCGCGGACCGAGTCATTGGTACCGCTTGTCAAACTTCGTCGGCCGCCATCGCGTCGCGGTCGGCCTGGCGACGGCGGCGGTCGTGCTTGCCGCCGGGCTGGGCGGCTGGGCGACGCGCGCCGAGCTGCAGCGGCTGCAGACTGCAACGCAGTTAGCTCAATCAGCGGCGTCGCGGGCCCAGTCGGAGGCGGACGCCGCCGAAGCGCGGGCGTCGCTGGTCGCCGAGGGTCAGCGGGCGAGCGCGCTCGAGTCGATGTTGGAAGACGTCATCGTCGCCGCCAGACCCGGCGTCGCGCGCGGACTCGACACGCAGCTCTTGGAGCTGGTGCTCAGTCGCCTCGATGAGCGCATTCTGACGGACGCGAGTTTGCGGCCCGAGGCTGTGGCGCGGGTGCGCGAGACATTGGCGCGCGCCTACTTGGCCGTCGGCGACTTCGAGCGGGCGACCGACCGACTCAAGACCGCCTATGACTACGCCCGTGAGGCGCTCGGACCCGCGCACGTCCGCACCCTTGGCGTGGCGAACGAATACGCCAAAGCGCTGTTTGCGCTCGATCGTGTCGACGACGCCGAGCGGGTGTGGAGCGACACACTCGAACGCGCCGAGGTGAACATGGGGCCCGACTCATTGGCGGCGGGCATCGCGCTCGGCGGTTTGGGTGCGATTCGTCGCGTCGAGGGACGGGTCGCAGAGGCGATCGAGCTGTTGCGAGGCTCCGTGCGGATCGTCGAGTCGCACGAAGACGCAGATGCCCACATGGCGTTGGCCGCGCGCGACAATCTCGGTCAGGCGCTGATGGCGATCGGAGCATTGGCCGAGGCGGCCGACGTGCTGGACGACGTAGTGCAAGCGAAGCGCGCCGCATTGGGGGCGGATCACCCGTCAACGCTGATCTCGAAGGCGGCGCTAGCTGAGACCTATCGACGACTGGGGCGCTATGACGCGGCGCTGCCGCTCTACGAAAGCGTCGTCGAGGAACAGGCGTACGTGTTCGGACCGCAGCATAGAGAGACACTGGTGACTACCGGCAACCTCGCCGTGCTCTACATCAACTTGGAGCGTTGGGAGGACGCCGCCCCGCTGGCTCGGCAAGTGTACGAATCGAAGCGCGACACGCTCGGCGAGCACCATCGCGAAACGCTGACCTCACTCAGCGCGCTCGGCGCCGTGCAGGTGGAGATGGGCGCTGCCGAGGCCGCGCGCGAAACGTTCAGCGCCGTCGTCGCCGGGGCGCGTCGACTTGCGCCGCCCTACCCGCGACTGCTGGGCGTGGCGCTTGGGGGCCTGGGACGCGCTCAGTTGGATCTTGGCGATGTGCAGGCGGCGGAGCAGACGATGCTGGAGTCGTATCAGATTCTGGAGGTCTACGCCGGGGCGAATCATCAATTCACGCGTAAGGCCGCCAGCACGCTGACGCGCGTTTACGAAGCGCTGGATGACGCTTACGAAGCCGAATATTGGCGCGACCTCGCGACGCCGTAGTGCAGCTCAAACGCGATCGTCGCGTGTTGGCGGTTGCGGCCCGCTCGCAACGCGACGACGACTCAAAGTTGCCAAAGCCCATGGTCGATCCCGCCGAGCAGGTAGATTGCGAATGCGCCATGACCGGGGATCTTGGTCGGACGCATCGCCACTTCCGCCCCGGCCGCCTCGGCCGCTTTGATCGCGGCGTCAATGTCATTCACGAGGATGTAGGGCCGCACAACTGGTTCTTCTGTATCGCGCATGGGCGCCCGCACACCGATCCGCCCACCGTCCTTCAGTTTGACGGTGCGGGCGTTCCCAAGTTCGGCAATCGGTTCGCCGAACGTGACGTCGTGCGTTTTCTCCAAGGCACGACACGTCTGGTCGACCAAAGGGGTCACGATTTCGAGGTAATAGACTTGCATGGAATCGCCCTCCGTTTGATTCGCACCCAGCCGTTTCGATTCAGTTCGGTGCTGCGCATTTTCCGCACCGGGCTGCTCACTGGCGGCGGCGTACGCAATCAAGATCGGCACGACACAGAGCACGCCGAAACGAAAGGGGATCGCGTTCATGATTCCTGAATCTCCTGTGCGATCTGAATGAGGTTTCCACACGTGTCGTCGAACACGGCGGTAATCACTGTGCCGAGATCGGTGGGTTGTTGTGTGAAGCGCACCCCGAGGGCTTCGAGCCGCTTGTGCTCAGCGTATAGGTCGTCGACCGCGAACGACGTAAACGGGATGCCGTCTTCCACCAGCGCCGACTTGAACGGTCTAACGGCGGGGTGTTCATCGGGTTCGAGGACGAGTTCGACGCCGTCGGGTTTCTCTGGCGACACGACGGTGAGCCAGCGATGCTTGCCCATCGGGATGTCGTGCTTCTTCTGGAATCCGAGTATCTCGGTGTAGAACCGGGCGGCCCTTTCCTGATCATCGACGAGCACGCTGGCTAGATTGATTCGCATGGTGCGTTACCTCCCGCGACCGTTGGGCGGCCACCGCTGGGCGATGGCCTTGAGCGGTTTGCCGTTGAACGAGTGAAACTTGTACCGGCCCTCGCGCCGCACGATGATCAAGCCGGCGGCCTCCAAGACTTCCAAGTGCTGCGAGATCGCCTGTCGCGTCGAGCCGATGCCGTGCTTCATGGTCAAGCGGCCGCAGAGTTCGAAGAGCGTCTGTCCGTCGCGGTCGACCAGCTCATCGAGAATCGCCCGTCTCGTCGGGTCAGCGATGGCGCGGTAGAGGTCGTCATTCATGCAACGCGATTCACGCAAGCCGTGACTTGCCTATCCACGGTGAAGAATACGCAAGCAGATGCTTGCCTGTCAAGCCAGGCGCCGATGATTCGCGAGCGCGGCAGCGAGCAAACGTGCCAACTCAAGCGGCCATTAAAGCGTAACTTGGGAGCGATCCGCGGCGCCCACCGAACAACCGCAGTTTGTGCCCCGCTTTACCGCAATCTCGGTTGCAAAAGCCGATGACGCGTCGGCTTGCGGTGTCACGGTACGTCAGCCGGCGGATTCGCTCTCGTCACCGCAGGCTGTCGGTCGCGCGTCGGATGCCTTTTGCGGTCTGGGACGCGAGGTCCGAAGCGCCAGCTCACAAACCGCGCTTCACGCACCCCGCTGGCCGACCCGCCAAACGAGCGCCGCGCCCATCGGACGCGTCCTGCGCCCCATCCAGCGCTGGTCGGAACGGTGGTCGCCACGCTGCTTTACGACTTCCGGATCAGACCCGTACACTTTTCGATTGCCGCATCGCCGCCACCGTAGCTCAATTGGCAGAGCAGCGGTTTTGTAATTAAAGCATTACCCTGT
>CAZLYU010000056.1:0-22701 GCA_964563855.1 uncultured Planctomycetales bacterium | reverse complement strand
ATCGCGGTGGGGGTGGAAGCGGGAGGGGGTGTCGCGAATCGTGGCGGGGGTGTTCGCCTTGCTAACTCGGCATGCGGCGGATTGGCGTGCCGATGCGAACGGGCGTTGGCGGGGCGGCTTGGCGTTGGCGGGGCGCTGTTTCGAGCTTGGGCGAGCGGCGTTGCGGGCCTTAGGGCGGCGGCTTATACTCGCGTTTCAGTATGAAGCGGTTGAGTCAACCCGGCAGGGTTGTTGCGGCGTCCGCCGATTGGCCCGGCGGCAGCAAGCTGCGACGACTCCCAAGTGACAGAAGGATTTGGCCATGTCGATAACGAATGAGCGTAAGGCGGAGTTGTTCGCCGATCACGGTCGTCATGAGAAGGACACGGGTTCGGCTGAGGTTCAGGTTGCGCTGTTGACGACGCGGATTCAACAGCTCACCGAGCATCTGCGTACGCACGCGAAGGACCACTCTTCGCGGCGGGGTCTGCTGAAGATGGTGGGCCGGCGCTCGGCGTTGCTGCGGTTCCTCGCGTCGCGGAACCGTCCGCGGTATCTCGAGACGATCGGGAAGCTCGGACTGCGAAAGTAACGGCTCGCGTGCGTCGCCAGTGCGGCGTGCTGCAATGAGAAAATGGTCGGCCGACGGCCGGGAGCGTTCGTTTGATGTGCGGGCGCCGGGGAGCAGTCGGGCACGACGTCAATCAAGGTAGGAATAGTGTGACAGCAAGATCAACGAAGGCGAAGAAATCCACGCGTAAGTCCCCCAAGTCAACCAGCAGCAAGAGCAGCAAGTCCGCCGCCACGCCGGTCGCTCCGGAAGTGAAGGTATTCAAGGTCGAGCGTCAGATTGGCGAGGCGATGCTGTCGATCGAGACGGGGAAGGTCGCGAAGCAGGCCGGCGGCGCGGCGATGGTGCGCTACGGGGACACGGTGGTATTGGGCACGGTGGTGCGCGACAAACCGCGGCCGGGCATCGACTTCTTTCCGCTGCAGGTTGACTATCGCGAGCGGCACTCGGCGGTTGGTCGATTCCCCGGTGGGTACTTCAAGCGTGAAGGGCGTCCGTCGACGAAAGAGATTTTGACGGCGCGTGTCATTGACCGTCCGATTCGTCCCTTGTTTCCGGATGGATTCAAGGACGAAGTGCAGATTCAGATCATCACGCTGGCGTCGGATCGGCAGCATGACACCGACGTGATCGGGATGGTGGCGGCGACCGCGGCGCTGGCGGTGTCGAGCATTCCGTTCGACGGTCCGGTGGCGGGGGTGCGGGTCGCACGGGTTGACGGCAAGCTGATCATCAACCCGTCGCAGGCGCAGGTTGAGTACTCGGATATCGATCTGGTGCTCGCCGGACACAATGATGGCGTGAACATGATCGAGGTTGGGGCGCACGAGCTGTCGGAGGATGACGTCGCCGAAGCGATCGAGTACGGCTATGAGCATGGCGTGTTGCCGATTTGCGAGATGCTGAGCGAGTTGCGGCGTCATGCGGGCAAGCCGGTGGTCTGGGAGGCGCCGGCGGTCGATGAGGCGCTGATCGAGGCGATTCGCAAGAAGACATGGGACCGGTTCGTTGAAGCGAAGGGCATCGCGGCGAAGCTGGAGCGCGGCGACGCGGTGAGCGCGATCTATCAGGAAGTGACCGAGGAATATTGCCCCGAGGGCGAGGAATCGGATTACACGCCGCAGCAGATCAAGGCGGCGTTGCAGGCCGTGGAGAAGAAGGTCGTGCGGTCGCGCATTCTGAAGGATGGGGTGCGGCCGGACGGGCGTGCGGCGGATGAGTTACGGCATATCTCGAGCGAAGTCGGTCTGTTGCCGCGTACGCACGGCTCGGCGCTGTTTACGCGCGGCGAGACGCAGGCGTTGGTGACGGCGACGCTCGGCACGCAGCGTGATGAGCAGATCATCGACGACATGCTCGGCGAGTACAGCAAGAAGTTTTTGCTGCACTACAACTTCCCGCCGTTTTCGGTGGGCGAGGCGGGTCGGATTGCGGGTCCGGGTCGGCGTGAGATTGGTCACGGGGCGCTGGCGGAGCGGAGCCTGGAGCCGGTGTTGCCGAGCCCGGACGAGTTTCCGTACACGATTCGTCTGGTGAGCGACATTTTGGAGTCGAACGGATCGAGCTCGATGGCGTCGGCGTGCGGCGGGACGCTGTGTTTGATGGACGCGGGCGTGCCGATCAAGGCGCCGGTGGCGGGCATCTCGGTCGGGATGATTTCTGATGGGGATGATTACGAGTTGATTCTCGACATTCTGGGTGAGGAAGACCACTTCGGCGACATGGACTTCAAGGTGTGTGGCACGCGCACCGGCATCACGGGCATTCAGTTGGATCTAAAGGCCCGCGGTCTGACGCAAGCCCAGATTCGCGAGACGTTCGAGCTGGCGCGGGAGGGGCGGCTGGCGATTCTCGACAGCATGGAGGCGGCGATTTCAACGCCGCGGACCGGGATCAGCGAGTACGCTCCAAGACTGTTGACCTTGCAGATCGATCCTGAGAAGATCGGTAAGGTGATTGGGCCGGGCGGCAAGTCCATCAAGGCCCTGCAGGCGTCGACTGGCGCCGAGGTTGAGATTGAAGACGACGGGACGGTGCTGATCTCGTGTCTTGATCCGGCCGGAGCGGAACGGGCCCGAGCGGCGATTGCTCGGATGACCGAAGATGTGAAGGTCGGTCAGATTTATGAAGGTCGGGTTGCGGCGATTCGCGACTTTGGGGCCTTCATCGAGATTGTGGAGGGCCAGGATGGCCTCTGTCATATCAGCGAACTCGCGGACGGCTATGTCAAAGCCGTCACCGACGTTGTGAAGGTCGGCGACACGGTGCGCGTGAAGGTCATCGCGATCGATGATCAGGGTCGTGTGAAGCTTTCTCGGAAAGTGGTGCTCGCCGAAGAGCAGGAAGCGTCGGAGTAGGCGACAGATCGGGGCCGCGTCTGGCGGCCTGTGCAGTTGTTGTTCGTGGAAGGGTAGGTGCGTTGCGCCGGGCCGCGCAACGTTGGTGGAACCTCGGTTCGCCGGCGGCGCCTGCGTTTTCACGAACGTTCATTTCGTAGCGGCGCGCCCGAAGCACATCAAACGGGTTCAGCGTCGCGGAGGTTGCAGTTATGTTGTCCGGCAAGGTCAAATGGTTTGACCGTAAGAAGGGCTACGGCTTCATCGTGGGCCCTGAAGGTCAAGACGTGTTCGTCCACTACACCAACATCCATAGCGAAGGGTTCAGGACGCTACGCGACGGTGAGCCCGTCGAGTATGAACTCACGCAGACCGCCAAGGGACTACAGGCGTCGACCGTACGTCACGCGGAAGGGCAGGGCGTACTGGCCTAGCGCCGCGGAATGCAGTCTGGCCGCGAAGCGTGAGCAACTGACGAGACCGCGTCGGTTTAGACCGGGTAGAATGGGACGGAGGGGCGTTCGCAGCGGGTGCGACGCATCGTCTCATGGAAGTCTTTTGCGCGCTGGGTGCCGCCGTGGCGACCTTCGTCGTATTGCAAGGCCCCGATAAGGGCAGAACGCACCGCGTTCGCGACGACGATGCGCTGATCGGCCGCATGAGCGACGACTTGCCGCTTACCGATCAAACGGTGAGCCGCAAGCACGCCCATCTCAGGCGTGAGAACGGCGCGTGGGTGCTGTATGACCTCAACAGCGTCAATGGCACCTATTTGAACGGGGCCCGTCTGCAGAAGCCGACGCGGCTGAAGCACGGTGATCAGATTCGCGTCGGGGGGTCGCTGCTCGTCTATACCGGCGAGGAGCGGGTCGAGCAGTTCAGCGGTTCGGCGGTGACGTCGGACCTGGTCTCGCTGGATGTGGCGGGCGGCGCGCAAGCGCTCGACGCGTCGATCGTCGCGCGGGTGCCGTCGAACGAAGACAGCGTGGTGCTGGCCGCGCCGGAGACGGCTTACGCGGTCAAGTCGTGGCGCGTGATTCGAGAGCTGTCGAGCGTGATCGGCAGCCTGCTGGACATCGAGCAGTTGCTCGCGCGCGTCATGGACATTGTCTTCGCGGAGGTCGATGTTGATCGCGGTGTGATCTTCGTTCGCGACGATGAGACGCAGGAATTGCTGCCGGAGATCGTTCGCTTTCGGCGGCGACCGGCGGCGGATGAAGACGCCGGCAACATTCTGACCTCGCGGACGATTCTCAACCATGTGGTGCGGGAGCGCGACGGGGTGTTGTGCTCGAACGTGGTGAACGACAGTCGGTTCCGCAGCGGCAAGAGTGTGCAGAACTTGGGCATGCGGTCGGTGGTGTGTGCGCCGATCGTGGCGCGCGATCAGGTGCTGGGCGTGATTCATCTCGACACGCCGGTGACGCAGCATTTGTACACCGAGCATGAGCTGCGCTTGATCACGGCGATCGGATATCAGACCGGGTTGGCGCTGGAGAATACGCGGCTCGTGCAAGCGCAGATGCAGCAGGAGCGGCTGGCGGCGGTCGGTGAAACGGTCGCGTATCTGTCGCACGCGATCAAGAACATGCTGCAGGGCTTGCAGTCGGGCGGTGATCTGGTGCAGCGCGGGTTGCAACGGCGCGACCTGGGCGTGGCGGATCAGGGCTGGCGGATCGTGGACCGCAATCTCGATCGTGTGTCGAAGCTGATGATGAACATGCTCGCGTTCAGCAAAGACCGCGAACCAGAGTTCGAAATGGTCTCGCTGAATCGCGTGGTCGAGGAAGCGGTGGCGGAGATGCATGGTCCGGCGGACCGCAAGTCGGTCGTGCTGCTGACCGACCTGGATGACAAGCTGCCGGCGACGCCGCTCGACTTTGACGGTGCGCAGCAACTGGTGCTGAATTTGATCAGCAACGCGATCGACGCGTGTCCTGAGCAGGGGGGCGTCGTGACGGTGCGGACGTTGTACGAGCCGCAGGAACGAAGCGTGCGGCTGACGGTGAAGGACAACGGGCCCGGCGTCCCGACGGATCAGCGCGAGCGGATCTTTCAGCCGTTCCACTCCACGAAGGGGCATGCGGGTACGGGTCTCGGGCTGGCGGTGGCGCGCAAGTTTGCGCAGGAAATGGGCGGCGGGCTCGCGCTGCACGTACCCGAAGAGGGCGGAGCGGAGTTTGTCGCGACGTTTCGAGCGGGGCCGGTTGCACAGACGCACGAGCTGGGGGAGACGCAGGGGCCGCGCGCGTGATGCAGCGCGTCGTGTTTGACAGTCCGCTTCCCGAACCGGCGGGGCCCGCTCGGACGGTGATCGACGTTTTGCGGGAGGCGGGGCGCTGTGCGTACTTTGCGGGCGGATGCGTTCGCGACCTGTTGCGCGGGGCGCCGCCGCATGATTACGACGTGGCGACCGATGCGACGCCGGAAGAGGTGCTGCGGTTGTTTCGCGCGGCGCGGCACGTGGGAGTGCAGTTCGGCGTGGTGTTGGTTCGGCGGGAGCGTCGGTGGATCGAAGTCGCGACTTTTCGCACCGATCTGGCGTACAGCGACGGCCGACGGCCCGACGCGGTCGAATTTGCGACCGCCGAGCAAGACGCTCAGCGGCGCGACTTCACGGTGAACGGGATGTTCCTGGATCCGGCGGCGCACGCGGTGCTGGATTATGTCGGCGGTTTGGGTGATCTCGAGCGGCGTGTGGTGCGCGCGATTGGCGACCCGCGGCAACGCTTCGGCGAAGATCACCTGCGTTTGTTGCGGGCGGTGCGTTTCGCAGCGCGACTCGGTTTCACGATCGACCCGCAGACGTCCGCCGGCATTGAAGCGGAGGCGCCGCGACTGGCGGAGATTGCGTCGGAGCGGGTGCGCGACGAGCTCGAGCGGATGCTTTCTGATCCGCGCCGCGCGGAGGCGATCGCGCTCATGAAGCAGCATGGGCTGCTGCGCTGGCTGTGGCCGAATGCGCGATGGAGCGGTGAGCACCTGGATCGGGTCGAGCGGATGCTGGCGACCGCGACAACGGAGATGAGCTTCGAAGCCGCGTTTGCGTTGCTGCTTGCGGATCGCAAGCTCGATGAGGTGGGCGGCATTTGCCGTGCGCTGACGTGCTCGAACGAGCAGCGCGCGGCGGTGGAGTGGCTCGTAGCGCGGCAAGCCGCGCTGGATGCGCCAACGGAGATTCCGTTGAGCGACTTCAAGCAACTCATGGCGCACCCGAGCTTCCAGCACCTCATGCAGATCGCGCCGTTGCGCCATCAACATCTCATGGCCGAGCCGCAGCGCACGCGTGATCTCGAAGCGCGGGTGGCTGAGATTCGCCCGGAAGATGCTGCACCGCGGCCACTGATCGGCGGGCATGATCTGGCGCGGCTGGGCGTGGCGCCCGGTCCGGTGTATCGGCAGGTTCTCGACGCGGTGTATCGCGAGCAGTTGGAAGAGCGCGTTTCGACGGTGCAGGAGGCGCTGACGACCGCCCGCGCCCTACTCGACGCCTATCAGCAAACCGACGACTGACCGCGGCCGCGCGCGCTGATTGCTGTTAGACTTGCAACGAGCGGTTGCGGTCTGAGACGCCGGATCCAAACCACGTGGGGTGTCGCTGGTGGTGGGCATTGTCGGCTACGGCATCGTGGGCTTTGCAGGGGCGCAAGACGCTGAGGGGGGAGACCATCTGGTCGTCATGCAGCGCGCGTCTGAGCGGGCGATCGAGCACGCGGCAGTCGAGCGGTCTCGCGTGCAGGCGGTCTACGCAGGTGGGGTTTCGGTTGCAGCGAGCAGCACTGCAGCGGCCCTGGCGGTCGCACTGGAGCTTTCGCCACTGTGTCACGCGGCGGACCTCTCGGCCGGTGCGCACACCGCCGCGGAGGTGCTGTTCGGGGTCGCGAACCTCGTCCGCACCAGCGCCGCCGAGTACGGGTTGGCGATCCATGTTTGTCTTTGTGAGGGGAGACTGTGTGCGACGGCGTTGATCCTGGGGCGCAAGCCGTCGGAGGTGTTGGCTACGCTTGACCGCGAGGTGACGGTGCGTGGGGCGCCGCAGTATGACAAGCATTCCACTGCGGCGCTCGTGGCCGGCGGCGCGATCCGACAGCTCTTGTCGCGACGGCGCCTGGCGCCGGCCGACATCGATCACGTGGCGGTGTGCGGCGTGGCCGACCCAGCGGCTGCATGTCACGCGGCGGGCTTCGCTCCGCGGCAGTACCGCGCTGGTCTCAAGCATGCCGACGGGTCGTGCGCCTGCGCGCTGCCGCAACTCATCGCGCAGTTGATTGTCGACAGCCGCGCCGACGCGCGGTTGCTGGCGGCGGCTGCCAGTGCGGAGGGTGGCGACGCGTTTTTGCTGACGCGGACAGCGGTGGGCGGCGCCGTCAATGAATCGACGGGCGGTGATGGGGCGGGTTGGGTGACGACCGATCGGTAGACTGGCCATCGTGGCGGGTGGAGATCCACCGACGTGAGTGTTGACGCTGAAGCCGATTGGCGTCAGTACGAACTCACCATTCGCAATGAGCGGGGTGCGGAAGTGATCGTCGCACCGTTCGCCATTGGCGATCTCGACGATGGCGACAACAATCACCTGCTCTTCTTCGATGTCTCGGGAACACCGCTTACGCTCTCGTTGCCGGTGATGCGCTAGGCTTCTTTCAGGGCTGACACGACGCCCTGAACGGTTTGCTTGGCATCGCCGAAAAGCATCACGGTGTTGTCGTTGAAGAAGAGCGGGTTTTCGATGCCGGCGAATCCCGGGTTGAGGCTGCGCTTGCTGACGAGCACGAGGCGGGCCTTGTCGACGTCGAAGATGGGCATGCCGGCGATCTGACTGTCGGGGCGGCGTGCGTCGGGGTTGACGACGTCGTTAGCGCCAATGACCAGCGCGACATCGCACTGCGGCATCTCGCTGTTGAGTTCGAGATCGGCGAGCTGTTCGTACGGCACGTTGGCTTCGGCGAGCAACACGTTCATATGGCCGGGCATGCGTCCGGCGACGGGGTGCACGCCGTACCTTACCTCGACGCCTTGCTGGCTGAGCAGGTCGGCCATTTCGGCGACGGCGTGCTGTGCTTGAGCGACGGCCATCCCGTAGCCGGGGATGATGAAGACGCGGCTGGCGTTGGCGAGTTCGAGGGCGGCGTCGTCGGGGTCCCAGTTGCGGACGCTCTTGCCTTCGACACTCGTCCCGCCTGCGGCAGCGGCTTCCTGACCGAAGCCGCCGAGCAGCACGTTAAGCAGCGAGCGGTTCATCGCTTTGCACATAATCTGCGTGAGAATGAGGCCGGAGGCGCCGACCAGCGCTCCGCTAATGATCAGCCCCATGTTCTGCAGGACGAAGCCGGCGGCGCAGGCGGCGAGCCCCGAATATGAGTTGAGGAGCGAGACGACGACGGGCATGTCGGCCCCGCCGATGGGAATCGTCAGCAGCACGCCCAGGGCCGCGGCGACGAGGATGAGCAGGATCAGCTCCCAGTGACCGGGGCCGGCGGCCATCGCAGTACCGAGCAGCAGGGCGACGAGCAGCAGCCCGAGGTTGATGGGGTGCTGCCAGTTGAATGTGATTGGGTTGCCGAGCTTGATGTAGGTCTTGAAGTCGAGCACGGGCGCGCCGCTGGGGTCGAGCTTGGGTCGGCCGTCGCGATCCTTTTTGGGCTCCTTGCCGTGCCACCACACGGGGATCCACTGGCCGCGCAGCTTGAGGAACGCGATCGCGCTGCCGGTGAAGGTGATCATGCCAATGAGGACGGAGATCGCGATGCTGACGCGCGTGTCGATGACGAGGGTATTGAGCGGGGCGTGCCAATATTCGGCGATCGCGACGCTAGCGGACGCCAAGCCGCCGAAGCCGTTGAACGCGGCGACCATCTCCGGCATGGCGGTCATCGGTACGCGTTTGGCGAGGACGAGCCCGGCGGTTCCACCGACCGCAGCCCCGAGGATGACGACGACGACCGCGGTTGTTCCGGGGAACATGTCGCTGTTGAGCAGGGTGATGATGACCGCGAGCAGCATGCCGGCGGAGGCGATCATGTTGCCGCGTCGGGCGGTCTTGACGGATGAGAGCATCTTCAGTCCGAAGACGAAGAAGATGGCGGCGACCGCGTAGCCGATGCGGATGAAGAAGTCGCCGATGGAGGTGACGCTCGCGGCCGCCTGGGCGGCGTGTTCGTCGGCTGAGTGGGCCAGCAGCCCGAGCAGGGGATCGCTAAGCATCAGCACGGCGCTCCGGTTGGTTGGCGGAAGTATGGCGGGCCGTCATGCGCGCTTATCCTCGAGAAGCAGTTAGCGGCGTTTGAACATTGCGAGCATGCGGTCGGTGACGACAAATCCGCCGACGACATTGACCGTGGCGAAGACCATGGCGAGGAATCCGAAAACGATGTTGACCCATTGGCGACCTTCGCCAAAGTCGGTTCCGGCGATGAGCAGGGCGCCGACGATTGTGATTCCGGAGATGGCGTTCGACCCGCTCATGAGCGGGGTGTGCAACTGGGCGGGGACCTTCGAGATGACCTCGAAGCCGAGCAGCACCGCCAGCAGCAGCACGATGAGGTGCGTCGACAGTGGGCCGAGCACATCGGTTGCTGGCTCGGCGGCGGCAAGTAGCAGTAAGGTGGACATCATGCCGATTTCTCCGCGAGCGCTTGCTTGACGCGTTCGTTCGTGACCTCGCCCTGATGCGTGAGCAGCGCTCCGGCGAGAATGTCGTCGTCGCGTTTGAATTGAAACTCGCCGTCTTTGATGAACTCGAGCAGGAAGGTCGTGAGGTTGCGGCCGAAGAGCAGACTGCCGTGGTAGGGCATGGCTGAGGGCAGGTTGAGCGGGGCGGCGATCGTGACGCCGTGCTCGACCACCGTCTTACCGGGTTGCGACAGTTCGCAGTTTCCGCCGGCTTCGGCCGCGAGATCGACGATGACCGAGCCGGGCTTCATGCGTTTGACGGTGTCGGTCGTGATCAGCTTGGGTGCGAAGACGCCGCCGATGAGCGCGGTGGTGATGACGGCGTCGGCGGCGGCGCATTGTTCGGCGACGAGGGTGGCTTGCTTGAGTTTGTCAGCCTCGGAGAGCTCTTTGGCGTAGCCGCTGGCGGTTTGCGCGTCTTCGGCGTCGATAGCGACGAAGCGTCCGCCGAGGCTTTCGACCTGCTCTTTGGTGACGCTGCGGGTGTCGTTGGCGTAGACAGTGGCGCCGAGGCGTTTGGCGGTGGCGATGGCCTGCAAGCCGGCGACGCCGGCGCCGATGACAAAGCACCGGGCGGCGGGGACGGTTCCGGCGGCGGTCATGAACATCGGGAAGTATTTCGCGCAGTGATCGGCGGCGATGATGGCGGCTTTGTAGCCGGCGATGTTCGCCATCGACGAGAGCGTATCCATCGATTGCGCGCGTGTGGTGCGCGGGATGAGGTCGATCGAGAAGGCGGTGATGCGATGCTGCGCGAGTTGCCGCACGACGTCGCGATTGCGCATCGGCGTGAGTGCGCCGAGCAAGTAGGCGCCGTCGCGCAACTGCTCGATGTGCGACGCGCCCGGCGGCTGGACGCATAGCAGGAAGTCGCACTCGGGCAGCACGGCTGACACGTCGCCGCGAACCGTCGCGCCGGCGGCGATGTAGCTGGCGTCGTCGAAGTGGGCGCGGAGACCGGCGCCCGTTTCGATGAGGACGGTGACGCCGCGATCGACCAGTTTTTTGACGGACTCGGGTGCGAGGGCGACGCGGCGCTCGTCCGGGTGCGATTCTTTAAGCACGCCGATCTTCACGAGGCGCCTCCATGCGGTGCAGTCGGGGGTGTTGGCAGCGGTCGACCGTTAGGGCCCGTACAACCGCTCAGCCGCAATGTAATCAGCGACCACTGGGGGAACAAGGTAACGGATCGATCGGCCGGCGCTGCGTCGCGCGCGAATCTCGGTCGCTGAGATTTCGATGCGCGGCGTGGTAATGAGAATGTGCGCGCGGATGCGGGCTAACGCCGATTTGGAGAGGGATGTACTGAGTTCGCTGAGCGGACCGGGATCGAACCCCGGTCGGGCGGCGGTGACGAATGTGCATTGTTCGGCGAGCTGGCCGATCTCGTACCACAGGTGCAATTCGCGGAGCGTATCGCTGCCGATCAGCCAGTAGAGCGCGGCGCCGGGGAGACGGGCGGCGAAGTGTGCGACGGTTTTGAGCGTGTAGCTGGGTGGGGGTTGGGTGAGCTCCCAGTCGCTGACTTCGAACCAGGGATCATTGGCGGTGGCCGCATTGCACATGTGCAGGCGGGCGGCGGCGGGGGCGAGGCGCTGATCGGTCTTGTGGGGTGGATGGGCTGAGGGGATGAGGACGACGCGATCGAGCTGCAGCGTCTCGGCGGCGGCTCGGCTCACGACGAGATGACCATGGTGCAGCGGATCGAATGATCCGCCGAAGAGCAGCACACCCGCCACGAGCGTCTCCGCAGCGTCAGGTCGGTCGGCGATCGAGCTGATCTTCGATCAGCGGGCCCAAATCATGGAGCAGCGCCTGCACCTCCGCCAGTCGCGGATTGATCTCGACAGCGTGGGCGTAGTATTGCCAGGCTTTCTCGAAGACTTCGAGCTCGAGAAATGCGTGGCCGGCTCCGGCGGCGGCGGCGAAGTGCTGGGGGTTGTAGCGGAGGGCGCGGCGGAAGTGATTTGCGGCGTCGCGTGGCTGTTCGTTCAGGGACGCGACGATGCCGCGCTGGTGATGTGGCTCTGCGAACTCGGGCTCTGCTTCGGCGATGGCGGCGAGATGCTCGTCGGCCGGTCCGAGTTCGTCGCGTTTGATCATGGCGAGGGCTGCGTTGAGCGTATCGACGGCCCAGCGTGATCCGCCGCGCATCCAGATGCGCCACAGGGCGAGCTCGGCCGCGTGTGCGACGCCGTTGCGGCCGTTTCGCAAAGTGGAAGCCAGAAGCGGTGATTGCTGCATGGTTCCGAGCCAGCCAAGGCAGTGTGCGGCGAGTTCGGCGGCGGTGTCGTCATCGGTCGCGATGGTTAAGTCTTCGAGTTTTTGGATGGGGAACGCGTTGAGCAGCCGTTGCGCAGTTTCGCTGTTTGCGGGTTCCGCGAGGTACGCGTTTGCGCAAACGATAAATTCCTTGAGCGCTGGTTCCGGCATGATCCCGATCGCTCCTTGAGGGGGTGACGCGACGACTCGACGGCACGCGGAAGTGGGGACGGCGCGCACAGCGAGCGGATCACTCGCTTTGCCCGACGCGCCTCTTCCCACTCTCCGCTGAATGCTAGGGGCCCGACCGGGGAGGAATCAAATATCGGAAACCGTAGGGGGGTATGCGTAGCGTTCGGCCTGCGGCGAAGTGGGGTCACCTTGCCGCAGGCCGATAAGCGGGTCGTAACGAAGGGGAAGTGCTAACTGACGCGCGCGTTGAGTACTCCGCTATCGAGCACGGTGCGGAGCTTACCGAGGGCCTTGTTCTGGATCTGGCGCACGCGTTCTTTGGTGACGCCGATCATTTCGCCGACCTGCTCGAGCGTTTTGGCGTCGGGTGGTGTGACGCCGGGCTGTTCGCTGATGGCGAAGCGGGCGGTGATGACCTTCCGCTCGACGTTGGTCAAATGCTCGGCATCGTCTGACAAGACATGTCGTAACTCATCCATGCAGTCATCCTCCACCGTCGCGCGTTTCCGATCGAGAGCGTCGCTCTTTTCGAGCATGGGGTCGAACTCGACGGGAAAATGTCCGCGATAGCGTGCGGTGCGCGTCGCGACGCGAGCGAAACTCTTGAGAATTGCCCGGCACGCGTAGGTGCTGAATCGATAGCCGCGAGCGCAGTCGAACTTGTCGACGCTGCGGAGCAGCGCGAGATTGCCTTCACTGATGAGGTCCGCGTAGTCGACATTCGCCATTCGGGTTCGCTTCACCATCGCGAGCACGAGCGGCACGTTGGAGCGCACCAACTCGTTGCGTGCACTGGCGACGTAGCGACCCCACATCAGCAGGTCGTCGGCCTGTTCGGCGGTAAGGCGCTTGCGGCCCGCGGCGGTCAGCGTGCGGTAGACGCGGAAGCGCGTGTAGTTGAACTCGACGAACGCACGTCGCTCGTCGTCGACTTCAAGGACCTGCTCGTCGGCGCCGAGCAGGAAATCGACCCCGCTGTCGTCGTTGTCGAGCTTGCGCCCCTCTTTGCGACATGCGGCGGGCGTAAGCTGCGGCGCTAACGCCTCATCTTCAAACATGGCATGGAACACGCACTCGACGGGCTCGACCGTGAGGCGTTTGAGCAAGCACTGCTCGCTTGCGCTGTAGTTTGCAAGTACGTCATCGGTCGGCATTTTGGCCCGCGGCGTCAATTTCAAGACTCGCGAGCTCTGGTCTGGCTTCGTCCCCATGTACACTCCTCAGCACCGGCCTCTTGTCCACACTGCCCAGCGTCAAAACGTCTCGCGCGGATCGAGAACTGCGCGGCGTCTCTGGGGTGATGCCGTGTAGCGCGCAGCCGCGTACGCACGTCGCTCAGACGCATACGTCTAATTTTCGGGTTTACGGCCTGCTTTGGGGGGAGCCAAGGGGAGCAGCAAGCCGCAATCAACAACTCTGGGGAGCCTTTACAACGTCAAGTATAGTGTGCGCAGAATTGACCGGCAAGCGAATCGCCCGGATGTTTTTGTTGACGGATCGGGCGTTGCGCACGAACTTCTAAGTCTTTTTCCGCATTGAGCTTGCGCGCAACGAAGTCCTATAATTACGGCGCGTCGGGCAGACGATTTGAAAGATTTTCTCAAGTGGCGCTGCGGCACAGCGATGGATCGGGGAGATAACTAGGCGTTTCCGGGCGGCCGACGCGGCGGCGTGACCTCGATCGGACCAAACCGATCTTCGTGGGCTTTCACGGTCTGCTGCAACGCCATCATCAGCCGTTTCGCGTTGGACGGCGTCATCATCACGCGATGTGAGACCTGCACGACCGGATCTTGCTGGCCCGGCATATGGGACGTTGCGCCGAGATAGAGCACGACCTCGTCGGGGCCGCCGGCCAGGGCCACGAAGTTGGCGTACACCGTGTCCATCCGCGAGGCGTCGAGTCGGACGCGCTGCTGCGGCTGGCCGCCGCCCGGATCCTGCTGCGAGCCGTCTTCACCAAAAATCATGCCGGTCTCCTTTGGGGAGCTGAGACACCTTGTGCCGAGCGAGTCTACGCGCCGGCGCGACTGGCGGCTAGCGTGAACCGGGGCGCTTTCGCACCAATCCGGCCCGTGGTTCGAGTGAGAGATCGGCGACGCGGCCGGCTGCGAGCAGTTGCGCGCCCAACAGCCCGATCATCGCCGCGTTGTCGGTGCAGTACTTCATTGGGGTGAGCCAGAGGTTGAGGCCGGCTGCGTCGCAGGCGGTCTGCAAGTCGCGCCGCAGGACGCCGTTCGCCGCGACGCCGCCGCCGACGACAACGTGTTGCACGCCGACGCGTTGCGCCGCGCGCATGGTTTTGGTGACCAGCACGTCGACCACCGCCTGCTGAAAGCTCGCGGCGATGTCGGAAACCTGTTGTTCGCTCAGGTGCGCGACCGAGCCGTATTTGTTGCCCTGGCCATACACGTAATAGAGCACGGCGGTTTTCAGTCCGCTGAACGAGAAGTCGTCGTGCTGCTCATTGATCCAGGTGCGGGGAAACTTGATGGCGGTCGGGTCGCCGCTGCGGGCGCACTTGTCGACGACCGGCCCGCCGGGGAATCCCAGTTCGAGAATTGCGGCCACCTTGTCGAAGGCCTCGCCGGCGGCGTCGTCGTGGGTTTGGCCCAGCAGATCGATGTCGAGGAAGTCGCGCACCAAGTAGAGCGAGGTGTGCCCGCCGCTGACGACCAGCGCGAGCGCGGGCCACGGCGGCTCGGGCGCGACGAGCGCGGCGCTCACGGCGTGGGCGGCGATGTGATCGACCGGCACGAGCGGTTTGCCGAGCGTGAGGGCGAGCGTCTTTGCCGCCGTCACGCCGATGAGCAAGGAGCCCACCAGCCCGGGGCCGTCGGTGACGGCGATCGCATCGAGATCGGCGTAGGTCATGTTTGCGGCGCTGAGCGCATCGGCGATCACCGGCTCCACACGCTCGATGTGCGCCCGGCTGGCGATTTCGGGCACCACGCCGCCGTAACGCGCGTGCAGATCAACCTGGGTGCTGATGACGTTGGAGCGTACGTCGAAGCCGTCGACGACGACCGCGGCCGAGGTTTCGTCGCAGGAGGTCTCGATTGCGAGGAGGGTCGACATGGCGGTTTCAGTTGGTCTCGATTGAAAGGGTGACGGCGCGACCCTCGACCTCGGCTTGCACGGTCTCGCCGACGGCGGCGTCGAACACGATGTCGCTGACGAGGCATTCGGTTTTCAGCACATCGGCGTGCTTGCCGATGAGCTGTGCGAAGCGGTCATCGGTCTGCAGGTGCAGCTTGATGCGGGCCTCGTAGGCGAGGTCGCGGTCTTTGCGGATCTGCTGGACGTGGTGGATGAGTTCGCGGATGACGCCTTCTTCGAGCAGCGCGTCGGTCAGCTCGGTTTTTACGACCACCACGCCGGCCTTGCCCTGCGCCGCCGACCAGCCCGGCTTCGCTTCGAGACGAATCTCGACATCGTCCGGCGTGAGCTGATGGGTCCGCCCGCCGAGCTCGACGTCGAGCGCGCCGTCGTCGATGAGGGCGCGGCGTGCGGCGGCGGCGTCGAGCTGTTGCAGTGCTTTGGCGACCTGCGGCGCCTGTTTGCCGAACTTGGGGCCGAGGGCCTTGAAGTTGGGCTTCACCTGATAGGTGACGTAGTGGTCGGCCTCGGTCGAGAACTCCACCTGTTTGATGTTGAGCTCTTCGGCGATGAGATCGCGGTGCGCGGCGAGCCAGTCGGCGTGGGTTTGCTTCGTGAGGATGATTTCGACGAGCGCGAGCGGCTGGCGGACTTTGAGCTTCGCCGCGGTGCGCGCGGCGCGACCGAGCGACACGACGTCGCGAACCAACTCCATCTCGGTTGCGAGCTCTTCGTCGATGAGCGCCGGGTCAGCCGCGGGATAATCGCACAAATGCACTGACAGCGGCGGGGCTTTGGCTGTGGCCGTATCGTCAGCCAGCGCGTCGAGCCCGCGGCCGATCAGGTTTTGGTACATCACTTCGGCGAAGAACGGTGTGAACGGCGCGATCAAGCGGCTCAGCGATTGCAGCACTTCGTAGAGCGTGTGGTACGCATCCCATTTGTCTTGGTCTTGCGGTGTTGCGGTGCGCCAGAAGCGATCGCGCGAGCGGCGGACATACCAGTTGCTGAGCCCGTCGACGAAGTCGTTCAGCCGCTGCGCTGCGGGGAAGTTTTCGAAGCCGTCGAGCGCGGTGCGGACGGCGGCGGTGGTGCGGTGCAGTTCGCTGATAATCCAGCGGTCGAGCTCGCCGCGTTCGGCAGCGGGGCGATATGAGCGTTCAGGGTCCAGGGTCGAGGGGGCATTGCCGCGGTCCTCGGCTTCGCGCGCGGCTGCGCCGCGTGGGGTGAACCCGTCGATTCGGGCGTAGATGTTGAAGAACGAGAAGACGTTGTAGAGTCGGACCAGGAATTCGCGGTGGGCGTCGCGGATGTTCGCTTCCTGGAACCGCACGGATGTCCACGGCGTCTGGCCGCTGAAGAGGAACCAGCGCAGCGCGTCGGCGCCGTAGGCGTCGAAGAGGTAGCTCGGCTCGCGGTAGTTCTTCTTGCGTTTGCTCATCTTGAGCCCGTCTTCGCCGAGCATGAGGCCGAGCACGATGCAGGCGCGATAGGGCAGGGGGAAGTCGCCCGAGGGCGCGGGCTGCGGGAGGTTCGACTGCACGTCTTGGCCGAACAGCAGGGTGTTGATGCTGAGCAAGCCGTAGAACCAGCCGCGGGTCTGGTCGAGGGCTTCGCTGATGAAGTTGGCGGGGAACATCTGCGCGAAGCGTTCGACGCTGCCGTCCTGGTGCGGATAGCCCCACTGGGCGAAGGGCATGCTGCCGGCGTCCCACCAGCAGTCGATCACTTCGGGCACACGCCGCATTCGCGCGGTGGGGTGATTCGGACTGTCATACGTCCACGCATCGATGTAGGGCTTGTGCACCTTGAGGTGTTCGGGCAGCGACGGGTCGGCGGCTTTCTTGGCGGCCCACATGCCGTCGGGGAACTCCTCGGTCGCGTCGGTCGCGCCGGGTTTGGCCATCAGCTCTGCGAGCGAGCCGATCGCCTCCATGCGGCCGGTCCGTTCGCATTGCCACACGGGCAGGGGCGTGCCCCAGAAGCGTTCGCGCGAGAGGGCCCAGTCGACGTTGTTGCGCAGGAAGTCTCCAAAGCGGCCTTCGCGGATGTGTTCGGGAAGCCACTTGATCTGCGCGTTGTTGGCGAGAAACGCGTCTTTGAACTGGCTGGTGCGCACGAACCAGCTTTTGCGGGCGTACTGGATGAGGGCGTCTTCTTCGGCCCGCGGGCAGAAGGGGTATTCGTGGCGATAGGTTTCCTGGTGATAAAGCAAGCCGCGCTGCTTGAGTTCGCGGGCGATTTCCTTGTCGCAGTCTTTGACCCAGCGGCCGCGGTAGGGCTCGGGGGCGTCGTTGTTGAACTGGCCGTTTGGGTTCACCGCGTTGATCAGCGGCAGTTTGTTTGCGGCGAGCGTGAAGCGCTCGCGCTCTTGCTGCAGCGCGCTGAAGTCGGCCTCGCCGAAGGCCGGCGCGACGTGCACGATGCCGGTTCCGCTATCGAGCGTGACGAAATCGGTGTTGATGATGCGCCAGGAAAAATGCTGATATGCGGGCTTGCCGCTTTCACTGGAAAGTAGACGCAGCTTGAGGTCGCCTGAGATGACGTCGAGGCTTTCGGCTGCGTCGTCGGCGTCCCCGCTGGGCAAGTCGCTGGACAGTTCGAGATACCGCGCATAGCTCTGCAGCGCGTGGCGGTCGTAGTAGGACTCGCGGAACGGCGGCTCGTAGCGTAGTGCGACAAGCGCGGACCCGGGTCCGGTCGTGACCACCGCGAGCTCGCGCTTGATCTTCTGACTGATGGTCTCGCGAAGTCCGGCGGCCAGCACAACGTACTCATCGTGCTCTGCGTCGTGGCAGAGCGCGTACTCGAGATCGGCCCCGAGCGCAGCGAATTGGTTGCTGATCAGCGTCCAAGGCGTGGTGGTCCAGATCAGCAGCGAGACGCCTTTGCCGGCGGCCTGCGCCTCTTGGATGGCGGCGAGCAGCGCGTTAGACGCGGTCGCCGCGGTCCCGCCGTCGCTCGCTGCGAGCAGCGGGAACTTCACGTACACGGAAGGATCATCCACCGTGCGGTAGCCTTCGCCGACCTCGCCGGCTGAGAGGGCGGTGCCGCCTTGGGCCCACCACCAGACGACCTTGTGTCCCTGATAGAGCAGGTCGCGCTCGAAGAGCGTCTTGAGCCCCCACCAGACGCTTTCGACGTAGCTTTGGTGATAGGTGACGTATGCTTCGTCGAGGTTGACCCAGAAGCCGAGCCGCTTGGTGAGCTCCTCCCACTCGCGTGTGTAGCGGAAGACGCTTTCGATGCAGAGGCGGTTGAATTTTTCGACGCCGTAGGCCGCGATCTCCTCCTTGGTGTGGATGCCGAGCGCTTTGCAGACCTCGACTTCGACGGGGAGGCCGTGGGTGTCCCAGCCGGCTTTGCGGTCGACCAGCTTGCCGCGCATGGTCTGGTAGCGCGGGAAGAGGTCTTTCATCGCCCGTGTGAGGCAGTGGCCCGGGTGGGGCAGGCCGTTGGCGGTCGGGGGGCCTTCGAAAAAGACGAACCGTTCGGCGTTGGCGCGCTGCTCGAGCGATCGCTCGAAAATGCGGTTGCGCTCCCAGAACTGCAGCACCAGGCGCTCTTGCTCTGGGAAGTCAAACTTGGCGGGCAGCGGCTCAAAACTCACGGCGGATCGCTCCAAACGCGCGCGGCGGATCAGAACAGGGGAGGATAGCTGCACGCGACGCGACGGCCAACGCGAGCGGATCGAAGATCGTTGGTCAGCGGTCGGACGGCGCGACGAGCGTGGGGCGGCTTTGCCGAGCGTGCGTCTGATGGGCGTTCGCGGAACGCGGAGACGGTGGCGCCGTGGCGGCGAGCAGGTCGTTTAGCGTTTAAACCGAGACCGGATATCGCGTCAGCCAGAAGAACACCCCGGTCGACAGCGCGACGGTGAGACCGGCGGCGCCGGTGAAGAAGCCGAGCCAGGACAGGGAGGTCGCCTTGTTGCGGCGCTGGCCGGCGCTGCTGAGCCCCATGAAGAACGCCGTGGCTCCAGACAGCAGAGACACGAGAATCGCCGCGGCGACCACCGGTTGAAACAGCCCGCCGCTGTTGAAGACGACGAACCCTTCATCGGGCCGGAACTTGTAGATGCAGAGCACAGCAGCGCCGAGGGCTGCGATCACACTGACGACCGCGAAGATCACGCTCATGCGTGCTTGCTGTTCGAAGGTCTTAAACACGACGGTTGCGCCTCGCATTCGGTCGGTGAAGACGTGTGCAATCTCGTAATGGCGGACAATGAACGGCCCGGCCGCACGAATCCTATCGAAACCGCCGGAGTGTACTGCCGCGGCCGGGCTCTGGCTACGTTGCGATCCGCCGCGGCGCTGCGCGTTCGGTTGCGTCTGGGGCGTGGTCCGAGAAGGTGTCGCGAGCGCGGCGCAGCGGTTAGGATTTCGAGCGGGTTGGTAAGGTCGTGATGTGAAACCAGATTCTCGAGCGAGTGGATTCCATGTTGCAGAAGCCCTCTCTGGCGTTGGTCGTTTACCTCGCAGCTTTTCTCGGCGCACCAGCCGCCTTCGCCCAGCCGGCCGCGCCGACGACTCAGCCGGCGGCGGAAGCGCCCGCGGCGCCGGCGGCTGACGACCTGGCGCCGCCGGCGGAAGTTCGTGATGACCGGCCGGCGGTCGATCGGGCGGGGACCGACGGTCAGGCGGCGCGCGATGTCGCGGAGCAGGCGGAAGCGGTTGACGCGTCGGGGCTCGCGCCATCCTTGGGCCGCGCCGCCCTCACGTGGATCGCGGTCGTCATTATCTTGATGCTGTTCCTGCGGTTCACGCCGCTGTTTGCCTGGCGCAACCTCGACGCGTTGGTGCTCGCGGGGCTGGCGGTCGTGCTGCTCTACCGGACCAATCCGACCGGCGCGGGGACGCCGAGCTGGGTCTACCTGGCGCTGACCGGCGGGGGTTTGTACTGGATGCTGCGCGGCCTGATCACGTTCAGCCGCAGCTATGTTCCGCAGCCCGCGCCGAATCTGGTGGCGGCCTCGGCGACCGTGCTGACCGTGGCGTCGTTGTTTCTGGCGTTTGACACCCTGGTGCGCGCTCCGGTGACGGCTTCATCACGCGACGCGGTCATCGGCGGGACGTTCTTTCTCGAGACCGGTTACCTGCCGTACGGCGAAGTGACCGCGCTGACGGACGAGTCCGGCGACCTGGTCGCGATCGACCCGGGCGCCGCGAGCGAATTGCAGCGTTTAGGGGCGCAGTCGCCGCTGCTCTACGCGCTGCACGCGGGCTGTGTCGCGGTGGCTGAGCTTGCGAGCGGGGCCGACGTCGCGGTTAGCCAAAGCGATGATTCGGCGATGAAGTTTGGCCCCGAGCAGCGTGAGCGGTGGTGGCGGTTTGACGACCGGTCGCCGGGATATCGCGCCGCGCTGATCGCCAACGGCTTCCTGGTCGTGGTGATTCTGGGCGCGCTGCTTTTTGTCGGTGCGCGGCTGCACTCGCCGCTGAAGGGTGCGGGCATCGTCGCGGTCTTGTGTGTGCTGCCATTGGCGTCGGATGTGTTCAACGAACCCGGCCTGCTGCTGCCCGCGGCGTGCTTGTCGCTGGGGCTGGCGTTCGCGCTGGTTCCGGTGTTCGGCGGGTTGCTGAGCACGGCTTGGCTGGTCTTCGCGGGCCTCGCCTGGCCGTGGATCTGGCTGATCGCGGTGGTGGTTGCGGCGTGGCAGTTGCGTCGTGGTTGGCAGGCGGTCGGCGTAATTGTCGGCGTTCCGCTCGGCGCCGCGGCGGCGCTCGCGCTGTTGATCGATGTCGTGAAGCCGAGCATGCCGACGGCCGATGCGGCGATCGCAAACGCCGGCTGGACGCCGAAGGTTGTCGCGACGGTGGAAGACGGAGCGTTGCGTTTTGAGAGCCTCGCCGACGCCGAGGATATCGAAGCGGAGGCGTCGCAGTCGACGGGGGTGGAGCGTTATCTGTGGCGGCTGCTGCTGCGACGTGAGGCGCCCATGCCGGAAGTGGAGAGTCTGTCGAGCGAGACCCGCTTCGCGGATGTGACGCCAGCCGACCGGGCCGCGGAGATCGAGCTCAATCGCATGTATCAATTGGCGGACGCGAATCGCGAGCCGGTCGATCGTATCTGGGGTGTCTTGCGAACCACGCTTGAATCGGTCTGGCTGCCGGAGGAGTTGAAACCGCGGGCGACGGCGCGTGGCGTCTGGACGGTGTGGGGTGATGAAGAGCGGATCGGCGATGTGACGACGATTCGGCGCGTCGTGAAGGCGGTCGCCGTGGCGCTCGGCGTGCTGGCGGCGCTGATCATCCTGTTCGGCGGTCGGAATGAATCGCGGCACTTGATTGGTGGGGTGACGATTGCGGTCGGCGCTACGTTTTTGGCGAGTTGGTACGGTGCGGCGACGAATTGGTTATGGATGCTGGTCGCGGTTCTGCCGCTGATGGTCGTGCACGGCGGCCGTCCGGTGGTGCGAGCGCCGCGCAAGGCAGGGTCTGGCTCGCCGAAACCGGGTGGGAAGTCGGCGCCAACGCATCCTGCGCCGCCAGCGCCGGCCAGTCGACCGGCGCCGGCGCCATTTGGTACGGGATCGGCTTCAGCGCGGTTTGGCAGTTCGCCGCCGTCGGGTGCGGCGCCGCGAATCAGCGTGCAGCCGCCGGATCGACCGAAGGGTGGTCCGTCTGAAGAAGTAGGCGGTCGATGACTTGCTGACGACGACGATGGGTGAGGGGGGTTAAAACAAGTCCCGAGGCGTCGGCCGGGTTTTCGTCGCACGTGGGCCGAATCGGATGAGCTGCTGCCTTCCGACCCTGACTCGTTGTCCAACCGACGCACTGCGCCGGCCCGACCGCCGACCTCGGGAGGGAGATGTTACGCGTGCTAGGCCGAACGGGCCAGTCGTCGCGCGGTGCGGACTGCCGACGTGCCTTCGGCGGGGGCCGAGGGTGCGGTGCGCGATTTGCGCGCTTTCACGGGTGATGAAAGCTCGTGACGCGCGGCGGCTGGCGAACCCTGTTCTATGGCGAGTAAACTCTCGTTCAAACGCCCGTACTCGCTTCGCGCAGGGATGAGCCGAGGTTGAGGGACCCGGGTCGATGTGGTTCACGCCGCACCCATCAGAAGTCACTTCAGCACGAGGAGCTGTCATGCACGCCACCACACGAGTAAGCACTGCGACGCTTGCGCTCGCTTTGCTCTTTAGCGCCATCGCACATGCGCAAGACTACGCCGAGCCCGGCAAGTGTCCGATGACGGGCGCCACGCTGCACCCGACGTCGGCGGGGGCGATGACGTATCAGGATTGGTGGCCCAACCAGCTCAACTTGCGAATCCTGCACCAGAACTCGACGTTGAGTAACCCGATGGGCGCGGAGTTTAATTACGCCGAGGAATTCAAGAAGGTCGACCTCGACGAGTTAAAGCGCGACATCGAACGAGTGATGACCACGTCGCAAGACTGGTGGCCCGCCGACTACGGACACTACGGGCCGTTCTTCATTCGCATGGCCTGGCACAGCGCCGGCACCTATCGCGAGACCGACGGGCGCGGCGGCGCCTCGGACGGCACGCAGCGTTTCGCCCCGCTGAACAGTTGGCCGGACTTGGCTAATCTCGACAAGGCTCGCCGGCTGCTGTGGCCGGTGA
>CAZLYU010000055.1:0-22728 GCA_964563855.1 uncultured Planctomycetales bacterium | reverse complement strand
GGCTTTCCCGGGCACTTCATGGTGCGCTTCGACGACCGCGAGCGGTTTGTCATCGCCGACCCGTTCTACGCGGGCGAGTCGCTCTCGCTTCGCGATTGCCGGCGACGCCTGCGCGAACAGACCGGGAAGCGGACGAAGCTGCGCAGCGAGCACCTCGCACCGCTGGGAACGCGCGAAGTGCTGCATCGCTTGCTGAACAATCTTCGCACCATTTACATGGTGAACAACAACTGGCCGCGCCTGGCCGACGTGCTCGGCCGACTGTCGGCGGTCGACCCCACCGGCGGACGCTACCTGCGTGAACTCGCGGCGCTGCATGTGCGACTCGGCAACATGCGCCGCGCCTACGCCCATCTCGCGATGTATCTGGAACGCATGCCCGACGCAGACGACAGCGCGACGGTGAAGCACAGCCTGCGCCGCCTCGAAGCGGCGATCTCCGCCCTCAACTAGCGGCCCACCTCAGACTAAGCCGGGGAGAAGCTCGCAAGGTCTTCAGGCTCGGCCACGCCCTGCACGAACCGGCGGACACGCGCGTCTTCCGATTTCATGAGTGCGTCCGGCGAGCCATCGGCGATGAAGCGCCCGTCGACGAGCATGAGCACGCGATCGCCGACTTCCGCGGCACTGCGCATATCATGCGTGACCACCACGCTCGTGACGTGCACCTCTTGTTGCAGCTTGCGGATCAACTTGTTCACGACATCGCTGCGCTGCGGATCGAGACCCGCGGTCGGCTCGTCATACAAGATGACTTTGGGCGGCGGATCGAGCGCGATGGCGCGGGCGATCGCGACGCGCTTTTTCTCACCGCCGGAGAGATCCGCAGGTCGCTTGTCTTCAAATCCGGCGAGTCCGACGAGATTCAGACAGCGGCTCACGATGCCGCGAACGCGGTCCTGGTCAATCCGACCACGGCTTTTGTGCACCGTTGGGAAGGCCACGTTCTCGCCGACGGACATCGAGTCGAACAGCGCATTGAGCTGAAACACGAAGCTGATCTGCTGTCGGATGGGCGTCAGTTTTCCTTCTTGCAGTTGGTCGACGCGCTGCCCATCGAAGTAGACCTCACCGCTGTCGGGTCGCAGCAAGCCGACCACGTGTTTCAGCAAGACGCTCTTGCCCGTACCGCTGCGTCCGATGATGACGGTCGTGCGGCCGCGTTCGACGTCGAGGTCGAGTTGATCGAGCACGCGCTGCCGGCCGAACGACTTCGAGACGCGGCGCAAACGAATGATGGGATCTTCGGTCGGCATTGCTGCGGATAGTAGCGGCCCCGCCGACGCGCTGCAGCGATCACCGAGCTAGCATCAAGCCATGAAGTGGGAGCATTGGCAGTGGCTGCGTCCGTTCGTCTACGCCCTGCTCGCGCCGCCCGTCGTTGCGGCGCTGTTCCTGGTCTGGGGCGCACTCACCGGAACGGTGGACGTGGTCTGGTCGCGTCTGGGGCGGATCATCTCGATCACCTGGATCTTCGCGGGGATCGCCGCCGTCGCCTGGCTGGCGCGCACGCAGACCGCGTCGATCAGTCGATGCGGCGCGTGTCACGCCGTGCTGCCACACCCGTATGCGCGGTGCCCCGATTGCGGTCAGGCGGCGCGCGCCGACGTTATCGCCCGCTGCGCGGGATGCGGCTATGAGCTGCGCGGGCTCTCCGAGCAGCGCTGTCCCGAATGCGGCGAGCCCGTCGATCCCGACCGCGTCCGCCGCCCGTCTCAGTCGCCATGACGCGGCTCTCACGGCTCGATATCATCCGACGCGCAGCGTGAGAGGCAGGAATCGGCCCGTGATTGTCATTATCGATAACTACGACTCGTTCACGTACAACCTGGTGCAGCGCATCGGCGAACTCGACCCGGCGCGCGTCATTCGCGTCTATCGCAACGATCAGGTCAGCCCGGCCCAGATCGAGGCCGACGATCCGACGCACATCATCATCTCGCCCGGTCCGTGCACGCCCAACGAAGCCGGCGTCAGTATTGACGTCGCCAAGCACTTCGCCGGCGCGAAGCCGATCTTGGGCGTCTGTCTGGGACATCAATCGATCGCGCAGGCCTTCGGGGCCGAGATCGTGCGTGCGAAGCGCCTCATGCACGGCAAGACCAGCATGATCAAACATGACGGGCGGGGGCTGTTTGCCGGTCTCAGCGACCCATTCGAGGCGACGCGCTATCACTCGCTGATCGTCAAGCCCGGCACCCTCCCCGACGTGTTCGAAATCACCGCGACCACCGCGGACGACCCGAACGAAATCATGGCGTTTCGGCATCGCGAGCATCCCATCGAAGCGGTACAGTTTCATCCGGAGAGCTTCCTCACGATCGAAGGTCCGCAGTTGTTGGCGAACTTCTTGAAGTGCTAAGCATGCCCCGCCCCGTTCTCGCTTTTTTCAGCGCAGCGCTGCTTGTCGGCGTTAGCGTCGGTTGTGCGCGAAACGACCGCAGCGCCGACGCGGCGCTGCGTCAGACGTCGCCGGTCGCGGCCGAGTTGCCCACGCTCCGCCCCGAGCGGAGTCCGGGACTCAGCTATCGCGTCGCGGTCGAGGGGCGCGAGCCTGAGCGTCGTCTGCCGTTCAGCATCGAGTTCCCGGCGATCGAGCCAACGCCGGAAGAGCAGGCGTTGCTGACCGCGAACGAGCCGCGTCCGATCGACTGGCTCGAGTTCTACGACCCGGACGTGCGCCGCCCGATGGTGTCGCACGAGCGCGCCGGCGCCAATCCGGGCTACGTCCCTCCGCGCGTCGGCGCACGCATCAATGCGGTGCGACCTGTCGTGCGACGTAATCGCACGGAAGTGATCTGGGCCTACGGCAAACCGTATCAGGGCGCCCGTCGCAACCCCGTGCGGCCGGCGGTCGGCGTGGGTTCGGCCACGATCATTTGGACCTACAACGACCCACACGACGCCGTCGCCCCGCCGCAAGCTATTGACTGGTAGACCCGAAGACGCCGAGCACACGCACGTGGCCGTCGCGCCGCCTGCCGGGTCGGGTGCATTCACCACCCGTCACACGCGCGTCTTTTGGCTCACGTGCATCGCGATCGTGCTGCTCGGCGCCGGCTGGCGTATCACGATGGCGGTCGCCGCGCCGGTCGTCTCGCGCGACGGCGTGACGTTCTGCACGTACGCGCAGCGCCTGTCCGCGGAGGGGGTCGGCTATCTCCGCACGCCGGTCGACAAGCAGCAGCCGCTGTTCCCGACACTGCTCGCCATCACGCACGCAACGCTGCAACCACTGCTGCCGATCGGGCCGACGGGCTGGATCTGGGCGGGCCGCACCATCGGCCTGGGCGCCGGGCTGCTCGTGGTCGCACTCAGCGGCGTGCTGGCGTGGCGCCTGACGCGTGACGCCGCACCCGATGTTGACGCACGTCTCGCGGCGCAGCTCGCGCTGCTGATCGCGACGCTGCTGCCGCTGCACGTCGCGCTGTCGGCTGACGTCATGTCCGAGCCGCTCTTCCTCGTTTTCTATCTCTGCGGGGCGATCACTTTCTTCACCCTGCCGCGCGGCGACTGGCGCGCCGCGCTCATCTGCGGCGTCTGTGGCGGCCTCGCATTTCTGACGCGCCCCGAAGGCGCGGTCATTGCGGCCGCGGGTCTGATCGTGTTGCTCACGGCGGCCTGGCGCGGCGTGCTGCACTGGCGCCGCGCCGTCGTCAGCGGGCTGCTGCTCGGCGCGAGCGCTGTAGCGCTCGCGGCGTCACTCTGGTGGGTGACCGGCGACTTCACCACCAAGAAGCAGGACGTGCCGCCCTTCGACACGAAGCAAGCGTCGGACGTGTCACCAAGCACACTCGACCGCCTGTCGCTCGCGCGACTGGAAACGCGAGAGTTTACGACGGCGAGCGGCGCCGTATACGCCATCTACAAGCTGCTGCGCGCGGGGCGCGTGGGCGTCATTGTCGCCGCCGTCGGCGCGCTCTGGCTGCTGCGTCGACGTCTGCGCGATCCGGCGTTGACGGGGCTCACGGCGGCGATGCTGCTGCACTTCAGCCTGCTGGTACTTCTCTCGACACGCTGGGGATACCTCGACGCGCGGCACACGCTGCCGATCGTCGCTTTGCTGACGCCGCTGGCCGCCCTGGCGCTAGCGTGGCTTTCGTCGGAGGGCCGTCGTCGGCCGTGGCTGCGCGCGTCGCTGTTCTTTCCCGCCGCCGTCGCCGCGTGCATCCTGCCGCTCGCGTTCTACAGCCTGCGTGTACCGAACGAACACGAAGCCGTGTTGCGCGACGCGGTGATCGCGATTCGAACGGATGACCCCGCCGCAGCGGGCAAGCGTTTGCTCGGCGAGAGTTCGGCGTCGCGCATCGCGTTCTACACCGAGATGGAGTGGATCCCCCTGTACCACGATCCGCAACGCCCGGCCCACCTGGCCGAGCTCGTGCGCGAGCATCGGCCCGACTATCTGGCCCTGGAGACCGGCCCCGGATTCGAACGGGAGGGCAACCTGGCGGCGCTCACCGCGCTGCGCGACGACCCAGACATTGTCGACAAGATGTCCATGCTGGCGCCGCTGAGAACCGACGAAGGCGCCACGTGGCATGTGATTCGGCTCTATTGGTGAGCCGCAGGCTGATCGCGACCTCGCGACCAGCACAGGCGTCGTCGCTACGCACCACCTCGATACGGCGCTGGATCCTCTAGTCCCAACTCCGCAAACGCCGCGAGTCGCAGTCGACAACTGTCGCACGCCCCGCACGCGGCGCCGCGCTCATCGGGATCGTAGCAACTGCGCGTCAGGCCGTAATCAACGCCCAGCCCCACGCCGCGAGCGATGATCTCCGCCTTGGTCAGGTCGATCAGCGGGGTGTGCACGGTAACCGGGGCGCCCTCCACGCCGGCCCGCGTGGCCAAAGCCGCCATGCGCTCAAACGCGGCGATGTACTCGGGTCGGCAGTCAGGATAGCCGCTGTAGTCGACCGCGTTGACGCCGATGAAGATGTCGCGCGCGTCGGCGACTTCCGCCGCCGCCAGCGCGTACGACAGAAAGATGGTGTTGCGCGCGGGCACGTAGGTGATGGGAATATCGTCGGCGTCGAGCGTCCGGTCTTTGGGCACGTCGATCTCGTCGGTGAGCGCCGAGCCGCCGATCGAGCGCAGGTCGATATCAATAACGCGGTGCTCGCTGACGCCCAGCGCCGCCGCCACGCGCACCGCCGCCTCCAGCTCGACTGCGTGGCGTTGCCCATAGCGGAAGCTGAGCGCGACGCAGCGGAAGCCGTCGGCCCGGGCGATCGCCAACGTGGTGGCGCTGTCGAGTCCGCCAGAGAGCAGCACAATCGCGGTATCACCCACCACGGCCTTACTCGTCCAGACTCGCACCGTCGGTCGGCATGTCGATCGAGATTGAGACGCGCTCGATCGCGTTCGCTGTCCCGGTCGTTGCGTCGCACTCCACGATCACCCCGTTCAGCCGCACGTCGTGCTCGGCGACGGCGTAGGGATGCGGCATGCCGGTGACCAGCGACTTCACGACCGCGTGCTTGTCGCGCCCCAGCACCGAGTCGTGCGGGCCGGTCATGCCGAGATCGGTGATGTACGCCGAGCCCTTGGGCAAGACGCGTTCGTCGCTGGTTTGGACATGCGTGTGGGTGCCCACGATCGCCGTCACCCGACCGTCGAGATGCCAGCCCATCGCGATCTTCTCGCTGGTGGTTTCGGCGTGAATGTCGGCCACGATGACGCGGACGTCGTGCGACATCGCGGCGAGCTCGCGATCGATCGCATGAAACGGACAGTCGGAGCGGGTGTTCATGAACGTACGTCCCAGCACGCACACCACGCCAACCCGCACGCCCCCGCGCGACTCGACCACACATGACGTGCGCCCGACCGCTTCGGGCGCCAGGTTCGCCGGTCGCACGATCCGATCAGACGACTCGAGCAGCGGCAGAATCTCGCGGCGTTTGTACACGTGGTCGCCCATCGTGCACGCATCGACGCCGTAGTGCAGTAGCTTCTTGAACACCGGCGGCGTCATGCCGCTGCCGGCGGAGATGTTCTCCGCATTCGCGACGACGAAATCGACCTCGCGCTCGCGAACAAGCTGCGGCACAAGTTGTGAACAGGCGTACTTGCCGGGTCGCCCGACAATGTCCCCGATGATCAGCAGACGCATTCAGAAGCTTTCCAGCACTGCGGCGGCAGGCAGTAGAGCGGCTCACCTTCGACCCCTCGGATACTACGGCGAACAGCGCAAACCTGCACGGCGACGGCGGGAACCGCGCGGCGAAGCGGAGCAACGCTACAAAACCCTGAACCGTGGACCGTTGGACCATGGACCGCGACTGCGATCGCGGCCGCTGGCCGCCTAGCGCACCAGTTGCTCCTCCAACGTCATCAGCAGTTTGGCAAGATGCTCGTTGTACTCCCGCCCCGCTGTCCGCCGAGACTGCCCGATCACCAGATCATGGTCGAGGTCGACCCGCAGAATGGCGGCGGTCGCCGCGCCGTGGCCGATCACGTTCTCACTCAGCACAAGCTGACCCCGCGGCGTGCCGTTCTTACCCGCATCCGGATGCGGCTGCCGCATCCAGGTAATGCCGACGCCCCACTCGTTGCTCACCGTCGGGTAATACTCGTCGAGCAGCTCGGGCAGCAGCCGCTCGAACGTCTCGGCGGAGAAGTAGCGTTTGTCGCCGTACGCCCCGCGGTTGAGCATCATCTGGCCGACGGTCGCGAGCGCGTGCGCGGTCATATGAGCGCCGAAGCCAAGGTCTTCTTCATTGCTCGCAGCGCGGGCCGGCAATCCGAGCGGATCGAACAATTGTTCACGCATCAGCCGAAAGACGCTGCGTCCGCTCACCATCTCCATCACGCGGCCGGCGAGGTTGTAGCCCATGCCGTTGTAGATCAGCTCTGACCCGGGGTCGAGGAACGGCAGGCTGTTGGCGATGCGGTTTTCCATCCAGGGTTCGTGCAGGCCGTTCCACTCCTGATGACCGCGCAGGCCGGTCGTGTGCGTAAAGCAGTGCCGCAGGGTGATCGCCTTGTCGCCGCTCGTCGGAAAGTCGGGCAGGAACGCGCCGACCGGGTCATCAATATCGACCAGCCCCTGATCGACGAACTGACCAAAGACGAGCCCCGTCAGCAGCTTGGTGATCGACGCAACCGGCAGCGACGCATCGATCGGCAGCTTCCCACGCGCCGTCTCGCCGAACGGCTCGTGCAGGATGATCACGCCGCGCCGTGCGATGCAGACGACGAAGGGCTCGTCGCTGGCTTCAAACCACGCCTCGCACACGGCCCGCAACTTGGCGGCCGTGTCGGGCTTCACACCCGCTTCCGCAGCCGATCCGCTGCGCAGCACCGGCGCCGGCGGATCCTGTGTCTGCGGCTTCGCCAAGCCCCCCCAGTTATCGCCAACGCCCAGCAGCTGGCGCTTGAGCTGCACGTGATAGTCTTGGTTGCGCGTGATGGGCGTGTTCGACGGATCGATCGCGTCCTCCTCCGGCTCCAGCTCGTAGAGATACGACATGAGCAGCGCCCCCTCGCCCTGCGCCATGATCGAGTTCATCACGATCCGCCCCGCATATTCAGAGACCGCGTCGGCATGCTGCGACTTGGCGCGCTCGTTGATGAAGTCCGCCGGCGGCAGCGTGAGTTCCGCCGTTGCTCGCGCCCGCCACGGCTCCCAGTTTGGGAGCTTGCAGAACATCGTGCCGCCGCGGCGAATCTTCATGCCGTCGGGGGTTTCAGCCTCGACGTAGAAGCCGTAGCGACCGGGCTTCTCGGGACGCTCCACCTCGTTGAGCTGCGCGTCGAACCAGCGCACGTGCAGTGGAAAGTCGCCCAAGGCCTGTTCGACCAACTCGGGGCGATTCCACGTCAACGTCGGAAAACGTCCCGGGCTAAACGAGAAAGTTCGCCGATTGCCGGTTTGGGGCTGGATCGTGCAGTAGAGAAACTCGTCAAACGCTCGGCGCTGCTCGCGCTGCCGGCGAATCTGCTCCGCCGCAACCGCGTCCGCCGTTTCGACCAGCAACTGCCACGCACCGACCAGCTCCGTCACTTTCACGAGCACGGGTGTGCGCCCCGCCGACAACTCGACGGTGAACTCGTCGTCGCGCCGCTGCAGGCCGCGCCCCATGTTGATCGCGTGCACCACCTCGCCATTCACCCAGACCTTCGCGCCGTCGTCGGATCCGAGGAAGAACGTCGCTGCTTGCGGCCGCGGCGCGTCGACATACGCGAACGCATACGCCACGCGGTCGTCGAGACCCTCATACGCCTGTTCGAAATCGAGAATGCCGCTGCGGTCGGTCTGCAGCGGGCGCGCCGTGTAGGTCTGACCATCGACCGTCACGACGTCTCCCGGCGCGAGCGTTGCACCGGATTCGCCGCCGATCGACGCCAGGTAGTCGCGATAGAAGCCCTGCTGCTCGCGCGGGCCGTCGGTCGGGTTGGGGAAGGGCCCAATCACGACCCACTCCGTGATCGGCGCGACGCCATCGAGCGAGTGTGTTGGCCCGTCCGCCGCGATCGCGACCGGCGGGGCGACGAAGCTGGCGGCGATGAGCAGTACTGAGAGTCGTTTGAAAACGCTTGCACGCAATGAGAGCTGTCGGGCGCGAGGGTGCATGAAGCGTTCTCCTGGACGGCTGAAGTGAGGGTTGCGGACGGTGCAACGGCTGCAACGCCGGCAGCATTATGCGACGGCCGGCATCACGAAGCGAGCAATCACCCGATCCGCACAAGAACGCGAGCGCGTCAGGCGGCATCCAGCGACGAATCGCTTGCAGCACGCCTACGGATTGAGCGCCGCCAATCGCAGCCCCGCGTCTTCTTCGAACCCGAACGCCAGATTCATGCACTGCACCGCCTGCCCCGCGGCGCCGCGGCAGAGATTGTCGATCGCGCTGATCACCAGCGTCACGTCGCCGCACTCCTGCAGATACAGCAGGGCGTTGTTCGTGCCGCGTGTGTCGATGACATTGGGTGCTTCGTCGAGCACGTGAACGAAACGGCAGGTGTCGTAGAAGCGTTGATAGAGTTCGGTGATGTCGGGCGCGGCGCCCTCATGCACCAGATAACAGCACGCGTAGATGCCGCGCACGTTCGCCGTGCTTTGCGGAACGAACGCGAGCGGCGGATGCTGCGCGTCGCCGAGGCGTCGCCAGGCCGCGAGGATCTCGGTTTCGTGCTGGTGGGTGAACACCTTGTACGCCTTGATGGTGCCGACACGCGTCGGGTGATGGGTTAGCGTTTTCGGATTCGCGCCGCTGCCCGATGAGCCCGTCTTCGCATCGACGATGACGTTGCGCAGCGGCAGGTCGGCATGCACCGCCGGCGCCGTGCCCAGCAGGATCGCCGTCGCAAAGCAACCCGGACACGCCACCCGGCGCGCCTCGACGATCTGACTGCGAAACAGCTCCGGTGAGCCGTAAACCCAGCCGTCATCTTCGGCGCCGGTGCGAAAGTCTTGCGCCAGGTCGAAGATCCGAGCGTCGGGGCAGCGCTCCAGAATCGCGCTCATCACGCCCGACGACTCGCCGTGCGGCAAAGCGACGAACACCGCGTCGAGATCCGGCCGCAACGTTTCCGGCGCCGAGCGTTCCAGCGTGAGCTCGGTCAGGCCCCGCAGGCCCGGGTGCACGACGTCAACGCGACGACCCGCCTCGCGCGAAGTCGCCTGACGCAAATCCACCTGCGGATGCGCCAACAGCAGGCGCAGCAATTCCGCCCCGCCATAGCCCGTCGCGCCGTAGATCGCCGCCTTGATCATCGATTCGTCTCGCGCTCAAACACCCGCATCGCGACGTAGTCAGCCAGACGCTCGCCGCGCGTGCGGGCATTGGCGGCGGGAATGTCGAGTTCCGACTCGATGTACTCCTCGCCAACGGTATTGTCGGTCGCGGGGCCGGTCATGACGTCGATGTCGCGCTCGAGCTGATGGGCGACCTGCCGCGCGCCCCACGCCGCGACCAGATCGGTCGCGGACATGACGTGCGCCTTGATCGCGTCGCGCAGCGCATCGTCGCGGTAGAACGAGTCCACGCCGTATCCGCCGATGATCCCGTCGCCCATCTCGACGACGACGCCATCGAGGGCTTGCGCGCGGCCGATTTCGTTGAGCAGCCCCTTGGCCATTGGCGCCAGATCTTTGAAGCCCGCGGTCGACGGGTAACCGGCATCGAGGAAACTCAGCGCCCGCCGCGCGCCGTGATCCGCCATGCTCAGCGTATCGCGCAGCGCGGCAACGCCTGAGAGCTTCATCCCGGCCAGCTTGAAGCCGCGCTGGTTGAGTTGCGCGATGATCTCGACCGCGGCGCGGGTCTTGCCTGCGCCCATGCACGTACCGGCGACGAGGATGATCGGCGCAGACAGCGTGAGTTCGTCGGCCGGTGGGACGGCGTTCTCACCGATGTTGATCGTCTGTCCGTCACGGGTCGCCACGCCGAGCAGCTTTGCCCGCAGCGGCGCGCCCAGGTCTTCGTTCGCACTGGTTGCGATGCCGATCACACCGCCCAGATTCAGCACGTTCAGCGTCTGACCGGTGCGCAGCGTTTCGGGGCAGTGGCCGACAAAGCCGCGTAGCGCGCGGCGGCTGCCCAGCGCCCCGGCGATGACGTCATCTTTCGAGATGTGTGCGAGTCGCCCGCTGACCAATTCGAGCTGGTCGTACACCCGCTTCTCTTCCAGCGCGCGCACCACCACGATATCGCCCGGCCGCACTTGCCGCGGCTCGGCGATCTCGACGACTTGATCCGTCAGCCGCCCGTTGGTCGATGACGCAATCTTCTGGACAAATATCTGAGGCACTCGGCTTCAGTCTCCTTCGCTCGACTTGCCGCCATTCACTGCACATCAACCCGCTAGCGTAGCAAAACCGACCGGGGCGCACGAGTTTTTATCCGCCGAGTGCTATCGTGCACCGATGTCCAGCTTCCACCAACGCCTCACCGCCGCCGGACCGGCCGCGATCGCGATCGTGCGCGTCGTCGGTCCACGGGCTCGGGCGTTCCTGGCGCAGCACGTGCGCTCGCTCCGCGGCGAACCGCTGCCGCCCCCGCCGGTCGGCGCCGTACGGCGCGCCCACCTGCTCGACGCTGACGGTGCACTGCTCGACGACATCATCATCAGCACACACGCATCCGAGCCGCTCGACGTACGGCTGCATTTGCACGGTGGCCCGAGCATCCTGGAGCGGTGCGCCGAACTCCTCACGAGCTTCGGCCTCCCCCACAGCGCGCCCGAACCCGTGTGGCCCGCTCGGAACCGCATCTGGGCCGACGCCTACGCACTTGCCCCACGCATGACCACCGCGCGCGGCGCCCGCTGGCTGTTTGACCAGGCCACTCGCCTGTCGGACGCACTGGGAGCGTTACTGGCCGAGACGGCGGATCAGCCGCAAACCATCGCATTGCGTCTGGCCGCGTTGTCGCGCGTCTCGTCAGCGATGGATTGGTTCACGAAATCGACGCGGATTGCACTGATCGGGCCGCCCAATGCCGGAAAGAGCACGTTGGTCAATCGTTTGGCCGAGCGGCCCGTCAGCATTGTCGCCAACGCCCCCGGGACCACGCGCGACTGGGTGGAAGCCGCCGGCGTCATCGACGGTTTCCCGGTCACGTGGATCGACACGGCGGGGCTCCACGCCGAGCCGCGCGACATGCTCGACGCCGCCGGCATGGAGCGAACGCGCGACGTCGCGGACACCGCCGACATCGTCGTGCTCGTGGTCGACGGCGCCGACCGATCGGCGGAAGCGTGGCGGCGCGCCGCCTGGCCGTGCCGCCCCGACGTGGTGGTCTACAACAAGGCCGACCTCTCCGCCGACGCGCGTCCGGATAAACCTGAGGAGCACGCCATCGGCGTCCCGGTGAGCAATCCACTCCGCGTGTCGGGATTGAGCGGGCTCGGAATCGATCAACTGCAAGGCGCAATCGTCGAACAGCGGGGCTGGTCGGAAGCGGAACTCCTTCGCAACGCGGCATTTACGAGCGATCAAGCCGCTCAACTCGCGGCCCTGTCACAGCGCCCCGCTCACGCCGCGTTGTGGGCTTTCCTTTACGGCGACGTTTGAACGACCGGTTGGTCTTGTCTCCCGGCGCCGCTACTATGGTTGGTTGCGAAGACCTGCTGACCACTGCCTTCGCGGCGCGGCGCCGCACGCTGGGTCAGTCCGGAGTGCCACGCGTTGTTAATGGCGGGAATCGGCCTGGTGTTGCTGGGCCTCTGCCTCTACGTTTCGAGCCTCGCCTACACCCTGCGGTCATACTCAAGATCGCGCGTGTCCGAGCAGCTCGGCGATGATGGCGAGCGCTGGCTCGAGTGGCTCGACAACCACGAGAATCAGCTACAGGTCACCACCAGCTTCTTTCGTCTGCTCGCGAATCTGGCGATCGTGCTGGTCTTCATCTTTGAAGCCTGGGCGCTCTACGACGGCGGGCTCTTCGCCCTCACTGCGACCAAGGAAGTCGAGTTTCTTTCCGGCGTTCTGCTGCCCGCAGCGCTGGCGTTGCTCACGCTCGTGATCGTCAACATCGGTCTCGCCCACGCCATCGCGGTGCACGCCGGCGAAGAATTGCTGGCTTACAGCCTGTGGCCGCTGACCGCGATGCGCGTCGCCGCCTGGCCCGTTGTGAAGCTGATCGGCGGGGTCGAGTTCGTCGTGCGGCGTCTGGCGGGCAAGCCCGAAACGACCGCCGAAGCAGAGCACGAACGCAGCGAAGAAGAGATTCTCGAGCACGTTTCCGAGGCCCGCGCGCTCGGCGCGGTGAACGCGGCGCAGGAACTCATGATCGAAGCCGTGCTCGAGCTGCACGACACGCCCGTGAGCGCGATCATGACCCCCCGCACCGACATCGTCGCCGTCAACGCCAACTGCGACTTTGAAACCGTGCGGGCGGCGGTCGTCGAGGCAGGTCACTCACGCGTGCCCGTGATCGAGGACGGACTCGATCAAATCACCGGCATGCTCTACGTCAAAGACCTCATGACGCTCTCCCGCGTCGACCAGTTTGATCTGCGATCGCTCATGCGACCCGTCCAGTACGTGCCCGAGACCAAAACCGCAGACCAACTCCTACGCGAGTTCCAGACCAAGAAGGTGCACATCGCGGTCGTGCTCGATGAGTACGGCGGCACGTCGGGCATCGTCACCATCGAGGACATTCTCGAAGAGCTCGTGGGCGAGATCGACGACGAATACGACGAAGAGACCCCCGAGCCGATCAACCGCATCGACGCGCAGACGCTCGAAGTCGACGCTCGCGTGCATGTCAGCGAAATCAACGATGAGCTCGAAGCGCTCGACGTCGAACTGCCCGAAGACGGCGACTACGAAACCATCGGCGGCTTCATCTTCGCCGCACTCGGCAAGGTGCCGCAGGTGGGCGAGGAAGTCATCCACGAAGGTGTGCACATTAAGGTGCTCTCCGCCGAAGAGCGACGGATCAACCGCGTGCGCATCGAAGTGCTGCAGCCGGAGAAACGCTCCGCCTAGGGCTAGCAGCCGCAGCTACCGACGAAGCGCTTCCCGACCCGCCGCCAAGACCGGGTCACCCTTGCGAAAGTCCGCCGCGGTCGTCTTCACCACGATGTCCGGTTCGATGCCTACGGTCTCGATCGGCGTGCCGTCGGCCAGCATGCTTTTCCACGATGGCAGATACACCGTCACGCCATTGTCGAGTTCATATGGCTTCGGATTCCCGGATGAGCCGTAAGAAGAAGCGCCCACCAGCTTCGCCTGCTTCACCGTTCGCATCATCGTCAGAAATGCTTCGTTGCTGCTCATCACGTAGGGACCGGTCAGCACCGCGACCCGGCCACGATAGCTGGGCTGGTTTTTGTTCGGCTTCAGCACGCGCTCAAACGTCGGCGTCCAACCCCCCGGCGCTGAGGGATCCCGCGTCGCGTGTTTCGCATACACCTGCGGCTCATCCACGAAACAGCCGGCAAACGACTGGGCCAGCGCTTCGTTCCCGCCTGCGTTGAAACGCACGTCGATCACCACCCCGGCGCTCACGTCGGCGTCGCGTAACGCCGCAAACGCCGGCTCGAGCTGGTCGGCGTCTCCGCTCCACGTCGCAATGCAGATGTACGTCGCCCCATCGTCGAAACGCCCGGTGCTCACCATGTCGTTATGTTGCTCAAACTGCGGCACGGCCTGCGCGACTCGCCGAAAGTCGCCGTTCGGCTCGACATCACGCCGCATCGAGCCATAGGTGCGGTCGCCGACCTGCAGCCAAATGTGCGGGTCTTCCGCCGCCGCCAGCATCCGACCAGCGAGCCGCGCAAAGGTCGTCGCGCGCTTCGCTTGCACCAGCTTCGCTTGGTGCTCCGCGAAGACCGCGTCCCAATCGACGCGTCGCACATCCAAGTGCGAGTAATGGTCGCGCAACAGTTCTCTCAGCGTCTCCAGCGCGGCGGCGTTTTCCTCAGCCGAGAGCGCCTCGGTGGCGCCGCCAGCCGCCGTCGAGAACGCCAGCCCGTAGCTTTCCGAGGGCGCGCCGCTCGCGCTGCGTGTGTTCTGCGCGCTCGGACAATTGATGCTCATCACGTAGTCGTGACCCGGCTTCAGCCGCACGCGGAGCGTCAACACGCGTGGCGACGCCCAACGCGGTTTACCGAGTATCTCCGGGAAGTTCTCGCCGCCGCCGCAAATCGAGTAGCCCCCGCGGGTGTCCATATCTTCACTGAACATAATGCGAATGGTCTGCGCGCCTGGGCGTACGTCCGTCGCGCCGTCGGCGGGTTGCGTCTCGATCACGCGCGGCGCGGCGGACGCAGAAGCGGCGGCGCCCACGACGAACACAAGCAGCGCCGACCCGGCCCGGAGTGATAAAAGCGTGTCACTGCGAAGCGATTTGCGGAGCACGTGCGGATCCTCTCGCGTACACACGGTTCATTCCCGTCTGTGCTAGAGGCTACCGGTCGCCGCACCTGCCGGACAAGGCCGCGGATGACAGCGCAATCGCGACCTGGGTCGATCGCACGGTCGAAAGAGTCGCAAGCCGGTTGGGTCTTGCGAGCGCGCTCCCGTTCCGGTACAAATGTCACTCGGGGCAGGAGTGTCCGCCCCCGATCCCAAGAAGCAGCATCGAAATAGGAGTGGGAAGATGAAGAAGTTTGCAGCGGCCGTCTGCGCCGCCACGCTCGCCGTGAGCGCTTACGCCGGTCTCAGCGTCGACACCTCGATCACCAGCGACAGCGACTTCAACGCGATGGGTGTCAATGAACTGTGGGTCGCTGAAGGCCGCACCGGCAACAACGGCCCCAGCGGCGACTGGGAAGTCGGCATCGGCGAGCCCGACACCAATCCGCCGGATAGCCAGACCAACTACGTCTGGGGCAACCCCAGCACCGTCGACTTCAGCATCCAGACCGTCGGCGGCAACCTGGTCTTCACGCTCGACTCGGCGACCGTTCAGATCGCCACCCCGGCGGACCTGGGCGACACGCTCTTCGTTCGCGCCAGGGCCCTGGGCAAGAATGGCGGCACGGCCGACCTCTCGCTCACCGATCTCGTCATCAACGGCATGGCTCTCACCGAGACCCTCAACGGCGACGACAACGCCAACTACCTCAAGGTGAGCGGCCTCGGCGGCGGCAGCCTCGATATCACCGGCAAGGCGAGCGTTGCCTGGAGCGGCGCGTTCCCGAACGGCTCGCGCATCGGCTTCACCTTCAAGGCCGCCAACACCGTCATCCCCGAACCCGCGGCCGTCATGCTCGGCCTCATCGGTGTGAGCGGCGTCCTCGCCGCCCGTCGTCGCGCCTAGTCGCACGGGTTCTGCAATCGCACGTTTGATGAAACCGCCCACTCGGCCGCGCGCGGTCGGGTGGGTCGTTTCATGATGGGGCGCCGAGCCGAAGACCCTACAACACCGGCCGCCCGCCCAGATAGGGCCGCAACGCCGCCGGCAGCGCCACCGACCCGTCCGCCGTCTGGTGCGTCTCGAGCACCGGAATCATGATTCGCGGCGACGCGATCACCGTGTTGTTCAGCGTAAAACAGACTTCCGGCTTGCCGCTCTCCGCGTCGCGATAGCGAATGTTCAGCCGCCGGGCCTGGAAGTCGTGGAAGCTGCTGGCGCTGTGCGTCTCGCTATACGCCTCGCGGCTGGGCATCCATGTCTCGATGTCATACATGCGGTGCTTGCCCTGACCCATGTCGCCGGTGCACACCTCCACCACGCGATACGGCAGCTCCAACGCTTGCAGCACCGCCTCCGAATTCGCCGTAATCTCGGTGTGCAACTGCTCGGCCACGTCCGGCTTCGCGGGGCACACGATCACCTGCTCGATCTTGTCGAAGTAGTGCACGCGATAGAGCCCGCGCGTGTCTTTGCCAGCGGCCCCCGCCTCACGACGGAAACACGTGCTGCGCGCGAAGTAGCGCTTCGGCAGGTCAGCCTCATCCAGCATCTCGTCGCCGTGCAGACCCGTCACCGGCACTTCCGCCGTGCCCACCAGACTCTGCTCGTCGCGCTCGCAGCGATAGACCTCTTCCTGATGCAACGGAAAGAACCCCGTGCCGTACATCAGCGCATCCTGCACCAGCACGGGCACGGTCAGCGGCGTGTAGCCCCGTGCGATCATGATGTCCCACGCGAGCCGCAGAATCGCTTCGTGCAGTTCGCTGCCGCGTCCGGTCAGCACATAGTTGCGCGAGCCCGCGATCTTCACGCCGCGCTCAAAGTCGATCAGCCCGAGCCCGGCGCCAAGCTCCACATGGTCCTTGAACGCGAATCCGAGGTCGCCTTTGCCGCGCGTCTCACCGTGCCGGCGAACCTCGACGTTCTCGGTGTCGTCCTTGCCGCGCGGAGCGTCGGGGTGCGGAATCTGCGGCACGCGCAGCAGCAAGTCGTGCAGCTCCGCGTCAGCCCGGCCGCGCTCCTCGTCGAGCGTCTGCAACCGCGTCTTCACCTCCTTGAGCTGCTTGCCGAGCGCGGCCTTCTCGTCAGCCGACGCTCTCGCCATCTGCTCGCCCGCCTGCTTCTGCTCGAAGCGGAGCTGGTTAAACTCGGTCTCGAGCGCCCGGCGACGTTCGTCCACCGCGAGAATCTGGTCGACGTCGACGGTCATGCGTTTGTCGGCGGCGGCTTGGCGGACGACGTCGGGCTGTTCGCGGATGAGCTTGAGATCAATCATGCGCTGTCGCGGATCCAGATGTTCAGGTGTCTGATTGCAAAGCGAACGCTGCAGCCAACGCGCCGCGCGCCGGGCGGCAGTATACGCGTTCGAAACGATGCAGCACGCCTCTGGCATTTGCGATGAGGCTGCTCAGGCCCGCACACAGTTGCACTCCGCACGCGGCCGGGCTCAAGATGCGGCGATGAAACCCACCCAAACAGCCCGACACGCGTCACGCCTCATCTCCACACTCATACTCGGAGGCGCCGCATTGCTCGCATCCGCAGACGCTCCCCGTCAGACGACGCCGCTCGTCGACCAGTGGCGCTTCACGCTCGGCGACCCCTCCAACGCCGCGCTCCCCACCTTCAACGACGCCAACTGGGCCCCCGTCGAACTGCCCCACACCTGGAACGCGAAAGACGGTCAGGACGGCGGCGGCGACTATCACCGCGGCCCGGGTTGGTATCGCCGATCCATCACCCTCCCAAGCGACAACCGTCGCAGCTTCCTTCACTTCGGCGCGGCCAACAGCGTCGCCCGCGTCTACCTCGACGGCGAACTGCTCGGCGAGCACATCGGCGGCTACACGGCCTTCCGCTTCGAACTGCCCCGCGCCGCCCACGACGGTCGCGCGCACTTCCTCGCCGTCCGCGTCGACAACTCCCACAACGACGACATCCCGCCCTGGGACGCCGACTTCACCTTCTTCGGCGGCCTCTACCGACCGGTCTCGCTCCTGCGCACCGCCCCGCTCTGCATCGATCCGCTCGACCACGCGTCGCCCGGCGTCCGGATTGTGCAGGAGCGCGTCACCTCCGACATCGCCGAGGTGCGCGTCGAGTTCCGCGTTAGCGCGACTCAGCCCGCCGAAGCCGTCGCCCGCGTCCGTCTCACCAACGCCGCGGGAGACCCCGTCGGAACGGTCGCGTCGACCCGACGCTTCAACACCCAGCCCGACACGGTCCGCTACAACCTGGCGTTTGAGTCGCCGCGCCTCTGGCACGGGCGGCGCGATCCCCATCTCTACACGGCGCACGTCGAGTTGCTGCAAGACGACGTCGTCGTCGATCGCGTTCGCGAACGCTTTGGCCTGCGCTCGTACGAAATCACCGCCGACGGCTTTCGGCTCAACGGCGAGCCGTATCAGCTGCGCGGCGTGAACAAACACCAGGATCGCGTGGACAAGGGTTGGGCGGTCGACCCCGCGGACATTCGCGAAGACTTCGCGCTCATCGACGAGATTGGCGCCACCTGCGTGCGTCTGGCGCACTACCCGCACGACCCGCTCGCATACGACTTATGCGACGAGCTCGGCCTGATCGCGTGGGCGGAAATTCCGCTGATCAACCGCATCAACGACACGCCCGCGTTCCGCGCGAACTGCGAGCGCATGCTGATCGAGATGATCCGTCAGCACTACAACCACCCGTCGATCATCGTCTGGGGCGTACACAACGAGATCACCGCGCCGTGGAAGCCCGGCCCCGACCCCGCCGACCTGGTCGCCGCGCTCAACACACTCGCCAAACGTGAAGACCCCACCCGGCCGACCACCGCCGCCGGCTGCGTTCCGTGGGACCATCAGGCAAACTGGATCGTCGACGCCCCTGCGTTCAACCGTTACGAGGGCTGGTACGTCGGACAGCCCGCCGACCTCGGTCCCGCGCTCGACGCGCTGCGCAAGCAACACCCCGGCCGGCCGATCGGTCTCGGCGAGTATGGCGCCGGCGCCAGCATCCAGCAGCACGAAGTCCCCGCCAACAAGCCGCAACACGACGGCGAGTGGCATCCCGAGCAGTACCAGGCGCGCTTCCACGAAGCCACCTATCGCGAGATCCACCAGCGGCCCTGGCTCTGGAGTACGCATGTCTGGAACATGTTTGACTTCGCCGCCGACCAGCGCGCCGAAGGCGACCACCTGGGACGCAACGACAAAGGCCTGGTCACCTACGACCGCCAAACCAGGAAAGACGCGTTCTGGTTCTACAAGGCCAACTGGTCAGACGAGCCCGTGCTCTACATCGCCGACCGCCGCTACACGAAGCGCACCAACCCGCACACCCGCGTCAAGGTCTACTCAAACGCCGACGAGGTTCGCGTCGCGATCAACGGCCGCGACCTCGGCGTCAAGCAAGGCGACCTCGGCGTCTTCCTCTGGAGCGACGTCGAACTCGACGCCGGCGACAACGACATCGTCGCCGTCACCGAGATCAACAACGCCCTGCACCGCGACACCTGCACCTGGCGCCTTGTCGATCGCGACACACAAGAGTGATCGACGCAGCGCGTGAGTGAGAAGCGCTCCATCGAGCGCGCGTTCACGTTTATGACATGTGCTTGTCGAACCAGGCAACGATGCGACGGAGGCGCTCAGCACGATTCTGCGGCCGCCCGCCGCGCGAGAGCCCGTGCGACTCGCCTTCGAAGCGCACCATCTCCACCTCACGCTCCAGCACCTTGAGCACCATAAACAGCTGCTCGCTCTCGACCACGCTGCATCGCAGGTCTTGTTCGCTATGAATGATCAGCAGCGGCGTCTTGATGTTCTTGGCGTACGTCAGCGGACTCTGCTTGCGATAGTTCTGCAGTTTCTCCCACGGAAAACCGCCCCGCTCCGCCCCCAGCACCCAGCCGCCATCACTCGCCCCGCACAGCGTCTCCATGTTCACGACGCTGCGCTGCGTCACCGCCGCCCGAAAGCGGTTGGTGTGCCCTACCGCCCAATTCGTCATGAAGCCGCCGTAAGAGCCGCCGGTGATGCCGACCCGCTTCTTGTCGACAAAGCGCTGACGAAACACGTAGTCGCTGACCTTGGTGATGTCCTTCCAATCCAGATTGCCCCAGTCCGCCCAGATGCAGTTGCGGAACTTCAGGCCGTAGCTGCTGCTGCCGCGCGGGTTCGAGAAAAAGACGACGTAGCCGCGCGACGCCAGCAGTTGGAACTCATGGAAAAACGCCGCGCCATACGCCGCGTGCGGACCGCCATGCACCTGCAGAATCGCCGGATGCTTGCGGTTCTTGCGGAATCCCGGCGGCTTCACGATCCAGCCGTGCACCTCGACACCGTCGCTCTTCACCGTAAACGGCTCGGCAGGTGAGAGCGCCAGGCCATCGAGCACCGGTTGGTTCACCTGCGTCAGCCGGTGCGGCGCTTGCTTCGCGTCGGCGTCGAGCGAATAGACGTCGCCGGGGTTCAGAAAGTCGCCGATCACGACCGCGAGCGGACCCTCGTCTCCGGTGCGTTGCAATTGCTGCACATTGATGGCGCCCTCGGTCAGACGCTCCACCCGACCGCCGCTCGCAGCGCACCGGTAGACATGCGTCTGGCCGTTCTCGCTCACCAGAAACGTCAGCGTCGCACCATCCGCGGACCAGATCGGCGGCGCGGCCGAAAACATCGACCCCACACTGTCGCCGATCAGCGAGTTCACACAGTCATTGTCGAGCCGCGGCGTCACGTTCTTCGGAGACCCGCCGGACGCGCTCACCACCCAGACGTGCGAGCGATGCTTCCAGAAGTCACGCATCGTCCCCACACTGCCGACCAGCGCGATGTGCTTGCTGTCGACTGACCAACTGTGCCCTTCCCAGCCGCCGCGCGTTTGCGTGATCTGCTTCACCGCCCCGCCGCGCGCCGGCGCAACGAACAACGCATTCTCGACGATGTGATAGTCCGCTTGGTCGAGACGACTCGTGAGGAACGAAACGTACCGTCCGTCGGGGCTGAAGCGCGGCTCGTCATGATCGTGATCGCCGTCGGTGATCTGTTTCATGCGACCGCCGGTCGCACTCACGGTGTAGACGTGCCGATACTCGCCGTTCCACCACCCCGCGCCGTCGAGGCGATGAAAGAGCCGGGTGATGTGTTTGTATTGCGGCAGCTTGGCGTCTTCGTCGCGCTTGTCGTCGCGCAGGCGTTTGTCGCGTTCGTTCTTCGCCTGATACGTCAGCACCAGTCGCTTGCCGTCCGGCGACCACGCGAAATCATGCACGTCGCCATCGCGATCGGTCAGCCGCTGCGGTTCGCCGCCGGTCATCGGCATGACGTACAGACATGCCGCTTTCTCACGATTGGAAATGAACGCGAGCTGCGATCCATCGGGCGACCACTGCGGATTGAGGTCGTTGTGGTCACCGCTGGTCAGCGCGCGCGACTCTCCAGTCGCGACGTCAACCAGCATGAGGTCGACAAAGTTCTTGTTCTCCTTCGCATCAGAGCGCTTCAGCTCGAACGCGATCTGCGCGCCGGTGGGCGCGATGGCGATGCGTCCGACAATCTTCAGCCGGTGTAGGTCATCAACTTCGACGGGATGTGGGCGAACAGGCATGACTGACCTCGCGCATGCGTTGAGCGGACAGGGCTACCAGACTTCCAAGAACGCCGTGGCGTACGACGGCTGCATCCGCCGGGCGTCATCTCATCTTCGCCAAGGCTTGAGCCAGCGACGCAACTCAGCGGCGCAAGAAAACTAGTCGTAAGACTTCTTGAGCGCTGCTTCCGGGTAGTAATGCGCGCAGATCTCGCGCCAGCCTTTGCCGGCCAGGGCCATCCCCAGCGCGCCGATCTGGCACAACCCGGCGCCATGGCCCCAACCCGCGCCGCGAATCGTCACCTCGGCCAGTGCGCCGCCGGCGTCCGTTTGTTCGTCGATCGCGATCGCGCTGCTGTACAGAAACTTGCGATGCAGCAGGTTGCGAATGTCATACTCCCGCCGGATCAGCGTTTTGTGCTCCGCGCCGTCTGCGCCGCGCCAGACCACTTCCAACTGCGACGCCCGACCGCTCACTCCCCGCCCCGTCACCCGCAGGCGCACCAACGTATCCAGCGCCGCCAGCGTCGGCGACTTCTCGCGCAGCACCGCTTCCAGCTCGCCGCGCGTGTAGTGCACCCGCCACCGGAAGTAGTCGTCCACCTCATCCACGCGGCCCAGATACTGGCCGATCGCGTCGAGCGGGGCTGCGTTCGGGCTGCAATACGCCTGAGCGCCGCTTACCCACGCGCCCGAGAGATACTCGTCGAGCGACGCCTCCGTTACCGGCAAAAACCGATGCTCCGGCGCGCCCGGCGGCGCATCGACCACGGCCGACAAACCCGGCTTCACAAACCCCCACACCACGCCGGGCAGTTCGCTGATGCCGCCGCAGCTCTTCGAATAGTTCGCATCGAGCACGCGGCCGTCGGACGCGAACAGCACCTCGCCGCGCGTCTCGTTGATCGCCCGAGTCGTCGCTTCGTTGAGCTCGTCCGTCCCTTGGTAGCGCTGGCAGCAATCATCAGCGCAGCGATCGAACGGCGCCCCCGGATGCTTCGCCTCGGTCATCGCCAGCAGCCATGCCCGCCCCGCGACAATCTGCGCCGCCAGCAGGTCATGCGGACAAGCCGCCCCCATTTCCGCCACCGCCACGCCCGCCAGATACGCCTCCAGCGGCAGTTCGTTGATCAGCAGCAGTCCACCCGGCGCGTCGCGCAATTCGAGCACGCCCGGCAGGTGAACGTCGATCTCCTTTTGCCAGTGAAAGCCGCGACCCGCCACCACCCCCTGCACCAGCACCCCCGCGTTCCGCTCCAGCGGACACGGCGTCGCCGGCTCGATGCGCAGCACCGTGAGTCGATACCGCTCCCCCGCGGCCTGCGTCGTAACCGCC
>CAZLYU010000054.1:0-23164 GCA_964563855.1 uncultured Planctomycetales bacterium | reverse complement strand
GAAACGCATCGCCGACCTGCGCCGCATCCCGGCAGTCGGTGTTCGCGCTCACGCGAAGATAGTACGCAAAGCCCCGCTAACATGCGGCAGACCGTAGGTTATGAGGCCCGCCTGACAATCGGCTTCACGCCGGGTTACAAAGCCTTAAGGCCAGCGGCCTTGATCCCCGTCAGCTCGCCAATACGGGCCATCTGACGCCAGTGTGGCGCAATCAGCCTTCAGCCTCTCGGTGGGTGCTGCGGACGATCTGGAACGGCTAGCGTCCGCCGGTGCAGACCGTCCGAGGAAATGGGCGTTACTGGACTCGAACCAGTGACCTCATCCGTGTGAAGGATGCGCTCTAGCCAGCTGAGCTAAACGCCCGGGCAGCCGCGCATTGTCGCTCAGCGGCGACGTGAGTCAAGCACGATCCACACTCGCCCCCCAACACACCCAGCCGCCCGCTCCGAAGCCCGGCACGCTTCCCGACCGATAGAGCGCGTATGGCCGCGACCTCCATGCAACCACACACCCACGCCAGCGCATCGTCTGCGCTACACGCGACCGGCAGCGCCCAAACAAGCGCCAACCGCACCACGCAAGCCGCATCAGGCGCCATGCGCCGCCATCGACGTCTCGTGACCCGCCTCGCCTGCTGCTGCATCGTCAGCGCCACGCTTTATCTACTCGTCTCACAGACGGTATGGGCGTTTATCGAAGAACTTGCCCACCTCGCAACCGAGACACCCTTCGCGAGGTAGCCGTCGTGCTCCCCGATTTTGCCGGCCCCATCCTCTTGTTCGTCGCGCTGGCGGCGGCCGCCGCGCTAGCCATCCGCATCGCGCGACGTTGCTGCGCCGACCACCTCGAGCAGCGCGTCGCAGCGGTCATGCTGACCGTCGCACTCCCCGTGCTCGTCGTCCTCTCGCTCGACACCCTACGCCTCCTCTGGGGACCGCAGCTCACGCACCTCCCGGCCGTCACGGCTGTCCTGGTTCTCTTGGCCCTGGTCACCCCGAACGGGCGCAGCCGCACGCAACCACCGCAAAAAACGCCGCCCGCTGCAACCAACGACAATCGCCCCCACCGCCGCCCATGGCGCCGCGGCGGATTGACGCTTCTGCTACCTGTCGTCGCCGCATACACCGTCGTGGCGGCCCTCAGCGCTTTGCAGCCACCGCATGCCTACGACGGACTCTACTACCGCCTGCCCATGATCGTCCGCTGGATCCGCGCCGACGGCCTCCACGTCGTGCCCGATGTCTACGAACTCGGCATCGCCGGAAACGCCGACGTCTGGCTCTGGCTGTTCGCCTCATCCGCATCCGAGGGGCTGACGCGACTCGCGCTCACCCCCATCGCGCTGCTGCTCGGCGTCACCGTCTACGCCCTCGCGAGACAACTTCGCGCCACGCGCGCCGCCAGCCTTACCGCCTGCGCCATCGCCTTGGCGACGCCCATCTGCCTCCACCAGACCTTCTCCGCCTACAGCGACCTGTTCGGCGCCGCCTTCTTCGTCACCGCCCTCTACTGGTCGCTACGAATCGCACAATCCACCCAACCGCACGCACAATGCGTCCGCGCCGCGCTCGCCGGACTCGCTTTCGGCGTCGCCCTCGGCGCCAAGCTCACGATGCTCTACTTCGCCCTGCCGCCCCTGCTATTGTTGCTCTGGGTCAGTTGGCACGGCACACGCAATCCACGCTCCGTCGCGACGATCTTCATCGCCTTCGCCCTCTGTGCCGCCCCAGGATTCCTCTTCTGGCCCGCACGCAACCTCATCGAAACCGGCTGGCCACTCTATCCCGTCATGCTCCCCTGGGGCGACGGCTGGATCGGACGCGGGCAGCCGCTCGGCTACTTGCCTGGCATCGCCCCACAGTCCCCGTGGCTCATGCCGCTCTATCCCTGGTTCGAGTGGAAGGCGTCCGGCTACCCCCTCTCCGTAGACGCAGGGCTCGGGCCGGCGTTCGCAAGCCTCATCGTGCCGGCCATGATCGCAGCTTTGCTCGCCCTGCGAACACGCGTGTTCGCACCACGCCGCATCCCCTGGGTGGGCGTAGCCTGCGTCGTCCTCTTGAGCATCCTCGTCTGGCTCGGACCGCTACGCGCCTATGTCCGCTACGGTCTGCCGGTTTGGATTGTCTGCGTCGTACTTGCCGCCCCCGCCCTCGGCTGGCTGCGGCGCCGCGCCGCATCCGGCTTCACGCCCTTCGCAACCGCTCTGGTCTGCCTCGGCTGCGCCGCAGCCGTCTGGCCGCTCGCCAAACACGCCAAATATCTGTGGATCGACGCGCAAGGCAGCCGTGACGTGTATTACGGTTTACCCCCAAAATACGACGCCCTCCCCGCCGGCAGCGTCGTACTCAACGGAGCCCACGAACTCTACAACTACCCCCTCCTCGGATCCCGCTGGCAGTACCACGTCATCGAATCCATGACCGCCGCAGCCAACGCGATCGAAGTCCCGCCCAGCCGACGCCACGTGCAGCGCCACAACATTGCTTACGTCTGCACACACCAGACCTTACCCGCCCTCTCGCCCGACGGCGTCCGCTTCACGCCGGTCGCCGAACCGAGCCAACAGCCGACGTTCATCACCCCCGACGCGCCAAGAATCTACCGAGTCGAGTTACAGCCCACGTCGAACAATACCACCATCACGAACGCTGCTGACGCCACTGCGTCGTCAGCATCCCGCCAAAGCCCCAGTTCTCAGGATCAATCTCGTCAATGACGATGTGCGTGTGTTCCGGGTTCTTTCCGAGCACCTCCTGCAGCGTGCGCGTGATCTCTTCCACGATGCGGGCCTTCTGCTCGGCGGTCACCCCCGTCTTGGTAATGCGAACATTCACATACGGCATGCGTCGGCCTCTTAGATAAAAACCCGGACAGTGACGCGAGCGACCGGCCACGCAGCCCGTCGACGCCCCGCCCCTAATCCGCCGCCCGCAAAGCCGAAGTCAACGCGGGCACAAACTTGAACAGATCCAGCGGAACCCCGTAGTCCGCAAGGCCCATCATCGGCGCTTCCTTGTCCGTGTTGATCGCCACGATCACCTTGCTGCCGCGCATCCCCGCCAGATGCTGAATCGCTCCACTAATCCCACACGCCACGTAAAGCTTCGGCGTCACCGTCTTCCCAGTCAGACCAACCTGCCGACTGTGCGGCTGATACCCCGCGTCACACGCCGCGCGTGAGGCCCCGACCGCGCCATCGAGCGCCTCCGCCAACTCGTACAGCATCTGAAAGTTCTCTTCGCTTTTCAGCGATCGCCCGCCCGACACAACGATGTCCGCTTCCGCCACGTCCTTCACGCCGCCCCCCGCCTTCACCACGTCCGTCACCTTGATCCGATCATCGCCAGCCGCTGGCGCAAACACGATCGACTCCACCGCCGCACCATCCGCAGCGCCCGGCGCCGCAAACGCATTGTTGCGCACCGTCGCAATCGCCAGCTTGTCCGCCGGCAACGTCACCTTCGCCGACGCCTTACCGTTGTAAATCGGACGTCGCGCTTCGATCCCACCATTCTCGACGCTCAACGCGACCACATCCGTCGCCAGCGCCGCCCCGGTCTTCGCCGCCAACCGCGCCGACAGATCCCGCCCCAGGAACGTCGCCGGCATCAGCACCACCCGCGGCTGCACCGCTTCAATCGCCGCCGCCGCCGCCGTGCGATACCGCAAGGCGTCGTACCGCTCCAACTCCGGACCGCTCACCGTGATCACGCGATCCACCCCGCTCCGCTGCATATCCGCAACCGACTGCTCAACACCCGCCCCAACAATCGCCGCCGCCACCGCCCCGCCCAACGCGGCAGCGATTTCCCGCGCCGGCGTGATGCACTGCGCACTGCCCATGTGAAGCACATCGTTGCGCTGCTCGGCAATGATGAGAACGTCGTTGCCCATAATCGCACAGCTCCTCGTTCAAACGTTACCCCCGCACAGTGTGAACGCGTCGCCACACCCCGGTCAATCACCGCCCAACCACCGCAAACTGTCAGAAGTCCCCGCATAACGCAAAAGAAACGTTGACCGCACGCAGCGGCGCGGCACAATTTATCTTCGTGAACCCCTAGGCGACGCCCGGCTGACGTTCCGCCGCTGCTCGAGACTCCACCATGCATCCCAAGACCAACTACGCCACTGCAGCAACGGAAATCAACGCGCCCCAACTCGCCGCACTGCTTCGCCGCTATCGCGACGTACGCCGCTTCACCGAATTCCTCTGCGAACCCCTCGAACCCGAAGACTTCGTCATCCAGTCGATGACCGACGCCAGCCCCACCCGCTGGCACCTCGCCCACACCACTTGGTTCTTCGAAACGTTCGTGCTGCTCAAGGCCCTCCCCGGCTGCCGCGCCTACAACTACGATTTCTCGTTTCTCTTCAATTCCTACTACAACCTGATCGGCTCTCAGTTCCCACGCTATCAGCGCGGCCTCCTCTCACGCCCCACCGTCCGCGAAATCTTCGCCTATCGACGACACGTCGACGCCAAAATGATCGAGCTCATCGAGCGCGGCGTGAACCTCCTCTCGCCCGACATCATCGCCGTCATCGAAACCGGACTGCATCACGAGCAGCAGCACCAGGAGCTGATCCTCACCGACATCAAACACGTCCTCTCGTGCAATCCGCTCTACCCCGTCTACCGCAGGCGCAGCGCCGCCTCCGATCAAACCGCTCCCCAGCCGCTCCGCTGGCGCCGATTCGATGAAGGCATACGCGAAATCGGCATGCCGTGCGAAAATGGATTCTGCTACGACAACGAATCGCCACGCCACCGAACCTTCATCCACGCCTTCGAACTCGCCAATCGACTCGTCACCAACGGCGAGTACCTCGCATTCATCGATGACGGCGGATACCGCCGCTCCGAACTCTGGCTCTCCGACGGCTGGGCCGCCGTCGAATCCGAACAATGGCGCGCCCCCCTCTATTGGGAGCGACAAGACGGCGGCTGGTGGCGCTTCACCCTCAGCGGACTGCACGAAGTCGACGTCCACGCACCCGTTACCCATCTCAGCCATTACGAGGCCGACGCCTTCGCCCGCTGGTCACAAGCGCGACTCCCAACCGAAGCCGAATGGGAGACCGCCGCCGAGCATTGCGTCATCGACGGCAACTTCGCCGAGAGCGGCGTCTACGACCCACGCCGCCTAAACCCCGAGTCGTCCCAATCAACTACATCAACCCCCTTGCTGCAACAACTCTTCGGCGACGTCTGGGAGTGGACCGCCAGCCCCTACGTCGGCTATCCAGGCTACACACCGCCCCCCGGCGCGGTCGGCGAGTACTACGGGAAGTTCATGAGCAGCCAGATGGTGCTGCGCGGCGGCTCCTGCGCCACCTCCCGCTCACACATGCGCCGCACCTATCGCAACTTCTTCCCCCCCAACACACGCTGGCAGTTCAGCGGCCTGCGCCTAGCAAGAAACCCCACCTAAGCGCATCGCCCACACTGAACGGGATTTGGCGAGCCAGCCAAGATGTGGAGACCTGCGCTAAACCCGCTTCAATGATCGACTAGCGCCACCAACGACGCTTCCGCTTGTCGTCATGGTCGCCCCCACCAGCCGCTAGCTCACGCCGCACCCGCGCCAACAGCACCGAGTCCGATTCTCGACCACCCGTCAGCCGGCGCAGCACATGCAATCGCTCGACTTCTTCCGGCGTCAGCGCCGCTTCGTCGACGCTCCCCGTGCCAGGGGGGGTCTCTTCACTCGCTGCGGCCTCCACGCTCGGACTCGCGGGCGCCGCCGCCGGCTCGTTTGCAGGAGCCGCCGGAGCGGTGGGAGCCGCCGGAGCGGGACGCACCGCCCGCTGCGTCTTCGCCACCTGCTCGACCAGCTCAGCCGCGTCGGGCAGCGCCTCGCCGTCACCGTCATCCAGCGCCGCTGCGACGTTCGCGAAAACGCGTTGCAGCTTGAACACCGCCGCCTCGCGCCCCTTGAGCTGCTGCTCGCGAGCCGCGATCTGCATCTCGCGTTCGTCGAGCTCGACGCCTTTCTCGTCAATCGCGGTCTGCTGGGCCTCGAAGCCCGCCGCCGCCTGCTCAATCTCCGCGGCTTGCGCCTCGACAGCCGCCGCTCGCTGATTGAGTTCCTGCTCTCGGGCGCCAAACGACGCCTGCTGCTGCTGAACGTGCTGCTCTCGACCCGCAAGCTCGCCCTCACGCTGCTGCAAGTCGGCTTCACGCGCGTCGATCTCGGCGATCCGCTGACCGTACTCAGCCTCAATGCGCTCGCTCGCCTCTCGCGCCGCAGCAACTTCCTGCTCACGCTGCGCCAGCTCCGCTTCGCGCGCTTCAATCGCCTGCGCGTGGCCGACCACCTCCGCCCGCGCCGCTTCCACCTCGCTCCGCTGCGATTCGATCGACGCCATCTGTTCGCCGACCCGCTGCAGCTCCGCATCCACCGCCGCAGCCCGCTCGTCGAGCTCCGCCTGCCGCCCCTGCAGCGCCGCTCGACCCTCTTCGATCGAGGCCTGCAGCGCGTCGACCGCGCGCCGATCCGCTTCCAGCTCGACCTGCAGACTCTCCAGCTCTTCCTGACGACGTTCGACCTCCGCCTCACGCTGCGCGAGCTCCGCGTCAAGGCCGGTCACCCGCTCCGCTTCCGCTCGCAGCGTCGCGTACGCCGTTTCAATCTGTTGCATCACGTGCGAAAACTCACCGCTGACGGTCGCCAACTGATCGCCGATCGGATCGGCGCCGTGTGCGTCCATGTCTTGGGTTGGGGCGTTTTCGCTCGACATTGATCGTCCCGTCAGAAGCCGCCCCGCGCACACCTTGCGCCGCAGCGCGCCTCCGCTATGTAGTTAGTGCATCGAGCCGCCGCGTCCCGTCCGTGAGTAGCCGCCAGCGGATTCTTCCCACGCCGACGCTGCGTTCGCCCACCGCGCTGACGACCAACCACCGTCCGTCGTCAATGACCGATAAGCAGGAAACGCCGCCCGCGCGTCGCCACGCGCCTTCGCTATACTCTCCCCGTTCGATGCGAGGCGCTTCCACCATGAAGAATGGCAACTCCAACCACCCGGCGTCAGCCGAACCGACCCGCGCAACCGACGAAAACGCGCGCGTCGGCGATATGCCGCCCGCCGAGTTTCGCTCCGCGCTCCATCGCGTCGCCGACATGATCGCCGACTACCTCGAACAGGTCGGCGATTATCGGGTCGTCTCCGCCGTGCAGCCCGGCGACCTCAAGGCCGAACTGCCCCCGAACGCCCCCGAACTTGGCGAAAACATCGAGACAATCCTCTCGGATTATCAGCGCCTCATCCCCCCAAACACCACCCACTGGAACCACCCAGGCTTCATGGCATACTTCCCCGTCACCGGGTCCGGACCCGGAATCCTCGGCGAAGCACTCGCCGGAGCCCTCAACGTCAACGCCATGCTCTGGCGCACCGGTCCCGCCGCCACCGAGCTCGAAGAACGCGTCTGCGAGTGGCTCCGCGACGCCATGGGCCTGCCCAACACCTTCGTCGGACACATCAACGACACCGCTTCCATCGGGTCGCTCGTCTCGCTCGCCTCAGCCCGCCATCGCCTGCGCGATCTCGACATCCGCCGGCAGGGCATGACCGGACGCCCCCTCCCGCGCCTCACCGTCTACGCCAGCGAACACGCCCACTCATCGATCGACAAAGCCTGCGTCACGCTCGGGCTCGGCCTCGACAACCTGCGCAAGATCGCAGCCGACGACGACTTCCGCATGCGACCCGCCGCGCTCGCCGAACAAATGGCCGCCGACGCCGCCGACGGCTGCGTACCGCTCGCCGTCGTCGCCACCGTCGGCGCCACATCCACCACCAGCGTCGATCCCGTCCCGGAGATCGCCGCGATCGCCAGGCAGCACGACGCATGGCTGCACGTCGACGCCGCCTACGCCGGAACTGCCGCCATCGTCCCCGAGCTCCGAGCGCAGATGCCCGGACTGGAACTCGCCGACTCGCTCGTCACCAACCCGCACAAGTGGCTCTTCGTGCCCGTCGATTGCGCCGTGCTGCTCGTGCGCCACCCCGACCTCGTGCGCGAGGCCTTCTCGATCATCCCCGACTATCTCACCACCACCGAAGCCGGCGTCACCAACCTCATGGACTACGGCGTGCAACTCGGTCGTCGCATGCGCGCCCTGAAGTTGTGGTTCGTCATGCGGTCATTCGGACTGGAAGGCCTCCGCGAGCGCATGCGCTACCACTGCAAGCTCGCCCAGGAGTTCGCGAGTTGGGTCGCTGCCGACGAACGCTTCGAACTCGCCGCCCCAGCGCCATTCAGCACCGTCTGCTTCCGCGCCCGCTTCGACGCCGACGCCGAAACACAAGACCGCCTTAACGAACAACTGCTCGCCCGCGTCAACGCCGAGGGCCCCGTCTTCATCTCGCACACGCGACTCAACGGACGCTTCGTCATCCGACTGTCGATTGGCAACCTCCGCACCCGACGCGCACAAATCGAAACCACCTGGCGTCTCCTACACGAACACCACGCCAACATCAGCGCCACCCCCGCGACCGCCTGACGCCGTCGTCGCGCGCACCGCGGCGCCGGCAGCGCACGCCGCCCTATACTTGCAACAACACCCGACGCTCGAACCCGAGCGCCCCACATGTCATTGGAAGCAGCCGATGCCACTGCCCTACGAACCGGGAGACGCCCTAACCGTCCAGCAGATTCGCGAGCTCGACGTCCTCGCCATCGAGCACGTCGGTCTCCCCGGCGCCGTGCTCATGGAGAACGCGGGCGCCGCCGCCGCCGAATTCATCTACAGCACCCTCGTCAACCCCCCCGCCGCCAATCTGCTCATCCTCTGCGGCTCCGGCAACAACGGCGGCGACGGACTGGTCATCGCGCGGCGTCTGCACAACGCCGGCGTACGCGTCGAGGTCGCGCTCGCCGCACCACGCGAAAAGCTCCAAGGCGATGCGGCGATCAATCTCGCTATCTGCGAACGCATGGATATTGCCCTGCATGACTGCGCCGAGCGCGTCACGACGGAAGTGAACGATCGGATCGAAGCCTCGGACGCGCTCGTCGACGCCCTGCTCGGAACCGGCGCTACCGGCGCCCCGCGCGGCCTGATCGCCGAGCTGGTCACAATCGCCAACCGCGCTGCACGCCCCACAAAGTTCGCCATCGACGCCCCCACCGGACTCGACGCCGACTCCGGCGAACTCCACAATCCCTGCTTTCAGGCGGATGCAACCGTAACCATGCTCGCCGCGAAGGTCGGCTTCACGTCTCACGCCGCCCGCACCGTGTTGGGTCGCCTCGTGGTCGTCGACATCGGCCTGCCGCGCGAACTTGTCCCCGGTCGCAGAAATCACCCGACAGCACTTGACCGTTAGGTTTTTGTTTGTACCATGGGTCTCGTTCGAGCGAGGCTGGCGCTTGCCGCCTCGCGGGTCCGAGAACCTCGCCGGGAGCAACCGATGAGCAGCGCAGCCGACAACCGCGCCGAGACACGCGAAGCAGCCCTTGGTCGGGCGATCCAGCAAATCGAAAAATCCTACGGCAAGGGCGCCATCATGTTTCTCAACGGCCGCCCCGCCGCCATGGCCGACGGCATCTCGACCGGCGCCCTCTCGCTCGACCTCGCCCTCGGCGGCGCCGGCGTCCCACGCGGCCGCGTCATCGAAGTCTTCGGCCCCGAGCAATCCGGAAAAACCACTCTCACCCTCCACATCATCGCCGAAGCACAAAAGGTCGGCGGCGCCGCCGCCTTCATCGATGTCGAACACGCCTTCGACCCCTCCTGGGCCAAACGCCTCGGCGTCGATCTCGAAGGCCTCATGGTCAACCAGCCGTCGTGCGGCGAAGAAGCTCTCGAGATTTGCGAACTCCTCGTACGCTCCAACGCGATCGATGTCATCGTGATCGACTCCGTCGCCGCACTCGTGCCGCGGCAAGAACTCGAGGGGCAGATGGGCGACGCCCAGGTCGGCGCCCAGGCCCGACTGATGAGCCAGGCGCTCCGCAAGCTCACCGGCATCGCCAGCAAAAGCCGCACCGCGATCATCTTCATTAACCAGATTCGCGAGAAAATCGGCGTCATGTACGGCAGCCCGGAGACCACCACCGGCGGCCGCGCGCTGAAGTTCTACAGCTCCATCCGAATCGACACGCGCCGCATCGGCATGCTCAAAGACGGCGACCAGGTCATCGGCTCGCGGATGCGCGCCAAAGTCGTCAAAAACAAGATCGCCCCCCCCTTCCGCGAAGCCGAACTCGATCTCATGTTCGACGGCGGCATCAGCAAAGAAGGCGACATGATCGACGTCGGCGTCGATTGCAACATCGTCTCACGCGCCGGCACCTGGTACAGCTACGGCGAGACCCGCATCGGCCAAGGCAAGGAAAACGCCAAACAGTTCCTCCGCGACAATCCCGACATGGCGGCGGAGATTCGGGCGAAAGTGCTCGACGCCAAGCTGCCCAAGCCCGAACCGGCGACCGCCGCCGCCGAAAGCGTCGCCCCGTCAAACACCCCCGAGCCCGAAGCCGCGCCGCCGCCATCCGAGAACGGCAAAGCCGCCAGCGGACGCGGCAAACGAGAAGCCGTCGGAGCGCGCAAACGGTAACCAGCGCAACACCACGCGGCTCGCCCAGACCTCCCCTGCTGCAGCGGTTCGCCCGCCGATCGATAGTCGCATCGGCCGACCAAAGCGCGGCGAGCCGAACGGACGAGGTCCAGTAACCCGCCTCGAGCGCGTCCCAAGAAATGCCGCGGCCCACGCCGCCGACAGCACCATTACTGGCCCCGCGCCGCACGCCCGCCAAACCAGCCCGCATTGGGTCCAACGCGGCGATTGCGCGTCGGCAATAGTGGCGGCTCTCACCCCGTGCGCCGATTCGCGAGCGGAGCATGAATGTGTCCGCTCGCAAGCAACGCCATTCAAAACCGCCAAGCATCGCGCACCGCGTCGCGTTTCGCGCGCTGCTCGCGATCGGCGTCTACGTCACGCTTACGCTCTGCGTGCCGGGGCGCCCATCCCTGCCCCCGGTCCTCGCCGCGACAGACGACAGCCCGGATCACGAGGCACGCCAACAAACCAATCCGCTCCGAACCGCCCCACACGCCGGCCAACAGCTCATCGCCCACGCCGTCAAAAACGCCTCCGCGGATCAAGACTGCACCACGCAACTCGCGCGGCTCGAAGACGCCTTCGCTGACGTCGTCGACCGGGTTCGCCCCAGCGTCGTCGCCCTCCGCATTTACCGCCGCGACTACACCGACGCCGACCGACGCGACATCGTCGTCAACGGCAGCGGCGCGATCATCGACGCCAACGGCCTGATCCTGACCAACGAACACGTCGTCAGAGGCGCCGAACGCGTGCTCGTCCGCTTCGCGCAAGGCGACGCACGCTCCGCCGAAATCGTCGCCGTCGACCCCCGTTCCGATCTCGCGATCGTTCGCCCCCTCGACGCCGCCCCCCATCCACCGGTTACCTTCGGCGACGACGACGCCCTCCATCCAGGCCAATGGACCCTCGCTTTGGGCAACCCATACGGCATCGGCGGAGACGGCCTCGCCAGTGTGTCCGTCGGCGTCATCGCCAACCTCCACCGCAGCTTGCCCGAGCTCGGCCGTCAAGACGATCGGCTCTACGCCGACATGATCCAAACCACCGCCGTCGTCCAACCCGGCAACTCCGGCGGACCGCTCTTCGACCTCGATGGTCGTATGATCGGATTGATCACTGCCGTCTACACCCGCGCCGCAGCCGACGAAGGCGTCGGCTTCGCAATCCCACTCTCCACGCGAACGCTCCGCATCGTTCAGCAACTCGCCGCCGGACAGCGCATCACCTACAGCCAAATCGGCCTCGCCGTCCACGACGCCCCCGACGGCGTAATCATCTCCGACGTCGCCAACCCAGGCCCCGCCGCCTCCGCCGGACTCCTCACCGGCGATCGCGTGCTGCGCTGGAACCGCACCCGACCGCACGACGCCGATCACTTCGCCCAACTCGTCGGCGACACCCCGCCCGGAACACCGAGTGAATTGGTCTTCTCGCGCCGCGGCTCAGCCGCCCGACACATCCAGATCATCACCGAGCCGCGCGTGACCATGAACCTGACCGCCGACATGCACCCGGCGCTCTGGTGGCGCGGATTGCGCCTCGAATCGCACCGCCCGAGCGACGGCCCCGCCGGCGCAGGCGTGATCGTCGCAGACGCACCGCCCCCACGCGACCCCAGCGTCGCCCGTCTCCAACCCGGTCACGTCATCGTCGCTATCAACGGCGCCCGCGTCAGCAACCTGCGCGACTTCGACAATCGGATTCGCCAGGATGTCGAGCAACTCGAGTTGACGGTCGAGCCCGTCGGGCGAATCTCCATACCACGTTAACGAACGCCCCGCGCCAGCCGCCGGCGCCACCAGCGCCCAACGCAGCGCCAGACGCCGCCGCAACGCCGGCAAATTCAAATAGCGACCCGGACACGCCGTCTTCTGGGTCACCTCACCATGCCCGTGCACACGCGACGGCGACACGCCCAACTCGCGACACAAGTACAGAATCAGCTCTTCCAACACCGCCAGTTGCTTCGCCGTCGGGCGCGAGTGCTCGAAGTTCCCAATCAGACAAATGCCAACCCCGCGATCGTTGAAAAAGTTCTTCGGTCGCCGCGCACCGAAATACTGCCCCGCACCGCTCCGACAGTGCGCCCCCTGAATCTGACGCTTCCAACGCGACCCGACATACACCGCCCCGTCCGGATAGTTCACCCCGTTCCCAATCACGAAGTGATACCCCAACCCGTTCGCCCAGCCCCGATGACGAAGGTGATGCTCGTGCATCCCCCGCGGCGTCGCCGTATCCGATGCCGCGTGATGAACGACAATCCACGACCACCGACCACGCTGAAATCCACCTGCTGGACGCAGCGCCGCGCGGTCCAGACCCACCGATGCCGGCGCCGGCGGTCGACTCGCACGCGGCGCCGGCGGCGGTGTCGGATACTGACGCAGCGGACGCGTCGCCAGCGGCGATTGCGGCGCCGGCCCACGCGGTGCGTCCCGCGAAGGCGTCTCGCAGCCACACACCACGCAACACAAAACGCCAACCAAGCTGATCCAGCGGCTCATCTGATGCACGCCCGCGCCTCCCTGCGCGATCATCGCGAACTCACGGCAACCGCCGCTTGTCCGCGTTATACCTGTGATTCAGAACGTGTCAAAGGCGCACTCGCCTGACGAGATCCTCGACTGCGACTACCATGTCCCCACAGCGTCCCACAACCAAGGATGGAGCCGATGGCCAAGGGCAAGCCAGGCGAAAAGCACGGTCTCGAAGAATGGTCACGCAGCATCCAGCTCATGATCGACGAGATGCACAAACGCACCTTCGTGCAGTTTCGCAACGTCGCCGCGTGGCAGCCAGCCACCAATGTCTACGAGTCTGACGCCGCCTACCACGTCTGCGTCGATCTCGCCGGGCTCAACGACGACCAGGTGCATGTCGATTGCGTCGAACGGCGCCTCGTCATTGAAGGCGCCCGCGACAAACCCTTGCCCGAACCGCCGGACCAGGCAAACTCGCTCAGCGTGCATGTCATGGAAATCGACGAGGGCCCCTTCCGACGCGAAATCACACTGCCGCAGTCAGTCGACGTCGACCACGTGCAAGCGACCTACCGCAAAGGCTACTTATGGATCCTTCTGCCGAAAACGAATCCGTAGTCGACGCCCGCGAGGCGCCAACCAACGCCGAGCTGGATGCCGATTCCGCCATCGACGCCGATGACGACGCCGTCGAGACCATCGCGAGCGAGCCGCTCGTCGCACCCGTGCTACCCGTCCGCAACATCTGCGTCTTCCCCGGTACCGTCGTCCCCCTCACCGTCGGTCGCGAAAAGTCCCGCCGCCTCATCGACTCCGTGCTCGCCGGCGACAAGGTCGTCGCCATCTTCACCCAACGCGACGAAGGCGTCGACGATCCTGGTATCGACGACGTTTACCGCGTCGGAACCCTCGCCCGCGTCCTCAAACTCCTCCGAACCCCCGACGGCGGAAGCAGCCTGCTCGTCCACGGCGTGAAACGCGCCGGACTCGAACGCTTCGTCGAAACCGAGCCGTTCTGGAAAGCACTCGTCAACCCGCACGAAGACGCCGAGGCGTCCTCAATCGAGCTCGACGCCCTCGCCCACTCCGCCCGACAGACCGCCGAATCCGTCATCGAGTTGTCCCCCAACATCCCCGACGAAGCGGGTGTCATGCTCCGCAGCATCGAACAGCCAGGCCCCCTCGCCGACTTCCTCGCCGCCAACCTCTCGCTCGGCGTCGTGCAGAAGCAGGAGCTGCTCGAAACCTTCGATGTCGCCGAACGCCTCCGCAAGGTCAACGTCACCCTCAACAACCAGCTCGAAGTCCTTCAACTCTCCAACAAGATTCAAACCGACGTCCGCAAGCAGATCGACGAATCCCAGCGCACCTACTTCCTCCAAGAGCAACTCAAGGCCATCCAAAAGGAACTGGGCGAGGCCAGCACCCAAGACAGCGATGTCAGCGCCTTCCGCGAGCGAATCGCAGCCAGCGGCATGCCCGAAGACGTCGCCACCGAGGCCGAACGCGAACTCACCCGACTCGCGCGCGTCCCCCAGGCCTCACCCGAATACGGCGTCATCCGCGACTATCTCGAGTGGCTCTGCGACATGCCCTGGCAAGCCGAAACCGAAACCACCATCGATCTCGATCTCGCCGAAGCCGTCCTCGACGAAGATCACTTCGGCCTCGAAAGAATCAAACGCCGCATCCTCGAATACCTCGCCGTCCTTAAGCTCAATCCCACCGGCCGCAGCCCCATCCTCTGTTTCGCCGGCCCCCCCGGCGTCGGCAAAACCTCACTCGGACAAAGCATCGCCCGCGCCGTCGGCCGCGAATTCATCCGTCTCGCGCTCGGCGGCGTCCGCGACGAAGCCGACATCCGCGGCCACCGCCGAACCTATATCGGCGCCATGCCCGGCCGCATCGTCCAGGAGCTCCGCAAGGTCGGCGTGCGCAATCCCGTCATCATGCTCGACGAACTCGACAAACTCGGCGCCGACTTCCGCGGCGATCCCGCGTCCGCCCTCCTCGAAGTGCTCGACCCCGCCCAGAATCACACCTTCACCGATCACTACCTCGGCGCCCCCTTCGATCTTTCGCACGTTCTCTTCATCGGCACCGCCAACTATATGGACCCCGTCGCCCCGCCCCTCAAGGACCGCATGGAGATCATCAATCTCTCCGGCTACACAACCGACGAAAAGCTCCAAATCGCCAAGCGCTACCTCGTGCGACGCCAACTCGAAGACAACGGCCTGCTCGACCACAAAGTCGAATTCCAAGACGACGCCCTCCGCACCATCATCGAGAACTACACCCGCGAGGCCGGCGTCCGCAACCTCGAACGCCTCATCGGAGCCGTCTGTCGCGGCATCGCCGCCAAGGTCGCCCGCGGCGCCAAGTACAACGCCCGCGTCACCCCCGACGCGCTCACCGAGCACCTCGGCCCCCAGCGATTCCATCCAGAACTCGCTCTCCGCATCGACACCCCCGGCGTCGTCACCGGCCTCGCCTACACCCCAGTCGGCGGCGAAATCATCTTCGTCGAAGCCCGCGGCATGCCAGGCCGTGGATCCTTCCAACTCACCGGCCAAATCGGCGACGTCATGCGCGAGTCCGCCCAAGCCGCCCTCTCGCTCATCCGGTCGCGAGCCGACGAATGGCGACTCGACATCACCCAGCTTCCCACCACTGATATCCACATCCACGTCCCCGCCGGCGGCATCCCCAAAGACGGCCCCTCCGCCGGCGTCGCGATGATGACCGCCCTCGTCTCCATGCTCGCCAAACAGCCAGTCAAGTCATTCCTCGGCATGACCGGCGAGATCACCCTCCGCGGCGACGTCTTGCCCATCGGCGGCGTCAAAGAAAAGGTGCTCGCCGCCCATCGCGCCGGAATCCGCACCGTCATCATCCCCAAACGCAACGCCCCCGATCTCGACGACGTACCCACAGAGGTGCGCCAGCAACTCGAATTCGTGCTCGCCGAACGCGCCGAAGACGTCCTGAACGCCGCCCTCCCCGACGTCTCCGCCGCACCGCGCAAGTCGGCTTCGCGCCGCCCCGCCAAAACAGGGTCGCAAGCAAAACCCAACCCCGCGTCACGCAAGACCGCCAAGCCCGCGTCCAAGCCCAAGACCCCCACCAAAAAGAAACGCTCCCGCGCCCGCAAATGAACCACCAGCGCGATAAATATTGGTAAACATTGGGCTTAGCGGTCCACCAACAGCCGCAAACCGGTTGAACGCAAAGCTCCCGCAACGTACCATACGTCTCGGTGGAAGGTAGCAGCTCCGTGCGTGCTCGGGCCTCTGCTCACGTCTCGCAGCCATTGTCGGCAGTGAGAACATCTCGTTTGGATCACGACTTGGGGACGACGCATGAAGACAGTCACCAAAAAGGATCTCGTCGACCGCATCGCCGAATCGACCGGCCAGCGACGCATCGTCGTCAAGCAAATCGTCCAATCCTTCCTCGACGAAATCATCGGCGAGTTGTCCGCCAATAACCGACTCGAATTTCGCGACTTCGGCGTCTTCGAAATCCGCGAACGCGGGCCACGCGTCGCACAAAATCCCAAGACCATGGAGAAGGTGCCCGTCCCTCGCAAGCGTACCGTCAAGTTCAAGGTCGGCCGCATGATGAAGCAGCAGCTCCACGCCAACGGGTCTGCCTCTCCCGAGCAGCGGCACGAGGCCGCCCGTGCATCAGCCGATGGTCTCAGCGCCCCACCGGCGCCATACCCATCCAACAACGCCGCCGCGGCGCGACCGCCGATGGCCTAACCCCACCCGACGCGGACCACACCCGCCTTGCCCGTCGATCAACACGCGGTCGCTCGTGGACCTCGGCATGAGATCCCACCCCGATACATGCTTGCCGCCCTCGTTGCGCTCGCCGCCATCCTGAGCTTCGCACCCGCCGTCGCCAACAACTTCGTCTACGACGACCACCAAATCATCCGCGACAATCCGTGCCTCGACAGCCTCTCCAATCTTCCCGCCATCTGGACGACCGACTACTGGCGGCCGGCGCCCGGCGGCGAACGCGTGCTCGACACCTATCGCGACCGTCTCTACCGACCCCTCACGCTCACCACCTACGCGCTCAACGTTGCGATCCACGGAAAAACGCCAACCGGATTCCTAGCCGTCAACATCGCATTGCATGCGCTCGTCAGCGTGCTCGTACTGCTCGTCATCCGCCGCCTCGTTAACGACGACGCCATCGCCGCCATCGCCGCCCTCCTCTTCGCCGTGCATCCCGTCCACACCGAAGCCGTCGCCAACACCGTCGGCCGAGCCGAACTGCTCAGCGCCGGCTTCGTGCTCGCTGGCGCGCTCCTCGTGCTCGCGCACCATGCAAAACGCAGCGTCTGGCGCGAGTTGGCCGCCGCGCTCGCATTCCTCGCCGCCCTCACCTCCAAAGAAACCGCCGTCTGCTATCCCGGAGTCGTCTTCGCCGCCATGCTGCTCAATCGCAGCCAGGAGGCGCGGGGTCGACTGCTGCGGCTCGCGGGCGTCTTGTGCTTGCCGCTCCTGCTCTACTTCCCCCTGCGCTACAGCGCTCTCGACGGCTATCTCATCCGCGCCGAGGCGCCGGCCGTCTACATGAATCCCCTCGTCGGAGCCTCACTCATCGAGCGCGTCAACGGAGCGCTCATGATCGCCGGATGGAACCTCCGACTCCTGCTCCTCCCGATCACCTACAGCTCCGACTACAACTACCAGGTCATCGACCCCACCCGCTTCGATCGCTACACCCTGCTCGGCGTCATCAGCCTCGCGACCAGCATCGCGCTCCTGACGGGCTTCCGCAGCGCCGATCGCACGCGCCGCCTCGCTGCTGGCCTCGCACTCATGTTCCTCGCAACCTACGCACTGATCTCGAACACAGTCCTCCTCATCGGTGTCGCCGCCGCCGACCGACTGCTCTACCTCCCATCCGCGCCAGCACTTGCGCTGATCGGCTTGGGAGTCGTCACCGCCTGGCGCGCCCTCGCCGCCAACGTCGAGCCCCGCGCCCGACGCCTCATGCTCACCCTCGGCGCGGCGCTCTTGCTCGCCCTCGCCGCGCGCAGCGCCGCCCGCAGCACGCTCTGGAGCGACGACCTCGAACTCTTTCAAACCGACGTCGCCGCCTTCCCCAAAAGCGTCAAACTCCACCTGAACGTCGCCGGCACAGCCATGAATCGACTCGCCGCACTCGCCGACACCGCCGACCCCGACCAAGCCCCCGAACGCGAGCAACTGATGACGCTCGCCGACCACCACGCCGCCGCCGCCCTCAGCCTCTTCTACAACGCCGATCGAGCCATCTACTGGCGCGCCCAAATCGCCTTCATGCGCGGCGATATCGAGCGCGCAACAGAATACGCCCGCCTTGCGCTCGCCGGCCGACCGCGCGAAGAAGCCTTCCGCGTGCTGCTCGCGCAACTCACTGGCGAACCAACCAGCGCCGCCGAACTCGAGACACTCGCAAATCAAGTTCAAGCCCAACCCCAAGACCCCAACGCCCGCCTCGCCTACGGGCAAGCCCTGCTCGCAGCCGGGCGCCCCCGCGAAGCCGCCGACGTCTTGCGCGTCGCCGCCGAGCTCGCCCCGAACGAACCCGACCTACACCGCGCCCTCGCCTGGGCGCTGTTAGCGGCCGACCAACGGGAAGCGGCGCAGCAGGTGCTCACCCGCGTGCTCGATCTCAACCCCAGCGACTGGAACGCGCACCTCAATCTCGCCACGTTGCTCCGCGAAGACAGCCCCCAGTCGTCGTTGATCCACGCCACCGAGGCGCTGCGCCTCAAACCCGCCGCCCTCGAAACACAAACCATCTACGCCGAAGCGCTCGCAGCGAACGGAAGGCTCACCGAGGCGATCGACTACCTCGAACGCGTCGCCGCCACGCTCGACGACGATCACGCCTGGCGAATCGCAATTCTCAGAAGGTTGGAGGACTGGCGCGCCGGCCGCCCGTAACTCAGGCGTGGATCACGCGGTCATTGACCGCCAGCGCCGCCTCCTTCACCGCTTCCGCCAACGTCGGATGCGCATGACAGCACCGCGCCAGATCTTCACTGCTCGCGCCAAACGACATCGCCACCGCGCACTCCGCAATCAGATCACCCGCCCGCGGCCCGATAATATGCACACCTAAAATACGATCCGTCTCCGCGTGCGCCAGCATCTTCACCCGCCCGTCAACGTCATTCAGCGCTCGCGCCCGACCATTCCCGCGAAAGTGAAACACCCCCTTGCGATAAGGCGTCCCCGCCTCCTTGAGCTGCTCTTCCGTCTTCCCCACCGTCGCAACTTCGGGGTGCGTATACACCACCCCCGGAATCGCGTCATAGTCCACATGACCGTAACCCGTCGCGATGTACTCGACGCACGCCACCCCCTCCTCCTCCGCCTTGTGCGCCAGCATCGGCCCCGCCGTCACGTCGCCGATCGCATAGACGTTTTCAGCCGTCGCGCGGAAGTGGTCGTCCGTCTTCACCCGCCCGCGCTCGTCCAGCTCAACCCCCGCCGACTCCAGATTCAACCCCTCCGTGTTCGGCTTACGCCCCACCGCCAACAGCACGCGATCACAACTGATCGGCTCCGCCCCGTCCACCGTCACCTCACAGCGACGCTTCTTCCCCTTCCCAACCACCTTCGCCCCGGTTACACGCGCTCCCAACCGAAACTCGATCCCCTGCCGCTTCAGAAGCTTGTGCGCCTCTTTTGCGATCTCCGCGTCCATCCCCGGCAGAATTCGGTCAAGATACTCCAGCACCGTCACCTGCGCCCCCAGCCGCTTCCACACCGTCCCCAACTCCAACCCGATGTAGCCCGCCCCAATCACCACCAAATGCTCGGGAACGCGCTCATACGCCAGCGCCTCGGTGCTGGTCCCAATCATCTCAAAGTCCAGCTCAACCCCCGGAAGCTCCGCCGAAACGCTCCCCGTCGCAATGACGACGTGCTTGGCCTCCAGCGTCTCCGTCCCGCCCTCCGCCAGCTCAACCACCACCTGGCCCGGCCCGTCAAACCGCGCCGCCCCGTGATAACGCGTCACCTCATTCTTCTTGAACAGCGACGCCACCCCGCTCGTCAGCCCCTCCACCACCTTCGCCTTCCGCCCCATCATCCGCTCGAGATCAAACTTCCACTTCTCAATTTCAACGCCGTGCGCCGCGATCGCCCCCGCCATCTCCTGCACCTGCTCACTCGACTCCAGCAACGCCTTCGACGGAATGCACCCCACGCGCACACACGTACCGCCAAGCTCCGCTTCCTTATCAATACAAGCCGTATTCAGCCCAAGCTGAGCAGCGCGAATCGCCGCGACATACCCACCCGGCCCCGCGCCAATCACCACCAAATCATGTTGCGGCATGCTGTCTCCTGCCCGCCGTCACGTCACGAGGGCCATCGCGCCCATCCTTGCGTCCGAGCGCGAAGCATAGAGAACCCCTCCGCTGCAGGCCAGCGCGAACCAACGGCCCTAACGCACACCGGGCGCCAATCCGCAAATCGCGCCCTAACCCTCACTCCGCTCCGCGTTCGCCTTCAACGCCGTCTCAATCGCCGCCAGCATCTTCTTCCCCGTCGGCACATCGCCGGGCTCGAAACGCCCCGCGAGCTTCCCGTCGCGCCCAATCAGAAACTTCGTGAAGTTCCAACGCACGTCGCCCCCCATCTCACCATGCGCTTCCTTCGACGTCAGCACCGCATACACCGGCGACTGCTCCGCCCCCTTCGTGCTCACCTTCGCCATCATCGGAAACGTCACGTTGAAGCGACTGCTGCAAAACGCCTTGATCTCAGCGTTGCTCCCCGGCTCCTGACGCCCGAAGTCGTTCGACGGAAAACCAATCACCACCAGCCCGTCGTCCGCAAATCGCTCATAAACCTGCTGCAAGTCCTTGTACTGCTTCGTAAAGCCACACCGCGACGCGACATTCACGATCACCACCACCTTGCCGCGATACTGCGACAGCGCGTGGGGCTTACCGTCAATGTCCGTCACCGTCAGTTCCAGCACACTCTCCACATCCGGCTTCTTCGTCGCCGCCGCCTGATCGCTCGCCGCCCCCGCCGCGAACAATCCCGCCGCCCCAAGTCCAATCATGCGTAGTATTCCGCGCACCATGTCGCTCCTTCGATTGACCTGCCTCAGCTCAACGTGCCTCACGTCCACCATGCTCCACACGCCGATCCTAGCGCGCCGCTCACGGATACATCGCGAACAGCGTCAGAATGAAGTTCACCGCCAGCGAGATCAGCAGCCCACCGATCAGCCCCGCCAGCGCATAGTCCACCCATCGCCGACCCAACGCCGAACGCTTCAGGTCGCCGCCCGCGGCTGAATGCAATCGCTTCGACGAGTTCCACACGTCAATCCGTCTCCACCGCGTCCACCCGCACAAAGACGTACGGCCCCGCCAGCGCCCCCCACACCTGACGACCACCCTCGTCGTAACCGCGATCCCACGTCAGCATCCGATCGGCGAAGATCGTCGCCTCACTCGTCGTGTACGCCGCACCCCGCAGCGTGCTCTCGCAACCGTCTCCCCGCGTGCCACCAACAAACGCCCCATCCACGCCGCGACGACGCAGATACATCGTGCACCCCTCCCGACGCGTCAGATCCTCAGGACCGATCACCCCGAACGTCCCAGGGTCGTCGTACGCACCGGCGAAACGCGCCGCGTCACCCGGCAACGTGTAGATCTCGCTGACCAGTTCATCCCCGCCGACGCTCGACAAATGATAAATCCGCTGGCGATAAGGCCGCCCCGGCGCTTCCGCCGTCGCCTGCTCCACATAGAGCCACACGCCATCGCCACGCTCGCCCCAGATGCGTACTGCATGCAGCCGAATGTCGCGGTAGTTATCGGGATCTCGCGCCGCTTGAGCCGTACTCGCGAAAGAACCGCTCAGCCGAACGCCCAGCAATTCAACGTCGCTCAGCCCCTCGACGCTCGCCGCGACGGTTTCCTCGCGCACCTCAGTCGCCGCGCAGCCCGACCCGAACATCCACATCCCGCCCAGCATCACCGAAATTATCGTCCCTGCACGCACCACACCCATCATCCGCCGCCTCGCTGCGATTGTTCTTGCACGCACACAGCCTACGACGACCGCCCGCAGCCCGCCACGCACCACCTGACCATCGTTGATTCCCGCACCCCGCGCCTCCTAACAACCTCCGGAGGAGTTTCGTCGCTCAGCGGTTCGCAATCGCGAGCCCCGACGGCCCGACTGAACACGTCTCACGGGAAGAAGATATGCACCGCACCCTCGTCGCAGCAGCACTCGTCGCCGCCATGTGCTCGACCGCGTCAGCCAACCTGTTCGCCAACCCCGGCTTCGAAGATCCCATCACCAGCGATGGCCCCCCCTTCGTCGGCTCCTGGGAAGCCTTCAGTGGCGACGGCAACAATGACACCGGCGTCGACGTCGCACGCGTCAGCACCGCCATGCCCCGCACCGGCGCACAGTCGCTCGAACTCGCCATCGACGCCACCCTCAACACCTTCGCCGGCGTCTTCCAGGATGTCCCCAACCTCGCCGCCGGCGACGATGTCACCTACGCCGGCTGGCACAAGCTCACCGGCGATGCCGGCGGCATCGAACTACGCATCGAATGGCGCGACTCGATCAACGACGTCGAGATCAGCCGCACCCCCAACTTCGCCCCCACCCCGGGCAGCAGCTACGAAATGTTCGAGCTGACGGGCACGGTGCCCGCCGGCGCCGACACCGCCCGCGTCGTCTACGCCATCCAGAGCTTCGGCGGCGCCGCGACCCAGCAGGTGTTCATCGACGATGTGTCGTTCATCCCCGAGCCGGCCTCACTGTCGCTGCTCGCGCTGAGCGCCCTCCTGCTGCGCCGTCGCTAAGACGCACCCGCGACGCCGCGAAGTCATGCCGCGTCGTCGCGAACAACTATTGAGAGTCAGGACCCGCGCCCGCTCCAGCCACGCTGGAGCGGGCGTTCACCTGCGCCAAAATCAAGCCGCCGTCGAACCCTGAACCGTGAACCCTGAACCTTGGACCCTGGACCCTGAACCCTGCACCAAGAACCATTAACCAAAGACCCTCAACCAACAACCATCAACCAACAACCACTACCCCCAA
>CAZLYU010000053.1:0-24381 GCA_964563855.1 uncultured Planctomycetales bacterium | reverse complement strand
GCTGCGCAGCTCGCGGATGTTGTCGACGCCGGTGTTGCTGGCGGCGTCGATCTCGGCGACGTCGATATCCTGGCCGGTGGCGATGGCGGTGCATGCGTCGCAGGTAAGGCACGGCTCGGCGGTGGGGCCGTCGGCGCTGAGGCAGTTGAGCGCTTTGGCGAGGATGCGGGCCATGCTGGTCTTGCCGACGCCGCGTGTGCCGGTGAAGAGATAGCCGTGATGGATTCGTCCGGCGGCGATCGCGTTTTTGAGCGTGGTCGCGATGGGCGCCTGCCCGACGACGTCGTCAAACGTGGTGCTGCGGTACTTGCGTGCCAGAACCTGGTGGGCCATGCCGCGTATGGTAGTGGGTCGACGGCGCGGCGCGGAGGCTTAGGCTGCAGGAAGGCGTCTTGCTTCGGTTTGCGGGTGACGCGTGTTAGCATCAGAGGCGTGGAGCACAGTCATGGCGTCAGCAATTCGTGACAGAAGCAGGAGCGCGAGCGCGCCGCGGCATCAGGGGTTGCGGCTGAGCGCCGCCGCGTTTACTCAGCTCGAGGACGATGGGTTTCGCTACGAGCTCATTGATGGGGTGGTGTGCATGTCGCCGAGTCGGACGTTTCGTCATCAGAGGGTGATCTTGGCCGTGATGTTCGAACTTGAGGCATTCCTACGCGATCATCGGATCGGTGAGTGCGTGGCGGACATTGACGTGCATTTGGGGCCGGGGCCGCAGGGACGCGATCTGGTGTACCGGCCGGACCTTGTGTTCATCAGCAACGAGCGGTCGTCGATCATCGGTGAGTGGATCTACGGCGCGCCGGACGTGGTGGTCGAGGTGCTCTCGCCGTCGACGCGGGCGCTGGACCAGACGACGAAGCGAGACGACTACGAACGGGCGGGCGTGCGGGAGTATTGGTTGATCGACCCGTGGGCCGACCGCTGTACGTTTTTGCGGCGAGAGGCTGGCGGGTTTGAGGAAGCGGCGGTTGACGGCGATCGCTATCGCAGCGCGGCGATCAGCGGGTTTGTGCTTGAGATCGGCCAATTGCGCGAGCGGTGGCGGGGTCAGGGCGGCGCTTGAGCTGCGGTTGGCGTCACGGCGCGGCCGATATCGCCAAGGCGGGGCGACGGCCGTCGCTCGGCGAAACGGTCCGCGCCGCTTGTTTTGAGGGGGGCGTGGCGGAGCTGAGGCTGGCTCAATCGATCTGCGTCAGCTTCGTGATTCGGCCGTCTGACACCCATTCGACGACGTAGATGTCGCCGTTGCGGTCGATTGCGCCGCCGTGCGGCGAGTTGAACTTTCCGGGCTCGCGTCGAGTGTGTGGCGTGTTGGGCCAGCCTTCGTGCGTGACGATCGCATGCTGGTTGTCGCCGATGCGCGACGCGATGGGCCGATCGAAGCGGTCGTAGAGATTGACGAATGCGTAGAGGTCGGGGACGAGCAGTTCGCCGTTGGGGCCTGCGGCGAAGCAGCAGGGGTGATCCTGATACCAAGCGTCGACGAAGTTGAGCCGCTGATCGAAGATTTGGACGCGGGCGTTGCCGCGGTCGGTGACGTAGAGGACCCAGTCGTCGACGCCGGTTGCGTCTAGTCGACGGAGGAAAGCGATCCCGTGCGGGCAGGCGAACGCGCCGGCGCCGGTCGTACCGTCGAAGGTGTCGAGATAGCGGCCGTCAGCCTCGTAACGGTGGATGAGGCCGGCGCCGTAGCCGTCAGCGACGTAGATCACGCCGTTCGACGGCGATTCGGTGGCCCAGGTTGGGGAGTACTTGCCGCCGTCGCGATAGGCTGGGTGGTCGGGCCGCTCGATGCGTAGCAGCGTTTCGCCGGCGAGGGAGCATTTGGCGACTTCGCCGCTGACCTGATCGGTGAGCCAGAGGTGCTCTTCGGCGCCGGACTCGACCAGCGTGAGGCCATGGGCTCCGAGGAACCGATCTGACGGGAACTCCTTCCAGGCGCCGACAAAGCTGCCATCGGGCTCGAAGATGACGAGCGCGTGCTGTGACTGATTGAATACGTAGACGCGGCGGCGCGCATCCACGACGACGCCGTGGGTATAGCCGAGCTGGATCTGCTCGGGGACTTGCGCCCAGTTTGAGTCCCAGCGGTATCGTCGCCCGGCGATGGTCAGTTCAACGGTGTCGGTTACGCTCATGACGGCACTCCTGTTGGGCAATTGATCAAACGCGAAGGTCGGTGTGAACGGCGGCGGACGCCGGAGTTGGCGGTCACTGGCATGTGCAGCGCGGTCCGGCCGGCGGATTGTCGATATGTAAGCTATTGAAGAACAAGGTAGTTGCGATTTCTCTACGGGCTTATCGCGGCGGTCGTCATGCGTTTTCGCTTGCGTCGCTTCGGTCGCATTGTATACCATGTATCCGGCGAGTCGATCTACTCATATCCGACTCGTCGAAATCGCGGATTCGCATGTCAGTTCGAGAGTCTTGAGTCACATTCGAGGAGGTGGAGCATGCTAGGTCGACCCTTAGCAGATCGAGGACGCGTCAAAATGCAGATTGCCGGTCCGGCGGCGGTGATGATCGCGGTCGCGCTCAGCAGCACAGCCAACGCAGGGTTGGTGGCGTATTGGGACTTTGACGAGCCGGTCGGCGCTACGGCCGCGTTGGATCAGGCTGGGCCGGCTGACGCGGTTGTCGGCGGCGACACTTTCCCGATGTCGGGGCAGCCGGGCTTGTTCGGCAGCGCCTGGTCGTTTGACGGCAGCAATGACAATCGGCTCGCGGTTGACGCCTCGGTGGGGAACAACGCTGCGTTCTTGCCGCTCGGCTTTAGCGGATGGTCGTACAGCGGTTGGATCAACACGACGAGCCTGGACGGTGCGGACACCGTGTTCAGCATTTCTGATGCGGCGGCGGGCAGTGAAGAAGCGGCGCTGCGTCTGACGGGCGGCTTGGTGAACTTTCTGGGACGGCACAACAGCAACCCGAACGTCGACATTACCGGTTCGACGAACGTGGCGGATGGCGAGTGGCATCACCTGGCGGTGACGAGCGACAGCACCAGCACGATCCTGTACGTTGACGGCGACGTCGAGGCGTCGGCGCCGTTCGGCGTCGACATCGCCACGTTCACGGGGAACCCGAACAACGTTTCGGTGAATTTTGGGGCGAACAACGACAATGGCGGCGGCTTGCAGTGGGAGTACGCGGGGCTCATCGACGAGTTTCGCGTTTTCGATCACAAGCTGAACGAAGCCGAAGTGAGGGTGCTGGCGGTTCCGGAGCCGACGTCGCTGACGCTGCTGAGCCTGCCGCTGCTGCTGCTTCGTCGTCGTTAAGGCGTTTCAGTTTCGACGCCCGTCGCGCTCGGCGGATCGCTGCCGGACGGCGGGCGTACGCATTTCCAGTTGCACAAAAGACAAGCTGGCGGAGATCCTCGGGTGCTTAGTGTTCATCGATCGGGAGTCGCCGGCGTGGTGGTGTGTTTGCTCGCCGCCGCCGCCCATGGCCAACTTTTCTATGAGACGCGTTTGTACGATCGCGGCGATTTTGGCTATGCGGTCTGGCGGATCCCGGCGGTGGTCGTGTCGAACGCCGGCACGTTGCTGGCGTTCGCCGAAGGGCGGGTCAACAGCGCGGCCGACACCGGGAACATCGACCTGGTGTTGCGTCGGAGCTTCGACAACGGGTTGACGTGGAGCAGTCCGCAGGTCGTGTATGACGACGGCGGGAACACGATCGGGAACCCGGTTCCGATTGTCGACCGCGTGACCGGGACGATCTGGCTGCTGTTTTGCCGGAACAATGCGGAAGTCTTCGTCACGCAGAGCACTGATGACGGGTTGAGCTGGTCAGCGCCGGTGAACATCACCAACGACGTTGCTGACTCGAGTTGGCCGTTCGTCGCGACGGGGCCGGTGCATGGGTTTCAGACCGCGACCGGTCGATTGGTCGCACCGTCTTACCGCAACAATACCGGCAGCGCCAGCACGGTTCGCTCTTACATGATTTACAGCGACGATCATGGGAACACGTGGCAGGCGGGTGGTTTTCCCGGTGCGCGTTCGGGGGAGCCCAGTGCGGTGGAAACGGAAGATGGTCGCATCTTGCTGAACGCGCGCAGTTGGGACGGCAACAATCAGCGTGCGGTCGCGTTCAGCAGCGACGGCGGCGACACGTGGGGGCCGTTGTCGTACGACGTGCGGCTCCCTGATCCGCCGTGTCAGGGCGCGGTGATCCGCTATACCGACAAGTTCAGCGCGGATCGGAATCGACTGCTGATGTCGAACCCGGCGAGCTTTGACCGTGAGAAGCTTTCGGTTCGCGTGAGCTATGACGAAGGTTTGACCTGGACGCACGGTCGCCTCGTGTCCGCGATCGATGCGGGGTATAGCGATCTGGTGATCTTGCCGAACGGCGCCATTGGTGTGTTTTATGAGCGGGGCCAGACGGTCTCGACTGAGGAGATGTGGTTCTCCGTGTTTGACCGTGCGTGGCTCGAAGCCGTTCCCGATCATGTGCTATGGCGTTTCGACGAGCAGGCGAGCGGGGTGGCGGCCTTGACTCCGGGGAGCATCGAAGACGCGAGCGGGTTTGGACTGGATGCGGCGGGCGCCGGGACGCGTCCGCCGGGGTACGTGCCGGGTGCGGCGGCGTACGGCCCGTCGTCGGCGCTGAACTTCAAAGACAGCAATGACCGGGTGGTGTGGTCTGACTTGGGTAACCGCCAACTCGATTTTGACGCGGGCGACAGTTTCACGATTGAGGCGGTGATCCGCACGACGCAGCACGCGAGCGGCGGGTCGAGCGGAGCGGGGGCGTTGGTGGCGAAGGACTGGGACGTGGATCGCCCGAGTTGGTGGCTGCGCATTGAGGATGGCGTGGCTCGGTTCCTGATCGACGACGCGCCGGCGGGTTTCAGCAGCGTGGCGAGCAGCGTCAGCGTGACGGACGGCGAGTGGCGGCACGTGGCGGCGGTGCGCGATGTCGTGCGCGACGAGTTGCGGATTTACGTTGATCACCAACTTGCGGGCGTTGCGACCGACACGACGACCGGTTCGCTGGCGAACGATCGCGACATCGTCATTGGGGCGTTCAATAGCGGCGGTCGCGAGTTTGTCGGTGATATCGATTTTGTTCGCATCAGTCGCGGGGCGCTTGACCCGGCCGCGTTTGTGCAGCCGGCGGTGGGCGGGAAGGTCGTGGCGCACTGGACCTTCGAAGACGGCGCGCCGGGGGCGAGTGCGACGCAAGCGTTCGGCGCTCTGACGGATGTCAGCGGCAACCGGCGACCGTTGTCGACGGTCGGCGTCACGCCGCCGACATACGCAGCAGGTGCGGCGTCTTTCACGCAGACCAGCAGTTTGGCGCTGACGAGCGGTGCTGACGCGGTGGTGTTTGAAGATCGGGGCGGGAGCGACTTCGACTTCGGGGCCGACGAGAGCTTCACGCTGGAGGTGGTTTTCCGTACGACCGCGCATGGGGGGAACGGTTCGGTTGGATCGGGCGCTCTGGTATCGAAGGATTGGGGGCCGGAGTTGCCGAGTTGGTGGTTGCGGGTCGAGAACGGCGCGGCGCGGTTTCTGATTGATGACGATCCGCCGGGCGCGAGCGCCGTGACCAGCGGGGTGATGGTGAACGACGGCGCCTGGCGACACGTGGCGGCGGTGCGTGACGCGATGCGTGACGAATTGCGCCTCTACGTCGATCACGCGCTTGTCGGGACGGCGCCGGATACGACGACGGGTTCGCTGGCCAACGATGAAGACCTGTTGATCGGCGCGTTCGGCAACGCGAGTCGCGAGTTTGAAGGTGAAATTGATCTGGTTCGCATTGCGCGGGGCGCGCTGAAGGTCGACGAGTTTGTGCAGCGGACGCCGTTTGTTTCGACGGTATTGGCCGATTGGCGTTTCGATGACGGGCCGGCCGGTGCATATCCGCCGACGCCGTTGGGCAAGATCCTCGACAGCAGTGGGCGGGATCATCATCTGAGTGTGCAAGGGACGCCCCGACCGGTGCGGGCGGTGGGTGATCCGGTTCGCGGGGGTACGCCGGCATTGCTGTTCCGCGCGTGGCAACCGGATGCACTGGTTCACGTCGACAGCGGCGATGCGCGTTTCGACTTCGGCGCTGCGGACAGTTTCACGCTGGAAGCGATCATCAAGACGAGCGGCCAAGAAGTTGGCGGATTGGTGGCCAAGGACAGTCCGATCGACGGGGCGGGTTGGGTGTGGCGGCTCGACGGCAACGGGACGATGCGGTTTAGCGTGTCGGATGGGCTCGCGGCCAACAGCGTGCGGAGTTCGGTCAGCGACGGCGTGGCCGATGGTCAGTGGCGGCATGTTGCGGCGGTACGCGACGCCGGTTCGCGCGAGTTGCGGCTGTATGTCGACTATGCGCTGGTCAAGACGAGCCCGGATATCACGTCTGACTCGCTCGCGAACGACAAGGATCTGCTGCTGGGGGCGATTCATTCGGCTGACAGCGGGTTCGACGGGTTGATGGATCGCGTTCGGATCACGGCGGCGGCGCTGGAGCCGGGGGCTTTTCTGCCGTGCGGCGTGGGCGGTGATCTGACGTGCGACGGCGTGCGGGATGTGCTCGATCTCGATCAGTGGAGCGCGTGCGTGAACGGTCCGGAGGTTCTCGTGGAGCCTGCGGGTTGCGAGCGGATCAGTTTTCTGCGGGCGGACCTCGACGGCGACGGTGATGTTGATGTGGCGGACGCGGCGGCGTTGCTGCAAACACTCGACGACGACGGCTGAAATCAACCGGGAGTTGACTGGCATGTACGAGAAGTTCTTTAACCGACGCAAGCTCAGCGACGCGGAACTGGATGCGTACCGTGATCAGGGGTTTGTGTTGATCGACGACGTGCTGACGCCGGACGGGGTGGATGCGCTGCGTGAGGCGTGCATGCGGGTGTGGAGCGAGATCAAGGGGGCGCCCGACCCGGACGGAACGTGGTTGCAGACGGCGCTGTTGCCGAATGTTCACCACCATGACCCGCTGGTGCGTGCGTTCTATTTTGATGGGCCGCTGGTGGACGTTGCGGAACAGCTCATTGGTCCGAACATCAAGGGGGCGACGAGCCAGCTCACGTTCAAGCTGCGCGGGAACACGAAGCCGTTTGGCTGGCATCAAGACAACGGATACGGCCGGCTGACGCCGGAGAACGCGATCACGACGCTGACGGCGCTGGAGGACAACGACCGCGAGACGGGCTGTCTATGGCTGATCCCGGGATCGCATCGGGGAGGCTGGATCGATGTGAGCGACCGGCTGACCGCGGAAGCGAAGGCGAGCGGGGCGGATTTAACGGTTGCGGTGCGGGATGAATCGGGTGCGCAGCCGATGCCGATGAAGGCGGGTCAAACGCTGATTTTCCACTGTCACATGCTGCACAAGTCGGAGGGGAACTTGTCGGCGGATCGCGATCGGCGGATTCTGTTTTTGCGGTATGCGGATGCGGACGCGGTTGAGACCTATAACGGTGGTGTTCCACGGCTCGGTCGCTTGCTGCGAGGTCGCACTCGGTTTGCGGAGGTTGAGCAGTACGAACGTGCGTTGGATGTGTCGCAGGCGGCTTCTGGGGCATAGGGGAGGGCACGACGGATGGTTCAGGTTTCGGATTTGAGTGCACGATTGGAGCTAGGAGAGCGTTCCTTGGGGGCGCTGATTGCATGCAGTGCATGCATTGTATACAATAAACTCTTGGAGGTGGCGCCGTGACGCGTTCCACACTGCGACAGCGTGCCTATCAGGACATCCGGTCACGGATTCAGGGCGGCGACCTATTCGCTGGCGCCCGCCTCTCTGAACTCTCGCTCTCGAAAGAACTGCAAATCAGCCGCACGCCGATTCGCGAGGCGATTCACCAGCTCGCGAGCGAAGGGTTGGTTGAGCACATTCCGCATCAAGGGGCGTTCGTGCGACGTCTCTCGACCGAGGAGCTGCGCGAGCTTTTTGAACTGCGTGAGACGCTGGAGTGCTATGCGGTTGTCCGTGCGGCGGAGCGCCTTAGCGAAGCGGATCTCAAACTGCTCGAGCATCTCTGCCGGGAAATGCGGGCGCGGATCAAGCGGGCCTACGCGGCCGGCGATTCGATCATCAGTGAAGAAGCGGCGAGCGCGTGGGTGATTAACGACACGTTGTTTCACATGCTGATTATCCGGGCGGCGAAGAACGCGTGGCTGCTGAAGATCATCGGGGACTTGCAGCTGATGACGCGGATGTTCGGGCAGCGACGCGAGCCGCTCTCGGTGAGCAACCTGGCGCATATCTACGCCGGGCACAAACGCATTGTGCGTGCGTTGCGTCGCCGCGATGGCGGACGGGCAAGCATGGAAATGGCGAAGCACGTTCAGCGTGGTTGCCGCCTGGTGCTGGACCTGTGCGACACGGGCGACGACGAGAAAGCGGACGCGGGCATCGACATGGCGGCGTGGCCGGCGGACGTTCGCGATCTGGTGCGGCGGCTCGAGGCGTTCGACACGCATGCGAGCGGGGTCCCGACACGGGAGTGAGTCAAGTCGTCAGGGCCGCGCGACGCGGGTCGGCGGCTGTAAGCAAACACATCACATCGGCTGGCACGATCAGAAATTGGAGTTTGGAGATGAGCGGTCAACTACAACGTCTCACGGCCACATTGGTGACCGCCGCCCTGGCGGCGACCGCGACCGGGCAAGTCATCGCGTTCTGGGAGTTTGAGGAGAAGGCTCCTGGAAACCTGGCCAGTACGGCCCCGGGGGCGATCGTCGACTCGAGCGGCAACGGACGCAATCTTACGGCGACGGGATCGCCGGAGCTGCCGTTCTATGTGGCGCCGGCGCCGGCGTATGACAGCGGGGCTTCGCTAAACTTTCTGGATCCGGAAGACGACCGCCTGTTTTTTGCTGACGCGGGCGGGAGTGACTTCGATTTCGGCGCCAACGACAGCTTCACGGTTGAAGCGGTGATCGGCGGGTTTGTGCAGCCGGACATTGGTGCGATTGCGGCGAAGGACAGCGCCGATCCGAACGCCGCCCAATGGTGGTTCCGACACGAGAATGGTGTGCTGAAGTTCCTGGTGCGCGACACGTTGGGCAACCAGCAGAGCATCAACGCGGGGGGGAAGGCGACTGCGATCGTCAACAACGCGGCGTGGCATCACGTGGCGGCGGTGCGTGATGCGGGCGCGAACATGCTTCGGATCTACGTTAACTACGAGCTGGTTGTGGAAGGGCCGGACCCGACGACCGGGCCGATCTCGAACAACAGTGACCTGACGATCGGCGGATTCAGCAGCACGGTGGACCGCGAGTTCGGCCCGGGCGACATCGACTTCGTCCGGATCAGCAGCGGCGCGTTGACGCCGAGCCAGTTTGTGCAGCGGCGCCCGGAGAACAAGGACGTGCTGGCGTTCTGGGACTTCGAAGACGGCGTGGTGGGCGCGCTGGCGACGGGGGCGATCACCGACTCGGGGCCGGCGGGTCGCGACGCGACGGTCGTTCCGAATGATCCGAACGACCCGAACAGCTTTCCGATGTACGTGAGTGGTGTGTGCGGGACGGCGTTGCGACTGACGGCGGGTGATGACGGCTTTTTCTTCCCGTACAGCGCCCCGTACGCGTTCGACATTGCCGCCAACGAGGGGATGACGTTTGAGCTGGTCGCGAAGACCTCGGCGGTGGACGTGTTTCAGGCGTTTGTGGCGCGTGATGATGCGGGCTCGCAGCAGTACTGGACGCGGCTACGCGACGATGTTCGCACGCAGTTTTTCGCGTCGGACGGCAGCGGCAACAGCATCGACTCGCGGGATGTGTTGTTGAATGATGATCGGTGGCATCACATCGCGTTCGTGCGCGACGGGCGTGCGGAGTTGTTGAAGCTCTATGTCGACTATGAGCTGGTGGCGGTCAACGGGGAGCCGACGGCGGGACCGATCCAGAATACGGCTCCGCTGACGGTTGGCGAGTTCGTGACGTCGAGCACGCGTTCGTTCATCGGAGACATCGAGTTGGTGCGCATCAGCAATGGTGCGCTGACGCCGGACGAGTTTGTGGCATGTGTCGACACGCGCAATCTGGCTGACCTGGACGACGACAACGACACGGACCTGGCTGACTTTCAGATCTTCCAGTCGCAGTTTACCGGTCCGCAGTAAGCGGGAGGTTGCGTCGCGCCTTTGGTCGGAGCACATCTCTAGAGGATCGCCGCCGTGCACGTCCTTTCACCACGCCGCGTCGCGACCGGTCTTGTTCGGCGCGGTTTCACGCTGATCGAGCTGTTGGTCGTGGTTGCGATCATTGCTTTGCTGATCAGCATTTTGTTGCCATCGTTGCAACGAGCGCGAGAGCAAGCCAAGCTCGTCAAGTGCTCGAGCAACTTGCGGCAGGTGCTGATGTCGGCGATGAACTACGCGTCAGACCATCGGGACTTTCCGCCGGCCATCACACAGAACAAGTGCATCGACGCTCGGGGCCGCTTCTGGGCCAAGCCTTCGTGGCTTAACTACAACGCGCACAATCCGGCGTGCGCGTCGGCCGGGGGAGCGGTGTGGCCGTATCTCGGGAGTTACCTACCAGCGCCCGATGTGTTCATCTGTCCGATGTCTCCGGGCAAGCCGCTGGCGATGAACGAGGATTATGAGGACGCGGACACGCGTTTTCTTCATGGCTCGTATTACTTGTTGTGGAACTACCCGGCTTTGGAGATGAGTGGTTTCTATGGGCCGCGTAATCCGGATGACCAGCGTGGGCCGGATGGCGGCATCGGCCTGTCGTCGAGTGATCGGTTGCTGGTTGCGGATCGTCTGGAGTTCAACGACCCTGAGGGCTCGTTCACTTGGGACGCGTCGCACCGCTTCGAGGGCGCGCGGCGCGAGTTGGGCGAGACGATCTCGATCTGGACATCGGAAGGCGTGTACACGAGCACCGATCCGAACGACCGGAGGCCGATGATTCGCAACAACGCCGGCTATCTGGACGGCCATGTCTCGGCTTGGAATAGCGAGGCGGCGGTTCCGATGGAGCGGCGGGTGACGGAGGCGATCATCATGCTGCCGGAGCGCGCGGCGCCGTACCGTCCGGGCGGCGTCCTGAATCCCTGACGCCGTGACGGGAACCGACGGCTTGAATTCGTCGACATCAGCGTTGGAGCGGCTTCGCGACCTTCTCGGTGTGTTTGAGGCGCGGATTGATCTGGACCGCGTCGCCCGGGTGCGCGACCGTCATCGGCTGGCGTTGCGGGCGCAGGTCTGTGTTCCGCCGCCGTTGGTTTGCGAGGTGGCGTATGACGGCGCTGCGGGACCGGTGTACCCGGTTCGCGAGGCGATTGATGACCCCGTGAAGATGCTGGTGAACGAGTTGTTGGTCGGCTTCACCGCGCCGCTGGCCGCGCTGGACCGTCAAGACGACACGCCGCTGTGTGTTCGAGCGAATGTTGGGACGGGGGTGATCGCGTCGATGTTCGGGGCGCAGCTTGAAATTCTCGACGACAATCCGCCTTGGGTACGGCCTTTGGCGAGCGAGACTGACATTGAGCGGGCGGCGTCGGGGCCGCTGCCGGAAGTCGACGCTGGGTTGGGCGAGCGGGTGCGGGCGCATTACGAGTTCTTCCACGACATTCTTGCGGCGTACCCGCGCTGCGGGGAGGCGTTTGATATTACCTTGCCCGACTTGCAAGGCCCGTTGAGTACGGCGGAGATGTTGTGGGGTTCGGAGATTTACATCGCGATGCGGCGCCGGCCGCAGTTGGTGCGGAAGTTGCTCGACCGGGTGACCGAGCAGACGATTCGCGTCGCGAAGGTGCTTGCCCCGCTGCGGCGAGACCGTCTGGCGCCGGTCGGCGGATTTCAGCATGCGACTGGTGTTCCGGGTCAGCTTCTGGTGCGGAACGATTCGCTGGTGCTGATCTCGGCGAGTATGTATCGCGACATCGTCGAGCCGTACGACGTGCGCATCGCGGAGGCGCTTGGGGGCGTGGCGGTGCATTTCTGTGGTGATGGCGCGCATCAGGCGGCCAATTTGTTCGCGGCGCCGGGCATTCGCGGGCTGGACTTCGGTCAGGCGCACCTAATGGACCAGGCGGCGCTTTACGCAGCGGCGCGGGAGTGTGGTGCGGTGGTGGCGCGCTTGCGGCCGAGCCGGGAAGACCTCGTGTCGGGCGTCGCCGCGGCGCGATATCCGCTGGGTGCGAACTTTTGCTATAGCGCGACAGACGCCGCGGACGCTCAAGATGTGAGCGCGCACTACTACGGCAACGCATTGACGAAGTGCTGACCGCACGATGGGGAATGTGGAGATGACCAGATACACCTGGGGGACCGGCTGGGCCGCGCTGGCCGTGCTGTTGGCGCTGTGCGGAAGCGTCGGCTCGAGTTGGGCGAGTGAGAACGCCGACGCGCGCTGGGGGACGCTCGAGTGGTCGGAGGGGCCTGCCTTTCCCCTACCGGTCGGCGGCGCGTTTGCGGGTGTCGCGGATGGTCAACTCGTGGTTGCCGGTGGAGCGCACTTTCCGACGCCTCTGTTTGAGGGTGGCGCAAAGGTTTGGGTCGCGGATGTCTATGCGTTGGGCCCGGGGCGCGAGGCAGCGTGGCGTCGGGTCGGGGCCCTGCCGCAGCCGCGGGCGTATGGCGCTGCGATCACGCTGGATGAGGGTGTGTTGCTGATTGGCGGCGGCGACGCGGATGCGCACTTCACCGATGTGACCCTGCTCAAGCTCGCGGGCGATGATTTGACGTTCGAAGCGTGGCCGGCCTTGCCGCAGCCAAACGCCTTTCTGGGGGCGGCGAAACTCGGCGAGCGCGTTTATGTGGTTGGCGGCCGGACGGCGCCGAACGCGCCGACGGCGCTGCGTGTGTTCTGGCATCTGGATCTGAATGATCGCGAGGCGGGCTGGCGGGAGGGGCCGGCATGGGATGGTCCCGGGCGGCTTCTCGCGGCGGTGGCGGCTCAAGACGGACTGGTGATCGTCAGCAGCGGGGCGGCGCTCGAACGCAATGCCGGCGGTGAGGTTAGACGGCGCTACCTGACCGACACGCACCGTTTCACGCCGGGTGCGGGCTGGCGCGGCGGAGCAGCTGTCCCACGGCCCGTGGTCGCCGCGCCGACGGCGACCCTGGGCGGTACGCATGTGTTGGTTTTTGGAGGCGACGACGGATCGCTGGCGGATCGGGTGCAAGAACTGCAGGACGATCATCCCGGGTTCAGTCGCGACGTGCTGGCGTATCACACCATCACTGACCGCTGGAGCACGCTGGCGACGCTGCCTTCCACGCCGGTGACGACCGGGGCGGTGGAGTGGGATGGAGCGATCGTGCTTCCGACGGGGGAGGATCGTCCGGGGCATCGCACGGCGACGGTGCTGCGGGCGGAGCCGGTGAGCGGTCGGGCGGTGTTCAAGGGGCTGGACTACGTTTTGGTGGCGGTTTATCTCGGGGCGCTGGTGGCGATGGGGATCTACTTCGCGCGGCGCGAGAAAACCACGGACGACTTCTTCCTTGGCGGGCGGCGGGTGCCGTGGTGGGCGGCGGGGATGAGTATTTTCGGCACGCAGCTTAGCGCGATCACCTTCATGGCGATTCCGGCGAAGTCGTACGCGACGGACTGGACATTCATTCTGGTGAACGCGTGCATCGTGGCGATCGCGCCGATTGTGGTGTGGTTTTACTTGCCGTTTTTCCGCAGACTCAACATCACCACTGCTTACGAGTATCTGGAGCGTCGGTTCAACGTGTGGCTGCGTATGTTTGGCGCCATCAGCTTTCTATTGTTTCAACTGGCGCGGATGGGTATTGTCCTCTTCCTGCCGGCGATTGCGCTTTCGACGGTGACGGGCGTCGACATCTATGTGTGCATCGTGGCGATGGGCGTGCTTTGTACGATCTACACGGTGCTGGGCGGCATCGAGGCGGTGATCTGGACCGATGTACTGCAGGTTGTCGTGCTGATGGGGGGGGCGCTGCTGAGCCTGGTGATCATCGTCAGCGATCTGGATGGTGGATTGGGGCGGATGATCGAGATCGGCCGCGACGCCGACAAGTTCCACACTTTCACGTGGAGTTGGGATTACACCATCACTGCGGTTTGGGTGGTGGTGGTGGGCAACCTGCTGGCGCAGTTGGTTCCGTATACGACCGACCAAACAGTGGTGCAGCGCTATCTGACGACGAAGGACGAGCGCGCCGCGCGGCAGGCAATTTGGACGAACGCGGCGCTGACGGCGCCGGCGGCGGTGATTTTCTTCGGTGTGGGGACGGCGCTGTACGCGTTTTATCAACTTAACCCGACGGCGTTGAACCCGACGTTGCAGAACAACGATGCGATCTTCCCGTGGTTTGTCGCGCAGCAACTTCCGGCGGGCATTAGCGGCATCGTGATCGCCGGGTTGTTTGCTGCGGCGATGTCGAGCCTCGACAGCAGTATGAACAGCATTTCTGCGGTGCTGATGACGGATTTCTACGACCGCTTCGGCGGAGGTCGCGACGAGCGTCGGCGCTTGCTGCTCGCGCGGGTCGTGACGGTCATTCTGGGCGCGATCGGAACGATGACGGCCGTCGCAATGGCTGGATACGACATCAAGTCGCTCTGGGATCTGTTTCTGAAGATTTTGGGGTTGTTTGGCGGCAGCGTGGCGGGCGTGTTCGCACTGGGCATCTTCACGACCCGCGGCAACAGCAGCGGGGCCCTGGTGGGCGGTTTGGTCGGAGTGGCGGCGGTTTGGATCGCACAGCAAACCGACCTTCACTTTTTTCTGTACGCCGCGGTGGGCATTGTGGTGAGCTTCAGTGTGGGCTACGTCGTGAGCCGATTGACTCCGACGACGGGGCGTGATCTTACGGGGGTGACGATGTACACACGCAACAACACAAGTTCGTCCACTTCCACCGCTGTAATCTGAGGCCGCGCGCGAGCGCGGCGGCGATCATCAAGAGGAGCCGCACCATGTCATCGATCAGCATGCCGCGCCGGGCGGCGCGGTCTGTCGCCCTGCAGCCGCTGTTGTTGTTTACGCTTGGCGTCTGGTGCGTTGCGCCGGCCGCGGGCGCGACTGCGGCGGAGCCTGCGCCGGTTTGGTTTGTGCGTGACGGTCGGCCGCTATCGGTGCGGACGGTGGGGAAGAGTTGGGTGGAAACGCCGGACGGTTACGCGGGCGCTGGACGCGGCCAGTATTTGTATGCAGCGTCATCGCTGGCGGGAGGTGACTTTCACATTCGCGCGCGTTTGCGGATCAAGTTGCTGGAGAAGAGCGCGGCGTCTTTCCAGTTTGGTGACAGCGAGTTTGTGTTTGAAGGTCCGAACGGCGAGATGCAGGTGCGTGGTCGGTTGGCCGGAGGGAAGTCACGGTCGCTGGGTCGGGGCACGCGTGCGCTGCGGGCCGGCAGCCCGGTTGACTTCGAGGTAATTCGCCGGGGCGAGCGCGTCGCAATTCGCATTGACGACGAAGAGGTCTTCACCGCCACGGCGCCACCGGAAGCGATCGAACGAATGGGCTTTCGTCCGTGGGATGGGCGGATGTGGATTCAGGCGTTTTCCGCGGTTGGGTCGACCGCGCTGCGGCCGGTCGAATGGAAACTGCCTTGGATTGATCTTGCGGATCGCGTGGAACAGCAGGTGGTCGTGGAACGGGCGAACGGGAAGTATCTGGGCCATGCGGACACGGTTCTGCTAGCGGACGGTGAGACGCTGTTCGTGACTTATCCGTTGGGTCATGGCGGACCGAGCGCGGTGCTGCGTCGCAGCGACGACGCGGGCCGCACGTGGAGCCCGCGACTGGAGGTTCCCGACAACTGGCTCACCGCGACCAACTGTCCAACGATTCACCGGGTGACGGGGCCCGACGGCGTGGAGCGCCTCATTCTGTTTGAAGGGAACGGCGACATGCGGCAGTCGATTTCGACCGACGATGGCGAGACGTGGACGCCGCTCGAGCCGAACGGGTTGCATTGCGTCGTTGCGCCGATGAACGTCCTGAAGACCGCCGATGGGCGGCACATCGTGTTTTATCAATGGCGCGGGGCGGTCGACGGCAGTGCGGTCTATCAAGCGGTCTCGGATGACGGCGGGCTGACGTGGCGCGATGAACGTCGTATCGCCGATCTGGCCGGGGCGAGTCTGTGTGAACCGGGGGCGGTGCTGGGGCCGGATGGCCGCAGGATCATCGTGTTGATTCGTGAGAACCGGCGCAAGTATCACTCGCTGATGATTTCGAGCGAAGACGGGGGGGGAACATGGTCGGCCTTGACGGCGGCGCCGCAGTCGTTGACCGGTGATCGGCATCACTTTCACCTCTCTGAGGACGGGCGTCTGGTGGGGGTGTTCCGAGACATGGCGCCGGGCAGCCCGACGCGTGAAGACTTCGTGGCGTGGGTGGGACACTGGCACGATCTCGTTGCGGGTCGTGAAGGTGACTACCGGGTGCGTCTGCTGACGAATCTCGGGCGATGGAAGGACACGGGCTACGCCGGTCTCGAAAAGCTGCCCAGTGGCGAGTACGTGGCGACGACCTACGCGCCGGTCGCGACGGGCGAGCCGCCGTCGATTGTGAGTGTGCGTTTCGACCTGGCGGAACTTGATCCGTTGGCGCGAGCGATGCAGTTTACGACGCAAGACTTATGGGTGAGTGGAGAGGGGGGCTATCACACGTATCGCATTCCGTCGCTGCTAAAAGCGAAAGATGGCGCGCTGCTGGCATTTTGTGAGGGGCGCAAAGACTCGCGGCATGACGCCGGCGATATCGATCTGTTGCTGCGGCGCAGCTTCGACGGTGGGGAGACATGGGGTGAGGTGCAGGTTGTGTGGGACGACGCGGGCAACACCGCCGGCAACCCCTGCCCGGTCGTCGATCAGCGCACCGGCCGGATTTGGATGACCGCGACGCGCAATCTCGGTCAGGACACCGAGCGAGAGATCCTCGACCGAACTGGGGATGGTACGCGGACGGTGTGGGTGTTCTACAGTGATGACAGCGGCGCCACGTGGTCGACGCCGCGCGAAATTACAGCGAGCGCGAAGCGTGACGACTGGACGTGGTATGCAACGGGCCCTGGGGTTGGGATTCAACTGCAGTCGGGCCGCCTGGTGATTCCGTGCGATTACGCGCTGGCGGAGACGAAGCAGTACGGGTCGCACGCGCTTTACAGTGATGACGGTGGGGAGACCTGGGCGATAGGCGGCGTGATTCCGGATCGCGTGAATGAGTGCCAGGTGGTGGAGATGGCCGACGGCTCGCTGCTGATGAACATGCGGAGCTATCACAAGCTGAACCGGCGCGCGGTCGCTCGGAGCACGGACGGCGGTTTGAGTTGGTCTCCGCTGTGGCACGACGATGCGTTGATTGAGCCAGTGTGTCAGGCGAGCTTCCTGCGTTATACGCTGGCGTCGAGCCCGGAGCACACGCGCAACCGCGTGCTCTTCCTCAACCCGGCGGCGACGAATCGTACGAATATGACGCTGCGTCTGAGCTATGACGAGGCCGAGACGTGGCCCGTAGCGCGGGTGCTGCACGCCGGTGCGGCGGCCTACTCGAGCGTGGCGGTGCTGCCGAACGGTCAGATTGGGGTTCTGTACGAGTGCGGCGATCGTTCGCCGTACGAGGTCATCCGGTACGGCCGGGTTGACCTGCGTTGGTTGACTGACAATAGTGACGCGCTTGAGCGGCCGGCGCCTGATGAGGCGTCTGCGCGAGCGCAGTGAGGAGCAATGATGCGTACAGGTCGAGTCCGCGCTCGTTGGTCGCAGGGCAAACCGGCGCTGTGCACGCAGATCGCGCTGACCGATCCGGACGTGTGCGAGATCGTCAGTCGCATGGGATTCGATTGCATCTGGCTCGATCTCGAGCATCATCAGAAGTCGATTGAAACGGCGGCCGCCCAAATCCGGGCGGCGCGGCTGGGTTCGGCGGACGTGCTGGCGCGTCCGGCGAAGGGGGAGTTCATGCGGCTGGGGCGCCTGCTCGAGGCGGGGGCCCGTGGCATTCTCTACCCGCGGTGTGACAACGCCGACGAGGCCCGCGAAGTCGTGCGGTGGGCGAAATTCGCGCCGCTGGGCGAGCGCGGCGTCGACAGCGGCAACCCCGACAATGACTTTGGTGCACTGGATGTCGCGGCGTATGTCGCTCGCGCCAACGCGGAGACGTTTATTGCCATTCAGATCGAATCGCCGGAGGCGGTGGAGCACGCCGGGGCGATTGCGGCGATTGATGGCGTTGATATTGTGTTCTTTGGCCCGGGTGACTTCTCGGTGCTCAGCGGGATTCCTGGGGAAGTGACGCACGACCGTGTGCTGCAGGCGCGGACCGCCGTGTGTGAGGCGACGCGCCGCGCGGGGAAGCACTTTGCGACGCTGTGCTTCACGCCGGAAGACGTTCGAGCATGTCTCGACCTGGGCGCCACGTTTATTGCGTATGGGGCCGATCGGCCGCTGTTGAAGGATGCGTACCGCGCGATGCAGGCGAGGCTGAACCCGTTGGGCTTCGTGTTCGAGTAGCTCAATCGGCGAAGAACTCGGGCAGCATTTGGTGTGCGATTGGACGGAGCTGATCGGCGACGGTCGGGTCAATCGACCGGTAGGGCCAGCGGAGCCGGGTTCCGATGGGGGCCCAGTCGCCGATGGCCGCTAAGAGCTTGTCGACGGCCTGGTTGGTGTAGCCCTGCGTGGTGATGAGGGGAGCGATGTGTTCGGACATGAAGTCGCGCACGCGCTGCTCGACCGCCAGCGCGGCGGGTAGGTCGGTCTGCATCTGGTTGGTCCAGCGCTGTGCGCCGGCGGGGCTAAGACAGGCGACGTTTGAATAGGCGCCGGCGGCGCCGTTGGCGACACCGGTGGCCAGGTGGTGCCCCGGCACGAAGACGGAGAGGCGCGGCATGTGGGGACGCATCGCGGTGTACCAAGCCGCGTCTCCGTCAGCCACTTTGACCCCCAGCAGGGCGGGAACCGCGTCCGCCAGCGTGCCGATGTCGCTTGGCGTCAGCACGCGTTTGGCGTGCGGTGGGTTGTAGAGCACAAGCCCAATCGGCCGAGCCTGTTCGGCGACCCGCCATAAGAAGGCGATGGCTTCCTCGTCGGTGACGCGGAACCAGTCGGGCAGAATGACCTGAATGGCCGAGGGGGTGAGCGCCGCGGCGATGCGGACGCGCTCGAGCGTTTCGACGGGGCTCATGTGACTGGCGCCGAGTTGGAACGGCAGTTTGGCTGCGTTGCAGCGCTCGGCAACCAGTTCACTCGCCGCCGCGAATTCCGCAGTTGTTTGGTTGTAGAACTCACCGGCGGTGCCGTTGGTGTAGAGGCCGTCGACCTTGGCGGCGATGATGGCGTGCAACTGATGGTCGAGTCGCGTCAGGTCGACGGCGTCGTCATCGGTGACGGGCAGCAGGACGGTGGCCCAGTTGCCGCGGATTTGTGATGCGATAAGCGGCTGCATGGTGCGCAGTGTACAGCGGGTGAGAAGCGGGCGACCGGGGTCGAACCGGCAACATTCAGCTTGGAAGGCTGATGCTCTGCCAATTGAGCTACGCCCGCGGAGCGGCGGTCGACTGCGGCGTCATCACGCAGTCGATCGTTTGAGCGTTGGCCGAGGGCCGCGGATCTGGTGGGACTATAGCTCGCCTTGGGGTCGCGGCCAATCTGGTTGCATGCGTTTCGATGTGATCGCGCTTGATCTCAGGCGGGCGCCGATCGGTCTGGCTCCGTGAGGGTGTCCGGGTGGAGCCGTGGCGAGTGCGCGCGAGCGGGGCACGCCTGACGCCGCCGCGACACGCCGCGGCGTACCGCGAAGGAGAATGTTCCGTATGGTTGGGCTTTCGTGAGTTAGAGTACCGACGAAAGCGGTTCGCATGGCGGACCCTACCGGGACCGAGCGATGTGGGTCGGCTGCGGCAGGCGGCAGAGCGCATTGGGAAAGCGGCGCGTTTGGGAGGCGGCCGTTGGGCATCGCGATCGAGTTGATTCGGGCCCTAACGCTGTGTCTCTCGTTTTGGGATAGCAACATGAACGTGACTGAGTGGCTGCTCGACGCCGACCCGGCGATTCGCTGGCAGGTGCAGCGTGATTTGCTCGATGCTCCGGACGCCGTCGTCGCGAGGGAGCGGGGGCGCGTCGCCGACGAAGGTTGGGGCGCCCGGCTGCTGGCGCTGCGTGAAGGGGACGGGCTCTGGGCGGGCGGCGCCTGTTTTCCGGGGGACCACCGTTGGGACGATCCTGATCGGCCGCCGGGTCAGCCGTGGACAGCGACGCTGCCGGTGCTTCAATTGCTGCAGGAGTTTGGGATCGATCCGCGTGACGAGCGCGTGCAGGAGGCGGTCGCCGGTGTCAAAGCCAACTGCCGCTGGGAGCACGCCGGACAGCGGTTTTTTGATGGTGAGGTCGAGCCGTGCATTAACGGGCGGACGGTGGCGCTAGGTGTGTACTTTGGTCTGAATATGGACGCGCTGGTCGGGCGGTTGCTCGACGAACAGCTCGAAGACGGCGGGTGGAACTGCGAGGCGGAGAATGGGTCGGTTCGATCGTCGTTCCACACCACGATCTGCGTGTTGGACGGGCTGTTGAAACATGAGCAAGCCACCGGCGGCACCGACGGTTCAATTGCAGGGCGACAGCGGGCTGAGTCTTATCTGCTGGAGCGGAAGCTGTTTCGAGGCCGGCGCACCGGCGCCGTGATCAACGCCGCCTGGCTGCAGTTCTCGTTTCCGCCGCGCTGGCACTACGACGTGTTGCGGGCGCTCGATTACTTCCGGACAGCCGGCGGCGCGCGTGATCCGCGAATGGATGAGGCGATCGCGCTGGTGCGCTCCAAGCGGCAGGCGGATGGCCGTTGGCTGCTGGAGAACACGCATCCCGGCGCTACGCCTTTCGCGCTCGAAGACGGCGACGGGCGTCCGAGTCGGTGGAACACGCTGCGGGCCATGCGTGTGCTGCGCTGGTGGGACGCGGCTTAGCCGAGCATTTAGCCGAGTGCGACGCGCTGCGTCATCCCGATGGGACGATGGTGTAGCGGTTGAACGCGGTTGTTGCGCTAGAGCGGTTCGATCTGCCAGTACTCGATTTCGATCGGCGTTGCGCGGCCGAAGATGGTGACGATGACGCGCACGGTTCCCTTCTGCTGGTTGATCTCGTCGACCACGCCTTCGAAGTTCTCGAACGGGCCTTCCTGCACCTTGACCTTGTCGCCTTTCTTGAAGCGCAGGTTGGCGAGGGTGGGCTGATCGTCGGGCCGGATGACCGCGGCGAGCATCTGCTCGACCTCTTGCATGCTCATGGCGGACGGCTTGCCGCCGACGCTGATGAAGTCGCCGACGCCGCTGGTGTCTTTGATCATGAACCAGACGTCTTGGGCGACGGAGCCGTCGGGCTCGGTGGCCATTTCGACGAAGACGTAGCCTGGATAGAGCTTGCGGTAATAGACGCGAGCGCGGCCGCCGCGCATGCGTTTTTCCTTTTGGGAAGGTACGAGTACGCGGCCGATGTAGTCGGCGAGGTTCTCGATTTTGACCTTGCGTTCGAGCGCGTCGCGCACCTGGTCTTCGCGATTGCTGGCGACGCGGAGCACGTACCAATGCATGCCGTCGCGGACGAGCGGTTCGCGCTCTTCGGTCGGGGGGCCGCTGGGGCGTGGTTGCGACTCGTCGGCGGCGTCGGACGACGCGGCGGTTTCTTCGGCGGGCTCGGAAGACGACGCTTCATCGGCGGGGGCGGCGCTCTCCGGTTCGGCTGCCGGCGTGTCGCTCGGGGCGGCGGCGCTGGACTGGTCGGCTTCGGTGGCGGCCGGGTCGGTGACGGCGTTGTTGTCGGGCGTCGCCGCGTCGTCATCGAGGGCGGCGGGCTGCGTTTCGGCATCCATGCGCTGATCCGGAGCAGGCTGGTTGTCGGGCGAATCTGGGGTGTGCGGCTCGTTGAGCGGCATCAGGTCGCGGAACCTCGGAAAATGCGGCCGATGTCGATATCCAACACACCGATGCCGCTGAAGATGAACATGAAGATCAGGTCGACGGTGAAGAGCAGTGCGCCGAAGAGCAGCACCATGAGGATGACCACCTTCGTGGCTCCGATGAGCTCTTTGGTGGTGGTCCAGTTCACCTTTTTCATCTCGCCTTCGGTGGCGATCATGAACTCGACGGTGGACTTGTGGATTCCGACCAGCCACCACGTGAGCACGCCCATTGCGACGAGGACGAGCACGACGGCGATGGAACGGACGGTCAGGTCGCTCGTGAGCGGCCACTGGCGGAGTTGATCGGCGACGAACATGGAACCGGTGACGGCGAGAATTCCGGCCGCGGCCGCCGTCGCCCAGCGGACGATCTGTCCCTGACCGGGGCGATAGAGCCTGAGTGGGGCGCCGCTGTCGCCGGCGGGGCGTTGCGCCGGTTGGTTGGGACGACCTGGCCGATCGTGTGGGGTATCCATTGGGAACTCTCCGGACTCGGCGGACACCGCGTCGTGGTCAAATGTTCGGCGAAGGCGAAACGAGCCGCGATGCGGTTACTGGCGTCTGCGCCCTGTTCAACGTTGACAGGAGTGGAGGGACTCGAACCCCCAACCGCTGGTTTTGGAAACCAGTGCTCTAGCCGATTGAGCTACACTCCTGACGAAAGACTCCTGATGCAAGGCGCTACTTGCGCTTGATCTTGTGCAGCGTTCGCTTGCGCAAGCGTGGGCTGTACTTCATCAACTGCAGTTTCGGCACGCCGCCCATGACATTGACGGACGTACGGTAGTTGAGGTCGTTGGTCTCCGTGCATTGGAGCCAGACCCACTCACGTTTTTGCGCCTTGGCCATCAATCATCTCCCGCGCGGCGGGTGGGACGCGGCCCGGCGCGCGTTCGCCGCGGGCCGGGCGTCACGGTCGCCGCGCCGCGGCTATTCCAGAATCTTCGTGACGACGCCCGAACCGACGGTGCGGCCGCCTTCGCGAATCGCGAAACGCAGGCCTTCCTCCATCGCGATCGGGTTGTGAATCTCGACCTGCATGGTGATGTTGTCGCCGGGCATGCACATGTCGGCCTTGCCGCCGTCACGGGCCTGCAGTTCGGTGACCTTGCCGGTGACGTCGGTCGTGCGGAAGTAGAACTGCGGGCGATAGTTGGGGAAGAAGGGCGTGTGACGGCCACCTTCCTCCTTGGTCAACACGTAGACCTCGCCGAGGAACTTGGTGTGCGGCGTGACGGTGTTGGGCTTGGCGAGCACCTGACCGCGTTCGAGGTCATTCTTTTCGACGCCACGGAGGAGCAGGCCGACATTGTCGCCGGCGATGCCGCTGTCGAGCGTCTTGTTGAACATCTCGACGCCGGTGACGGTGGTTTTGCTTTCCTTCGTGCCCTTCTTCATGTGCAGGCCGACGATTTCGACTTCCTCGCCGACCTTAATGGTGCCGCGCTCGATACGACCGGTGCCGACCGTCCCACGGCCCTTGATGCTGAAGACGTCTTCGACGGGCATGAGGAAGGGCTTGTCGGACTCGCGCTCCGGCTCGGGGATGTGGCTGTCGAGCGCTTCGAGCAGCTCGATCACGCTCTTCATCTTCTCTTCGTCTTTGTCGACGGAACCGGCGATGGCGGTCGTGGCGGAGCCTTTGATGACGGGCACGTTGTCGCCGTCGAATTCGTAGTTGCTCAGCAGCTCGCGTACTTCCATTTCGACGAGCTCGAGCAACTCGGGATCGTCGACCAGGTCGACCTTGTTGAGGAAGACGACGAGGTTGGGCACGTTGACCTGGCGGGCCAGGAGGACGTGCTCGCGGGTCTGCGGCATCGGGCCGTCGGCCGAGCTGACCACGAGGATGGCGCCGTCCATCTGGGCGGCGCCGGTGATCATGTTCTTGACGTAGTCGGCGTGGCCCGGGCAGTCGATGTGGGCGTAGTGCCGCGTGTCCGACGCGTACTCCACGTGGGCGCTCACGATGGTGATGCCCCGCTCGCGCTCCTCGGGCGCCCGGTCGATCTGGTCGAAGCTGAGGGCCTCGCCGCCCACGACCGCGGCCTGGACCTGGGTGAGGGCCGCGGTCAGGGTGGTCTTGCCGTGATCGACGTGTCCGATGGTACCGACGTTGAGGTGGATCTTCTCCTCGATGGCCATCTTCGGCCTCCTGTCGGGGGCGTCTCGCCCCACTGGGGTGGGTGCCCGAGAACGCCGAAGCCCCCTCGGGCGTGAATGCCGGAGGGGGCTCGCTGCAGGAAACGACGTTCATCGCTTCAGCCGCCGCGCGCACCCCACCGAGCTGCCTCTGCTGCGACGGCAGAGGACACGGGTGCAGCGATTGCGGGAGTCGCGATGCGCATGACGTCAACCATAGTGCGGCCCGGAGCGGGGGGCCAACCCCGGGAGGAGCGTGGCCTCCTGCACGCGATCGGCGAGGGCACGCAGCGACGCACGGTCGTCGCCGTCCGCCGCGATCACCACCCGACGCGGCGCGCCCTCCGGGTCGACGTAGGCCACCTGCAGGCAGCCGCGGTGGAGCGGGCC